>CAMPDW010000004.1 GCA_946699565.1 uncultured Commensalibacter sp. | reverse complement strand
CCAAAACGGACACAAGATTTTAAGTCTTGAGCGTCTACCATTCCGCCAAGCTCGCACTTTATAAAAGGATTAATAGCACGAAGATTAAAAAGGTCAAATAGAAAATTAAAAAAAATAAATATTTGAATATAAAATTATGTAAAAATTTTACAACGAGTTTATATATCCAAATTTTTTTGACGTATATCTTGTTTTTTTAGGACTCTTACGTCTCTCTGCCCATCATGAAAAGTTAAGATCAAATCAAATCCAACCTTTAATCCTTTTGATTTAGTTACAGCTTGACCTTTTTTATTCTGAACCAACACATAACCTCTTGCTAAAACAGCTTTTGGAGATAAAGCTTCCAGTTTTGCCATAATATTTTCTAATTCTAACTGTTTTTGTCTTAAAACAGCATTCACCATCGATACAGGAATGATAGGTAAATTATTTTTTTGCTGACGAATATAATGTTGCCAAGCAATTTCATATTGTTTTTCATCAAAAACAAGCTGCCTTTTCAATCGATCAAACAAACCAAAAACATATTGATTTGCAAATTGAATCGAAGAAAGTTGATGTTTTCTTTTCATCACTAATGCTGGAAGTGCCAAATCCAAACGATAGGAACGATCATCCAACCGCATACGATTTTGTGCCAACAAAGTAGGGATATCTGGCAATTTAGAAATAGCTTTATTCAAACGCAATTGATAAGACTGAACAATCTGCATGAAGGCCTTATTGGAACGAGTAACTAGCTGCATTATTCTGGCTACAAGATCAATCTGCGAAGGAACCGCCATTTCAGCAGCAGCTGTTGGAGTCGGAGCCCGACGATCCGAAGCAAAATCAATCAAGGTTGTATCAGTTTCATGTCCAACAGCTGAAATTAAAGGAATTTTTGATGCTGCAGCGGTTCTTACCACTATCTCATCATTAAAAGCCATTAGATCTTCCAGCGATCCACCTCCTCGTGCAACAATCAAAATATCAGGACGTGGAATTTTACCATGAACGGAAAGGGAATTAAATCCAATAATGGCTTGAACAATTTGTTCACTTGCCCCTTCGCCTTGCACCGCTACTGGCCAAACCAAAATATCCCTAGGAAACCGACGTTGAATCGTTGTGCGAATATCATGTAGAACTGCGCCTTTAGGGGACGTAATCACTCCTATTACATTCGGTAATAAAGGAAAAGAGAGCTTGTTTTCCTGAACAAACAAACCTTCACCTTCTAATTTCTTTCTTAATTTTTCAATACGAGCTAATAAAGCCCCTTCGCCTGCATAATCAATCTGATCAATAATAAGCTGATAGGATGAACGTTCTCCATAAGAAGAAATCTTACCTGTTGCAATAACTTCAATACCATTTTCAAGTTTTATAGTAAGTTTCGTCGCCTTGATCCGCCAAATAATTGCCGTTAATTTTCCATTTTCATCTTTTAAAGAAAAATAAATATGCCCAGATGGATATTGCTTTAACTCAGTTATTTCTCCTCTTATTTTTATCCGGGAAAAATTTCCTTCCAAAACACGTTTAATCGCTGTAGATATATCCCCTACACTAAATTCTGGTATATTATCCGTCATTCGATCCGAAAATTGCTCGTCTATAAACATAAATATGATACAGCCTTATCCCAAAAAAAGAAACATCAGTAAAGGAAATCTCTATGCGCGTTTTACTCGTCGGTTCTGGGGGAAGAGAACACGCCCTTGCCATGGCTCTTGCTCGCTCACCCAATCTTACAAAGCTTTTTATTGCACCAGGAAACCCAGGTACTGCACAATATGGTAATAATATAAACATTAAGGTAGATAATATTACCGATTTAGTAAAATTTGCACAAGATAATCATATAAACCTTGTTATTCCTGGCCCAGAATTACCTTTGATTAAGGGGTTAACTGATGCTTGTCAGCATGCTGGAATCCTTTGTGCAGGTCCCAGTCAAGCAGCTGCCCAGCTGGAGGGAAGTAAAAGTTTCACAAAAATGATCTGCGATGTTGCTCAAATCCCCACTGCAGTATGGAAAGAATTTACAAACAGTAAACAAGCGATTGCTTATTTAAAAACCCAATCTTTTCCAATTGTCATCAAAGCAGATGGATTAGCAGCAGGAAAAGGCGTTATTATCGCCTATACCTTTCAAGAAGCTGAAAAAGCGATCCAAATAATCCTACAAAATAACCTTTTTGGCGAAGCAGGCAATAAAATCGTTATCGAGAAATTTCTGACAGGAGAAGAGGTTTCCTTATTTGCCTTTTGCGACGGAAAACATGCCGTTTTAATTGGAGCAGCTCAAGATCACAAACGTATTGGCGATAATGATACAGGACCTAATACTGGTGGAATGGGAGCAATATCACCTCCACCTTTTTTTGATCATGCAGCCCAAGAAAAAGCGTTGGATATAACAGTCAGACCAATGCTACATGAAATGGTAAAACGGGGAACTCCATTCCGTGGCATCATTTTTGCAGGGTTAATGATTACAAATAAAGGACCCTATCTAATTGAATATAATGTTCGTTTTGGAGATCCTGAAGCAGAAGTCTTACTCCCTCGACTGGAATCAGACTTGTTGGATATCCTCTATAATCTTAGTCAAGGAAAACTAAAAAAATCAAAAATCAAATTTTCTGATCAAACAGGAATTTGCATCGTTATGGCTGCAAAAGGATATCCAGGAACACCCGTAGTTAGTGGGGTTATTCAAAATATTGACCAAGCTGAATCCCTGCCCCATGTAAAAGTTTTTCATGCTGGAACAACCTATAACGCTCAACATGAACTTTGTGCAGCTGGAGGTCGGGTCTTATGCGTTGCGGCTTTTAATAAAACACTTAAACAAGCGCAAACAATCGCCTATAAAGCCGTTCACAAAATTAACTGGAAAGATGGTATTTGGCGTACAGATATTGGAAATAAAGCTTTAAAATAGTAAAATAATATATTAAATATATTTCTTTATTAAAGATTATTCTTAAAATCATATAATAATGATTGATAAAAAAATTAGCTACTTTCCACAATTATAAAAGTAGCTAACTTATAAATACTAGATTATTAATATCCTGTTAAAATACGATTGACTAGTTGTTTAACTGTTGGCGTAAATCCATTATCATAAAAAGGATCAGTTCCAAAACGCCAGCCACTTGTTCCACTGAACATCAAATTATGATCAACTATGTCTGCTGCATTGGGTCCACGAGCATGAACAATTGTTTGCAATGTTTTTTGAATACAAAACGAACGTGGATCAGGTTTATCACTTATTGAGTAATTTGGCCCTTCCTGTGACCAATTTGAAAACTGGCACATTGATAAGCAACCCATACAATTATTCTGATCTTGCTGAATCTCTTTTGCTTTTTCTGGCGTTACAAAAATATAAGTCTGATCAGGCGTTAGCATAGGTTGTGTAAAGCCCTCGCTTTCCCATTTTTTAATATTCTCATAACTTTCTTGGGTAACATATACCAAACGTTTTCTTACGCCATATTCAAAGGGAACATTCATCTTTTCAACGGCTTCCTTTGAAAAAGTGATCTGTCGATTTGAACGCTCTGTTAATTCTTTGAGAAAACTGTTTTTAACAGCAGAAGAATAAAAACCAGTAGGAGAAAAACGGTTCAAATATACATCACCTTTTTTCAACGTCCGTAAACGATCCTTCCATGCCTGGGGAATTTTGCTTTCCTTTGTTAATAAAGGACGTGTTCCAAATTGGAAAGCAATTAACCCTAAATCTGGATTATCAATCCAATCTTCCCATTCTGATAACCACCAAACACTTCCCGCCATAATAATTGGTACATGATCCAATCCATATTGACTCATGATCCTTCTTAGTTCCACAACACGTGGAAAAGGATTTTGTGGTTCTAATGGGTTTTCACTATTTGATAAACCATTATGCCCCCCTGCACGCCAAGGATCTTCATACACAACACCCCCTAGCCATTCAGGTGTTTTTCTATAAGAACGACGCCAAAGCGCATTGAAAGCACGACCAGAAGAAATAATCGGATAATAATATAAATTATGTTTGGTTGCAATTTTTGATAACCTATAAGGCATTCCAGCCCCACAAGTAATACCGTTAATTAAACCTTTGGATTGCTCCAGAACTTCAGAGACAATCAATTCGCTGGCAGCCATTTCCCACATTATATTAACATGAAGAGGAACATTTAAACCTGCAATTTCACGAGCTATCTTTATCTGAGATATCCCGCCTTGAATTGCATATTTAATAAGTTCCTCATGCCGTTCACGTCTTGTTTTAGCATGATAAATCTGTGGAATTACAAGACCATCTTTATCATAACTATCAGCATTGACAATCGAAATCGTGCCTATTCCACCCGCAGCAGACCAATGACCAGCAGATTCTCCTGTAGAAACGGAAATTCCTTTACCCCCTTCAATCAAAGGAAGAACTTCCTTATTTCCTATACGAATTGAATTAACTGCTTTCATTATTACTCCTGCTCTATACGCAGTAGACTATATATAGTTAAAATCATAAAACTTTAAATAGCCCACTTATATTTATTCGAATAAAAAAATCAAGAATCTTCTTTTTTATAAGAATTGATATACATAAAAAAACTATGAGCGTTTGGACTGATTGTCACCACGATTCCTTGACGATACGTTATTCTTTACCCCTACAGTTTCACTGATATCTTCCCCTGTTTTCTGATCTACTTCACGCATGGAAAGCTTAATTTTTCCACGATCATCAAAACCAACAACTTTAACCTTGACCATATCACCCATTTTAACAACATCACTTGTACGACCTACACGTCCTGCTGATAATTCAGAAATATGTACCAATCCGTCACGGGCACCCATGAAATTAACAAAAGCCCCAAAATCAGTGATTTTTACCACCTTGCCAGTATAAATACGTCCAACTTCCGGTTCCGCAATAATTGCATTAATACGTTCTTTTGCTTTTTCTGCCTGTTCATTTGATGTCACAGCAATCTGTATTGTACCGTTATCATCAATATCAATTTTACAACCAGCATATTCAACAATTTCGCGAATTGTTTTTCCACCAGTACCAATTATATCCCTAATTTTTTCTTTGGGAACTTCCATAACAATAACATGGGGTGCATTTTCAGCAATATCATTACGACTTTCTGTTAATGCTTTTGCCATTTCACTTAAAATATAAATTCGCCCTTCACGTGCCTGTTCCAAAGCTTGTTTCATAATAGCTGGAGTAATAGATGTAATTTTAATATCCATCTGCAACGCAGTTACACCAACTTCTGTTCCAGCAACTTTAAAGTCCATATCTCCAAGATGATCTTCATCCCCTAATATATCACTTAAAACAGCAACGCCTTTTTTCTCCTTAATCAATCCCATGGCAATTCCTGCTACTGGACGTTCCAAAGGCACACCAGCATCCATCAGGGATAAAGAGGTTCCACAAACCGTAGCCATAGAAGAAGAACCATTACTTTCAGTAATTTCAGACACAACACGCATGGTATATGGAAATTTTTCCTTACTTGGCAACAAAGGATGAATCGCTCTCCAAGCCAGTTTTCCATGACCAATCTCACGGCGTCCAGGAGAACCCAGCCGACCACATTCTCCTACAGAATAAGGAGGGAAGTTATAATGTAACATAAAGTTTGAACGATATTCGCCTTCAAGGGCATCAACCACTTGTTCATCTTGCGTTGTACCAAGAGTTGTTATAACCAAAGCCTGAGTCTCACCCCTTGTAAAAAGTGCAGAACCATGTGTTCTAGGAAGAACACCAACTTCACTAATAATTGGACGAATGGTTGTCAGGTCACGTCCGTCAATCCGCAACCCTGTTTTTAAAACAGAATTACGAACAATATCCGCTTCCAACTTATCAATAATAGAATTGGCTTTCGTAATATCGAACTCTTCTTCAACTAATTTATCAATAATCTTCGTTCGGGCCGCATCTAATAAAGCATACCGAGCCTGTTTTTCTTTTTCCTTATAAGCTTCAACCAAGAATTTGCGACCAATTTTATCAATACGGGTCTTTAATTTCTTTTCTTCGGCAGTAGGTTCAGCTAATTCCCATGGTTGACGTGCGGCATGCTCTGCCAACGCAATAATTGCGTCAATAACAATTCTACATGCCTTATGACCAAAATTAACCGCTCCCAACATGACTTCTTCACTTAATTCTTGCGCTTCAGATTCAACCATCAAAACACCTTCAGAAGTTCCTGCAACAACAAGATCAAGTTTAGTTTGATCCATTTCTGCTAAGATTGGATTTAGAATATATTCATTATTAATATATCCTACACGACACCCAGCAATAGGTCCTAGAAAAGGAATACCGGAAAGAGTTAATGCTGCTGAACAACCAATCATCGCAACAATTGCAGGATCATTTTCCATATCATGACTTAAAACAGTTGCAATAACTTGTACTTCATTATAAAAATTATCAGGAAATAGAGGACGAATAGGACGATCAATAAGACGAGAAATCAAGGTTTCGATTTCAGAAGCACGTCCTTCACGTTTAAAAAATCCGCCTGGTATTTTACCAACTGCAAAAGCTTTTTCCTGATAATAAACGGTTAATGGAAAAAAATTTTGATCTGGATTGGCTTTTTTGTTTCCAACAGCCGTACATAAAACGGTTGTTCCACCATAAGTTGCCATTACTGCACCATCGGCCTGACGGGCAATTTTACCTGTTTCAAGAATAAGAGAACGTCCCCCCCATTCAATTTCCTTACGATAATATTTAAACATGTTTAATCCTATAACGTTATTATGCAAGAAAATTTTTCTTTAACCATCATTACATTTGATGCTGTAAATATCAGCGTTTCGGACGGCATGGAGTATTTTTACTTATTTATTTTCACACCATGTGGCCTGAAACGCTGTAAAGCTGGATACTAAAAAAAACTTTCTTACTTATAAATATAATTCTTAATTTTTAACTATAAAATAAAGACTGACTTAAAATAAATCAGTCTTTATTTTTATTAACGACGTAAACCTAAACGCTTAATCAAATTTTCATAACGATTTTGATCAACACGATTGATATAAGCCAATAATCGACGACGTTGCCCAACCAACTTTAATAAACCACGACGAGAATGAAAATCCTTGGCATGTTCTTTCATATGTTCAGTCAAATTATTAATTCTTTCTGTTAATAATGCGATCTGCACTTCTGGAGAGCCCGTATCATTTTCTTTCGCTTGATATTCTTTAATCAATTGAGTGCGACGGTCTGGCGTAATCGACATCGTATATCCTTTCTTAATTTCTAATTATTAAAAATACGTACAGGACGCAGCCTTTTTCTATTTAAATGACATAATCCTATTAACTGCCCCTCTTTCATTGCACGAACAATCCCATCAAAGGAATCTATATTCATTTCAAAACGACCTTGAATTTCGGTTAAATCAATAGATTGACCGAAATTCAAAAATTTAGCCTCATCTTCTGTCATAGCTAGAGCCGGGATGTCGTCCAGCACAGTTTGAATAGGAAGAAGCATATCTAAAGAAGCAATTCCTTTTTTGCCATTTTCAACGATTTTGTCCAGTAAAAAAGCATCAGCAATATCAAATGGACCAACGTGAAGGCGGCGTAATACAGAAATATAACCCACTGTATTACAGGCAACCGCCAAATCTCTGGCTAAAGAGCGCATATAAACACCTTTTCCAGAAACAACTTCAAATATTACACGATTTTTATCTATCCGTTTTATCATTCGAAAAGAATCTATCCGTGCTAGTCGTTCTTTTAATTGAGGTTTTTCACCCTGACGTGCCAAATCATACGAACGTTTACCTTGTATTTTTATCGCTGAAAAAATAGGAGGAATTTGAAGAATCTCCCCCTGAAACGATTGTAAAGCTTGATTAATTTGCTCATCACTTGGTCTAACCTCTGAACATTCCAGAACTTCCCCCTCAGCATCATCGGTTGAACGTGATTCCCCAAAAGTTAATTCAAAATTATAAATCTTTTTTTTGTCTATAATATAAGATATCGTTTTCGTTGCTTGCCCAAAAGCAATCGGCAATAACCCAGTTGCCAAAGGATCCAATGTACCGCTATGGCCAACTTTACTAGCATTAAAAGTATGTTTTATCTTATTTACAACGAAAGCAGAGGTAACATTCAAAGGCTTATCAATAAGTAGCCAACCATTGAGTCTCTGTTTGCGTTTATTTTGCATCAATCAATTAAAAGCCCTAAATATTTATAAAGTAACTTTTATATTACCAATAATTATCTTCTTTACATAGTTACTTTTTTCAAAAAAACCATATTATATACAAAAAAACAAACTTATAATAAATTACATTCATATAGGTATAAATATATAAAATTTTACGTATTTATCTTTATAGCATAACATTATGACTATAAAATTATTCTGAATTTAGATGAAGCATGAACGATATACAATCAGATCAACAGCCTCAATGGAAACTAGAGAAGTTTGAAAATCATTATATCATTTCTTTATATGGACAATGGTTAGCCAAAAACAATAATATTCCCAGTTTTTCGTGTGATCATTTAAAAAAAATACCTGCTAATCAAACACTTTATTTTGATACAAAAAACTTAAAAAATTGGGATAGTGGCCTAATCATATTTCTTTGGGATATCAAATGTCAGGCAACCCATTATCATTTAAAAGTTTCTGATGATAATTTACCTAAATCAGCCCAAGAACTCCTCTCACTCTTACATGAAAGTAAAGAAGAAGCTCCGAAAAAACAGTTAGCACCTTTTCGTCCATTCTATACGATTGGCGGGTGGACAATCAAAGGATTAACAAACCTTGGCATTACGATTCAAATGCTCAAAGAAGTTGCTATTGGTGTGTTTAAATCCTTTGCAGGTCGCTCATATATGCGAATAGTTGATTTAATTACAGATATACAAAATGCAGGTCCTTCAGCACTTTTAATTATCAGTATTGTTAACTTTCTTGTCGGTGCCATTCTTGGATTCGTTGGTGCGGTTCAATTACGTAGGTTTGCTGCGGATGCCTATGTTGCCAATCTTGTAAGCATTGCCACGGTAAGAGAAATGGCTGCTGTAATGAGTGCTATTGTTATTTCTGGTCGTACGGGCGGAGCTTATGCGGCACGCATCTCAACAATGCAAAGTAACGAGGAAATTGATGCATTAAAAGTTTTAGGGGTTTCCATCATGGATTACCTTATTCTTCCCTCAATGTTATCACTCGTGATTACCATGCCTCTTTTATATTTATATGGTTGTTTCATGGGCATTTTGGGTGGTTTAATTGTTTCCATCTTTATGCTCAAAGTTTCAATCATTGGTTTTTTACAACAAAGCTTTAATGCCGTCGCTTTTAATCAATTTGTCTTTGGAAGCGTAAAAACTGTTGCTTTTGCCATATTTATTGGTGTCAGTAGTTGTTATATCGGTTTAAAATCTGGACGTAGTGCGGTTGATGTTGGTTTGGCGGCAACACGTGCTGTGGTTACCGGTATTGTTGGTGTGATTGCTATTGATGCAATCTTTGCAGTTATTGCAGATATGATTGGAATATAATCATGGATAATCAACTGTCTGATCAATCTCTTTTATCTGTTAAAAATTTAACAATTGGATATGACTCGAAAATTATTCAAAAAGACATTAATTTTAATGTTAAGCGTGGTAGTATTTTTGCCCTAATGGGTGGAAGCGGTTGTGGCAAGAGTACACTTTTAAAATCCATGATCGGTCTTTTAGAACCCATTGCAGGAGATTATTTTGTAAAAGATGAAAATTATTGGCAGTCTTCAAGAAAAAGGCGTATTAAAATTGCTCGTAATTTTGGTATTTTATTTCAAAATGCCGCATTATGGAGTTCTATGACCGTTGGTGAAAATGTAGCTCTGCCCCTTCAATTATTTACTCAACTTTCTTCCGAAATGATTCATCGCCTAGTAGAGCTTAAATTAGGTCTCGTTGGTATGGAATATGCCATCAATCTTTATCCTTCTGAATTAAGCGGAGGCATGAGAAAACGATGCGGATTAGCCAGAGCACTTGCTTTAGATCCCGAAATATTATTTTTTGATGAACCCTCGGCGGGTCTTGATCCAATTACTTCTAAACGTCTTGATGATTTAATTCTTACCCTCCGTAATGGTTTAGGTACAACCATCATTATTGTCAGCCACGAGTTATCAAGTTTATTTACCATTGCTGATGATGGCATATTCTTGGATGCAGAATCAAAGACACCACTTGCCCATGGTTCACCAAGAGAAATGCACGATCATCCACCTTGTCAATTAGTCTATGATTTCATGCATAGACAACGTTACGATAATGCTGAAGAGAAAGAAAAACAAAAATGACTATTAATAAACAAACCACTATAGGAGCTTTTGTATTAGGCGGGATTATTCTTGCTCTTTGCGCTGTTATTTTTTTTAGTAATTTTAATCTTTTTTCAAAAAAAGAACATGCAATTATTGTTTTTCCAAGTTCTATTTCAGGATTATCCGTGGGTGCACCCGTTACCTTTAGGGGGGTTCAAGTTGGAACCGTAGACTCTATTAACTTACAATTTAATCAGGACAATCATAAAGCCTATATCCCTGTTGTTATTAATATTGATCCAAAAAAAATTCGATTAGGATATCGCTATAATAACTTTAAAAAATTATTGGATAAAATGATTGAACATGGGTTATGTGCTGAAATCAGTACGGAAAGCTTTGTAACAGGAACATCTAATATTTTCCTTGATTTTGACACCCAAAATCAACCCCATTTCCATCCTTATATTGCAAAACAATATATCGAAATTCCATCACGTCCATCAACCATTCAAAAAATCAAATCAGAACTGATGAATTTACAGCTGGAACAGCTTTCTAAAAATTTAAATGATACAGCTCAAAAAATAGGACAACTTGCAGAAACACTAAATAAAAAGACTCCAGACCTGATTGATAGTGTCAAAAAAACATCAGATAGTACAAATATTTTAATTAGACATATCAATACAAAAATTGACAGCCTTTTAAAAAATTTCAATAAATTACTTGTTGATGGAGATGTGCAACTACGTAATCGAGGCCAAGAACTTCACACATTAATAGAAAATTCTAATCACGCAATCTCTTCGGCATCAGATGTCTTAAATAATGTAAAAACACTTACCTCACCTCGTTCTCCTTCACGAAACAATCTAGAAGTTATTCTTAAAAATCTTGCTGATGCATCAACTTCACTTCGTGGATTTTCTCGTGAAATTGAACGTAATCCAAAATTATTATTAATTGGTCGTAAACAATGAATAAATTTTTAACTTTTTTATCTCTTGGCTTATTAGTTATTCTTGGAGGATGTACCGCGCCTCCACTTCAATATTATACTTTTAATGAGAATAATATTAACCAACAAACAAACAGGGTTACACAATATTCCGAAACATCTCCAACAGTAATTATTACCCCTGTTACGGTTCCAGACTATCTTGATACAACAGATATTGTTACACGCAGTAACAATATCCTTCACCATAGTGTCAATGGAAGAATGAGCAGCGTATTATCTGTAGCAATCACGGATTATATTACGCATGCGTTATCTGATAAAAACCCAACGTTATTTATTACGAATCAACGACAGGTTGGATTACCAACAAGCCAAATCATGATTAATATCAGTCATTTAGACGTTCAAGATTTGGGAAATCAACATGGGATGGCCACACTTGAAGCAAATTGGTCTATCATCCCTAGAAATGAACATCTGCCTATCAACAAACAAAAAGAAAGCTTTTCAGCTTCTGGTTCTATTACAAATGATAGCAGTGTCATTAAGTTAGAGCAGATTTTATTAAATAAATTAATTAACCAAATCAATAAAACCTCATTATATTAAATAAAGAGAATTATTCTTTTTTAAGATCTCTTACTACTTTTGGATTTTGGAGCAACATTTCAATTTTAGCTGCATAGTCCAGAGTTGTGTCCGCTTCGAATCTTAAATCAGGTAAAAATTTTAAACGTATCTTTTGCGACAACTGATTCTTTAAATATGGCGTAACCCGTTTTAATGCAGGAAGAAAATCCGCAACATCACTTTGCCCTAAATGGGAAACATACACAATTGCATGACGTAAATCAAAAGTCATCTGCACTTCTGTCACTGTAAATTTCTGCCCTTGCAATTCAGGATCACGAAATTCAGTGCGAATAAACAAATCTGCTAAAATATGTCTAATTTCTTCAGCAACACGTAATTGCCGTTGTGAAGGACCTTTTGTTGACTCTTTCTTAAAAAAATCCTTCTCTGCAACAGTAAACTTATTCATTAAGCTTGCACAGTTTCCATTTCATAGCATTCAACAACATCGCCTTCACGTAAATCATTATATCCTGCAAAAGAAAGACCACATTCATAATCATGAGTAACTTCTTTTACATCATCTTTGAAACGTTTAAGCTGGCTAAGATTACCTTGGTGAATAACTACATTATCCCGCAATAACCGAACACCACAACCCCTACGAACGACACCCTGTGTTACGTAACATCCAGCAACTTTACCTATTTTACTAATTGTAAAGACTTTACGGATTTCCGCATAACCCAAGAATTTTTCACGTTGTTTAGGGGCAATTCGTCCTTTGATAATCTGTTCAATATCATCAACAACCTGATAAATAATTGAATAATAATGAATATCTACACCTTCATGCTGTGCAAGTTCTCTGGCTTGTGTTGTTGCCCTAACATTAAAGGCAATAATGATGGCCTGTGATGCTTTGGCAAGCTGCACATCACTTTCTGTAATTTGACCAACTGTCGCTGATAGAACACGAACTCTAATTTCTTCATGTTCCAATTTTTGTACAGTAGCCTGAATAGCTTCAGCAGACCCTTGAACATCAGCTTTAATTAAAACAACAATTTCTTTCTGCTCATTAGCTTGAATACGTGCTAACATCTGATCCAAAGTTCCACGAGCTGCCATTCTAACAGCTGCTTGTTTCTCACGTGCTTTACGTTGTCTGAATTCAGAAATTTCACGAGCTTTGCTTTCGCTATCTACAACAACAAAAAGCTCACCCGCACGCGGCACACCTGTTAATCCTAAAAGCTCAACAGGCGTGGAAGGTGCCGCTTTTCTCATGTTTTTGTTTTTGTCATCAAGCATCGCACGAACACGCCCCCATTCAGAACCAGCAACAATTATATCCCCTTTATTTAGCGTACCTTTTTGAACTAGTAAGGTAGCAACAGGACCACGTCCCTTATCAAGACGACTTTCAATAACGGCACCTTCTGCAACTCGATTTGGATTTGCTTTTAGCTCAAGCAATTCAGCCAACAAAATAATTGCCTCTTCTAGCTTATCCAAACCAATATGTTTTTTGGCAGAAACTTCAACATCCTGAGTATCACCGCCTAATTTTTCAACAACAATTTCATAACTTAACAATTCTTGTCTTACACGATCTGGATTAACACCTGGCAAATCACATTTATTAATAGCAACAATAATCGGAACATTAGCTGCTTTTGCATGTTTAATCGCTTCTATTGTCTGAGGCATAACCCCATCATCTGCAGCAACCACCAATACAACAATATCTGTAACCGAAGCACCTCTGGAACGCATTGCTGTAAAGGCTTCATGACCTGGCGTATCCAAGAAAGTAATCTTAGCACCTGAGTGCATTTTAACTTGATAAGCACCAATATGTTGGGTAATCCCTCCCGCCTCTTTATGTGCAATATCCGTTGTCCGCAAAGCATCCAGCAAAGAGGTTTTACCATGATCCACATGTCCCATGACGGTAACAACAGGTGGGCGAGGCAATTTATCCTCTTCTTTATCTTCCAAACCTTCAATACCGAGTTCTACATCATTATCAGCAACACGATGAACCCGATGACCAAATTCTTCAATAATTAATTCCGCCGTATCTGCATCCAAGGACTGATTGACCGTTGCCATCACACCCATTTTCATCAGTGCCTTAATAACATCACCTTGACGAGCAGCCATACGATTAGCTAACTCTTGTACAGTAATCGTTTCTGGCAATGTAACATCACGAACAACCTTAACCTGATCTGTACGTAGTTTTTCAAGCTCTGCCTGACGACGCTCTCGTTCTCTTTGACGACGTACAGAAGCTAAAGAACGAACTTTATTATCGTCTTCACCTTCAATCGCTGCCTGAATATCGATTTTACCTGAACGACGTCCATCACCGCCCTTACTGCGACTGCTGCTTTTGCGACTAACACCACTACCGCGACGAGAAGAACCACGACGACCTTCACCTTCATCAACATCCATATCATCTTTAATATTAATTCTACGTGAAGATTCACTCAGTTTTTTACTGACTTTTCCTTCTTTTTCAGATGGCTTAACATTTACAACAGATTCATCTGCAACCTTAACAATTATTTTTTTAGATGAGCCTTTCTTATTCACAGAAGGTTCAGGAGCGACAGGTTTTTCTGGTAAAATAGCTCTTTTTGCCAAAGGCTCCATAGGTGCAGGTTCCGGAGCCAAAGTAATTTCACCAGGAATAGGAAAATCAGACACTTTAACCCGACGTAACGGTAATGCAGATGTAGTCTTAATTTTTTTAACTTTTACTATTTTTTTAAAGGTTTCTTCTGCGACAGTTTCTTCTTTTTTTTCTTGAGTCGCTTTTTCTACTTCAAGCAAGGCTTTAGCTAAAGCTTCTTTTTCTTCTTTTTGTTTACGAGCTTTTTCTGCCTCAGAAAGAATAGAAATTTGTTCTTGCTCTTGACGTTCTAAATTCCTACGATGTAACTCTTGCTTTTGTTCTTCTAAAACACGTTGACGAATAGCCAATTCTGCAGCTGTTAAAGAACGTTTACTTGTTGAACCAGCAGATGTTTTTTTAGTGCCAAGCTTACGAATACTATTCGTTTGTTTTTCCTTATTTCCAGCTGCACTACGTTTTTTACGCACCTCAACCTGCACAACTTTTGTCCGTCCATGACTAAAGCTTTGCCTAATAGATCCAGCATCGACAGTTTGTCCCACGTCCCTTTTCACTGATGAACGTAAAGATAAACGTTTTTTACCCTGTCCTTGTTCTTGATCGTTGCCTTCGCTCATATACCTGCCTGTTCTTAAATCCATTCGATGGGTTTTTATCTTATTCCATCGATTTTATACCCTAATTAATTAATCCTGATAACCGTTTATTATCACAAAGAATCTTTTTTACAAATGGTCCTTTGTCGATTGCTGAATGAACAATATTTTCCCGACCAAAAATTATCCCTAACTCTTTCATCGTAAAAAGTACAATAATAGGTAAAAAACCTGCCCCCGATAGCAGCCGTCTTTTTTCATCTTCACTACCATTGATAGCTTGTACAATCAACCCAGCAATATTTTGAGAAATCTTTTCTCTTACTTTTACAAAACCATACGTAATCTGTCCAGCACGTCTTGCAAAACCTAATGTATCTTTGATTCTATTTCGCAAACCATCCTTTATTATTAATAATAAATTTTCAGGAACCTTTACCTGACATTGCATAATACGTGAAAAGGAACGTGTCTCTATTGCCTTAGATATTACTTTTTGATCAGCTTTCAACCACATTCCTCTTCCGGGAAGCCGTCCTGACAAATCTGGCACAATATATCCATCTGGCGACAAAACAAAACGAATCAAATTTACAGGATCATCCCTTTCCCTTGTAACTACACAGAAACGTTGACGACTCGTCATACTATCAGGTTTGTTATTCATTAGCGTAAATTATTCAAAATTAAAAGAAAATATTAAATCAAAATAATTAAACTATTTAAATATAATTACTTTATTTTAACTATTATTTGATTTTTTTTGAGAATTATCCTCTTCTTCAAACCAGTGTTCTCTGGCACTCATAATAATTGCATTTGCCGTTTCTTCATCAATAGCATCAGCACCCAAAATCTCGATAAGTTCATCGCTAGCAAGATCAGCCAAATCATCCAATGTTTTAATTCCTTTTTCACCCAATAAGATCAACATTTGTGGAGTAAAACAATCCAACTCTACTATTTCATCTGAAACACCAAGTTCTTGTCGTTTATCATCCAAAGAACGATGTTGTTTTTCCAAACATTCTTCTGCTCTTTGAACAAGTTCCTGAGCTATGTTTTCATCAAATCCTTCAATCTCGGCTAATTCCTGAGGATCTGCAAAAGCCAACTCTTCAATTGTATGAAAACCTTCTGTAACCAATAAACCGGCAATCACATCATCAACATCCAGTTCTTCAGCAAAAATAGCAGATCTACGACGAAATTCCTCTTGACGACGGTCAGATTCTTCAGTTTCAGTTAAAATATCAATATCCCACCGCGTTAGTTGACTAGCCAAACGAACATTTTGCCCACGACGTCCAATAGCTAGGCTTAACTGATCATCTGGAACAACAACTTCTACGCGACCAGCCTCTTCATCCATAACAACTTTCGTAACCTCTGCTGGAGCTAAAGCATTAACAACAAAGGTAGCAGCTTGCCCACTCCAAGGAATAATATCAATTTTTTCACCCTGTAATTCTTGCACAACAGCTTGTACACGAGAACCCCTTACACCTACACAAGCACCAACCGGGTCAATAGCACTATCTTTAGATATAACAGCCATTTTTGCACGAGAACCGGGGTCCCTTGCTACCGCTTTAATTTCAATAATCCCATCATAGATCTCTGGAACTTCTTGAGCAAATAATTTTGCTAAAAATGCAGGATGCGTTCTGGACAAAAAGATTTGAGGACCACGAGGCTCTTTACGAACATCACAAATATAGGCTCTTACACGTTCTGAATTACGAAAATTTTCCCTTGGGATCAACTCATCGCGTCTTAACAATGCTTCAACACTGCCAATTTCAACTAAAAGATTGCCATATTCAGTACGTTTTACCGTCCCATTCACAATTTCACCGATACGATCTTTAAAATCTTCATATTGACGATTTCGCTCACATTCACGAACACGTTGGACAATAACCTGTTTAGCTGTTTGTGCTGCAATACGGCCAAAATCAATCGGAGGCAATGGATCAATAAGATATTCACCGATTTTAATATCAGGTTGAATCTTAAGAGCAATTTTATATGGAATTTGTGAAGCTTCATTTTCAATTTCCTCCACAACTTCTGTCCATCTAGACAGCCTTACTTCGCCAGTCTTACGATCAATTGTTGCACGAATATCTTTTTCATGACCATATTTAGCACGACCAGCTTTCTGAATAGCCTGTTCCATAGCCTCAAGAATTTCTTCTCGACTAATAGCTTTTTCACGAGCAACAGCATCAGCAACCAGTAATAATTCAGGACGAGCAACGGACGTATCCATTTTAACCTCACAATAATAATGAACCAGTTTAAACCGGTTGATATTTTATTTCACTTACACTTCATTCAACTTCAAATGTTGAAGAAGCAATAATCATACGATTACATGCATCAATTAAAGAATCAGTAAGGACTAATTTTGCCTTACGAATTTCAGATAAAGGCAAAACAACCTCAAGATCTGTATCTAAACGCATACGAGCATTTTGTTCATCTGCCCCCAAAACGATACCAGAAAAACGTCTTCTTCCCTCGATAGGAATCATCATTTCAACCTTCGCAAGATGACCTGCAAATCGATTCCAATCTTTAACCCTTATCAAGGGTCGATCAATTCCAGCAGATGATACCTCTAACGTCCATGCACTTTCAATCGGGTTATAAACATCTAGTACAGCACTCATAGCATGACTAATCTGTTTACAATCTTCAATATTAATTAAACTACCATTAGCTCGATCAACCATAATTTGTAAGGTTAAGGTTTGTTTACCTAACAAAGCTACTCTTACTAATTCATAACCCATATCAATCAAAATGGGTTCAATCAAAGCAGTAACACGCTGTTCTATACGTAAATCTGAAGAATTTTTTATAGAATCCAAAATAAAAAAGGCAGCCAATTAAGGCCACCCCCCACATCTAACGGAAGACAATTTTTTATCAATCTAGCAATCTTATATAAACTTTACAAGATATAAATTAAAATATTTTATAATTACATATTCATAAAATTGGTTATTTTAAATCAGACAAACAAAAAAAGCAGCCTATCCAAGACAGACTGCCTTTTCATAAAATTAGCTTTAAAAAAAATTAAGCCATCAATCTAAGAACATAAGGTAAAATACCTCCATTACGATAATATTCTACTTCCTCTTGTGTATCTACACGACAAACAACAGGAACATTCTGATGCGAACCGTCAGCACGTGTAATTCTTATCGTTAATTTCTGACGTGGTTTCAATGTTTCAACACCCAAAATATCGATTTTTTCATCGCCTTTTAATCCAAGTGTCTTACGTGTCGTTCCTTCTTCAAATAAAAGAGGTAAAACGCCCATACCTACAAGATTTGAACGATGAATACGCTCAAAACTTTCAGCAATAACAGCTTTAACACCAAGTAATGTTGTACCTTTTGCAGCCCAATCACGGGAGGATCCCATTCCATATTCTTTACCGCCAAAGACAACTAATGGTGTTTTTTCTTTTTGATATTCCATAGCAACATCATAGATCGCACCTTCTTTACCATCAGGATAATGTTTACTATATCCACCTTCAACACCAGGAACCATTTCGTTACGAATACGAATATTCGCAAATGTTCCACGCATCATAACTTCATGATTACCACGACGTGAACCATAAGAATTAAAATCTTCTACTTTAACTCCATGTTCTGTCAAATATCGACCAGCAGGAGAATTTTTACGAATAGAACCAGCAGGAGAAATATGATCTGTTGTAACATTATCCCCTAAAAGTGCCAGAATTCTTGCACCTTTAATATCATACCGTGCTTCAGGATGTTGTTTCATCCCTTTAAAATAAGGAGGATTACGAACATAGGTTGATTTTGAATCCCATTTATAGGTTTGTGATCCCATCGCAACGGCTAGATTCTGCCATTCTATTGTTCCTTTATTAATGTTATCATATCCTTTACGGAATTCTTCACTCGTAATTGCAGCAGCCATTGCCTCTTTAATTTCTTCAGCAGAAGGCCAGATATCGTGTAAATAGATTTCCTTACCATCCTTAGATATACCAATTGGATCTTTTGTAATATCTTTACGTAAAGTTCCTAATAAAGCGTAAGCAACAACCAATGGTGGGCTTGCTAGGTAGTTCGCACGAACGTTTGGAGAAATACGGCCTTCAAAATTACGATTTCCTGATAAAACCGCAGTGGCTACAAGATTATTATTTTCAATCGTATCTACAATTTCAGGTGCCAAAGGCCCAGAATTGCCGATGCAGGTTGTACAACCATAACCAACAATATTAAATCCAAGCGCATCCAAAGATGGAATCAATCCAGCTTTTTCTAAATATTCCTTAACAACTTTGGAACCAGGTGCAAGAGATGTCTTAACCCAAGGTTTCCGTTTTAAACCCAAAACATGTGCTTTTTTAGCTAATAATCCAGCTGCAATCATTACTTCCGTATTGGAAGTATTAGTACAAGAGGTGATTGCGGCGATTACAACTGAACCATGTTCAAGTTTAAAATCTTTCCCAGCAACTGCACAAGCAACATCTTGATCTTTACCTCCAATATGAAAACCTGAAGCTAATTCTTTAACAAATGCAGAGGTTGCATCACTAAGGCTAATACGATCTTGTGGACGACGAGGACCAGAGATAGAAGGAACAACAGTACCAATATCTAATTCCAAAGTATCTGTAAATTCAGGTTCTTCCGCATTTTGCTCACGGAACATACCTTGAACTTTCAGATAAGCTTCCACTAATTTGATTTGATGCTCATCCCGTCCTGTTAATTTTAAATAATCCAAAGCTTGTTGATCTACAGGGAAGAAGCCACAGGTTGCACCATATTCAGGAGCCATATTCGCGATAGTAGCACGTGTATATAAAGGTAAATAATCCAAAGCGGGACCAAAAAACTCAACGAATTTTCCAACAACACCTTTTTTACGCAACATTTGGGTAATCGTCAAAACAAGATCTGTTGCGGTTACACCTTTAGCAAGTTTACCTACCAATTTAAACCCGATAACATCAGGAATCAACATCGTGATAGGTTGTCCAAGCATTGCAGCTTCTGCTTCAATACCACCAACACCCCAACCAAGAACACCCAAACCGTTAATCATTGTGGTATGAGAGTCTGTTCCAAATAATGTATCAGGAAAGGCATAGGTTTTACCATCTTCTTCACGAAGCCAAACAACCTTTGCAATATGTTCAAGGTTAACCTGATGACAAATTCCAGTATCAGGTGGAACAACTGAAAATCCTTTAAATGCTTCTTGTCCCCAACGAAGGAACGCATAACGTTCAGCATTTCGTTCAAATTCAAGCGTGATATTTTCTTGTAATGCTGTATCTGAACCAAATTTATCCACCATTACAGAATGATCAATCACCAAATTAACTGGAATTAATGGATTAACTTTTTGTGGGTCGCCTTTTAAATGTTCCATGCCTTCACGCATAGCGGCTAAATCAACAACAGCTGGAACCCCGGTAAAATCCTGCATTAAAATACGAGATGGACGGTACGGAACTTCAGATTGACTATGATGATCTTTTTGCCACTCAACAATTGCCTTAGCATTTTCTATAGTAAAAGATTGACCATTTTCAAATCGCAAAACATTTTCCAATAATATTTTTAAAGTATTAGGCAAGCGACGAAAGGAACCTAATTTTTTTTCTGCTTCCTTAAGTGAAAAATAATAATAGGTTATTCCATCAACTTCCAATGTTTTGCAAGTTTTTAAATTATCCTGACCAATCAGTTTCATAATGATATCCTTAATTTATGTCGTTAGATAATCGTGTATAAACAATTTTTTATATTTGTTATCTCGCCAATTACACTATACTTATTATATCCTGAGCAGCATAAAAGCAATTCTTCATAGACTTTTACAATTTCACTAAACAGTGTACTTTTATCATTTAAAATTATTTTTTAACCTATTATATGACAATATCTGTTGCTAATCTAAGTGCTTTTCGAGATGATAAATTAATTCTGAAAAAGATCAATTTTTCTCTATTATCCAAAGAAGCCCTTATTATTCGAGGGTCTAATGGTATTGGAAAAAGCACATTATTAAGAATTCTTGCTGGATTCAAAAAACCTGATATCGGCAATATTTTATGGAATTCAAAAAAAATTTTTGATAATCCAGAAATCCATGCAAATTATATACAAAATATTGCATGGTTGGGTCATTCAAATGCCTTAAAACCCTCTTTAACCCTGAAAGAAAACCTTAATTTATACGCAAAACTATATCAGACCAATCTTTATGAAACGCTTAAAAAACTTAATTTATCGCATTTAGCTGATATTCCTATCCAACAATTATCTTCAGGTCAAAAGCGTCGTACAGCATTGGCACGTATTTTATTAAAACCTGCAGAAATATGGTTATTAGATGAACCTACCGTTGGGTTAGATCAAGAAAATATACAAAATCTTATAAAAATTTTCTCTTCTTTCCAAGAAAACGGAGGTATTATTTTAGTCAGCACCCATACGGAACTACCTTTAATGAACGCGAAAATTCTTCATCTTTTTCCACCTTCTTTACAGTAAGATCTTATATATCCATGCCTTTTTTTCTTCTTTTACAACGAGAAATATTACTTTCTTTCCGGCATGCTAGTGATACACTTGGAGCCCTTTTATTTTTCATTCTAACCAGCACACTTTTTCCGCTTGCTCTTGGACCTGAACCCCAGAAATTACAACAAATAGCACCTGCTGTTCTGTGGGTTTGCACCTTATTAGCAGCCCTTTTACCTATGGAACGTATTTTTGATCAGGATTATGAAGATGGATCTTTAGAACAGCTTTTTTTACTTGGCATCCCGCCTTCTCTTCTAGCTTTTACCAAAATAATAAGTCATTGGTTATGCACAAGTATTCCCCTTCTTTGTGTAAGTATTCCCTTGACTCTTCTCTATAATCTACCAATATCTATCCTTCCTATTTTTATCCTCAGCCTATCCTTAGGAACGGCTTGCCAATCCCTTATTGGAGGGATGGCAAATTCTATTGCCCTTGGGGCGAAACAAAATGTCTTTTTACTGCCCTTATTGACTTTTCCCTTATTAACGCCTGTTCTTATTTTTGGCACCATGCTGATTGATGCAAAATTACATAATCTTGCCTTTTTACCCCATCTTCAACTCCTTGGAGCATGTTTTACAATAGCTTTACCTTTTTGCCCACTTGCTGCTGGTATAGGATTAAAACTAGCCATTGAATAAATAGTTTTAAGGATTAAAAACTTCAAAAGGGATGTCACCCGTACTTTCTTCGCCCTTCCAGCTCCAAACATGCCATTGTAAATGATATTTCCCAGCTTTTAACAGATACGTGGTTTTAACTTCCTTATGGTTTAAAGCGGTTGTTGCTGGAATCAAAACGGGTTTCCCTGATTGATCTACCAATAACAAACGACTGCGAAAAGGATCGAATTCATAATCATATATTAGATGAATTTCTTAATTACCAGCTTGAAGTTTTTGATAGGGTTGTGGAATAGAAGAATGTAAACCTATTGCATTTGCTACATTAATCGATAGGGATAAAGCAACACCAACTAAGAAAGCCCATTTCCTATAACTCTGTTTCATTTTAAAAGTCCTATTAAAATTTATTCTTTCAAATCTTTTAAAAAGAACTATAACTCTATAAAATTGTTAAAACCAGTCAAGTTCAACTCAGCTTTTATTTATTATTAAAAACAATCAGAAAAGACCCATGATCTTTCATATTCATCCATTAATTTTAACACTCATTATTGAAATTAGTCTTAATAGTTTAATAACACAAACAATTCATGCCCAATATAAACGTTGTTGGCTGGAAAATGGTGTTGTTACCATTAATTGTAATCCCGCCGATGGTTATTTTTATGTTAATAAACGAAATTTATATAAAAAATGTTCTATTGTCGCTGGAACCTTAAAAAATTCTTGTAAAGTAGAAGATGGTTATGGTTTATTTTATGAAAATTACCGTTGGTACCAATGCCCTATCCAACAAGGTAAAAAACTTGATCATTGCACTTTGGCATCTGGATACCAAATCATTAAATACCATCAAGCTTTTTTTAAAAATTAATACTTTTACAAAACATAAAATATTCAATGACAATCATATTGAATTTCATTGATTCTCCTGTCCCTTTTTAAAAGTAAAATCAGAGTAAAAACATATATAGCTCATTCTCATAAACCATATTTTTGTCTTTTACTTTTTTTCAAATGGTATTCCATTTTCAGGATAGGCTATCTTCCAAGAAGGAGGTTGAGGTATTGATACTGGGTAATCCTTTAACTCTTTAAGTAAATAATGCACAGCGGTTTCAAGCTGCTTATCATGTCCCTGTTGTAAATCACCTGGTGTATTTTCAACCTCGATATCTGGATCTACACCATGATTTTCAATAATCCATTCTGATTGTAACCCATAAAGACTTTCTTCAGGAACAGTAATATAACCCCCATCCCGTAAAGGCCAAAAGCCACGAATGCCACGCACTCCACCCCAGGTTCGTTTTCCAATCAGTTTTCCTAAACCATATTTACGAAAATAATAAGGGAAAATATCTCCATCAGATGCAGAATATTGATTAATTAATGTAACTTTAGGACCAATAATTAGTTGTTCTGGCAAAGAATGGCTCATTTTTTCACGATTCGTGGTCATACCCACCAAAATTCTTCTTAAACGTTCCAAAAGAATTTCATCGATAAAACCACCTCCATTCCATCGATCATCAATAATGACCGCTTTTTTATCGAGTTGAGCATAAAATTGACGGATAAATTGCTGTAACCCCAACTCCTCCATATCAGAAAGATAAATATAAGCTATTTTTCCACCTGATAAACGATCAACCAATTGGCGATTATGTTCAATCCAATCTTTTTCTCTTAAGGACAATTCACTTTTAATTGTATTAACCATAACATTTTTAACGACTTTAGTTTTTCGATCTTCGAAAGAAAGTTGAACAGGATTTTCAAGCCCCACAAAAAACTGATAAGGATTAACTTCTCCTTTTATTTCCTGACCATTGACTGATAATAAATAATCACCTGCATAAATATTCAGTCCTGGTTCCGATAAAGGACTACGATAGGCTTTGCGACTATTATCCCCAAAATATATTTTGGCCAGATAATAACGTTGTTTTTGCCCATCATAAGCAAAATCAACCCCTAATAAAGCCGTAGGTACCGCTTTGATTAAATCTTGTTGATCTCCTCCACCAACATAAGTATGTGAATTACCGATCTCACCAACCATCTGACCAATGAGATAATTGACATCAGAACGTGACCCCACCAATGACAATAATTTAGCATAACGATCATGAATTCCTTGCCAATCTTGTCCATTCATCTGTGGATTAACGAAAAGATCACGTTGTAAACGCCAAGCATTTTCAAACATTTCACGCCATTCATCAGTAGGAATGATAAAGGTAGCTAAAGATGTAAGTTTTAAGGATTTATCATCCATATGTTTTTCCTTGGCATCACTAACAATCCAACCATTATTCTTATTATATAAAAACTTTTGGCCATCAGAGGAAAGACTATAATTTTGGATACCCTGTTCAATAATGGCATCTTTTCTCTGTTTTACATCATAAACATGTAAAGTAGGTTTTTCCCCAGGAAAATCCTGAGAAATTGTTTGAGGAGGATTCATCAAATAATATATTTTATCCCCTGCAACCTGCATATCTGTAATTATTCCACCTTCTATAGGTAAAGGAACAATACGATTTTCTAACCCTTCTTCATCAATTTGGATAGGAGTAGCCATTTTATCTTTTGTAACTTTATCCTTATTAATCATCCCCTCATCAGAGCGCGGTGCAAACAAAGAAGAGGTTGCAGCTTGTAGGGTTGCTACATAAATCCCTGCGCTCTTGATTGTCAAAGCATTCATTTCATTATCTGCAAAAACAGTATTTTCATGACGATTTGAAGCAAAATATAAATATTTTCCATCAGCAGAAAATACTGGCAAATAATCATTATTCATGCCAGAAGTGAGTTTTACAGCCTTATCTACACCAAATTTATATGCCCAGATTGCCCGTTGCTGATTAAGCTGTGTTAAACTATAAACCAACCAATGACTATCAGGGGAAAAACTGAAATCGTGAATTTCCGCATGAATATCATTAGCAATTTTCTTAACAGACTTTCCCTCAAAATCAACTACCCATAAATTATGATTGCCATCCGAAAAGACAAGTTGTTTGCCATCAGGTGAAAACCGTGGAGCATAATAATAACCTGATTTGAAATGTGTCAAAAGCCGTTCTTTACCCCCCACAGAAGGACGTACAGCAATATTTTGTTCACCCTCACTATCAGTGGTATAAGCGATCCATTTTCCATCAGGTGACCAGACAGGATGATCCGCATCGACATTACTTGCATTAATTAAATTTCGAATAGCACCGTTTTCAACAGGAACTGTAAATATATTTCCTCTTGCAGCAAAAGCAACCCGTTTACCATTTGGCGCGATCGAAAAATCAGGTTGTTGAGCTGAATCTGTTTTACGTATTTCATCAGCCAAATAAACATAACGACGCATAATTTTTGTGCCATCATCTGGCACAGTGACATGAACCTCATGCAATTGTTCTGAAGGAAGATCAAGCACATATAGGTGACCACCTTGCTGAAAAACAATACCTTGATCTCCCAATGAAGGGAAATCAATATCATAATCCGTAAAATGTGTTACTTGACGTTTCTGACCTGTTGTTTTATTATAAACCCATAAATTGACACGGCGATTTGCATCACGATCTGATAAAAAATAAATTTTATTCTGGTACCACATCGGAATAGTATCCGTTCCTTTCCAATGCGTTATTTGTTCTAGTTTTTTTGTATTAAAATTATAGGTATATATATCTTGTGCTAAGCCACCATCATACCGTTTCCAAGTTCGAAAATCGCGATAAATACGTGTATAAGCAATTTCCTTCCCTGTTGAATCATAACTTAAAAAGCCAGAACGATCCAAAGGCAGTGCTTTAGGTAACCCACCTTCTATAGATACAGAAAAAGGCAGACTCATCCAACTGTTCCAAGCATTACGACGGGATAAAAAGACAATTGATTTTGAATCTGGAGTCCAAGTCACAACCATATTATCAGGACCCCACCGTTCTGGTGCCGAAGCAACAACATCAGAATGATAAGTTAAACGTTTAACCTTTCCACCAACAGCTGGCATAAGATAGACGTCTCTATTCCCTTGATAACTTCCTGTAAAAGCAAGCCATTTGCCATCTGGAGAAAATCTTGGCATCAAATCTTCACCATTTTCAGATGTTAACCGAATGGCCATCCCACCCGATTTTGAAACTTGCCAAAGATTACCCCGAGCTGCAAAGACAATTTTATCCCCATATAAGGTTGGATAACGCATAAATGCCTGATTATTCAAAGATTGATTTTCTTGAGCAAAAGTTGAAGAAAAATATCCTATGCATCCTATCATTCCGACATGAATCAATAATCTATTCCACCTATTCATGCCGTATTTACACACCTTTACCTCCATCTTTTTATACCTTTTCAATCTTTGAAATCTTTACTTCGTGAATTTTGCTTGTCAGGTTGAATCCTTTTTTTTAATAATTTAAAGACTTATGACTAAAATCACAACAAGGAAATCTAAAAATGACAGATACACTTCCAGACCGGCTTTCTGCTGATCCACAAAGCCCCTATTATAATGAAGAACTTTTAAACCGTGAAATTGGCATTCGTTTTAAAGGTGTGGAAAAAGACAATGTTATTGAATATTGTCTTAGCGAACAATGGGTCAAGGTATCCATCGGCAATACCCTGACACGCAGTGGAAAACCCATGAGCATGAAACTCAACGGTCCTGTTGAAGCGTATCTCAAAGACGAAAAATAATATTTATGGAAAATAAAGTAACGTAAATTCCTAAAAGATTTCTATACGTTACTTTAAATTAACAAATCTAAAGAAAATCCCTCAAAAACCAATTAACGAGCCTCATACAGGTTTGAAACAAGGGCAGCATCATATCGCAAACCTTCATCTCGTAAAAAAGCATGTTGAGCGTTAAATTCATGCCATTCATACTGAACACCATTCTTTTCCAAAGTTTCACAAATCAATCGACGCCCTGCAAAGGGAAGATGTGGATCTTGCCGTCCCCAGATAAATATAATATTGCCTTTAATCTCTCTAAAACATTTCATGATATCATCTTGATGCCCTTTACCCAAAGTTGCATCATGTACATTTACATTAGTCGCATAAAAACATACAGCTGCAGATAGTTCAGAATTTAACGTGGCTCATAAAGCTAGATTCCTTCCCCTAAACAAAATCCTCATGAATCTAATTTTACCATTAAACTGAAATAGTTTTTTCAAATTTCAAACAATTACCTTGATCCGTCCCTTCCTTATCATATTCAAAAGGCAATCCATGATTTTTCATATTCATGTATAAACTCCTGAAACAATAACAAAATAACCCTGTCCCGCTATATATAAGATACCAAACGGCGAATAGGATATACCACCTGATAGATTTCAGAATAAAATAAAATTGCCGCATGTTTACCTTCTTTAATAAGTCTAAAAATATAAAAACACATTGATCCCATCGGGGTTTCCAGATCTTTTGTTTCATTCGAATAAATAATCATCTATTTATTCCTTGAAAATCTTCATTTAAAAAATTTTGCCGTTATTAATATTTTATTATTTTTATCACATAATTTTAAATATTTTCCACTTACAGAAACAGATTTGACTAATTTTAAATTATTAAAAAAAAGCTCATCTTGGGCATTAACTTGTGGATCAAGACATGTATTTTTCTGTCGTTCAATTTTGCCTATTGTAACCTGATCCCCATTTTTCTGAAAAAAGCTAAGGAATTTATTACATAAACCACTTCCATTAATTTGATTTGTATAAGGATTAAAACTCAAATACGTAAATTTTTGGTCATTTTGATAGAATTTAATAAATGTTTTTTGGTGACTCAAATGTTCAACACGCCAAATAGATTCATCAAAAGGCATTTTATTACTTTTATTTTGAGCTGCAACAGAATAAGATCCTAAGCCTAATAATCCTCCACTTATAACTAAAGTCAAAAATTTTTTCATTGTTCTTATATCCTTTTAGAAAAACCTTAAATTTTAATAAACTTACTGAATTTTTTCAATGATTAAAAGCAAGTAAAATGAATTTAAAATAATCAATTTAAACACAATTTTATTATATAAATAGTTGTAATTCCTAGTAAAATTAATCCATTTGTACAAATAAGATGGATCAAAATGGTCATACCAACCCAAAAAAGACGACCTTCTTGTAAGAAAATTACAATTTCAGCAGACAAAGAAAGAAAAAGTTGACAGTCCGCCTAAAAATCCCGTTATGACGAATAATCACCAAGGTAATAACGTTGGAACAATAATACAAATTGCCATTGCAATACCAATAAAATATCCAGCCAAACAATTAGCAGCTAATGTTCTCAGCGGTAAATAAGGAAATATAGCGTTCAAAAACAATTCCCAACCACCATCACAACAGACACCCTAAAGCACCTCCAACACTAACCATCATAATTGAATTAATCATTGGTTTTACTCTAATAAAACAGAAAATATATCAATATTCCATATAAACAAAATAAAATACTTCTTTAATTAATTCTCTTATTAAATCTCAAAGAAATGAATATATTAATTCATTTCTTTACTATCCAAACCTTTAATTATTATCCCCAAGCGTAACAGCAATAAACAAAGGTTGCCCATCTCGTAAAATTCTTAACAAAACAGTTTTATCTGTTTTTAAAGATGAACTGATTAAGCTATCTGCTATTTCAGGTTTATCAACATCACGATTATTTACGGATGCAATCACATCACCAACCTGTAAACCTGCGTGATCTGCAGGTGAATCATTTTTAAGTGAGGAAATAATAACACCCTTAATTTTATCATCAATACCAGCCTGTTGTCTTATTTCTGGCGTTAATGATGATAATGATACACCAAAACTTCCAGGATTTTGTAAAGATGCTTTTTTATTTTTTATATCTTCGCTCAAATTACCAACTTGGACTTTAATATCCTTTGCAGTCCCATCTCTTGAAATATGTAAATTAATCATTGTTCCTGGTACGATTGCAGCAACTTGATTAGCCAGGTCCCTTGGATTTTCAATTTTTTTGTCATTTAATGAAAGAATCACATCACCAATCTTTAATTGTGCTTTTTCAGCCGGACTGTTTGATGCAATAGAAGCAATCAATACACCCGAAGGCGGAATTCCATGATTAGAAGGGGGCAACTTCAATGTTTTTACCATCGAAGGAGTAATAACTTGGCCCATAATCCCCAAATAACCCCGTGTAACATGACCAGTTTTCTCTAATTGAGTCACAATATTTTTGACAGTGTTAGATGGAATAGCAAAACCAATACCAATGGATCCGCCCGATGGCGACAGAATCGCTGTATTCACGCCAATAACTTTACCATCCTGAGAAAAAAGAGGACCTCCTGAATTCCCTCTATTGATCGGTGCATCAACCTGAATAAATGAATCATAAGGTGTATCACCAATATCTCTACCTCGGGCCGATACAATACCCGCTGTTACCGTGCCCCCCAATCCATATGGATCGCCAACAGCAATAACCCACTCCCCAGGCTCAATCCCATTTGAATCCCCAAGTTGAATAAAAGGCAGAGGTTTTTCAGATTGGATTTTTAATAAAGCGAGATCCGTCTTTGAATCACGACCTATAACTTTAGCTTGATACTTGGCTCCCGTTTCCAAAGTTATAATTATTTTTTTTGCACCTTTAACAACATGATTATTCGTTACAATATAACCATCGGGAGAGATGATAAATCCAGATCCACGTGCCTCGGCAACTTGTTTAGGCATTTGTTGAGGAAACATTGGGAAAGGGAAAAGAAAAGGAAAAGGTGACATATCATCACCTCTATTCGAGAAATTTTCCATCATCGAATTGTCATTATCACCAATCACAACATGAGAAGTAATAGATACAACAGCTGGTTTAACCTGTTTTACTAAATTAACGAAATTAGGTAAATTTTGCGTTGAAGTAATAGGTTTAATTGCATCAGAATGGTCTTTCAACAAATCAGTTGCATGAGCGGAATAAAAACCTCCTATTGAACTTCCTAAAAAAAGAGAGGCAAAAAATCCTTGTTTAATTTTTTTTCCATTTATTAAAATTAACCTTTTGGAAAAAATTGGTCTCTTTTTTAAATTATTATCCATTGGATTCCTCACTTATAAGCTCATTTTCATATTTTTAATTATTTAAGAATTAATTTAATATGATAAGAAATTATGGCAAAAATTGATAAATTCTATCGTAATTGGATAAAAAATTTTCTCAATAGTTTTTGGCAATATTGTTCTTGAATACCTCCAATAATTTCTGGATAATATAAGGTCTGTTGACGAGAAAAGATCCTTGCCCCATGTTCAATCCCCCCACCTTTCGGATCATAAGCCCCAAAAATAATCCTTTTAACACGGGCGTTCATTGCCGCCGCCGCACACATAAGGCATGGTTCTAGAGTTACAACCAAACTATATTCCAGCAATCGTTTACTTTTAATTTTACGACATGCTTCATCCAAAACAAGCATTTCAGCATGAGCAAATGGATTTTGTAAGGTTTCGACCTGATTAAATGCTCGAGCAAACACCTTATGATCTGGTGACAAAAGAAGAGCACCTACTGGAACTTCGCCGTTTTCAAAAGCTTTTTCAGCAAGATAAAGGGCCTGATCCATCTTCCAATATGATTGTTTATGATGCAACGTCATACAGCTTTATTATGCTCAAATTAGGTAAATAAAATTGCTAATTTACAATGTTTTATCTAAATTAAAAAAACAATTTAACAAAAAATCAAAAGATATTTTGACAAAGATAACTTTTCTTTATTAAAACACATGCATCCCGTTTCATAATTCTTAGCTCTTACACATTACATTATCCTCATGACAAATTCTTCCCCCCCTCTAATCGGAATTACTTTAGATGATAACAATACATCTTTTATAGATAATCACTTTATTCCTTCTTATACACTCAGTAAGAATTTGAAAACATCAGTTCTTGAAGCTGGAGGCATACCCGTTGGTATTCCAACAATAAACAAAAAAAATATTCCTCCTATTATAGAAAAGCTAGATGGAATTATTCTTTATAAAATTGATTCTTCTATTTTTTCACCAGAATCCGTAAATATTGCGCTTCAACATAATCCTTTTGAATATAATTTACTTCAAATTTGTTGGGATAAAAATATCCCTATTTTAGCCATTGCAGATGGAATGCATTTTATGACTCTTTTTCTACAAGGCGAGCTCTACAGTGATCTTCAAACTGAATATCCAAACAGCCTTCCCCATATGCAAATCAACCCACCATACCAAGGAAGTCATTCGATTAAACTTCAACCTCAAAGTCTTTTATACACCTTAACTCAACGTACAAAGTGGATAGTTAATTCCTTTCATTACAAAAGAATTAAATCTTCAGGATATGGACTAATCAGTGCTATAGCTGAAGATAATTGCATTGAAGCAATTGAAGATCCTTCAAAGGATTTTTTTATTGGTGTACAATGGCATCCTGAATTTGTAGTTGATTATACCGATCGTAAATTATTTTCAGCATTAATCATCAAGGCCAAAATTTATGCCCAAACAAAACTCTAACGCTTCAACCCTATCTTCTTTGAAAGGTGAACGTATCGCTAAATGGCTTGCACGTGCAGGTATAGCCTCGAGAAGAAATGTTGAAAAACTTATTGTTGAAGGTAAAGTCTTTCTTAATCATCAAAAAGTTATGCAACCTGCTACTTTTGTGAAAGATACAGATCATATTCAAGTTAACGGCAAACTTATTTCATTTAAAGAACAACCACGTCTTTGGCGTTATCATAAACCTGTCGGATTAATAACCACACATAAAGATCCAGAGGGCCGTCCAACAGTTTTTAATTCTCTTCCGACAACAATGCCTCGTGTAATAAGTATTGGACGTTTAGATCTTAATAGTGAAGGTTTACTTCTTTTAACAAATAATGGTCATTTAGCCCGTCAATTAGAATTACCATCCAATCATTGGATCCGCCGTTATCGTGTTCGTGTATTTGGTACAATTGTTCAAGATAAATTGGATCAATTAAAAAACGGCATTACAATAAAGAGAATACGCTACGCCCCTATTATCGCTAAAATCGATTCACAAAAAGGGATAAATACTTGGCTCACTGTTTCTTTACAAGAAGGACGAAACCGTGAAATAAGACGCATTATGCAACATTTTGATCTACAAGTTAATCGTTTAATCCGTATTGCCTATGGTCCTTTTCAATTAGGTTCCCTACCCAAAAATGCGATCGATGAAGTTACTAGAAAGGCTCTCAAAGAACAAATCGGTAAATTGACAACTCCTACTGGAAAAAACTAAATTTATGCGGATCATTGCTGGTCATTATAAAGGAACTCAACTTCATACACCCACTGGACTAGAAACACGCCCCACCGCGGATAGAGTGAGACAAACCTTATTTGATATTTTACTCCATGCGAAATGGGGCGGATATCAACTTATACAAGATAGTATTATTTTTGACGTTTTTGCCGGTACGGGTGCTCTGGGTATCGAAGCTTTATCTCGTGGAGCCCAAAAAGCCTATTTTTGTGAAAAAAATAAATCAACACGTCAAGTCCTAGAAAAAAATCTTCATCATTGCCATAGCATTTCTAATAGTGTAATTTACGAAAACTATCTTGCCATTCCAATGGCTAAATTTCCTTGTCAACTTATTTTCCTAGATCCACCCTATCGACAAAATCTAATACTTCAATCTCTTTCTGTCCTAGAAAATAAACATTGGCTTTCCTTACAATCAATCATTATCACAGAAATTGCACATGATGAAAATCTTGTGTTAAAGGATACGTATGCGTTGCTAACCGAACGAAGATTTAAAAATACATGTCTAAAGATTTGGAGAAAAAACAAATAAAAAAAGGATATTTCTTTATTTTATTAATCCATCAAAACCAATAAACCTTATAAGAATTTGGATAATTACTGTGACTAACCAGAATAGAATTGAAAAAAACACTTCTACAAAATTTCAATCTTCATTCAGTAAAAGGTTGATTCAATTAAGCGGCTGGATTTTATGGGTTTTTGCTTTATTACTTATGCTTTCTCTCATAAGTTACAACCCATCAGATCCATCCTTTAATACATCTTCCAACCAGCCTCCAACAAATTTATTGGGTTATATTGGTTCCCATATTTCAGATCTTCTAATTCAATGGGTTGGCATAGCCAGTTTTTTCCCTATTCTTGTTTTTATTGCATGGGGATGGCGTATTATCCGATTCCAATATTTAAAAGGAATAATTATTCGATTTATTGCAATGATGATTGCTATTCCTGTTATTTCGGCCCTAATCGTCGCAACGATTATCTTATTTTCAGGCAAAACTATTCCAGCTTTTGTAACTCCTCCAGGTTTAGGGGGATCAATTGGTTTTGTCATTGCAAAAACATCTTTAATTGCAGCACAAGATACGCTTGGTTTTATGGGTAAAATCCTGATCTGGATTTTGGGTGGTATTTTTTGTTTACTCCTAATCCCCTTAACTATGGGACTATCGAAACAAGAATGGAAGAAAATTATAGGTTTTTTCAGAAAAATCTTTCAATTTTTTTATTATACTTTACGCACGAAACAAAAACCTGTCCAATCTGAATCCGACCCTTACACGCAAAATTTATATAACACGCTCCCGCGTAACTATAATCAGTCTCCTTTTAAATCTGACCCTAACAGCCTCCAAGAACAGGAATACACACCGCCTTCTTATCAGAATTCTATAAGAGCAACGACACAAGCAATCCAACCTTACGTCCAAAAACAGAAACCTTCTGTTCTAGCCCCTGATAATACCCCAATTTTCAATCCAAATGATGATCAAAAACAAATTCAAAAAGATTATACAAATTCAATACCACCATCTTTATTCGATTCCAATAATATTGTCCCAGCACTAGAAAAAAATAAAAAATCTTTAAACCCTTTATCCGAACCAACTGAACAACTTGAATATCATGAAGATCGATTGATCAATCAATCTGAAGAAAAAAACAATATTCCTGTAAAACAGCATAAAGGGATTTTTTCACTTTTACATAGACCCCTTAAAGAACATTTTTTAGAGAATTCACCCCCTCCATCATTTAATGATCAAACTGATAACGCCTGGTCGTTTCCTCCACTCTCCTTGCTGAAACAACCAAGTTCATCACAAAATAACAATAAACCAACCCCTGAAATGTTGCATGCAAATGCCAGAATGTTAGAAACCATTTTAGATGATTATGGGGTTAAGGGAACCATTGGCAATATTTTACACGGACCTGTTGTAACCTTATATGAATTGGAGCCCGCACCAGGCATTCGTTCTGCCCGCGTTATTGGACTTTCTGATGATATTGCCCGATCTCTTTCCGTTATATCTGTCCGCATCGCAACAGTTCCCGGTCGAAACATTATCGGAATAGAAGTCCCCAATAATGTTCGGGAAATTGTTTATTTTTCAGAATTACTTAATACTGAAAATTGGCATAGAAACACCGCGCGTTTATGTCTTGCCTTGGGTAAAAATATTTTTGGTGAACCTATTTATGCCAACCTCGCAAAAATGCCCCATCTTTTGATTGCAGGAACAACAGGTTCTGGTAAATCCGTAGGGGTTAATGCAATGATTTTATCACTTTTATATCGTTTATCCCCAGATGAATGCCGATTAATCCTTATTGATCCAAAAATGCTAGAACTTTCTGTCTATGAAGGAATACCACATCTTTTAACCCCTGTTGTTACGGACCCGCACAAGGCTTTATCCGCCTTGAAATGGGCAGTAAGAGAAATGGAGCGACGCTATCGCCTGATGTCACAATTAGGAGTAAGAAATATTGATGGTTATAACCAACGTATTGCTAATGCAAAAAATCAAAGCAAAGTTATGACCCGAAGAATACAAACAGGATTTGACTCTGAAACTGGAAAACCAACTTTTGAAGAACAGCAAATTCCATTGGAACATTTTCCCTATATTGTTGTTGTGATTGATGAAATGGCGGATTTGATGATGGTTGCTGGTAAAGAAATTGAAGCAGCAGTCCAACGTCTTGCCCAGATGGCCCGTGCAGCAGGAATTCACGTCATTATGGCGACCCAACGCCCTTCCGTGGATGTTATTACAGGCACAATTAAAGCAAACTTTCCAACCCGTATCTCTTTTCAAGTTATAAGTAAATTTGATAGCCGTACTATCCTTGGTGAACAGGGAGCAGAACAACTACTTGGACAAGGAGATATGCTTTTTATGCAAGCTGGAGGACGTATTAAACGCGTCCATGGTCCTTTTGTTTCTGATGAGGAAGTTGACAGAATTGTTCAACATTTACGTAAACAAGGGGAGCCTATTTACGTTGAAGATGTTACCGTTGATCCAGTAGAAGACAATAACAACGGACGTTCTAGCAATAATACGGACGAACTGTATAATCAAGCTATTAACCTTGTCTTACGAGAAGGAAAAGCTTCTACTTCATTTATTCAACGCCATCTTTCAATAGGTTATAACCGAGCTGCAAAAATTATTGAACAAATGGAAAAAGAACATATCGTAAGTCCTGCCAACCACGTTGGTAAACGAGAAATCCTTATCAAAAGGTCAGAATAAAAAAGTTAATCTATTCCTTTGCTTTCCTTTCAAATTCTTTTTCAAAATAATTATTATCTAACAATAAATAAGTCGACTGAAATGCCTATTTATTTCAGAAAAAAAGAATATACTTTCCATCGAAGATTATTTTCCTCTTTTATCTAAACGAAAAAATGACCCTTAGCTTGTACATCGTTTTAGATCAGGATACAGCAGGATATTTACTAATCGCTTTACGTAAACAAACTTTAATTAATGCACAGACCTGTTTTACCCATCACAAGATTTATAAAATCTATTAGGCTGTTGTTAAAGGAAAACATGAGTTAAGCGAAGGATTTATCGATAAACCATTTTTAAGAATCAGTCGAAATCATCACCAACAAATGATAACTAATCGCCAAGGACAAAATTGCAAAAACAAGATAGAAATTATTGAAAACCAGCAATACGTATAGCTTATTTGAACTTAATTTATTGACAGGAAAAATTTATCAAGCCAGAGATCATTGTGCTATTCTGGATTATCCTATTATAGGAGATCATATCTATAGAAATCCTAAACACAAACCAACTTCTTTACAATTACTTAGTCGATCTTTGATACTTAATATGCATCCAACAATTTCAGCAACGGTATCCTTGACTTTACATATGGCAAAATTATTATCCACATTTCTTCATATTTATATAGCAAAAATCCTTTGAACTACTTTCTCAACACTTTTATGCCAATCAGGTAAACGAATACCAAATATTTTATCAAGCTTATCTGTATTTAATCTCGAATCTTGAGGTCTTTTTGCTGGAGTAGGCCACTCTTTTGTTTGAATGGCAATAACAGTAGGCATTTTCTGACCATATTTTTCCGCTTGCTCTAACGAGTAAACAGCCAAGTCATACCACGTCGCATCCCCCGTCCCAACAGCATGATAAATACCGCTCCAATGGTTGTTCCATTTTTTTCCAATAATCTGGTTAACAATTTCCATAATTGCCCAAGCCAAATCATCAGAACATGTAGGATTACCTTTTTGATCCCCTACAACACGAAGCGAATGATTTTTAGCTCCAGCATTAATCATAGTACGAACAAAATTTTTTCCATGTGCAGAATATACCCATGCCGTCCGTAAAATAATAGAATGAGATTGTGCTTTTAAAATCGCCACCTCCCCCGCTGCTTTACTAACCCCATATACCGTTTTAGGAGAAACAGGATCTGTTTCAATATAAGGAGAATGCTTATCACCCGAAAAAACATAATCCGTTGAAACATGAATTAATGGAACATGATATTCTGCACACAGTTTCGCAAGATAAGCAGGGCCATCTTTATTAACAAGATAGACCTCTTCTTTATGATCTTCGGCGGCATCAACAGCGGTCCAAGCAGCAGTATTGATAATTAAAGAAAGTTTATATTTTTTAAAAAAACTTGCGATTGTTTCTTGTTTTGTAAAATCAAAAACAGGACGCCCAACAAAATGTAAACGTTCATCTTTCAAATTCCGCAAAGATTCTGCCAATTGTCCATGTTGACCACCAATGACGAAAATTGTCATCTTTACATCCTTTATAAATATGAAAACCAATTCTTTGCAGCTGAAAAAGAAGGATTTTGTGCATCTTTTTCTGAAAGAATAACATCCTTTTCATCTATTGGCCATTCAATACCAATTTCCTTACAATTCCATAAAACTGCTCGTTCGCTAGCTTTATTATATAGATTAGTGCATTTATACTGCACCATTACATTTTCAGTTAATGTGCAGAATCCATGTAAAAATCCAGGAGGTATCCATAATTGAGACCAATTATCTGCAGATAGTTCAGCTGCAACCCATTTACCATAAGTAAGTGACCCCGTTCGTGCATCTATGGCTACATCCCAAATAGAACCTTGTGTGCAACGAACTAACTTTCCTTGTTCATAAGGACCTAACTGACAGTGCAGTCCTCTTACAATACCTTTTTGAACAGAAAGACTTTGATTATCCTGCACAAAAGAAAGATCAATACCAACCTCTTTTAATCGTTGTGCATTATAAGTCTCAGAAAAAAAACCACGATTATCCTGAAAACGAGGAGGTGTAATGAGTAAAACCTCTGGAATAGCAAGCTTTTCAATCTTCATTATACAATCTTCTTTCTTTAAAATTATTTCTTTTCACCAAGACCTTCGTTTGCAACGTCCATTAACATACGTCCAAGATCTGTCTTCAATAATTTCTTAGCAATCTTTCGTAATTGTTCTGCATCGATGAAACCACGATGATAAGCAACTTCTGCAGGTGATCCTACCAAAATACCCTGTCTGGCTTGAATCATTTGTACGAAATTACTTGCTTGCATTAAACTAGCAGGAACACCCGCATCCAGCCAAGCACATCCACGCCCCAAACGTTCAACGTGTAAATCATCATTTTCCAAATAAATTTGATTTAAATCCGTAATTTCATACTCACCACGATCAGAAGGCTTAATACATTTTGCATATTCCGTAACCTTCGAATCATAAAAATATAATCCCGTTACAGCCCAATTCGAAGGAGGATTTGTTGGTTTTTCGATAATCTGGGTAACCTTATTATTTTCGTCAAATGTAACGACGCCATAGCGTTCTGGATCGCTTACCTGATAAGAAAAAATGGTTGCGCCTGATTTTCTTTGTGATGCTTTTTGTAATAATTGACTTAAATGAGGGGCAAAAATTAAGTTATCACCTAAAACAAGAACACAGGGCGATTGATCCAACCATTCTTCAGCCAAAATAAAAGCCTGAGCAATCCCATCAGGTTTTGGTTGAACGCAATATTCAAACCGAAGACCTAAATCTGAACCATCTCCTAACAATCGTTTAATCTGTGGAATATCTTGAGGCGTAGAAATAATCATAATATCCCGAATACCCGCCAACATTAAAGTCGTTAAAGGATAATAAATCATCGGTTTATCATAAATTGGCAATAATTGTTTACTTGAAACCAACGTCAAAGGATATAATCTTGTTCCAGATCCACCGGCTAATAAGATACCTTTTGTCGATTTTAACTGTTTATTTTCCATCATTTTGTTCCCAAACGTTGACCAGCATAACGTTGTTGACGAATATTTTTCCACCATTCCTGATGATCAAGGTACCATTGAACAGTTTTACGAATGCCTTCTTCAAAAGTATGTTTGGCTTTCCAGTTTAATTCTGCCTGTGCATGCGCAGAATTAATCTCATATCGAAAATCATGTCCGGGACGATCAGTTACATAATGAATAAGGCGTTCATATTTCCCTTTAGGATCAGGTTTTAATTCATCTAAAATCTGGCAAATGATTTTAACAACTTGCAAATTTGTACGGGGTTGTTGGCCACCAATCGCATAAGTTTCACCTGGAACCCCTTTCTCTACAGCTTTAACAAGCGCTTCAGCGTGATCCTCTACATACAACCAGTCCCTTATATTTTCACCTTTTCCATAAACTGGTAGGGATTTACCTTCCAAGGCATTAATAATCATTAAGGGAATTAATTTCTCTGGAAAATGCCAAATCCCATAATTATTTGTTGTATTAGTTACAAATGTCGGCAATCCATAAGTATGAAACCAGGCACGCACTAGATGATCTGAAGCAGCTTTCGATGCAGAATAGGGGCTACGTGGATCATACGGCGTTTCTTCCGTAAAAGGTGGATCACCTAATTGTAGTGCCCCAAAGACCTCATCAGTTGAAATATGATGAAAACGAAATGATTTTTGTTTATTATCAGACAACTTTTTCCAATATTCATATGCTGCCTGCAATAAACAATAAGTCCCATCAATATTCGCTTTAATAAAAATTTCTGGCCCATCAATGGAGCGATCAACGTGTGATTCAGCAGCCAAATGCATAACTGCATCAGGTTTATACTCATTAAAAATTTTTTTTAATGAATTTAAATCTAAAATATCTACTTGAAAAAAAGAATATCGATGATTATCTGCTATTTCTGCAACACTTTCAGGCGAAGCAGAATAGGTTAATGCATCAATATTAATTACACTGTGCTCTGTATTTTTTATAAGATGACGTATAACAGCTGACCCTATAAACCCACATCCACCAGTTATTAAAATTAACATTATAAATATATCCTAAAAATTATTATAATTTTTTATAATATAAATCTTCTTGACTGTTAACAAACAATTTCATCATTAAATACAAATTCAAAATATTTCATAAATTATGTTATAAAATTTTTTATTTACTTCTATCTTTAATAAAAAGACTTAAAATAATGACTAACCATAATTATAATTTTATTGATCAACCTAATTCAATAAAAAATTCTTGCCGTTTCTGGTTTATACGTCATGCAATTGTAAATGAAAAAGATCGCACTTATCTGTATGGCACGAAAGACGTCCCAATATGTCCTATCCATTTAAAAAAACAACAAAATTACTATCGAATTTTAGCACAAAAGCTCCCTAAAACCACGCTTTGGTTTGTTACCAGCCTTTCTCGTACACAAGAAACAGCATTACAAATACAAAAAGCTGGCTATGGAACTGAAAAATTAAAAATTGAAGATGCCTTTTTAGAACAAAATCTTGGTTTATGGCAAGGTTTAACCCATGAGGAAATCGATAAACATCGCAAATTATCTTCTCATCCTTTTTGGCCCTTTTCTGGTAATGAAACACCTCCACAAGGTGAAAATATGAATGATGTCTGTCAAAGGGTAGGTAATAAATTAAAAGAGTTAAGCCAATACCATCATAATCAAAATATGATTATCATATCCCATGGAGGTGCCATTCGAGCCGCCCTTTCTTATAGTTTAAATATTCCCATTGATACTGCATTATCTTTTGCTATTTACAACCTTTCTGTCACAGTCATAGAAAGAACACCGAAAGATTGGCATATTATCACCGTTAATGAGATGATCTAACTTTTTAATTATACATTATCAAAATTATATTATATTTTATCATGAAAAATTTTTTCAAAACACTATATTAACTTTTAACCATTAAAAATAATTTTAAAAAATTAATTAACGGAACAAAACGTGCCAAAAAGCAATATTCCATCTAACAGAGGCAGTTTAAGACGATCTGGCTATAACGTATTAAAGTTATTAAGCGGAAAACTTATTAACGTTCCGCTTGGTATGTTACAAATTTTCTTAACAACCCGATTACTTGGAGCAAAAGGATATGGTTTTTTAGAGCTTATATACAGTTTTGGTCAACTTGTTGGAGATGTAGCAGAATTTCAATCATGGCAAACAGTTTTACATTATGGTCTTAAACCTTATCAAAATAGAGATCTTCCTCTTTTCCAACGTGTTTTGCGATTTTCTTTTTTTCTTGATGCGTGTAGTGCCACCTTTGCCTTAATCGCCAGTGTTCTAATCGCTGCATATTGCAGCAATTTACTGGGATGGCCACCAGAATGGCATTATCTGGGAATTATTTTCAGTTTTTCTGTTTTATTCACAACCAGTGCAACAGCCAACGGTATTTTACTTTTATTAAACCGCTACGACTTACTAGCCATTCAAGGCCTAACTACAACATCTGTTCGATTTTTTGGCATTGTTTTTCTTACTCTTTTCCATGGGGGTATGTTAGGGGCGGTTATTATATGGACTTTTGCCACATTCATGAATTTTATAACTATTTTGGTAATCGCTTTATATCAACTTAAAAAACAAGGTTATTTAAAAGGATTTTTTAACCGTATCAACGATGGTCTTACCAAAGATTTACCTGGAATATGGAAATTTGCATGGAATACCAATATTAATATGACGTTTTCTCTCGTTTCTGTTCATATAACATCCCAAATTATCGGAAGTATGCTTGGTACTATTCAAAATGCCAGCTATTCAATTACTAAAAAAATCTCAGAAGCTATTGCCAAACCAGTTGGTATGTTACAAACTACATTATATCCGGAAATGACACGCTCTTGGCAAGGAAACAAACCTTCACATCTCTACAAGATGGCTATACAAATCACCCTTTTAACAGGAGGGATTATATCTATTATCTTTCTTATTCTGCCATATATTGCACCTTATATTATTTCAGTGTTACTTCACAAACCCACTACACCTGAAACTTTACATTTGCTTTATTGGTTAGCTGGGTCAAAAGCTGTTATTTTATGGGGTATATCTTTGGAACCTATCTTGATTACAACTGGAAATACCAAAGGGGCTTCTATTTCTCGTATAATCAATACTTTTATTTATATACCTATGTTAATCATTTTTATTCAAAAATGGGGATTACAAGGTATTGGACCAGCAAGCTTAATCTCATCTGTTTTACTCGTTATTTCTCAAATCTTGTTTGTCATTAAATACAAAAATAAAGCTGTTCCACAACAAATATAAAGATTTGCACACCACAAACGATCAAAATGCAATCTATATTCTTTTGTTTAAAATCAAAAATTATCGTCATTTGACCGTGATAATTTCCTCTATCCTTTTCATTCAATCAAGATCAAAATAGCAACTACAACACAACTTATATAAGTTTCATCTGTTAATTCAAAAGAAAATTTTCGTATTTAACAACAATAAATTATAAAAAGCTTATGTCGAGAAAATGGTGGGCGCACAAGGGTTCGAACCTTGGGCCCGCTGATTAAGAGTCAGCCGCTCTACCAACTGAGCTATGCGCCCCCACAAAAAAAACTTTTAACAAGAACTATTCAAAAAAACAAGATAAATTCAATATTTAAAAATGAATCTTAATATATAAACTCTAAAAATTAAAATCTCCACTTTTACCACCTTTTTTCGATACAAGATGGATATTTTGTATAATCATTTTCTTATCAACAGCTTTTAACATATCATAAATTGTTAATAATCCAACAGAAACACCTGTTAATGCTTCCATTTCAACACCTGTCTTACTTTCTGTCTCGGCAGTTACTTGAATGTGCAAAATATAATCCTCTTCTTCAAAATCAAATTCCGCCTTCACATGATTCAACGATAATGGGTGGCATAAAGGAATAAGAGAAGAAGTTTGTTTGGTTCCTTGTATAGCAGCAACTCTTGCTACACCCAAAACATCCCCTTTACAGATATTCCTATTTTTTAACAATTCAAAAGTTTCTGGAGACATCTGGATCGAACCTAGGGCAACGGCAATTCTTTTTGTAATTTTCTTATTCGCCACATCAACCATATAGGCTTGCCCAGACTCATCAAAATGCGTTAATTTATTCATATTATACTTCCCTTATAAATCTTTAAACTCATCTTAATAGATATTATATATATACTATGATAAAAATCCGTTATTTTGGTTTTCTTAAAGATATTTTACAAATCGAAGAAGAAGAAATTATCTGGGACAAAGGTAATTCACAAGATTTACTCGATTTTTTAAGAAACCGCAATGCCTCTTGGTCAGACGCTTTGGCAGAAGAAAATATTTTTCGCCTAGTTATTAACCGACGCATTATCTATCAATCCACCCCTATTCATACGGGTGATGAAATTGCTATTCTTCCTCCTGTGACTGGGGGTTAACATGTTTTCTATTAAAATACAAACAGCTCCTTTTTCTCAAAAAGAAATTAAACAAAAATTACCTGCTCATAATTGTGGTGCAATTGTCAGCTTTATAGGTATTGTCCGGGGCTTTGATGAAAAAGAACCACTTGATTACCTCTATCTTGAACATTTTCCATCTGTAACAGAACAAGAAATTGAGCGAATCATCCAACTAGCAAAAAATCGATGGGATATTCAAAGTTGCCATGTCATTCATCGTGTTGGAAATCTTAAGATTGGAGAAGAAATTGTTTTAGTTCTGACAGCAGCAACCCACAGAAAAGCAGCGTTTGAGGCCACTGAATTCATTATGGATTATTTAAAATCCGAAGCTCCTTTTTGGAAAAAGGAATTTTTCAAAAATGGGCAATCACGGTGGGTCAAGGCAAAACAATCCGATCTTAACGAAAAAGGACGATGGTCTAATAATGACTAATCCCTTAAATGTTACCGCTTTTATTCTGGCTGGTGGAGAAGGACGTCGTGTTGGACAACAAAATAAAGGTTTGCTTCCTTTTAAAGAGCAACCTCTTATAAGTCATGTTATTCATACTATCAAACCTCAAGTTCAAGATATTTTAATAAGTGCAAATACTCAAATTGATCATTATCTACAATTTGGTTTTCCTGTCTTCCCCGATTTACCCCAATGGAAAAGAAAAGGACCTCTTGCAGGTATCATAAGTCTTTATTCTCATTTTACTTCTAAAAGTGAATATATTTTGATCACACCTTGTGACACACCCTTTTTACCTTCTAATCTTGTATCAACTTTGGCAAATGAATTAATTAACCATCCTGAAGCATTAATAGCTTATGCAGCAACGCCCACAATAATTCATCCAAGTATATATTTATGCCGACCCTATACAAATGACTATCTTGCCAATCATCTTCAACAACAGCATTATAGTTTAAGATCTTGGATCTTTAATCATGCTAATATTAGGGTTGAATTTTCTGATGAACACTCTTTTACCAATATTAATGATCTAGAAACATTAACCCATAACGAATAAAGCATATGTTATTATGTTAAAAAATTACGATGAAGCCCTTCATGAACTTTTAGAAAAAACATTTATTTCACGCCCCATTCAATCTTATTCTCTTCTAAAAGCAACTGATCTCGTTCTTGCTAAAAATATTTACGTTCACCATGACACCCCCTTTTTTAGCAACAGTGCCATGGACGGTTACGCTTTAGGTGGAACTATTCATCAATGTAAAGAATGGAAGGTCATAGATCGAATTGCCGCAGGAGATTCTTTACCAACGACCTCCCTTCAAACAGGTGAAGCAGTTCGCATATTTACGGGGGCCCCTATTCCCCCTGGAACAAGTACTGTAGTACAACAAGAAAATACAATCCTTATCAATCGAATTCTTACTTTAACACAACCGGTTCAGGGCAAACAAAATATCCGTTTTCAGGGGGAAGAACTTCAAAAAGGTGATTTACTTTTTTCACAAGGACAGAAATTATTCCCTGCAAATATTGCCTTGATCGCAAGTCAAGGATATAAAACTGTCGAAATTTATAAACCCTTAACCATTTTAATTTATTCCACAGGCAATGAGGTAATTGAACCTGGCTCTTCCCTTACTTCCGGTAAAATATATGATGCCAATCGCTATCTTTTATTAAGCTGGTTACAAAAATCCAGTCATCATATTATTGATGGAGGAATCCTCCCTGACAATCAACAAGAAACAGAACTTTCCCTTATCAAAGCAAGCCAGCAAGCAGATATTATCATTACCTCTGGCGGTGTATCGGTTGGTGAAGAAGATCACGTTCATAATGCTTTAAAAAAACTTGGGAAATTGATATTATGGAAGTTGGCCATCAAACCTGGCAAACCCTTTGCCTGGGGACAGATCAATAATAAATTATTCTTCATGTTGCCGGGTAACCCCATCAGTACTTTGGTGACCTTTCAACAACTTGTAATTCCTGCTTTACGTCATCTTGCAGGAGAACCTATTGAAAAATGTTTAAGCAAACCTATTTTAGCTCAAGCACAATTTACAAAGACCAAAGTACAATCCCGGCGTGAATTTCTACGTATAAAATTAGAGTTAACACAAGGCATCCCCAAAGCTTACCTTCTCAATAATCAAGGTTCAGCAATGTTGGCGACCATTTCACAAGCCAATGGATTGGCAGAAATTCCTGAAAATACCGTCATTCAAACTGGGGATTTCATCAAAATTTATCCACTTCATTATTCTCTTTAAAAACAATATAATGAAATAATAATAGGAAAACAAAAATGACCGCGATAAAAATTGGATTAGTTTCTGTCAGTGATAGAGCCAGTCAAGGTGTTTATGAAGATAAAGGCTTGCCCGCATTAAAAGAATGGCTGGATAAAGCCATTTTAAACAAAAAACATTATATCGAACATCTTATTCCTGATGAGCAGGATTTAATCGAACATACTCTGATTGATCTTGTTGATCATCAAAAATGTCCTTTAATTTTAACCACGGGAGGAACAGGTCCGTATATTCGAGATGTCACCCCTGATGCTACCTTGGCTGTTGCTGATAAAGTTATGCCTGGTTTTGGTGAACAAATGCGCCAAGTAAGTTTATATTTTGTCCCAACAGCCATTTTATCACGACAAGTTGGTGTAATTCGTAAACAAAGTCTGATTTTAAATTTACCAGGGCGTCCCAATGCCATTCGTGAAACATTGGAAGGAGTTAAAGATAATGAAGGTAAAATTCTCATCCAAGGTGTATTTTCAGCAGTACCAATGTGCATCGATGTTATTGGAGGACCAAAAATTGAAACAGATGAAAAAATTGTAAAAGCTTTTCCATCCAAAAAATAAACTATCCACCTGTCTTCGACATAATTCTTTTGATTTTTTTAGGCTGCTGAATAAAATCATGTTGCTTTGGTTTAAGCTCAACAGCCTTTTTAATTGCATGTTTTAACTGTTCATCACTACCATGATTTCTTAATAAAGGCTTCAACGCAAAACAATTATCCTGCCCCAAACACATGTAAAGAATTCCATCAACAGATAATCTGACACGATTACATGTTTCACAAAAATGTTGTGATAAAGGTGTAATCAATCCAAGACATACTTTTCCTAATGATGTCTCCCAATAACGAGCTGGTCCATTGCCAATGAGCTTAGTGGTTGGTTGTAAATGAAATTTTTTTTCTAATTTATGAATAAGTGGTTGTAGCAATATTTTCGTTGTATGTTGTCCTGTTTCCCCTATTGGCATAACTTCGATTAAACATAGAATAAAACCTTGCTGAATACAGAATTGAAGCATATAATCAATTTCATTTAGATTTTTATCAGGCAACACAACCATATTCACTTTTATTTTTTGAAAGCCAACATATTTTACGGCAAGCAAACCATCAATAACCTGTCGCAAACAATCATTTCCTGTAATCTCTTCAATATTCTTGCGATTTAATGAATCAAGACTAATGTTTAAACGGTTTAAACCCGCCTTGAATAAAGGCTCTGCATAAGTGGTAAGTAATGTTCCATTGGTTGTTAAAGATAAATCTTCAATTTCTTTAATTTGCTTAATAGAACCAATTAATTCTGTCAGATTTTTTCGAATTAATGGCTCACCACCTGTTAATCGAAAACGCCTTGTTCCAAGCTTTACAAAAATTCGAATGATGCGCATAACCTCGTCAAAAGATAACCAGTCATCAGGAGCTTCAAAATCCTTATATCCTTTGGGAATGCAATAATAACATCTCAAATTACAACGATCTGTTACAGAAATTCGCAAGTAATCAATTGTTCTACCAAATTTATCAATTAACATTTAATAACAATCACATTATTGATTAAAAATAAATACCGTAAATATTACGAATTTTATATATGTATTTTTTTAATAAAAAAAAGAAGCATCGAGATATTTGATTTTTATCCATAGCCTATTTAATTCAGGACATTTTCTCATAATCCAGAGATAAAATATCATCTCCAAAACATGCTACATCCTCATCTTCATGAGAAACAACAATCATTAAATATCCTAATTTTTTTTGTATTACTTGGACTTCATGACGTAATTTACGTCGTAGACGACTATCTAACATAGAAAAAGGTTCATCGAGTAACAGTAATTTAGGTTGGGCAACAAGAGCTCTGGCCAAGGCAACTCGTTGTTGTTGTCCCCCTGATAATTCAAAAGGATAACACGCTGCTAGATCTAAAATTTCTAATCTTTCCATCCATTCTTTTACCAAAGGATAATCTTGATGAAGACGAGGATTCAAGATACCTTTTACCAAAGAAAAAGATATATTTTGCTGAACTGTTAAATGTGGAAAAAGGCTATAATGCTGAAAAAGATATGCTAAATGTCTTTCCTGAGGTTTAAGATTTATATTTTTACTTTGATCGTACAGTAATTGATTATCAATTTTAATAAATCCATCATCAGGTCTAATCAATCCAGCAATCATTCGCAATAATGTCGTTTTTCCTGAACCTGACGGTCCAACAATTACAATGGAGCGATAATTAGAGTGATAACTAACTTCAAATTGAAAGTAATGATTAAAATTTTGTAATGTTTTATGAATGTTGAGTTGAAAAACCATAATTAATGCAGAGAATGATGAGATAAATTCAAATGTTTAGCAAGCAATAGAATTGTAATACAAACCCCTGATAAAATAAGAACCGCAATATTAGCCTGCTTATCCTGTCCTGCTTGCACGGCTTCATAAATAGCAATTGATAAGGTCTGGGTTTTACCTGGAATACTTCCCGCGATCATTAATGTTGCACCAAATTCTCCCAAAGCTCTTGAAAATGACAATAATAATCCTCCCAAAATTCCTCTCCAGGCCAAAGGCAATGTGATACGAAAAAAAATTGCAGAATCTGATATTCCTAATACTTGCGCCGCCTGTTCATAATAAGGATTAACCGTTTCAAATGCATTACGTGTCGGTTTATATATTAATGGAAAAGTTATAATAGCAGCAGCTGCAACAGCACCTTGCCATGTAAAAACTAAAGTAAAATGGAAATAATCATGCAATATTGAACCTATCCAACCATGACGACCAAATAATACAAGTAAATAATATCCCAATACAGTTGGGGGCAAAACCATTGGTAAAGTTAATAGGCTATCGATCAATTCTTTACCTGGAACACGCCAACGTGCCAAAACATACCCAAAAGGAATTGCCAAAAAAAAATTAAGAAAAACTGCAATAAACGCTACTTTTAAAGATAAAAAAAGTGCTACCCAAGAAAAACTAATTTCCATTTAAACGATAATTTGAAAAGCCATAACGTTGCAAAACAGCCTGCCCCTCTTTGGAAAGAAGCAATTGAATAAATTCCTGTGCTTGTTTTTGATTTGGACTATTTTTTACCAAAGCAACAGGATATTGCACTGGTTCCAGCAATGGAACCCTAAATAAGATCTTAACTTTATCTGAAAATAACTTAGCATCACTTTCATAAACAAACCCGACATCAACCTCATTACGTGCAACATAACTCAAAACTTGACGAACATTTTGTGCAGGAATAAATTTATTTTGCAGTTTTTGCCATAACCTTGCTTTTTCTAACGTCTTCTGTGTATAACTTCCTGCTGGAACAGTAATGGCCTTTCCCAGAGCAATCTTATGAATAGTGGGCTGATTAAGATCCGAAAGCTGATGAATTACTAAATGATTGGTACGAGAAGTAATAAGAACTAAATAATTATTAATAAAATTGCATCGTGTATAAGGTATGATAAAACCTTTTTGCTGTGCTATATTCATCGTATTTTCATCTGCACTTGCAAAAAGATCAACAGGAGCACCTTCTGAAATTTGCTGCAAAAGACTTCCTGATGCAGCAAAATTGTATAAAATCTTATCCTGCGGATGTGATACTTTATAAAGTTTAGCAATATCTTTGAAAGCATCACTTAAACTAATAGCTGCAGACACAACAATATCTTTCGCAGAAGCAAACTGACAAAAAGTAAAATAAGCTAAACTTAAAAATAATATTTTGTAAACACTAAATTCAGAATATTTGTAATGTTTCATCAGTTAATTTCTAAAAGTTATAAACGAGGTCGAACCAGTTGCCATCGGCGTGTTAAATAAGTAATCATTGCAAATCCACTGAAAATATGAACCAAACGTGTAAAAGGAAAAATAGCAAATACAGTCATTCCCATAAATAAATGACATTTAAAAATAAGTGGAGCATTTACAATATAATTTATAGCATCACCCCGAAAGGTAATTGTATGCTGAACCCACATCATTAGGTTTACCATTTCATGTCCATCTGTATGTTGTGCAGATACGGCTATGGTTGATAATCCCAAAAGCAATGTTATTAACAGCCATATTAGCAACAATTTATCACGCCAATTACTATTTGCCAAGATACGAACAATCATAAAACGTCGATGAACAAGAATTAGAATACCAACAAGGCATATACTTCCCATGATCCCACCAGCAACCATAGCAAAAATCTGTTTTGAAGAATGAGAAACACCCAGCATATCCCAAACCCAAATAGGCGTTAAAAGACCAAATAAATGCCCAAAGAATAGACCTAGAATACCAATATGAAAGCAGATATTACCAATTCTTAATGACCCATAATAAAGAATTTGGCTAGATTCACTTTTCCACGAATATTGTTCACGTTCAAACCGAACGACACAACCAAGTGCAAAAATTGTCAAAACAATATATGGATAAATTCCAAAAATAAATGTATCAAGATAATACATGATTAACCTCTTTATTTTTATGATCAACAGAGCAGAGCTTGCATCCCTTCGATTGTAAAAGAGGTTCTACCCCTTCTAAATTAGGACCAAATTTTTCCATCGCTTCATCCATATCCCTAACGGGAGCCACAATTAAAGGTTGTGGAAGAACAGGAGAATAATATGCTAATAAAGCAAATATGCCTGCATATACAGACTGAGCCTTGGTTACCTTTTTTCCTATATGATTAATAACATCAATGGAAGCCGCCAAAAGTTCATAAGCTTCATGCTCCTGACAAATCGACAAAAATTCCAAAAATAAAGGCAAATAATCTGGTAATTCATCTATGACTGAAATATTATAACCATTCGCCTTATATTCTGACATTAAGTTAACCATGGCTTGACCGCGCATACGGTCTTCACCATGAATGTGTTCAAATAAATGTAAGGAACAAGATGGATTACGATCAAAAAGATAAACGTAATTTTCTTGTAAACAAATCAGATCATTCGTTTGCAAATAATTGAATAAAGAGGATAAATAATGTTCCTCAACATTAAGCTCTTTTACCCGTTCTTGAATAAAGGGAATGGAATCCACTAACTCCTGTTCGGGATAGCATAATAATACAGAAAGTATTTTAAAAATTTCCATTAACTATTACTTTCTTTTGTTTTATTCCGTTCACAATCTTTTATTATATCAGAAAATATAACTGGTGTTACTTTCTTACCAAACAACGTTGCTTTGTTAACACCATCAGAACAACCATTCCCAAAAGTAAAGCCACATGAAGCTTTATCCTTAAATGCATCTTCCACCATTTCTTTATGAGAGGAAGGAATCACAAAACGATCTTCATAATTAGCAATTGCCATAATTTGATACATTTCATTGATTTGATCTTCAGTTAAATCAATATCATCTAGAACAGAACGATCAGCTTGCTGATCAACCGATTTACTACGCATATATCGACGCATTGCAATCATAGTCTCTAAAGCTGTAACAATTGGTTCTTCCTTACCCGCCGTTAATAAGTTAGCCAAATAACGCACAGGAATACGTAAATCTTTAATTCCAGGTATAACGCTTTTTTTTCCAATCATTCCATTCGAAATTACCGATTGAATTGGTGATAAAGGAGGAATATACCAAACCATTGGCAAGGTACGATATTCTGGATGCAATGGGAATGCAATTTTCCATTCCACCGCCATTTTATAAACAGGCGAATTTTTTGCTGCATCCACCCAGCTTTGAGGAATTCCTTGCTTTAAAGCCTCAGCAATAACACGATGATCATTAGGATCAAGAAAAACATCTAATTGGGAATCATAGAGATCTTGTGTATCTTCTTTAGAAGCAGCCTCTTTAATTTTATCCGCATCATAAAGCAAAACACCAAGATAGCGTATACGCCCTACACAAGTTTCTGAACAAACCGTTGGTTGTCCGCTTTCAATTCGTGGATAACAAAATATACATTTCTCTGCTTTTCCAGATACCCAATTAAAATAAATCTTTTTATATGGACAGCCAGAAACACACATACGCCAACCGCGACATTTGTCCTGATCAATTAGGACTATCCCATCATCTTCACGTTTGTAAATTGATCCAGAAGGGCAGCTCGCCACACAGGCAGGATTAAGACAATGTTCGCATAAACGTGGTAAATACATTAAAAATGTATTTTCAAAAGTTGAAAGCATATCCTTTTGTATGCCATCAAACAATTTATCTTTGGCACGCTTTGAAAACTCGCCTCCTAAATCATCCTCCCAGTTGGGACCCCAATGAATTTTTTCCATCTTTTGTCCTGTTAATATAGAAACAGGTCTTGCAACAGGTGGTGTTTTTACATCTGGAGCATTTTGTAAACGTTCATAATCGTAAGTGAAAGGTTCATAATAATCATCAATTTGAGGTAAATTAGGATTAGCAAAAATATTTGCCATAATATGCAATTTACTACCTTGACGTGGTCTTAACTTCCCGTGTTTTAAAACCCAACCCCCTTTATATTTATTTTGGTTTTCCCATTCTTTTGGATAACCAATACCAGGTTTGGATTCAACATTATTGAACCAAGCATATTCAACACCATCCCTACTGGTCCAAACATTCTTACATGTTACAGAACAAGTATGACATCCAATACATTTATCGAGGTTCAATACCATGCCAATTTGTGCTCTAATCTTCATTGATATTCTCTTTATACTTTAGAATTAGGATAATGTATCGCGTCTGCTTCTTCTAACCAGTCGACGTGTTTCATTTTACGAACAACCACAAATTCATCACGATTTGCCCCAACGGTTCCATAATAATTAAATCCATAAGAATATTGGGCATAACCCCCAATCATATGAGTTGGTTTTAAAACAGTTCGTGTTACCGAATTATGAATACCCCCACGTTTCTTTGACACTTCTGCGCCAGGAACATTCACAATTTTTTCCTGTGCATGATACATCAAGGTCATACCTTCTGGCACACGTTGACTCACAATTGCCCTAGCCGTCAAAGTTCCATTTAAATTGAAAACTTCAATCCAATCATTATCAACAATACCCGCTTTCTTTGCATCAATTTCAGAAATCCAAATATGTGGCCCACCGCGGGAAAGGGTTAGCATACGTAAATTATCGGAATAAGTACTATGGATCCCCCATTTCTGGTGAGGAGTAATGAAATTCAATATAATTTCAGGATTCCCATTTCCATGTTGTCCTATGATTTTTTTCGTTGTCTTTAGATCAACAGCAGGACGATAAACACACAACATTTCACCAAATGCACGCATCCATTGATGATCCTGATAAAATTGTTGACGCCCAGTTAGAGTTCTCCAAGGAATTAATTCGTGAACATTTGTATAGCCAGCATTATAGCTAACCTTTTCACTTTCCAAGCCAGACCAGATTGGTGAAGAAATAATTTTACGCGGTTGCGATTGTATATCCCTAAAACGAATGGAATCATGTTCACGAGATTTTGCCAGATGAGTATGATCAATCCCAGTTATTTTTGATAGAGCATACCATGCTTTGACAGCAATATGACCGTTTGTTTCTGGTGCAAGAGTCAAAATCATTTCAGCGGCATCAATTGCAGTATCAAGTTTAGGCTGATCTTTAGCAACACCTTTTTCAACAACTTTATTTAAATCACGCAACTGATCAACTTCATGTTTTGTATCCCAATGTATACCTTTACCTCCGTTACCCATTTTTTCAAGCAAAGGTCCAACAGATGTAAATTGCTCATAAATAGCACCGTAATTTCTTTCAATAATCTTCATAGCAGGCATTGTTTTCCCGGGAATTGGATCGCATTCACCTTTTTTCCAATCTTTAACCTCTAATGGCTGACTTAATTCCTGAGGTGTATCATGCATTAGAGGTGTTAGAACTAAATCTTTTTGTGTCCCAAGATAATCTACGGCCAATTCAGAAAATTTCTTTGAAAGTCCTTTAAAAATTTCCCAATCGCTTTTACTTTGCCATAAAGGCTGTATAGATTCACTTAAAGGATGGATAAAAGGATGCATATCCGATGTATTTAAATCATCTTTTTCGTACCATGTTGCCGTTGGTAATATAACATCAGCATATAAACAGGTCGTTGACATACGAAAATCAAGAACAACCAATAAATCTAATTTACCTTCAGTAGCTGGTCTTACCTTGATTTCCTTTGGTTTAATACAAGTCTTCTCATCACTTAAAACGGCATTTTGCGTCCCTAAAAGATATTTAAGAAAATATTCATGCCCTTTACCTGAAGAGCCCAGAATATTTGAACGCCAAATAAACATATTACGTGGAAAATTTACAGGATTGTCAGGGTCATTACAGGACATATCAACGGAACCCGATTTCAATCCTTCCACAGTATAGGCAATTGGATCCTGGTTTGCAGCGGCAGCCTTCTGCGTTAATATCAAAGGATTCATTGATAACTGCGGAGCAGAAGGCAACCAACCCATACGTTCGGCCTTTGCATTACAATCAATCAAAGACATTCCCTCAAATTCAAGAAAATCTTTTTGTGAAATAACTTCATTAATTGCAAGTTTTTCATGACGCCATTGACTAGTATGATTATAGAAAAAAGATGTTCCATTCATTTGTCTTGATGGACGGTTCCAATCCAAACCGAAAGCTAATGGAGCCCATCCAGTTTGAGGTCTTAATTTTTCCTGACCTACATAATGACACCACCCACCACCACTTTGACCAATACATCCACAAAGCATCAGCATATTGATAATGCCACGATAAGACATATCCATATGGTACCAATGATTCAAACCAGCACCAACAATAATCATGCTTTTACCACGCGTTTTATCAGCATTTTGAGCAAATTCACGAGCTACTTGAATAACAAGTTCAGGTTTAACCCCTGTGTATTTTTCCTGCCATTTTGGAGTATAAGCAATATCATCCAAGTAATCTTTTGCACCATCCCCTAAACCACGGTCTATGCTATAATTAGCAGCCATCAAATCAAATACGGTTGCAATGTTAACTTGCCGCCCATCTGATAATGTAATCGTTTTAACAGGAACCTTACGAATCATTTCTTCATTTTTGCTTTCACCAGCAAAATAATTAAAAACAATATTTGCAACCTTATCGTGCTTACCTAATAAGGATAATTGAGCCTGAACCGCATTACCTTTACTATCTTGTTTTTGTAAATTCCATTGTCCAGTTTCACCCCATCTGAATCCTATAGATCCTTTAGGCGTTACGATCTGACCAGAAGTTTCATCAATAACAAGTGTTTTCCATTCTGGATTATTTTTCTCATCTAATTGATCTGCCAAATGGCTGGAACGCAAGAAAAATCCAGGATAATTTTTTCCCTCTTTTTCATCAATCATAACCAACATTGGCATATCCGTATATTGACGACAATAAGAAGAGAAATATTCTGATGATTGATCAAGATGATATTCTTTAAATATCACATGGCCCATCGCCATAGATAAAGCAGCATCCGTTCCCTGTTTAGGGGCCAACCATATATCACTAAATTTTACCATTTCACCATAATCTGATGAAACCGCAACCGTTTTGGTCCCTTTATACCGTACTTCCGAATAAAAATGGGCATCAGGAGTACGAGTCATAGGAATATTAGATCCCCATACCAATAAATAAGTTGAGTTATACCAATCAGCAGATTCAGGAACATCCGTCTGTTCACCCCATACTTGAGGACTGGCTGGAGGCAAATCACAATACCAATCATAAAATGATAAAGGAACCCCACCAATTAAAGACAGGTATCGTGCACCTGAAGCATAACTAATCATCGACATTGCTGGAATAGGTGAAAAGCCTATAACCCGATCAGGTCCAAATTTCTTAATTGTAAAGTTATTTGCTGCTGCAATCAGTTCATTAACTTCTTGCCATGTTGAACGAACAAATCCGCCCAGCCCGCGACGTTTTTTATAAGAATTCGCCAATTCAGGGGTCTGGCTGATATATTCCCAAGCCTTGATTGGATCAAGCTTTTTCCGTACGTCACGCCATAAACGTGCTAATTGCCCGCGTAACATCGGATATTTAACACGTTGGGCTGAATAGACATACCAACTATAAGATGCACCCCGAGGACAACCCCTAGGTTCATGGTTAGGTAAATCTGCACGTGTTCTTGGATAATCCGTTTGTTGGGTTTCCCATGTAATCAATCCGCTTTTTACATAAATTTTCCAACTACATGATCCTGTACAATTTACCCCATGAGTCGAACGTACTATTTTATCCTGTTGCCAACGTTGTCTATATGCATCTTCCCATTTTCTATCTTCATTAACAACAGCACCATGTCCGTCAGCAAATTGACTTTTCGTTTTATTAAAGAAATTTAAACGATCTAATATATGGCTCATATTTCTATTCCAAATTCTTACCAAAATCCGCTCTAACAGCGTAATTCCGCATTTTTACGGAGGTAGTACCACCAATTTAATAAAATGCAGAAAACATAAAATCCTACAAAAATATAAAAAGCTAAGTTATAAGATCCTGTGTAACTTAAAGAAGTACCGTATAATTTCGGAATGATAAAACCACCATAAGCACCTATGGCTCCCATAAAACCAAGAACTGCACCTGTTTCCTTTGCTGCATTTTCAACCAGTTGCTCATCTGATTCATGGCTGTTATCTTTGATGTATTTATTATAAAAAAGGGTAAAGACACCTGGCACCTGTGCAAAGACAGACCCATTCCCCAATCCTACAAAAATAAATAAAATCATAAAACTGATTAAAAACCCTACAAAACTCCTTGATTCATCAGGTGTAGATATAAAATACACAATACATAACGAGAAAATCACCATTCCAAGAAAGCTGATTAATGTTACACGTGTTGCTTTAAACTTATCCGAGGCGATACCCCCAACCACTCTAAAGAGTGATCCCAATAAAGGTCCAAGAAAGGCAAATTTAACTGGATTTACATCCACAAATTCATGTTTTATTAAAAGAGGCAAAGCCGCTGAAAAACCAATAAAAGAACCAAAAGTACCTAGATAAAGCAAACAAAAAATCCAGGTTTGTTTCCGTTTGAAAATAATGAATTGTTCCGAAAAGGATGCTTTTGCCGTTACAAGATCATTCATTCCAAACCAGGCGGCAATAACCGTCAGAACAATAAAAGGCACCCATATATAGGTAATGTTCTGTAACCATACGAGGCTATGCTGACCATTATGAATTCGTGTTTCTGGTCCACCCCCCATAGCTCCGAAAAGGCTGATACCAATAACCCATAAAGTAACAAATTGTACAGCTGGAACACCAAGATTTCCCAATCCAGCATTCATCCCTGTAGCAAAACCTTTTCTAGATTTTGGAAAGAAATATCCGATATTTGCCATTGATGAACTGAAATTAGCCCCACCAAAACCACATAACAAAGCTAAAATGACCATTGTTGTAAAACTTGTATGCGAATTTTGAATACATATACCGAAACCAATGGTTGGTATTAAAAGTGTTGCTGTTGAAAAAACTGTCCACTTTCTTCCACCGAAAATAGGCACCATGAAAGCATAAATAATTCTTAATGTAGCACCTGATAAAGCGGATAAAGCAGTTAATAACATTAACTGGTTTTGAGTATATTGAAATCCTACTTCAGGTAAATAAACAACAACAACACTCCAAATCTGCCACACAACAAAAGCAAGTAAAAGTGCAGGAACTGAAATCCACAAATTTCGTAAAGCAATAACTCGTCCTTGCTTTTCCCAAAAATCTTGGTTTTCTGGCTCCCATTTTTTTAATAAATGAGACATTGTTTTTTCCTTGGTAATATTATTGGTAACGTTTTAATTGATCCTTATCATCTGTTCAAAACATTTAATTGTCTATAGTATTTACAGCATCTAAATGAATGAACAAATTGGTCAAAAGCTCATAGACATCTACAAAAATGACTACTACGAACCTAACCATTATGATTAGTTTTTAAAATTTATCTTATACAATAAATAAGCAAATTAGTCAGAAGTTCATAATCATTTCATTCAAACGGTCAATCATTACCAACCCATTATAGTTAGTATTTTTATTATTTTATTTTTATAAAATTATACCATATTATTTTTAATGATTAGAATAGTTTTATTTATATTTTCTTTATCAAAATATTCTTCATGAAAAAACACCACAAATATATTTTAACATTATTGTTTTTACTTCCATTCCATACAATGGCACAAACGAATATGGAAAAAGATAGCGAAAAAAATGAAAAAATCGTTGTCAAAGGAGTAAGACTTGCTTCTGGTTCAGTTGCAGTTATGAGTACTCCAGAAGTTAATCTTGGGCCTTTAGGAACATTAAAATCTGAAGATGCACCTTTCTCTATTCTTACCATTCCTCATGACGTTATTATCAATCAACAAGCCAGAAACGTAAATGACTTAATGCGTTATTTACCTTCTGTCCAATTGGAAGCGCGTGGTACAGCAGGAATGTCCAGACCTCAATCTCGTGGGTTTGAATCTGATGTTGTCTCAAATACACGTCTTGATGGTTTGAATATAACCTCAACCACACCTTACCCTGCTGAAATGTTCGAAAACGTACAGGTTTTAAACGGATTGGCAGGGGCAATGTATGGCCCCCAAAACCCTGCAGGTATATTTAGCTATCAATTAAAACGTCCAATGGATCGTCGCATGGAAAATATCGCTGTTGAATATGATTCAATTGGTACCGTGACAGAGCTTGGTGATTTTTCTGGACGAGCAGGAAAAAATGACTGGTTCGGTTACCGTTTAAATCTTTTACACGGTGAAGGAACAAGTTATGTTGAACATAGCTGGTTAAAACGCTATCTCGTCAGTGGTGATTTTGATTTCCGCATATCTTCTAAAACAGTGATTGAAATTGATGCCAGTCACTATACTTACGATGAACGCGGAACAGCTCCAAATTTTACCTATAATAACTCTATAGACCTTCCTTCTGCACCCAATACGAGTAAAGCCTATCTGGGTCAGAAATATGCAGGATTTAATACAGAAACCAATACTTTTCTTGCCAAAATAAAACATCAGATTAATAAAAACTTGCATTTGACATTAGGTGGTTTATATCACGATGCTATAAGAAATTCTTTTACAAATAATAACCGTTTTTTAAATAATACAGGTGATTATCAACAAACCATTGTTGCAGCAAGCACAGCCAATGATTTTGAAGTTGGAAGTAATTTTGGTTATATTAACGGTGAAGTTCATACAGATTTTGTTAAACATAACTTCGTTCTTGGAACCAATGGATACATCCGGGGAAATTACAACCCTACACATAATGAAACTATCATGCTCGGGAATACTAATATCCATAGCCCCAGCGCCTTTCCATATCCAGGCCATCGCCCCCAAGGTTGGGGACGATATCAATCCGCATTGATAAAACAACAAGCGTTAATCGCTGGTGATACAATACATTTTAACAATCAATGGTCCATCATCGGCATTTTCAGTTGGAACTGGCTGAGCAGTGATAGCTGGAATATCAAAGGTGTTAAGAAATCCCATGATTCTAATTCTGCTGCTTTCAGTCCAACTACAAGCTTAATCTATCATCCTTTTGAAGGTCATACAGCATATTTTACATGGGCAAGAAGCTTACAAGCAGGCGATACTGCCCCTGCAATGGGTGTATTGAATCCAAATCAAGTCATGGCGCCTTATCGCAGCGAAGAATATGAAGTAGGATATAAAGTTAAATTTAATCAATTATGGTTAAATGTTGCCGCTTTCCGCATGACACGTCCTTTTGCATTTATTAACCAAACAACCAATATTTTTTCTGTAGCCGGGACACAGCGCAATTACGGTGTTGAATTCCAAGTTTCTGGTCAAATATACGATAACCTATCCATTCTTGGAGGAGTAACTTGGTTAGATGCGCAATTAGGTAAAACAGGTAATATTACAACATCCCATAAACAAATTGTTGGTGTTCCACCTGTTCAAACCAATTTTCTCGTTGATTATCGATTACCTTTACCTCGTGATCATGTTTTATATGGAATGGCTTTTAATATTACCCTTCATTATACAGATCGCAGGGCCGCCAATAATTACAATACAAGTTTTGCAAAAGGGTATTTTACAGCAGATTTAGGAACACGTTACGCTTTTCATATTTATAAAATTCCTTTTGCAGCACGCTTTAATGTAGAAAATATTACCAATAAACATTACTGGTTATCCATATATCCAACCTCTATTAATGGAGGAACAGCAAATAATAGTGCTTATGCTGGATTACCAAGAACATATCATTTTTCATTGGCAGTTGATTTTTAATATTTAAACTCAAATATTTAAATAAACAACTCTTAATCAATATTTTCAATTCATTAATGATAATGCACTTAAGACAATCCTTCAATAAACTCTCGACGAAGTTGCTCGTCAGTACTATAATATGGGTTATATGTGCTATCCTTTTTACAGGATATGCACTAACCCTTCTATGGCAATTGGAAAATGCTGGAATTGCCATCAATTATACTGGAAGTTTACGCATGCGCGTTTACTATATGGTGATTCTTGCCAACCAAAATGATTATAACACCTTATATCGTGAGCAAACTAAATTTACGCATATTTTAACAAAATTAAAAAAATACGATAATAACATCCTGATTTTTTCAAATAATAAAAAAATTAATTTACAAATTAAACATATTAAAAAAGAATATCAGGATACTATCCTTCCCTTAATTAACCATGCCAGTCAAAAACCAAAATTATCTGATGAAGAAACCTATCGTATCAATAGTTTTGTTGAAGATATCGATCTTTTAGTTAAATTAATTGAAAATCAAAATACGCAAGATATTATTTGGTTAAGATTTATCCTTGCCATAATTATCTTAATGATCGTTATAACTGCTTTTACTAGTATCTATCTTTTATATCAATCTGTCATCACACCTTTAAGACGTCTGGAAACAAGTATAAAAGCCCTAAGCAAAGGCAAATTGTCGGAACGTATAACCGTTATTAATAATAATGAATTCGGTATCGTATCTTCGGGATTCAATCAAATGGCACATAATCTGCAAGATTTATATAAAAATCTAGAAGAAAAAGTTTCACGAAAAACAATTGCTTTAAGAAAAAAAAATCATGAATTAACAATTCTTTATGACATGATCACTTTTCTACATACCTGTTTAACTCCCACCATAGCAACTGAAAAATTTCTGGAAAGAATTATTGATTTAAGGAATGCTGATGCTGGATTCATCGGCTTTCTTAATGAAGAAAAAAATGCACTGAATTTTATCTGTAACAAGGGATTTCCTGAATACCCCAATGCAATTGAACAATGTTATTTTTCTGCCAATTGTTTTTTTGATATTTCATCATTACCTAAAGATTCCTATCCAATTTGTGTCAAAACCAATCAAGCATCTAATTGCCTGATCCCATCATGCATTAAAAAACTATTTGATCATTTCGTTATTTTTCCTATTTCACATAACAAAAATCAAATCGGGCTTATGGTGCTCTATTTTAAAAAAAAGGAATCCTATTTTTCACCAGAAACTTATCATTTAATTGAAACCCTTACACGGCAACTTGCGATTTCTATCGAAAACTATCAATTAACTGCCAAGGAAAAACAGTTAGCAATCATGGAAGAAAGAAATTTTATTGCACAAGGGCTTCACGATAGTATTGCCCAAACATTGTCTTTTATCAATTTACAAGCACAAATGTTGGAAAAGGCAATTAATAATAATGATGTAAATCAGATCAAACAAAACTTGAATTTTATTCAACATGGCATTCAAGAATCTTATGAAGATATTCGTGAACTGCTTATTAATTTTAGAACAAAAATTTATAAAGAAGATTTTAAAACTGCAGTAAAAAAAGTAATCAAACGCTTTGAATCCCAAACGAAAATTTTAATAAATATTATCAATTTACAAAAATTTCTTTTCATTACAAAAGAACAACAGTTGCAAATAATTTTTATTTTACAAGAAGCACTTTCAAATATACGTAAACATTCCAAATGTAACTCAGTTACGCTTGAATTTAATTATAATAATTATTTTATTATGAATATTGTTGATGATGGTATAGGATTTGATGTGAATAATTTAAAAGATAAAAAACAAAATCATATTGGATTATCAATTATTCAAGAACGGGCTAAAACACTTATGGGAAAAGTTGAAATATTATCTAAACCTGATCATGGCACTACATTAAACTTAACAATTCCGATCACATTATAAGGGTAATAGAAGTAAAATGAAAATAAAAATTACAATTCTACTTATTGATGATCATAGCCTATTTCGCTCGGGCTTAAAATTCCTATTGAATAATCAAGAAGATATAAAAGTCATTGGAGAAGCTCAAAATGGTCCAGAGGGAATAAAATTGGCGCAATCACTTCAACCTGATATTATTCTTCTTGATCTTGATATGCCAAGAATGGACGGTAAAGAAACATTACAAAGATTATTAAATTTAAATCCAGATTTAAATATTTTAATTCTAACCATATCTGAAGATAACGAAGATCTTATCCAATGTATAAGTATGGGGGCAAAAGGATATCTTCTTAAAAATATCAATACAGATTTTTTATTAGATAGTATACATAAGGTTTATAACGGAAATAATATTCTTTCACCCACTATGATTTCTACTCTTTTTGACCAGTTTCGTTCAAAGGAAAAAGAAGAGGATTTATATAATTCTTTAACACCAAGAGAAAAAGAAATATTAGCCTGGCTAACAAAAGGGATTAGTAATAAAGAAATTGCACGGTTTTTGAATGTTTCAGAAAGTACAATTAAATTACATGTTCAAAATCTTTTAAAAAAGCTTAACCTGCACAGCCGGGTACAAGCTGCAGTCTTTGCACTTGAACATGGTTTTACTAAAGCCCCATAATTCTATTAAGAATTACCACATATTTTACAACAAGGGTTACGGTCATATTTGATTGAATAAAAAGAAAAATTCAAAGCATTATAATGCAGCAATTTACCAATTGCAGATTCACCAATTCCAGCCATAATTTTTAATGCTTCCGAGGCTTGCATAGCACCGACTGTACTTACCAACGGGGAAAACACACCTGTGAATGAACAATTATCTTGTTCTATTTCATCATCACTATTAAATAAACAGGCATAACAGGGTGAATTAGGCTTATTAGCATCAAATACACTTAACTGTCCTTCAAATCGTATTGCAGACGCAAATATTAAAGGAACTTTTTTTATAAAAGCAGCTCTATTCGTCATTAAGCGTGTTTTATAATTATCACTACAATCCAGAATTACATCATAATTATCTATTAATGAACATAATTCATCTTCAGAAAGACGATGATTTATTGTATCAATCTTTACATCTTTATTTTGTTGATTAATAAATTCTGACATTGCTTGAACTTTTAATTTACCAATATCATTACAGGTATAGTAGGTTTGTCTTTGTAAATTAGATAAATCAACGCAATCATCATCAACCAACATAAGATGACCTACCCCTGATGACGCCAAAATTGGAATGGCAGCACATCCTAATCCCCCACAGCCAAGAATAATAGCTTTACTTTCTAATAATCGTTCTTGTCCTTTTAAATCAATCTGCGACAATAAAATTTGGCGACTATATCGAATTAATTGATCTTGATTTATCATTTTTAACACCTAAATAATAATTATATATAACTCTAGTAACACAAAATATATACTGTACTTTAGACTAGCATTTTAATATTCAGTAGAAGTTATATAGGCTTATCAATAATAAAATTAATATTAACCAAAGGTCTAATATTAATTTGACTCACTAAATAATACTATTAATACATAAAACAATAATATTAGTAAGAATGATGAACTATGAATAAATTATTTTTTCATACTAGTTTAAAAGTAGTTAATCGAATTACTTCAATTATACTTCTTTTAAGTTCTATACATGCTTACGCTCAAGATCAAACAAAACAAACTCTATTACCGACTACCCCATCAACTTTTAATCAATTAGCTTCAACTATTGCTAATAATTCAAATATGATTAATAGAAATTGTTCACAAATTGTGACGGCTTCTGGTAAATATGGCAATACACGACATCCAAATTGGGGTGTATTCAATAGCCATAGTGGTTTTGGACCTGTTGGTAATTATTCATGGTTTGCTTTTGGTAAATATGCTCCTTATGCACAAGCACGATGGGTTGAAGATTGGAGTGGATTATGTAATGACCCTCATAAAAATGATGATTGGTTTAATCGTCTAAAATATATCCCTCTTAATAGTTCTGGTGATATCTGGCTTAGTTTAAATGGTAATGAGCGTCTTCGTTATGTTTTTGACAGCAAACCTAATATGGGATTTAATGTAAAAACAAATGCTAACCGCCTATTAGTCCGCAGTGTCTATGGTGCTGATTTTCATGTTGGTTCACATGTAAGAGCATATGCTGAACTCATCAATGGTATTGCTGGAGGAAGTAACACTTTTGGTTATCAAACAGGTTTCCAACGTAAACGTCTAGATATGCAACAGGGTTTCCTTGAAATAAAAGGTGATCTTCTCGGCGCAAAAATGGGGGCCATAGGCGGACGGCAATATTTTGTTGATACTCCTCTTTCTATGACGTCTGCCCGTGAACTAACGAATATTCGATATAGCTGGGATGGCTTTCGAGGATATGCATTCTGGAAAAAATTCAGAATTGATATTTTTAATTTCTGGCAAACTAATTTTTCAAAAGATCATGTTTTCGGTGCTGGACCAAGCTATAATGCAAGAATGTTTGGAGGTCTTGCAAGCTACGCTCTTCCCAATTTCAAAGTACAAAATATAAACAGCCAGTTTTTTTTAGACATTTTTTATATTGGCTATCTTTATAATAGCGCTGCAGCAGCATTACCAACACCTGTAGCTGGAAAATATATAAAAGGTTCCACAAGAAGAGATAATATTGGCGGTGAATTTAGTGGAAATTTAGGAAACCTTAAAGTTGATTTAACAGGTATTTATCAAGGAGGTGTATTCCGTCCGGCTGATCCAAACACCAAAAATCGGCCCGTACGTGCTTTTGCCTTTAATGCTATTTTTGCCTATAACTTTAAAAACCTTCCCGGTAATCTTTCTTTAGGTCTTCAAAGTGATTATTTTTCAGGAGGAAATTATAAAAAAGATCATGGGGCGGTTAGAAATTATGCCGTACCTTATTTTACCACTGCGAATTATCAAGATATGACTTTATATTTAGCCACTTCCAATACAGTTAGTACAGGCCCTTTAATTACTTATAATCCAACAAAAAAATCCCTTGTCAAATTACATGCACCAGTCATTTGGCGAGCAAATACCAATGATACTATTTATGGTGTTGGATTTAATTACCCATTGCGTGACAACTTTTCTGGTGGATTCGTTGGTGCAATTCCACAGCTTACTCTCGCTTACGCTATAGCCCATCATCTTATTTTAACTGGTGATTTTGCAGGCGTTTTAGCTTCAAGATCCATTAAAAAGGCTGGAGGTGCTAACAGTGCTTTCCTTATGGAAACACTGGACTTTCGATTCTGACATTTTACTTTCATTCTATATTAATTACTATATGCCGCTTATTTTTAACAATAAGCGGCAATTTTTATTCTAAATAAAAATTGCAAATAAAATATGAATTTCTAAATTATTCATTTTTTAATAAAGCCATAATCTCATCAAATTGTTCAAGAGATTTATAAAATATCTTTAATGACCCGCCCTTGCCATCAAAGTGTATTTTAATATTTAATCCAAGCTTACCTCTTAAATCTTTTTCTAATAAAGTTATTTCTGGATTAATTGAATTTTTTTTGGATTCAATAACTTTATTATTATTATTATTATTATTTTCTTTAGCTTTTTTAACCAAAGCCTCAGCCTGTCTTACAGTTAAATCATGTTTAATAATTTCTGTTGCTGTCTGTATGGGATCTGGATGCATCAATAATGCACGTGCATGACCTAAAGTTAATAAACCGTTCTTCAAATATTCCCTTACTTCACTAGGCAAATTTAAAAGGCGTATAATATTTGAAATATGCGAACGTGATTTCCCAACAATTAAAGATAATTCATTTTGGGTTAATTCAAACTCATTTAACAATCTTGAAAATCCTTCCGCCTCTTCAATAATATTTAAATCTGTACGTTGTAAATTCTCAACCAATGCAACCGCCATTGCATCAGTATCAGAAAAAGTACAAATCCGAACAGGAACCTTATCCATCATTGCCAATTGAGCTGCACGCCAACGTCGTTCACCAGCAATAAGCTGATAATATCCTTTTTGATCTTTTTTCTCTTTAACCAATAACGGTTGTAATATACCATGACGTCGTATTGATTCAGCAAGCTCTTGCAAAGCTTCTGGCTTCATCGCTTGTCGAGGCTGATAAGGACTAGGTTCAATCAAATCAATGGCCATATTCTGCAAGTTTAACTCTGAAAAGTCTTCCTGCGATTTTACAGGAATTTCATTATACGTAGTATTCTGAATTGTATTCCCCAACAAAGCAGCAAGTCCACGTCCTAATCGTATTTTATTTTGCTCCTTCTTATTACTTTTCATAGCTTCATACCTCAATATTAAGCAAATCGACGATTTAATTCTTTAGCTAATTTTATATAAGCTTGTGCTCCTGTAGACCTTCGATCATACAAAGTAATGGGTTTACCATAACTTTGAGCTTCAGAAATACGTATATTACGTGGGATAACCGTTTCACAAACTTTATCACCAAAGTAATTTCTTGTATCTTCTGCCACCAATTCTGAAAGCCGATTACGTTTATCATACATAGTTAAAACTATAGCTTTAATATCCAAATCTGGATTAATCGTTTTTTGTAATTGATGAACAGTTTTAGCCAAATGACTGATTCCTTCCAAAGCTAGAAATTCACATTGCAAAGGAACGATCACACCATTAGCGGCAGTTAGAGCGTTAATTGTAAGCAATCCTAAACTTGGCGGGCAATCTATAAAGATATAATCATAATGGCCTATAAAAGGATGTAATGCCTTTTTAAGACAAAATTCTCTTTCAGGCACATCAATAAATTCAAGTTCTGCCGCAGCCAAATTGCCATCTGCTGTAATCAATGATAATCCTGAAACAAAGGTTGTTTTAACTATGCCCTTCTCAACTTTACCTTGAAGCAATAAATGGTAGGTTCCTTTTTTTCGATCATTATATTCAACACCCAAAGCTGTCGAACTATTTCCTTGAGAATCCAAATCTATAAGTAAAACTTTCTTTTTCTCTGCCAATACAGTTGCCAAATTAATTGCTGTTGTGGTTTTTCCTACACCACCTTTTTGATTAGCAATAGCCAAAATATACGTAGTTTTGGATTTCATTCTATTCATTACCCTTTTATTCAATATATTCAAAATGATTAATTTTAATTATTTGTCCATCAGGATTAGTCTGACTTTGAAAAAGTTCAAAGTTAAAATCCCATTTTTTCTGAGCCTCCTCAATTTCAGACTGAATTGATTTTCCTTTTAAAAATAAACAATAACCCTTTTTATTTAACTTACATTGAGAAAATAGTAATAATTGACTTAAAGAGGTCAGTGCTCTAGCTGTAATAACATCAACCTTGAGACTTTTTACAGACTCAATTCTTTGACATAAAACCGTAGCCTGAGTTTGCGTTTGTCTCAAAACCTCACGCAAGAAAATTGATTTCCGTAGATCTGATTCAATCAAAGTTATCCGAATTTCTGTTGATAAAGCCAACACCAAACCTGGAAACCCCCCTCCTGAACCAAAATCTGCAATGGATTGAAAAGAAGGTTTAAGATAACGAATTAATTGAAGGCTATCCTTAACATGACGTTGCCAAACTTGTTCCATATCCTGATCTGAAACAAGATTAATTTTTTTGTTCCATTGTCTCAGTAAAGCTATATAAATTTTTAACTTTTCATATGTTTCACGTGAAACATTTTCAAGAAAAGGATACTTGTTTATTTGATCATCAGGAACCACAAGTAATATCCTTTTTCCCTTTTCCAGAACTTCGAATATAAGCCAAAATTGCCATTAATGCTGATGGTGTTATTCCAGGAATTCTTTGTGCCGCACTAAATGAAATCGGACGTACTGCTTCCAAACGCTCCTGCATTTCACGACTCAATCCTCCTATTTGTCTATAATCGATATTTGGAGGAAGTGTGATTTTTGATTCTTGATCAAGCTGCCTTATTTCTCTTGCCTGTCGAACCAAGTATCCCTCATACCGTGCTTCTATTCGAATATAATTTTGAACACGTTTGGATAACTCGCAAAACCATGGTGCAAATTTTCCAATAACTGAATTATCCGGGGACAAAGCAAGAATCTCATTGAACGAACGCCAGCGTCCATCTGAAGAAATCTGCATACCATATTCATTCAATGTTTTAGGCAAGAATTTTTCTTCTTTTACTTTTTGCATATATTCGTTTATTTGTTGAATATCCTGATGATATAAAGCCAACCGTTCTGAACCAACACAACCAAGTTTTTCTGCCAACGGTGTTAAGCGTATATCAGCATTATCAGCCCGCAATGTAAGACGATATTCAGCACGAGAAGTAAACATGCGGTAAGGTTCAGTTACTCCTTGAGTTGTCAAATCATCTATCATAACACCTATATAACCCTGGCTACGATCTATAATAACTTGATCCGAGTCTGAAGCATAACGCGCAGCATTGATACCGGCAATCAATCCTTGCGCCGCTGCTTCTTCATATCCTGTAGTTCCATTAATCTGACCCGCAAGAAATAAACCTGGATAATTAGGCAACTCTAAAGTTGGGTTAAGAGATCTTGGGTCAATATAATCATACTCAACAGCATAACCCAACTTTACAATAACGGCCTTTTCCAAGCCAGGAATAGAATGAACCATTTGCTCCTGAACATCTTCAGCCAAACTTGTTGAAATTCCATTAGGATAAACAAGATCTCCTCCCTCATGTTCAGGCAAGGCTTCAGGTTCAATAAAAATTTGATGCCTTTCCCGATCAGCAAAACGTACAATTTTATCTTCAATAGATGGACAATAACGTGGACCTTTCCCCGTTATTGCCCCCCCATAAACTGCAGAAGTATGGATATTTTCTTTAATAATCTTATGTGTTTTTGCTGTTGTTGCAGTAATTCGGCATGTTACAAAAGGATTAAAAGGTTTCTTAGTTAAACGACTAAAAAAATCTGGACATTCATCACTTTTATCTTCGGTCAATTGATCCATCTCTATACTAGAACGTAACAAACGTGGCGGAGTTCCCGTTTTTAATCGTCCCATACGAAGCCCTAACGCTTCTAATCGACTTCCTAAAATCGTTGCAGGTAGATCTCCAACACGACCAGCGGGTTTACTTTTATTACCAATATGGATAACACCTCTTAAAAAAGTTCCTGTAGTCAAAATTACAGCTGTCGATGAAAATTCTCGCCCATCTTCACATATAACACCTGTGATATGATGATGAATATCAACACTAAGATCCGCAACTGCTCCTTTTATAATCGTTAAATTAACGTGTTCATTTAATAAATTCTGAATCGCTTCACGATATAACATTCGGTCAGCTTGTACTCTTGGTCCATGAACGGCAGGACCTTTAGATCGATTAAGAAGTTTAAAATGTATACCTGCTCGATCTGCTGCCTTAGGCATAATACCATCAAAAGCATCAATTTCGCGAACTAAATGTCCTTTTCCAATCCCTCCAATCGCTGGATTACAAGACATAACCCCAATTGTATGCTGCGAATGCGTTAATAATAATGTCTTCGCCCCCATACGTGCTGAAGCCGAAGCAGCTTCACTTCCCGCATGTCCACCCCCGATAACAATAACATCATATTTCATATTCATCTTTTACGTTTCTTAATTCAATTTTATTTACCGATACAAAACTGACTGAAAATTGTATCTAACAAATCTTCAACCCCTATAACCCCCGTTAATTGTCCCAAACATTGCATTGCCAAACGCAATTCTTCGCCACGTAATTCAGGACAATCCATTTCTTGCGCTCTTTGTAAATGTTTAACACATTCTGTCATGCCCAATCGATGCCTTATCCTTGTCAAAGGTGGTGGTCCTTGACGAGATGTTAATTCTTTAGCTTTTTGGGCTAATAAAAACCTTAGTTTATCCATCCCCTCACCTGTTTTAACGCTTATAAAAACAGTTGTATCAGATGAATTCATCAATGTTTCACATGAAACATTTAAATCAACTTTCGTTCGTACCCACAAATCACAATATAATTCAGGGTAGTATATTTCATCCCTAGCATCTGTCAAACACATAACATAATCTGCATTTTGAGCAATCCTATATGCTCGCTTTATACCCTCTTTTTCAATTAAATCTTCTGTTTCACGCAAGCCAGCCGTATCCACCAAGGTTATGGGAACATCCCCTAATATCATCCTAACTTCAATAACATCACGTGTTGTTCCTGCCTGTTCAGTAACAATAGCAGCATCGCGATCAACTAGATAATTCAATAAACTTGATTTTCCGGCATTTGGAGCCCCCATTATAGCAAAAACCAACCCTTTTCTTAAACGTTCACCGCGCCCCTGATCATTCAAGTGTTCAGTCATCTCAACATACAAATTATGAATTGTTACCTTTAAATTCTCTTCAATTTCTTGCGGCAAATCCTCATCTGGAAAGTCAATCAGCGCCTCTTGAAAAGCCAAGACCTCCCGTAACTGCTTTGCCCATCCCTGATACAGATGACTTAAGCCACCCTCTGTTTGCTCCAATGCCTGTTTTCGTTGAGCTTGAGTTTCCGCTTCAACAAGATCCGCAATACCTTCAGCCTGTAGAAGGTCAATCCGACCGTTTAGAAATGCCCTTTTAGTGAATTCACCTGCTTGGGCTGGTATTGCACCATAGGAAACCAGCGTATCCGCTACGGCATCTATAACAGCCGGACCCGCATGTAGATGAAACTCTGCACTATCCTCACCTGTATAGCTATTAGGTCCAGGAAACCAAATAATTAAAGCTTCATCTAATAACTCTTTTTGAACTCCTTGGATCCTCCATAATTTACGAACAGAAGCAAAACGAGCTTGAGGAACATGACTACACATTTTTTGTAAGATCAAATAGGTTAAGGGTCCACTTACACGCACAATCGCAACAGCACTTTTACCTATTGCTGTTGCTAAGGCAAATATAGTCGAATTCATATTTATTTGATCAATTTCAGTCATAAAATATAATAACTTAATGTTAACGTTCTACTATCAAGCTATATATAATCGTTTAGTTTCATAAAAACTACTTTTAATTTTAAATTAATACGTTAAAGAATCCATAAATAAGCGCATAATGAATTTAGTATTTTAAATAAACAATAAAATTGCTTTAAATTCATTATAAGCAAATTTTAACATCATTGAATCTTTATTCAATTTAATGTTACAAAAAGAAAACATTAAATTTATAAATTTTTCCAATAATTTAATAAAAACCACACTTTTAATTAAATATATAATCCATAATTAACGTCAGTTATAATTAAAAAAAATTAATTTTAAATATTAATCCAAAATATTAGCTTAACTTTTAAAATAATAATATATATAAAATATTTACGTATTCGCAATACATAATGAAATACGTATATTTTCATTTTTGAATTTTAGAGGATTTAAAATGCGTAATTTAACAAACAATGAAATTAGCAATGTATCAGGAGCTGGAATTTTCAGTGCTCTTGGTTCTATGATCGGAGCAAATATTGGTAGTGATATGAACAATCTAAGCCAAAAAATTTCAGGAAAAGAACCACAAAATTCTTATGTAACTGGAGCTCTTAATATTGGCTATGGTATTGGTGAATTCATTGATAATTTAAACAATAATTCCAAATGGAGTGATGCATTAAACAATGTTACAACTGGTGTTGGTCAAATCATAAAATCAGCTGTACATAATCTTTTTAACAATTTAGGTATCTAATTAAGCTTAGACTTAATTAATTATTTTAGTTCATAAATTTTCAATTTTTTAAAAGTTGATCTATGAAATAAATTGTTATAAACCTTGCAAAGGTTAAACTTCTTATTATCAATAACTTTTGCAAGATTATAAAAATGGGATTTATATCTTTTCATTCTCCAATTGGTGATCTTAGTATCACAGAAAAGGATAACGCTATTGTTTCTATTGAATGGGGCCGGGGCAATTTTGAATTAAAAACCCCACTTCTTAAAGAAGTCCAAAGTCAAATTACAGCTTATTTCAATGGAAAATTAAAAGAATTTTATTTGCCTTTAAATCCTTCTGGAACTCTTTACCAACAAAAAATCTGGCAAGCTTTACAAACTATACCTTATGGTACGACCAAAACTTATTCTGAAATCGCCTTAATAGCTGGAGGAAGCCCTCGCTCGGTTGGCAAAGCAAATGCCTCAAATCCCATTCCAATTTTAATCCCTTGTCACCGTGTCATTGGAAAACAAAATCTAGGTGGATATTCTGGTGGTGAAAGATTACAAACAAAAGAATATCTACTGAATATAGAAAAATTATTTAATACACTTTAAAAAAAACAGGATTAGAAAAAATCTAGTTCTGTTTTTCATATATTGCGATTTTTAAGTATTCATTGCATCAAAAAAATCCTGATTATTCTTGCTATATTTCAATTTATCAAGCAAAAAATCCATTGCATCCATCGTTCCCATCGGAGCTAGAATACGACGCAATACCCAGATCTTTGAAAGGCTTGAACGATCCACCAACAATTCCTCTTTACGAGTACCACTTTTAGTTATATCAATTGCTGGGAAAGTTCGTTTATCGGCCAATTTACGATCAAGAACAAGCTCAGCATTACCTGTTCCTTTAAATTCTTCAAAAATGACCTCATCCATACGACTTCCAGTATCAATCAATGCCGTCGCAATAATAGTTAAGGAACCACCTTCTTCAACATTACGCGCCGCACCAAAAAACCGTTTTGGACGTTGTAAGGCATTAGCATCAACACCACCCGTTAAAACCTTACCTGATGAAGGAACAACAGTATTGTAAGCCCGGGCTAAACGTGTAATAGAATCAAGCAAAATCACTACATCACGTTTATGTTCAACTAATCGCTTAGCTTTTTCCAAAACCATTTCAGTAACTTGTACATGCCGATGGGCAGGTTCGTCAAAAGTCGAAGAAACCACCTCGCCTTTAACAGATCGAATCATATCGGTAACTTCTTCAGGACGTTCATCAATCAAAAGAACAATTAAGATAACTTCTGGATGATTGGTAGAAATTGCTGTTGCAATATTTTGCAACATAACGGTTTTACCTGTTCTTGGTGGTGCAACGATAAGCGCTCGTTGTCCTTTACCAATCGGCGTAACCAAATCAATAACTCTTGGTGTAAAATCTTTATTAGGATTTTTACTTTCCATTAAGGATGGAATTTCCATTTGCAAACGCTCATTAGGAAAAAGAGGTGTTAAATCATCAAAGTTAATACGATGACGAACAACTTCTGGATCCTGATAATTAATTGTATCAATTTTTAACAATGAAAAATAACGTTCACCATCCTTAGGTGCACGAATTTCACCTGAAACTGTATCCCCAGTACGCAAACTAAAACGACGTAATTGTGCTGGAGAAACATAAATATCATCAGGACCTGAAAGATAATTGGATTCAGAAGATCGTAAATATCCAAAACCATCAGGAAGAATTTCTAAAGTTCCCTCTCCATAAATTGCTTGATTATTCTCAGCAAGCTTTTTAAGGATAGCAAACATCATATCTTGTTTACGGAGTGAGGACGCATTTTCAATCTGCAAACTTTCTGCATAGTTAAGCAGTTCTGCTGGTGATTGCGCCTTAAGTTCGGCAAGTTGCATAGATGAATGGCTCTATATAATAGAAAATAAAATCATATAAATAAAGGAAAGGAAATATGGCGATCAAATACTTACAAATGAATCAATTGTATTTTGATCCTTCATTTTCACACCCTAGAAACAAAAATGTAAAAATAAAATACATATTTCATGCGAAGGAAAGTTTGATATAATATCAAATATAAGATTGGATTTATAAATAAAAAGATCTATAACGTCAAGCATTTTAATTTTTTTAATAAAATTGAAAAATTAGTGCTCTTTTTTCATAAAGAAATTTAAGGTATAATTCGGTTTTATTACAAATAAAAAACCATTCAGGCTTAACACAATATTTATAAGTTAATGCATTTGTTCTATTCTTGTTTAGGAGAAAACCGTGGGGTCTCAAACTGATCTATCCTCTAATAGTTTACGTCAAGGTCCTGATGAACATGGACATTTTGGCAAATATGGGGGGATATTTATTGCAGAAACACTCGTCCCTTTAATTCTTAACCTACAAAAAGCCTATCAATCTGTACAAAAAGATCCAGAATTTCAAAAAGAATTAAACTATTATTTAAAACATTATGTTGGAAGACCAAGCCCTTTATGGTTTGCTAAACAATTAACACAATTTGCAAACGGTGCAAAAATCTATTTAAAACGTGAAGATCTCAACCACACTGGTGCTCATAAAATCAATAATGTATTAGGACAAATCCTTTTAGCCCGGCGTATGGGAAAAACACGTATTATTGCTGAAACTGGGGCTGGTCAACATGGTGTTGCAACCGCAACAGTATGTGCATTATTTAATATGGAATGTGTCATTTATATGGGCAGGGTTGACGTTGAACGCCAAAAACCTAATGTTTTCCGTATGGAGTTACTGGGAGCAAAAATTATCCCTGTTACAGCTGGTAATGCCACTTTAAAAGATGCTATTAATGAAGGTTTAAGAGATTGGGTCACCAATGTTCATAATAGTTATTACCTTATGGGTACCGCTGCAGGTCCCCATCCATACCCGGCAATGGTCAGAGATTTCCAATGTATCATTGGCAATGAAACCAAAGACCAAATTATAGAAGCAGAAGGAAAATTACCTAATACGATTATTGCAGCTGTTGGGGGGGGGTCAAATGCAATAGGTATTTTCCATCCCTTCCTCGATGACCCTTCTGTCTCCTTAATTGGGGTTGAGGCAGGTGGTAAAGGTCTGGATAGTGGTGAAACAGCTGCCTCTATTGAACGAGGATCTCCAGGAGTATTGCATGGAAACCGCACCTATTTACTACAAGATGATGATGGACAGATTACGGAACCTTACAGTATCAGTGCTGGATTGGACTATCCTGGGGTTGGTCCAGAACATTCATGGCTTCATGATATAAAACGAATTCAATATGTTGCCATTAATGATGATGAAGCTGTTGATGCTTTTCAAAAATGCACAACCAAAGAAGGAATTATCCCAGCTTTAGAAAGCTCTCATGCACTTGCACATGCCTTAAAAATTGCACCCACGATGCAACAAAAAGATATTCTAATTGTGAATTTATCAGGACGAGGAGATAAAGATATCGACAATGTCGCTAAATATTTAGGAGTTAAAATATGAGCCGTATTGCATCTTGTTTTAAAAATTTGAAACGTAAAAAACGCGGGGCTTTTATCCCTTATATAGAATCTGGTGATCCTGATTATCAAACCGCTTTAACCCTTCTAAAAGCAATGCCAATCGCTGGAGCAGATCTTATCGAAATCGGTATGCCTTTCAGTGACCCAATGGCGGATGGTCCAACGGTTCAGGCGGCGGCAAGTCGTTCCTTAAAAGCTGGAACAACTATGCAAAAAACATTTCAAATGGTTAGAGAATTTCGACAAGAAAATCAGATGACACCTATTATTTTAATGGGATATGTTAATCCCATCGAACATTATGGTTATGAAACTTTCTGCCAAGATGCTGAACAGGCTGGTGTTGATGGATTAATCATTGTTGATATGCCTTATGAAGAATTAAATTGTATTCAGACTTATGCCAAAAAACACCATCTGGATCTTATTCGCCTAGTTACTCCCGTCACCCCTCAAGAACGTCTTAAAATGATTTTAAAAGATGCAAGTGGGTTTATTTATTATATCAGTATTACTGGTGTCACGGGCGCTAAAACTGCATCTCAAAAGAATTTAAAAAAAACCATTCCTATTATCCGATCCGTTTCTGATCTTCCTATTGCGGTAGGTTTTGGTATTTCAACACCTAAACATGTCAGAAATGCAGTAAAACAAGCTGATGCAGCTGTAGTTGCCTCAGCTCTGTTAAAAACATTGGAATCAACATTGGATCAAGATAACCATCCAACCATTGATACAGTTGAAAAAGTTATTCAACATGTCTCAATATTAGCAGAAAATACTTTATAGATTTTTATTCAATTTCTATCCATTAATTTATGAAAGATTAATTATGAGCTGGCTTACTGAATATGTTCGTCCTAGAATTCAGGGACTTTTAAAAAAAGATATACCTGATAATTTATGGACCAATTGTGAAGCCTGTGGTCAAATGTTATTAATAAAAGATTTGCAAAAAAATTTAAATATTTGCCCCCATTGCGGACATCACATGCGCGCAACTGTCAAAGAACGTCTAGAATGGACTTTTGACAAAGATTCTTATACCTGTATTGATCTGCCTAAAATGCCTGTTGATCCCTTGAATTTTAAGGATAAAAAACGCTATACGGATCGTTTGAAAGAAAATCGTACAAAGTCACAACTTGAAGAATCAATCACTGTAGCCCACGGGACAATCTTACAACAAAAAGCAGTTGTTGCTATTATGGCTTTTGAATTTATGGCTGGTACCATGGGAGCTGCTTTTGGAGAAGGATTCATTGCGGCAGCACGTCTATCCCTTTTACAACAATCCCCTTTAATTGTTTTTACGGCTTCTGGTGGGGCAAGAATGCAAGAAGGTATGATCAGTCTTATGCAAATGCCCCGAACAGTTATCGCTGTCGAAATGTTAAAAGAAGCCAAGATCCCCTATATTGTTGTTTTCACAAACCCAACAACAGGGGGTGTTACTGCTTCTTTTGCCATGCTGGGGGATATTCATATCGCCGAACCCAACGCTCTTATTGGTTTTGCTGGCCCTCGTGTTATTGAAAATACTGTTCATGAAAAGCTTCCAGAAGGATTTCAACGTTCAGAATATCTCCTTAATCATGGAATGATTGACATGGTTGTCAAAAGAACCAATATGCGCGAAACACTTGCCAAACTTATCAGTTTATTATGTAACACTAAACTTCAATCAGCATAATTTTTATGAACTCTTCTATTTTAACAGAATTTTCTGGGCGTTCAGGTCAAATTCTTGAACGTCTTAATCAACTTTACCCTGCTTTAATTGATTTGTCTCTAGATCGATTAAAACGACTTCTAAAAGATTTAGGGAACCCTGAACAACGTCTCCCACCCACAATTCATGTTGCTGGAACAAATGGTAAAGGCAGTACTTGTGCTTTTTTACGTGCCATTGGTGAAAAGGCTGGATGGAAAGTTCATGTTTCTACATCCCCACATTTAATTGATGTGACAGAACGCTTTCGCATTGCTGGAAAACTTATTGATGAAAATGAATTATCTGAAACTTTATCCTATATTGAACAAATCAATAATCAGCAACCTATTACCATTTTTGAAATATTGACAGTCGCCGCCTTTTTATTATTTACTAAACACCCCGCTGATCTAGCAATTATAGAAGTAGGACTAGGAGGTCGTTTTGACGCAACCAATATCATCAACCCGATTGCAAGTGCCATTACATCAATATCCATGGATCATGAGGCTTTTCTTGGTAATAGTTTAACTTTGATTGCAAAAGAAAAAGCAGGTATTATTAAAAAATTTACCCCTGTTATCACTTATAACCAAAACTTTGAAATCCTTAAAATTTTGAGAAACGAAGCCAAAAATCAACACGCCCCTATTTTTATTCAAGGAAAAGACTGGGACATTCAATTATTAGGACATGATCTTCATTACAAAGATGCCAAAGGAAACCTAAATCTCCCTTTGCCAAATCTAATAGGAAGCCATCAAATCAAAAATGCAGGTCTTGCAATCGCAACCTTACGAGCAACAAATCTAAATATTCCTGAACCAGCTTGGCAAGGCATTACAGAAGCACAATGGCCAGCACGCTTGCAACGTTTATATGGCAAATTAACCCATTACCTTTCACCTAACTCTGAATTATGGTTAGACGGAGGACATAATGCAGATGCAGGTCAAATTCTTGCTCGTTTTGTTCAAAAAGAATGGCAGGATAAACCACTTCACCTTATTGTCGGAATGAAAAATAATAAAAATTCTGATGCTTTTCTTGCCCCTCTCATTCCATTAAGTACATCAATTCAAGCTGTTGCTGAACCTGACCAACATCTTGCCATGCCTATTGAACATATTATTCATGCATCAAAAAATCATGCTCTTTCTGGGGGAACCGTTCAAAACGCATTACGCTATTTGCAAAATAAAGAAAACAAACCTTATCGAGTCCTTATTTGTGGCAGTCTTTATTTGGCTGGAAGCGTTTTAAAACAAAATGGATGGAAACCAAATTAGTAATTAATAAGTACAGCTACTTATAATATCAATATTTTTTATCATTAATTTTAAATTTATACTTTATTATCAACTATACTTTACTAAGAATAGTGTAATTAAGGCTGATTCTTACTTGATATTTAATATCAACTGAAATCGTATTAAAAAATTAAATTATAACTAAAATATGTTTTCAGGAGATTAACAATGAACACCCAACCTTCAACTTATGATCTTTTAATTGTTGGTGGTGGCATCAATGGAACAGGTATTGCCCGAGATGCGGCAGGACGTGGACTCAAAGTTTTACTTATAGAAAAAGATGACTTAGCAAGTCATACCTCTTCTGCAAGTACAAAACTAATTCATGGTGGCTTACGTTATCTTGAATATTATGAATTTCGTTTGGTTCGCGAGGCTTTACAGGAACGTGAGCGTCTTCTGAACTTAGCTTCTCATATTATTTATCCACTGGAATTTGTATTCCCACATCGGAATTCCATTCGGCCTGCATGGATGATTCGAATCGGATTATTCATGTATGACCATTTGGCAAGCCATCCAAAATTACCTAATTCAAAACTTATTTCCCTTCAAACATCTCCCTATGGACAACCTCTAAGAAAGGATATCAAAAAAGGGTTTACCTATTCAGACTGTGCTGTTGATGATAGCCGCCTTGTTATTTTAAACGCCAAAGGTGCCTCTATGCTAGGTGCTAATATCCGAACTCAAACCAAACTTATTGGAGCTCAACGTTCAAAAGAATTTTGGATAGCAACAATTCAAGATAATACAACAAAACAAATAATAACCCTAACAGCAAAAGTTATTGTTAATGCTGCTGGACCATGGGTTGCAGAACTTCTACAAAATAAATTTCATGTACAAAGTAAAATGAATATTCGCCTTGTTAAAGGAAGCCATATTGTTGTTAAAAAGCTTTTCGATGGACCACAAGCTTATATCCTCCAAAATGATGATAAAAGAATTGTTTTTACCATTCCTTATCATGAAGAATTCACATTAATTGGTACAACCGATATTTCCTGGGATAAATCACCAGATATTTTACCGAAAATTAACGAAAATGAAACGGAATACCTCTGTAAATCAATCAATAATTATTTCAACAAAAACATTACCCCAAAAGATGTAATCTGGAATTATTCAGGCGTCCGTCCATTATATGACAATGCTTCCAGCAATGTTTCCGCCGTAACTAGAGATTATCATCTTGACCTTAATGAAGAAAATGGACAGGCACCTTTACTTTCTATTTTTGGCGGTAAAATTACAACCTACCGTCGTCTTGCAGAACATGGCATGGAAAAATTAGAAAAATTTTTCAATTTTACACGCAAAAACTGGACCAATACGACTCCTCTTCCTGGTGGTAATATTACAAATGGTAATTTCAATATATTTTACCAAAATTTCCGCTCTACAGTTCTTTTTCTTGATGAAATCACAGCAAAACGAATAGCCCATAGCTATGGTACGGATTCAATCAAAATTATCAATAGCGCAACCAATAAACAAGAGATGGGAATCGATTTTAGTCATGGCTTAACCCAAAACGAGGTTGATTATTTAGTCAAAAATGAATGGGCCCAATCTGTAGAAGATATTTTATGGAGAAGAACAAAACTTGGACTGAATTTCTCCAAGGATGAACAAGAAAAACTTGCTCAATATTTACAAAAAATCAGTGAAACCTTTAATTAGGAAAGCCAATACTCTATGCAAACGATAAAAAGTTTTATTGGAGAACTTATTTCTGAAGCAATTGCTGTTGCAATTATTACCTTTATTGGCTGTTCCGCAGCTGCAATGCTTCTTATGTACGATCCAAGCCCTTACCAAAATGCTTATTGGGGCGTTGCAATCGGTTGGGGTTTATCAGTAACTTTCGCAATTTACGTTACTGAAAGTATCAGTGGAACACATGCTAATCCTGCAGTAACGTTAGCCTTTGCCTTATTTCGCAATTTTTCCTGGATAAAAGTACCTCCTTATATGATTGCACAAATTTTTTGGGGAATCTATGGTGGTGGTTTGGTTTATTGCATGTATTATTCCGTTATTGATTATTATAACAATATTCATCATCTTACACGTCCTCTGGGGGGAGGTACTGGCGTTTTCATCACGTCACCAGGATTAGTCATTACACCTATACATGCTTTTTGCAACGAAATTCTTTTAACTGCATTTCTAGTTTTCAGTATTTTTGCCATTACTGATGAATATAACACAACCGCCCCACAGGCAAATAGTGGTGCCTTGATTATTGGCCTTGTAGTTGCTGCAATTAGTGCATCAGTAGGATATCTTGAAGGATGGGCAATTAACCCAGCACATGATCTTGGTCCCCGTATCTTTTTTTATCTAGCTGGCTGGGGACCGTCTGCATTTCCTGGATTACCTTCTTATTAGTGGGAACCAATTTGTGGACCTCTTTTAGGAGGAGTCGTCGGAGGTGGTGCCTATCAATTATTTATTAAACCTTTTCTCGCACGCTCATCCTGATTTTATCAAACCGGATTCAATATTATGCAAAACGCAAATTATATTATTGCTCTTGACCAAGGAACAACATCAACACGTTCAATTATTTTCAATACAGAAGGTCATGAAATATCATTAAGCCGACGTGAATTTACCCAACATTATCCTCAACTTGGCTGGGTTGAACATAATCCAGAAGATATTTGGAATGATGCTATTTATACAATCAAGAACGCTATTAGCAAAGCTTCTCTAGAAAGCAAAACAAATGAAATTGCTGCCATCGGCATTACCAATCAACGTGAAACTGTTGTTATCTGGAATCGTCAGACAGGAAAGCCCGTTTACAATGCTATCGTTTGGCAGGATCGTCGTACAGCAAATCTGTGCAGAGCCTTAAAAGAGGAAGAATTAGAAAAAATAATTTACAAAAAAACAGGTTTGCTTCTTGATCCTTATTTCTCAGCAACAAAAATCGCTTGGATATTGGATAATATTCCAAATATTAGGACAGAAGCTGAACGTGGTAAATTAGCTTTTGGTACAATTGACAGCTTTCTTTTATGGCGTTTAACAGGTGGCAAGGTTCATGCAACAGATGCAACCAATGCAAGCCGAACTCTTCTTTTTAACATACAAACACAATCATGGGATCTGGAATTACTTAAAATCTTCAATATTCCCGCTTCTATTTTACCTAAAGTAAAAGATAATAGCACTTTATTTGGTACAACGGATCCAGACTTATTTGGAACCTCTATTCCCATTATGGGCATGGCTGGAGATCAGCAAGCTGCATTAATAGGTCAAGCCTGTTTTGAACCTGGTATGGTCAAAGCAACCTATGGAACAGGATGCTTTATGTTGCTAAACACAGGGGATAAAATCGTTACCTCTAAAAATCGCATGTTAACAACGACAGCCTATAGCTTCAATGGCAAACCAACCTATGCCCTTGAAGGATCCATCTTTGTTGCGGGTGCCGCCATTAAATGGTTAAGAGATGGTATTGGTATAATTACACATGCATCCCAAACCAATGATATGGCAACCAAAGTCAATGACAATCATGAGGTTTATATGGTTCCAGCTTTTGTCGGATTGGGTGCCCCTCATTGGGAACCCGATGTAAAAGCGATTATTACGGGGCTGACCTTTAACGCTACTGCAGCCCATATAGCACGTGCTGCACTAGAATCCATCGCCTACCAAACCTATGATCTTGCAGAAGCCATGAAGAAAGATAGTTATGAGGATATTTTCTCTATACGTGTGGATGGAGGAATGTCAGCCAATGATTGGTATTGTCAGTTCCTAGCCAGCATTATGAATACAACTGTAGAAAGACCAGCCTATATTGAAACCACAGCAATGGGAGCCGCCTATCTTGCAGGTTTTGGGTGTGGTATTTGGAACAATATTGCAGATATTACCAAGAATTGGTCTGAGGGTAAGGTTTTTCAACCTAAAATGAAACAAGAAGAAAGGGAAAGAAAATTAAAAGGATGGCGCTTGGCTTTAAAAAAAGCTTTATTAAAAGAGTAAATCAAATCAATATAATGATACCTTTGTATCAAAGGCATATTCATTACCTTCGCTTCCGATTTATAGGAATGGTTATACAAATTAAGCATGAAAAAATTAAACCAATCCCCAGCCATCCTAATCCAGAAAACTTTTCTCCAACAATACAAACAGCCAGAATCGTTGCAACAACTGGCTCTATTAACGTTATCAAAGTTGCTGTACTTGTTGGTACAAATGATAATCCATATCCAAAACAGATATATCCTAAAAACATTGGAATAAATGCCATATAAAATCCAACAGATATATTATTCCATGAATTAAAATAAGCGCCGCCCGTTACTAACAGTACAGGAAAAAGTAGAAGACCTCCAATACCAAAAATACTTCCCATTGCAGCTTTGGATGGAAGTTCGTGATGCATTAAATGTCTTGCCGTCCATGAATAAAAGGCATAAGTAAATCCAGCAAATAACCCTAATAAAATACCCACAATAATTTTAGACAAAGTTAATGAATTGTGCACCGTATGTTGAGCAGAAAAACACAGCAGAAAAATACCTATTAATCCTAGCATAGCGCCAATAATCCATTGTTTTGTCACATCAAAATGATCCATGACCTTTTCAATTACAGCTGAAAAAAAAGGAGCGGAACCAATCGATATTACAGTTCCAATCGTTATGTTGGAAACACGCATTGAACCATAAAATGCTAATGGGTATAAGGTAACAGCTATTGCTCCTAATAAAATCCACCCTCTTTGTTGATATAATTGATAACGATGATTTTTTAGATAAGAAAAAGCTATTGCTGCTTGCAGTAATCCGCCAATACCCATTGCTCCAGATCCAATGGCAAAAGCACTGACTTCAGGGGCAAATTGTGCGGCAACCCCCGTCGTTCCCCATAAAACAGAAGCGATCAGAATAAAAAAAATCCCTTTAAATTTTTCTTCATAAAATACATTAGGGTTTTTATGAATAGTTAATTGATTTTCATTGATCATTTGAATAAAAAACCATTCAATTTTTTATTTATTTAAAAAAAAACACATAATTACTTTTAACATAAAAAAAGAGATTACCTCATTAAATAATCTCTAAATAAAATTAGATCATTTGAATAATAAATTTATTGTTTGTTTTTATCTATTTGTATATTGAGTTTCTTTCCATTAGAATGATAAAATTGGAAAGCATTTTCTGCACTCCATCCACCACCTAGTGTTCTATATAATGTTGAAATACTCTGCATATATTGCAAACGCGACTGAATAGATGAAACCTGTGCTGATAATAAAGTTCTTTGCGCGGTTAAAGTACTAATATAACTATCAATTCCATTTCTAAAACGCGCATAGGATAAACGATAATCAGTTTGGCTAGCTTTAACATTCTCACTTTCAGCTTTCCATTTCGCTTTCAATGTTTCCCGTGCAGCCAAAGCATCAGCAACCTCTTTAAAAGAAGACTGAATGACCTTTTGATAATGGGCTGCAGCAGCACGAACTTTAGCTTTCGCTGTTCTTAATTGTGCCAAATTCTGACCTTCATCAATCACAGGCACTGTAATTTTTGGCATGAACGTGTAAGCTGCAGAATAAGGCCCAAACATTTGGGCAAAAGTTGCACCAGCCGTACTACCCGATGTCGTTAATTGAATAGATGGAAAAAAAGCAGCCCGAGCGTATCCTACATTAGCATTGGCCTCTTTCAATTGATATTCAGCTTGAAGGATATCTGGACGGCGTTCTAAAAGATCAGAAGGCATCCCCGCCGCTACTTCAGGCATTGCCATAAAATTATCCAATGAAGGATTTGGTCCAACTTTTTGTAAGACAGAAGGTGGAATAGGCTCTCCAACTAAAAGGGTTAGACTATTTAAGTCATTCGCTACAGTTTTCTGATAGACCTGTTCTTGACTTCTTGCTTCCTGTAATAGTTCCGTTGCTTGTGCTACAGCTTGAGCATTTTGTTGTCCATATGTATGCATTCCTTGGATTAACTGTAAGTTTCTTTCACGATTATACAAACTTTCTTGCACCGTACGAAGGCTATCACAATCAGCCAGCCAGGCCATATAGGTATTCGCAACTTCACTAATTAAAGAAATTTGTACAGATAACGTATTTTCCACCTGTTGCAAGTAACTTTCCCGAGCTGCTTTAGTTAAACTGCGAACATGATCAAATATATCAATTTCATAATTTGAAACACCAAAACCAGTTGATAACTGATTCCAATGGGTATAACCCCTCATACCTCCCAGAGTTTTGCCGGGACTAGTTTGATATGAAGCCCCTGCAGAGTAATTAACTGTTGGGAACAAATCGCCTCTTTGTCGCATATAACTAGCATGGGATGCGGTAATATTCTCAATCGCTTCACGCAAATCACGATTATTTGCCAAAGCCATAGAGATCAGCTCGCTTAAAACTTGATCTCTAAAGAAAACCTTCCATCCAACATTATATGCTTGAGGAAGATTTGAATCTTTTGGTAAAGGAGCACCATAGGCAGGCCCTATAGGCCATTGCTGAGAGATTGAAGCATCTGGACGTTTGTAATCAGGAACTAAATTACACGCAGTCATCGAAAACAGCATTAAAGCTAATACTATCTTTTTAAACAATGACTGAAATGACTTTTTTGTTTTCATCATTTTATTCTCCTGCCTGTCCAGCGGTTGCATCCGTATTCTTGTTCTTTAAAGGATGAGGACGAACCTTAAATAAACCTAAGACAACGATAAAGAATACAGGAACAAAATATAAAGCTAATAAAGTAGCCGTAATAACACCACCAACCACACTAGTACCAATCGCAACATGACTCGCAGCCCCCGCACCTTTAGCAATAGCTAAAGGAACAGTTCCAATCACAAATGCTAGAGAAGTCATAAGAATGGGTCGAATACGCTCTCGTGCAGCCATTAGCGCTGATTCTTCAAGCGTTTTAGTGCCTGTATCAAAATGCTCCTTGGCAAATTCAACAATCAAAATCGCATTTTTAGCCGCTAGTCCTACAGTTGTTAATAATCCAACTTGAAAATAAATATCATTATCTATTCCACGTAAATAAACTGCTGACGCAGCACCAATAACTCCCAAAGGAACAACCAGGATAACTGAAAATGGTATGGCCCAGCTCTCATACAAAGCAGCCAAGGATAAGAAAACAGCTAAAATGGAAATCGCATAAAGTTTTCCAGCCTGACCAGAAGATTTTTCTTGCTCATAAGACATTCCAGTCCACTCATAACCAATTCCCTTACCAAGTTCATTCGCATAGCCTTCAATAATTTTCATCGCTGTACCGTTACTAACGCCTGATGCCCCCTGTCCCATAATTTCAAAAGAAGGATATCCATTATATGTTTCCAACTTTTGAGGGGCCATTTTCCATTCACCATTCACAAAAGAAGTTAATGGAACCATTTTGCCATTATTATTACGAACAAACCAATGACGTAGATCATCAGGCTTCATCCGAGATTGAATATCACCTTGCACAAACACGTGTTTTACACGATCACGCAGGTTAAACAACCCTGCATCAGAAGAACCCAAGGCAATCGATAAAGTCTGGTTAATACTATCAATACTAACCCCTTGAGCATGAGCCTTATCACGATCAATATTGAAATAATATTGCGGAGCCATAGGTAATCCATTTGGACGAACAGCAACCAGACGATGATCGGCACTTGCTTTTTTCAGTAATTCATCTCTTGCCTTCATAAACGTAATTGTATCTAAATGCCCACGATTTTGTAATTCAAAGTCAAACCCTGTCGAAGAGCCCAAGTCCATGACGGGTGGTGGAAGAAATGCCAACACATTGGCACCAGGAATAGCTGATAAAGCACGCATTGCCCTTGAGGCAATTGCTTGGGCGGTTGCTTTAGGATCACTTCCCCGTTCATCAAATTCTTTCAAACGGGCAACACCAAAAGCAGCACTCTGAGCCTGTCCACCAAAATTAAATCCAATAGCTGTAAAAACAAATTTAATGTATTTATTTTCATGCTGAACAAAATAATCTGTCATTTTTCGGGTGACATTCGATGTCATCGCTGCCGACGATCCAGGACTTAAAGTAGCTTGCATATAAACCACCCCCTGATCTTCATCTGGTAAGAAACCGGCAGGTAAAACATAAAAAATTGCTAGTCCAGCAATCGTAAGAAAAACATAAACAATCATGGTTATACGGGCATGATGAATCATATGCTGCACACCACGAATATAACCATTAACCATTTTGTCAAATCCGTTATTGAATTTCGTAAAGAACCAACCATGTTGCTCTTTTTTTTCCTTTGGTTTTAATATCGTTGCACATAAAGCAGGTGTAAAAATCAAAGCAATCAAAACAGATAAAGCCATTGCCGCAACAATACTAATTGAGAATTGTCGATAGACAACACCAGCTGAACCACTGAAAAAGGCCATAGGAATGAAGACAATCGATAAAACAAGTGCGATACCCACCAAAGCCCCACTAATCTGATCCATCGAAATCTGTGTTGCTTTTTTAGGAGAACAATGTTCTTCCTCCATCACACGCTCAACGTTTTCAACAACCACAATCGCATCATCAACCAACAGCCCGATGGCCAACACCATTGCCAACATGGTTAATGTGTTAATGGAAAATCCTGCAAAATTAAGAATAGCAAAGGTTCCCAACAAAACCACCGGCACGGCGATAGCTGGAACAAAAGTTGCCCTGAAATTCTGAAGAAAAATAAACATCACGACAATAACTAATAAAATCGCAATAACCAGCGTTTCAACAACCTCTTCCATCGATTCAATAATATAGGTCGACGTATCCTGCGGATATAAATAGGTTGTATTAGGTGGGAAATATCTTGATAAATCTGAAATTTTATTATGAATGTCTTTCGACAATGCTAACTGATTAGCACCAGAGGCAAGCTTGACACCAAATGCAGCAACAGGTTGATTGTTAATCATACCAATTGGTTGGTATGTCATTGGTCCCAATTCAACCCTGGCAACATCTTTTAACCGAATGCGTGCTCCATTAACCTGTGTCTTAACAACAATATTTTGGAATTCTTCAGGTGTTACCAGACGTCTTACACCGCCCGTATAAATATCAGAACGCTGATTAGATAAAGCTGGCAATTTTCCAAATTCACCTAGAGGCTGTTCTGAGTTCTGGGAGCCAATTTCATTCATAATATCCGTTGCATTAAGCTGATAATCATGCAGCCTATCAGGATCCAACCAAACACGCATCGCATATTCGGATGAAAATGCTGTATAATCTCCAAGACCGTTTAATCGCGTGACAGGGTTCTGCACGTCACTCGCCAATAAATCCCCTAATGCTCCTTCATCCATAGATTGATCAGAGGATTGAATAGCAAAGAACATCATGTAACTTTTATTAGATTTGGAAATACGAATTCCTTGCAAAGCTACAGTTGAAGGCAATAAAGAACGTGCAACATCAATACGATTCAAAACCTGAACCTGTGCAATATCGGGGCTTGTACCCTGTGCAAAAGTCAAGGTAACAAGTGCAGTTCCATCCGCATTCGCAGACGTTGAAATATATTCTAGATTATCCAAACCATATAAATTCTGACTGATCGGATCCACAACCGTTCTTTGAACCGTATCAGCCGTAGCACCCGGATACGTAAAATTTAATGTAATTGGAGGAGGTGCAATTGAAGGCCATTGTGCAATAGGCAGGCTTATAATAGAAATTGTTCCTATTAGAGAAACAAGAATAGCGATAACCCAAGCAAAAATCGGCCTGTCAATAAAAAAACGCGACAATGACATATAATAATTCCTGTTATAATTCCTTAATTAGGGACCGCTTCCGTAACTGTACGTCCTTCTTTTGGAACAACCTTTTGACCTGGCCTATATGAAGTTGGGTTACTAACAAGGAGGCGATCGCCGTTTTTAGGTCCTTTTGTGACAACCCAATAAGTATCTTGAATACGCTGTAATTCTACATTACGACGTTCGACAACATTATCTTTATTGATAACATAAATAAATGGAGCATTATCCAAACCACGCATAATAGCTTCTTGTGGAACAAGAAAAGCCCCTTTTTCATACCCTTCATGCATAACAGCACGAACATACATACCCGATAATAGAACCTTGTCAGGATTACGTATAATCGCCCTTTGTATAACAGATCCTGTTTCTTGATCTGTAACAACTTCAGTAAACAGTAAATTCGCCTGTAAAGGATAACGTGAACCGTCTTCTAAAATCAAATCAATAGGAACGTTCACAGCACCACGCAAAGTTTGTAATTTACCGTTTTCTTGAAAAGAGCGAAGCCGTAACTGTTCAGCTGTAGGCTCAATAATATCAACAAAAATCGGATCTAATTGCGTGATAACAGCAACAGGATCGGCCTGATTAACAGACATTAATGCACCCTGTGTTTGAATAGAACGGCTAATCCGTCCAGAAATTGTGGCATTAATTCCTGTATATTCTAAATTAAGTTCGGCCTGTCTTACTGTCGCTTTATCACTTTCAATATCAGCCTTGGTTGCTTCTTGTGCAGCAAGCGTATCATCATAATCCTGACGACTGACAGCATCCATATTTTTCAATGGACCATATCTTTTTAATTTTAATGTTTGAGTGCGTAAAGTTGCCAAATCACGATTAAGTTTACCTTTTGCCTCATTCAAAGCAGCTTCATAAGGACGTGGATCAACTTGATAAAGCTGTTGTCCTTTAATGACATCTGTCCCTTCCTCAAATAATCTTTTATAAAGATATCCGTTAACCTGAGGCCGAACTTGTGAAACACGCATTGGTGAAATACGCCCTGTAAGTTCTACCAAATTCTCAACTTCTTGAGATTGAATAGTTACAAAATTCGCACTAGGTGTAGGTCGAGCAGGTTGCTGTTTTTTACATGCAGTAAGTGGCAATAATAAAGCAAATAATAAACTATATTCTTTATGCCATTTCGTAAAGAAAGAATTTGTTATTGTCACTTCTCTTTCCTATTTCCTTAAAATCAAGATAAATTTACTGTTGATTGTATATAAAAAAGTAAATTTTTAAACTATAATACGAACAAATTAGGTTATTTATTCTTAAAATTTAATATACATAAATACTATATATACTAACTAAATCCTTTACATAATATCGGTGTACCTCGAATAAACAACACTTATTTTTAAATAAATTAAAAAAAATTGATTTTTTATATATAATTTTGTTTTTATATTTCAAAAATCAAATGAATGAATTTAATAAACAAAAATAATACTATATACAATAATTTTAACAATTAAGTCGTTTTTATTTCTATTTAATTCTCTCTCCTAAGATATAAAATTTAAATTGAATAATTAAAGCAATCGTTTTTAAAATTTGGATTACTTTGAAAATTTTTTCTAAATATTTATTTATTAAAAATCAGAACAAAAAATTAATGAAAATCTATAAAATATTAAGCTTTATAAGATAACATTAATGTTATTAAATTTGTGTTAATAAACTAATCTTAATTTCAAAATTCAAAACACATACTAAAAGCGAATAGAATTGATTATTTATTTGGTGGAGTTAAGGGGAATTGAACCCCTGACCTTCTCATTGCGAACGAGACGCTCTCCCAACTGAGCTATAACCCCTTTTGAAATAAAAGCAAGTTTAATAGTTACTTTTCCTAGAAAAACTGTCAAGAAAGAATTATATAATTTACAATTCTTACTCTCATAACCCTTTATATTGATCATCTTAGGAATAAGATATGTTTGAGCTTTATCAACTTCTTCAAATTTTATTACGTCTTTATTCTTTTATTTTACTTGCTTATTGTATTTTTAGCTTTCTTTATATTCTTAATATTGTCAATCAATATGACAAGATTGTTATCGCTATTGGTAATTTTTTAAGCAAACTTTGTGATCCCGTTTTGGACCCCATTCGAAAAATCATACCTAATTTTGGTGGCATTGATATAAGTCCTATTATCGTATTTCTTATCATTGATTATGTAATTCATCCTCTACTGATCAAAATTTTCTATAAACTAATCATGATGACCCATTAATATTTTATCTAGCTTAAAAAACGCCTGGATAAATTTCGAGAAAATTGAATTGCCGGTAATTCTATATACCAATAACTTATAAAGCTCCATAAGATAACAATAAATAATTCAAAACATACTTTTATTATTCCATTAAGATTGGCATAAAATAAACAGTATGTTGAAAATAATATACCTAACCAATGTATAAAAAAATGCCAAAGGTAAATTGAATAAGAAATATCACCAAGCTTAACCAAACAATTAGGTATTATTATTTTATCTTGTAATTCCAACCCTACAAGACCATAAACAAGCATAGCAGTAACGGAACCATAATAAAAACTAACGGTTATCCTCGTGTAAGGAACATTTATTTGCTCTAATGAGATTAAATAAAATAATAAAATAATACCCAATATAAATGATAAAATAAACACTACCTGATTTAATCTTGGACAAAAATATAAGAGGCTAAATACAATTATGCCATAAGCAAAATACATTAAATTACCAGAATCAAATAAAAGAATATCTAGTTTAATTGTCTGATGTTGAGTACTCACAAATAACCAAAAATGTATTAGGAACCAAAAAACAGCAACAAATAGGAACCACCGTTTTCTGCAAAAACACATAAAACAAAAAATATTAAAATAAAAATATAATTCAAAAGACAATGTCCAAGATTGTGGAACAAGAAAACTTTGCCTGATTAAGAGAAATAATACCTTTAAATTAACATCCGATTTTGTTACTGGAATATGCAAAATAAAATGCATAATGACTATACAAAAAAGAATAGTCCAAAATAACGGATATATTCTGAATAAACGCTTTACTAAAAATGAAAAAGCTCGTTTAAAAGAAGGTAATTTTTGATCCTCTATAAAAAGCCACGTAATAATAAAACTACTAATTACAAAAAAAAGATCTACACCACTATCAGCAATATGCAAAAGAACGATATTATGATAGCCATTTAACTGTAATAAATGGGAAATACATACCATAATAGCAGCAACACATCGTAAAAATTGAATTGATTTTAATCTTTTTGAAAAGATATTCATTGATTGTAAGCGTTCAAAATTTTACCTATTATTCTTAAATAAATCTCAGTTTGGAGCGAATAACTTGAGTCAAATTTCTATAAATTCGATCCTACATAGTAAAACTAATTATAAAAAATAGTAATTTTTAATCTACAATCGAATTAAATCTTTTCTTATTATATTAAATGCTAATCTAATTATTTAAATTAACTTTAAATAATCCCAAATTTAATTTTTTCCCAGTCGAATAATTTAATCCTTTAATTTTCCCTAATAAATCAACGGAAATTTCTTTTTTATCTAAATATGTTTTAAATTGTTTCTGATCTTTTCGATCAACTAAAGCCAGTCCACAGGTTTTGTTTTTTTCTAAAAAATCAGCAGTCTTTTTCACATTAATTAATTGCGTTTCTTTTCCAACTAAAAAAACAAGGCTTGGTTCTGAATAAGATGAGGAAGCTAAAACAGTTGCTGGGCAAGGTTTAATGAAATTTATGGTTCGTGCAATTTTATAACTTAACCATTCTGGTTGTAAGGCTGGAATTAGAATAACAAATAATTCAATATAAATAATTAATGATGCTAATATAGAAACAAGGGAAGCTTTTTGAATATTTTGCCTAAAGATACAATAAACAACATAACCAATTAAACCTAATACGGTCAAGGCTCCAATCATCGCAGCATAGAACCATTCTCCCGTCATATAATGCGTCCAAAAGATGCTTCCAACAGCAAGAATAATGCCAACTAAACACCACAAAGTCATGTATAAATAGAAAAATCCTTTATTCCATCTGGAAACGGGTCCATACCACTGTTCAGAAATTTTCCATAATGAGGCAGAAGTTAAAATTGCAACTGCAGGATAAATAGGCAATATATAATGCGGTAATTTAGTCGCAATTATTTCAAAAACTACCCAATACGGAATAATCCAGCATAATAAAAATTTAACTGATTCTGTTTTTCTTTCCATCCATATGAAAGGCAACGACCAAACCGTAAATAAAGAACCTGGCCAAAAAGTGATCAAAAAAACCAAAAGATAATATCCTGGTGGTAACCCATGTGCCTGTTGTCCAGAAGTAACCTTTCCCAAAAAATTCGTTCCAACCGCATTTGTAAAAAACTGCCCATGACTTACAATTGCAATAGCTAAACACCAAGGTAAAGCAATCAATAAAGAAATTAACCATCCGTAACTAGGTCTTAAATGTTTCCACCATAATTTATCCTTCTGTACCCAAGCAAGTGTCAAAGGAGTCAATAAGGTTGGAATGAGGATTACAGGTCCCTTCAACATCAAACCACATCCGATCGCTCCCCAATAAATTACAGCAACGTGAAAAGATAATCTTTCTATGGATAAACGGTACAACCATGCTTTAGCAACACTTGACTGCGCTAATAAAATAAAAAACAACAACGTTGTATCTATTGTAGCCATACGACCTTCTGCCGTAAGCAATATAGAAACCGCTAAAAACAACCCTGCCAATAAACCGATATACGAATCAAATAACAAACTGCCTATCCATACAGTCAATAAAACAGATCCCACAGCAGCCAATAGTGAAGGAATACGATAAGGCCAAACTTCCTTTTGGCTATTAGGATGAACCACTTTAACAGCAAGCGCTTCTAACCAGTAAATTCCAGCAGGTTGCAAATAACGGGGCTGGTCTTGGAACCGAACATCAACATAATCACCACTATCTAACATTTGGGATGTTGCTTGCATATAACGAGCTTCATCTCTATCTAATGGAGGAATACTTGCCCGGCCAGGTAAAAATAATACAAAAACAAACAAGGCAAGCCACAAATAATGACTTGCCTTCAAACAAAAAGATGATTCTGAAAGATGAAAAAGACTCATACTTATCCCTTTTTATCTTGTATCAATTTTAATTTTCAGGATTTCTTTATTTTTCCTGGCAAATGGATACGATTTAATAACCACATTACACCTAATAAATCCCTCACCCCCACAAGTGCCCGATTGAAATTAGTATATTTAGAAAATCCGTTTAATCTTTGTCGGTGATGCACAGGGTAACAAAGAAGAGGCACACCATAATGTGTAAATAAAGCCGGTAAAAAACGGTGCACTCCCTCAAATTGAGGTAAAACAAGAAAATCCTTTTTTGTAAATAATTTCATGGGAGCACCCGTATCTGGACAACCATCACTTAATAAAAAACATCGTAATCCATTGGCAAATCGAGTTGCAAAACGACGAGATAAATTATCATTTCTTTTTAACCTAACCCCGACAACTAAAGGTGATCTTCCTTGATACTTTTGCTTCACATCCCACATTGCAACAATATCATTAGGATCGTCTTGTCCATCTCCATCCAACGTTGCAATCCATTCCCCATTTGCTACTTTAATCGCAGTTAATAAAGCGGCAGATTTACCACAGCATTTAGAATGGGATAAAATTATAAGCTCTGGAAGAATATCTTTTTTAACTTTAATTAACTGATCCAATGTATGATCACAACTGCCATCATTAACAAAAATAACTTCAGCCTCAGGCAGTTTCGACAGGACAGAAGCAATTTCTCGACAGACTGGTAATATATTATCCGCCTCATTTAAAACAGCAACAACAATAGAAAGTTTATAACTCATGTGCGCAATACGAGACGAATAAATTTAAGCATTATAATGATCTTTTATTAAGCTTTTGGGTAATTCAACAATCGCATGATCAATTAAAGATTTATCTTTTTCCTCAGTCATGACAGATGCTATAACTTGTTGAGCAGCCTTTACAGCAATATCAGCAGCTTCTCTGCGAACAACTGAAACTGCTTCTTGCTCGGAAGCCACCATTCTCTGACGAATAAGCTGTTCATGACGTTCCGCAGCAAATTCTGCATCTTTTTTCGCTTTTTCAGCAATACGAGCAGCGATTTTTTTAGAGGTCTGCAATATTTTTTCAGCTTCAGCTTTAGCTGCCTCATGCTCTTTTCTAGCATTTGTATAAATTTCTTCGGCTTCACGACGCAAACGGCTTGCCTCTTCAAGCGCAGCTCGAATTTGAGAAGATCGTTTATCTAACATTGCCGCTAAAGGACACCAAATCTTTTTACCAAACAAGACAAAGAATAAAACAAACGCAATAGCAGCCCAAAAACGCGGTTCTTGTAAAAAAAGCATCATACTCTCTCTATTTAATGTGAAGAGGAAAGAACAAGCTGGCTAATCTTTTGATCAACGACCTTGCTATCAATATCTTCATTTAACATTTTTTTTACCAAAAGATAAGCGACTTCTTTTGCCATTTGATCTACCTGAGTTAAAGCCTTATTTCGAGCTTCAGTAATACGTTTTTCAGTATCCTTCATTTCTTGATCAAGCTTAACTTGTAATTCTTGCATTTTTTTTGCAGAATCGGCTTTTGTTTCCTGCAAAATAGAATCTACATGCTTTTGCGCTTCCAAAGCAGCATCGTGACGCGTTTTATTTAATGCTGCCACAGCTTTATCCGCTTGAGACTTAGCCTGACGTGCAGATGTTAAATCATGATTAATCTTTGAACGGCGATATGAAATAACCTTTTCAACCTGAGGGACAGAAAAAAATTTTACCACCAAAAATAAACAAAAGAAAATAATCAATACCCAAAAAAATTGACCCATAACCAATGGGTTCTTAAAATCCATCTGTGGCATACCAGCAGCTCTGGCATTCGTAGCAAGAACAGAGGTTAGTAACCCTCCAGCCACGAGAGACGCCACCAGACGGCTACAAAAGACTGAAAAGCGTCTCATATAAAAAAACCCTTTACATAAATAGGATAAGAAAAGCGATTAAAAGTGCATAAAGAGCAACAGCTTCTGTAAGAGCAAATCCAAGCATACCCAAACCAAAAACATGAGGACGAGAAGCTGGATTACGAGCAATACTGCTTACCAATGTTGCAAAAATATTACCAATACCGATACCAACACCAGATAATGCAATAACAGCGAGACCAGCACCAATCTGTTTTGCAGCCAAAAGAAGCGAATGATCCATTTGTTTTTTTCCTTGTTAATAAAAATAAAGTAAACAAAACCCAAAGTTAATGTTGAACTGCTTCTTGTAAATACATACAGGTAAGAATTGTAAATACATAAGCTTGCAATGCACCAACCAACAATTCAAGGGCAAATAAGGCTATATTGAGTAAAATAGGGAATATACCTAAAAAACCACCAACAGCCAATCCTAATCCAGTAGCCAACATAATTGTGAATGCTGCAAACATTTCTAGCATAACATGACCAGCAACCATATTTGCAAATAAACGGATTGAAAGACTAATAGGTCTGGACAAATAAGATAGAATTTCAATGGGCACCAATAATGGAGCCATTAGAATTGGAGCACCAACAGGCATAAAATGAGCAAAAAATTTGATTCCCTGATTTTTAAGGGAAACAATAATTGCCAAAATAAATACCATCAAAGCCAAACTTACCGTAACCACGATATGACTGGTAAAAGCAAACGAAAAAGGTAAAAGCCCAAGATAATTACCAGCTAAAATAAAAGAAAACAACGCGAAAATAAATGGGAAAAAGCTTTTACCTTTTTCACCCATAGTTCCCACAGCCATACTATAGACAAATTCATATAATATTTCTGTAGCTGCTTGGTAACGACTAGGAACCACTGCTTTACGACGCATACCAAAATAAATAGCAACTGGAACAATTACCGCAGCAATCACCATCATTAATTCTGATTGGCTGAAACGAATTGATTCACCCAGGACTCCAAATATTGGATGCAACTCAAACTGACCGAGTGCGTCTATACTATGACCGGCCACTAATTTTCTCCCATTACAAACTGAAGCTTATCAAAAAGAGCAATTATTTTAACCTTATATCATCAGGTTTAACAAGATGCCAGATATTAAAAATAGCTGTAACCATTCCCAAAACTGAAAATATAAGAATAAAAATTGGTTTTGTTGATAACCAATAATCTAATCCATATCCTATTACAAGCCCCACTATCAAGGCTGATACAATTTCTACACCTGCCCTACAAGCAAAAAGCCAAGGGTTATCACTCTTATCAGGCTTTATGTTTTTTTTGTTTGATAAGGAAGCATTTACCTGACTTTCAAAATTATTTAATTTTTGATCAAAAGTATCCAATTGATTCTTTTTTTGATTTATTTTCAAATTCTATAAACTCCAACTTAAAAATTATACATTATTCAAATACTTTCTTAAAAATTACCTTTTTAAAACGTTTAATATTTTATGACTAAAATAAAATACTAAAATTCAAGCTATTTTAACATTATCATTTTTTATTCAGGAATGTAATCATAAGATGGACTACCAGCTGGGGCCCCAACAGGTGGCACACTAAATTGTGATAATTCAACCATTGTATCTTCTGTTTTACCAATAAGTCTTGCCTGTAAAGCTTTTCCTAATGCGTTAATGCTTCCAATACCATGCACATAAATCATTTGATCAGGTTTTAAAGAGAAATTCAATTTTTTAATATCTTCTGAACGTATATAAACTACAGTTCTATCTTTTAAGATCATTCCCATAGCTTCACCTTGAAGATTATATAATATTTGCTTGATTGTTCCATTCACAAATAAATCTGGCCCTGTTACAGGTACGGGAGAAAAATTAGCATCAGGACTATCCTCCTGAATTTGTTCACCCCGCTGATCAATCAATTCAAAAGCCTGCATGAATGGAAAAGCATTCGCCTTCAAACCACGTATTGTCACATCTTGTCCAGGATGAATAAAAGATTTTACAATTTCCCCAAACATTGTTGAAAACATAATTTGGGTACCATCTGTTAACAATAATCCACCCAAATTTCCGTAAGGCGTAGGTAAATATTGTGCAACATTTCCCTTCACAACAGGTAATACAGAAAAATCAATAAAACTTTTTTCAATTTTGTGACTTTTAGCAATAGTGTTAATCTTATGTCTTTTATGTACATTTTTAGCTTCTGATATAGCCTGAATCTTTAACAGATTAACATTAAAGAAAGCCACACCAATAAAAAAACAAACTGTTAATTTCCATAAACGATTTTTCATAAATGATCACAAACCTAATAAATTGAATAATTTTAACATAAATATACACATATTTATGGCTTTCTGTAATTATATACTGTTTAATTCAAAAAATAATCTATTGCTTACCAAATAAATTCTTTTTGAAATAGAGATAATTGTGAATATAGCCTCCACAACCCCACATCCATTCAAAGAAAAAAACAAAGCTTTTTCTGTTGTTCTTTTTATCGAACTTTGGGAACGCTTTGGCTATTATGGAATGCAAAGCATTTTGGTGCTATTTTTAATTAATAAGATGCATTTCAATGATGAAAACGCCAATCTTTTGATCGGTGCCTTTGCTGCCATGACATATGCAGCACCTGTACTTGGGGGATGGATCGGTGATACAATCATGGGTAATCGAAGGGCAATGCTCTATGGCAGTATTATCCTTGCTTGTGGTTATTTATTATTAGCCAAAGCAACAAATGATACCGCTATCATTTATTTAACAATGGCTATTATCAGCACAGGAAACGGTCTTTTTAAACCCAATGCCGCAACCCTAGTTCGTCGTATTTATGAACAAAATGATAGCCAACTCGATATCGCTTTTACACTGTATTATATGGCTGTCAATATTGGTTCGACTATTTCCATGTTACTTTGTCCAATCCTCAAAGATTATTATGGATGGTCAGCTGCTTTCATCCTGTGTTTTATAGGACTTATTCTAGGTATTCTGAATTATTTTATAACTCATAAAAGACTCAACCTCTATTTACCTCCAAAAGATCAAATCTTATTACCCATTTTTATTCAAATATCTATCTTTCTCGGGATTATTTTTTTTATTCTTAGCATAACTTTTCTTTTACAATCTTCCATGATGATCACGATATGTATGTGGAGCGCAACAATTTTTATTCTGATTTTATGGATAATCATGTATTACAAAATTGATCCAATTTATCGTTATGGATTAAAAATAATGTATATCTTGACTCTGGAGGGAATGCTTTATTTTATTTTTTATCAACAAATGTCAACATCATTGACTCTTTTTGCTCAACGAAATATTAATCCTGCTTTTTACTTAGGAAAGTATCATCTTTTCAATTGGTCCGCTGGTCAATTCCAGGCTCTTAATCCTATTGCAATTATTATTCTCAGCCCTTTTCTTGCAAAACTTTATGTCTATTTTAACAAAAAAGCCTATGATTTTTCTATTGCTACAAAATTTTTGGTAGGTTTTAGTTTTATTGTCCTAGCTTTTGGAATCTGGTGGTTTGCATGTTTGAAGGCACAGGCACCACATTTATCTTCATGGGTTATGATTTATGGTTATTTTTTTCTTTCCTTGGGTGAACTTTTAACCAGTGGATTAGGACTAGCAGTCATTGCACGATATGTTCCAACATCTATAAATGGTTTTATGACTGGATCTTATTTCATGACTTCTGGAATTTCTCTTTTTATCGGTAGTAAAATTGCCAATCTCGCTGCCCCTAAAGATATTACAACTGCAACCGACCATACTACACTTTTACTATATCAAAATTTATTTTTTAATCTTTTCCTTATGGCGATACTTGTTTTCATTCTTTTACTTGTCATGCATCCTTTTATTCACAAATGGGACCTTCATTACAAAAACAACAAAACATAATTGCCAACACAACTGAATTTACAAGAACCTCATCAATCAATCATTCGCGTTATCTTAATATGATGTATGACATAAAACGCGCAGAGAACAGAAAAAATTCCAAAAGGAATAACACCTAAAACTTGCCCTATCAAAATACCTTTTGGACCATAAGTAGCCCCATACCATACAAAAGGAATGGTTCCCAATGTAGCCCTTCCCCAATTAAAAAAAGTTGATAATAAAGGATATCCAAGATTGTTAAAGGCCGTATTAGACACAAATAACATTCCTAAAAATAAGTTTCCTAAAATTAACCAACGACAAAAGAGACGCATCAATTCAACACCGTCCCCTTTTAAAAAAAACATCTTAATAACCCATTCTTCTCCTAACAAAAAAAATAGCCATGCACAAACCACACATAAACATACCAGCTTTAATGCAACAATTAATGTTTCATTCATTCTATCTCGAAAACCCGAACCGTAATTTTGCGAAATAATGGGACCAACCGAACCAGTCAGAGCAAAGACAAAAGCAAAAGCAACTGGAATAATACGATCAATAGCCGTTTGACTCGATACCGCATCACTTCCAAAAACCGCCATCATTTTAATAACAAACGTATTGCCAACAGGTGTGGCTAAATTGGTTAAAATAGCAGGTAAAGCAATGATAAAAACAGGATACGAATTTGACAATACTGTTTCTAATACTGGTTTTTGAATAAGTTTATAGCCTTTTAAACAATAAAATCCAAAAAGGGCAACTACTGCCCTTGATAAAACCGTGCTAATAGCAGCACCTTCTATTCCCCAATGAAAATATAAAATAAATAAAGGATCTAAAATCGCTGTAACAAATGCGCCGATAAGCGTGATATACATTGATCGTTTTGCATCACCCACCGCTCTTAATAATCCAGAAAGTGCCATCCCTAATCCTAGGAAAAACAAAAAAGGTGAAGTAATAATAATAAACTGACTTGCCTGTTCCAAAACAACATCTTGGGCACCCAAAATCGATAAAATTGGGTATCTGAATAGTGTAATAATAATGCCAATAACAACCATGATGATCGTCATTAACAATAAAAAAGAAGCAATAATCTGATTAGCCTGATCATGTTTTTTTTCCCCAATTAATCGGGCCGTAATAACCGTTATGCCAATCGACATACCAATACAAACCGCAACCTGTAAAAAATTAATAGCATTAGCAAAACCAATTGCAGCTGTATAATGTGTGTTTCCAAGCCTAGATATATAAAAAAGATTCAAGAAATCAACCAAAAAAACAGCCATTAAGCCAATTGTACCTGTTCCGGCCATAACAATAATATGCCGCGTAATGGATCCCTGACAAAAACGTGGTTTATGAAGACACGAAGCATTCATGGAAAAAGTCATAATAAAATCACAGCCTTAATACAAATTACTAAAACCTTTTACACATAAATTAAGGATTCTTAAACCTTTTATTGACGACGATCTTGTTCCTGTAAATAAGGTAAATAAATTTTTTCTAAAAAAGAAATAGGAATTAAATCTATAACACGCGCTATAATAATCAACCAATAGGGGAAAATAACTCTTCTTTTTTGAGCTTCAATACCTGTTAATATAAGTTGAGCGGCCTGATCTGCTGATATTTTTCCTGGCATGTAGAATTTATTTCTCTGCGTCATGGGTGTTGTCACAAATCCGCAACATATACTGGTCAATTGAATTCCATACTGTTTCCACCCAGCCCCACTTGCAGCTATAAAACGATCAATCGCTGCTTTTGAAGCACAATAAGAAGGCGCCCAAGCAGAAGCAAAAAATCCCGCAATTGAAGACATTACGGCTATTCTTCCTCGTAAATTCTCTACATTACATTTCTGATCTTTCATAACTTCAAGTGCAGGCAAAACGGTATTTAAAACACCAAAAATATTCGTTTGCATAATTTGTTCAACTTGCTGAAGAGACTCTGGAATAGAATTTGTTTGATTGTCTTCATGCGGTATCGTTGATATTCCAGCACAAACCAGAACAAGATCAAGTGAACCAACCGACTTGATCCACGCGTCCATTTTCTGCCGATCACAAACATCAATTAATTTTGTATGTACAATAGAACCTCGGCGAGAACACATATCAGCAACTTCTACTAAAGCACTCACCCGTCTTCCAGCCAAATGTAAGGTAATATTGGATTGTGCTAATTGTAAAGCCAATGCACGTCCTATGCCAGAAGAGGCTCCTGTAATTAAAACAGATCGTAATTTCATATTCATAAACTATTTACTTTTCTGATATAAGTTTAAATAATTACTATTTATTAAGGAATAAAGTATGTCGGAATGTACGATTAAATCAACAATGATCAAAAATAGAGGTATTTGTTTTGTACTTTCTGCTCCATCAGGTGCTGGAAAATCAACAATAGCTAATGCGCTTAGAGCTTCTCAACCGAATTTATTTCCTTCAATATCAGTAACAACACGTTCACCCCGTCCTAGTGAACAACATGGTATTCATTATCATTTTATCAGTCAGGAAGAATTTAAAAAACAAGTTAAAAAAGGTGAGCTTCTTGAATGGGCAACTGTTTTTGGACAAGGCTATGGGACACCAAAAGCCCCTGTCGAAAAATTATTATCAGAAGGAAAAGACCTTATTTTCGATATTGATTGGCAGGGACATCAACAAATTCGGAAATCTTTATCCCAAAATATAGTGAGCATTTTTATTTTACCACCATCCCTTAAAGAGCTTGAAAATCGCTTAAAACAAAGAGATTCTGATCATCCTAATGAAATTAAAAACCGTATGAACAAAGCTCTCGATGAAATAGAACATTGGGATGAATTCGACTACGTGGTTATTAATTATCAACTTGAAAAAGCCGTTCAAGAAATAGAATCAATTTTAATAAGTGAACGTTTAAAAACGAATAGACAGATTTTTCTGCCTTCTTTTATAGAGAAATTTTATATAGAAAAGTGATTTTAAAATGGATTTTTCTGCCTTAACCATTTTATGTATTGGCGATATTATGTTAGATCGCTTTATATACGGAAATATACAACGTATCTCACCAGAAGCCCCCGTCCCGATTCTTCATCTGAATAATCAAAAAGAAATGCTCGGAGGGGTGGGGAATGTTGCAAACAACATATTGTCTTTAAATGGTAAAGCTATTTTAATCGGATTGGTTGGACAAGATGATTATGCATTAAAAATAAAAAAAATAATGCATTCAAAACATATTTCAGAACATTCTATTATTTCTTCATCCTATCGTCCGACAATTTGTAAATCGCGTTTTATTGCTGCCAATCAACAAATTATCAGAGCTGATGAGGAAAGTTTGATTTCACTTCACCCAGAAGAGATATCTCTTATACTTGAAAATATTAATCAAAATATTTCAAAGTCTAATGCCGTTATTATTTCTGATTATGGAAAAGGTGTATGTCATCCTGATATCATTCAATTTATTATGGAAAAAGCTAAAGCATTTAATATTCCTGTATTTGTCGATCCTAAATCAAAGGATTTTTCTCTTTATAAATATGCAACCTGTATTACACCTAATATTGCAGAAGCAAGTCAAGCCGTACAAACTTCATTAAAAACAGATGATGATTTTGAAAAAGCCGGTCAAAAACTTTTAAACATTACCCAGGGTCAAGCTATTTTAATAACACGTTCTGAAAAAGGAATGACCTTGATTGAAAAGAATAAACTTCCTATTCATATCCCATCTCGAGCTAGGGAAATCTTTGATGTTTCAGGTGCAGGCGATACTGTTATTGCAGCATTATCTCTGGGAGTCGCATCTGGTTTGACCTTAGCGAAAGCAATTCATATTGCAAATGCTGCAGCGGGCGTTGTTATAGGAAAAGTTGGAACCTCAACAGCAACTGTTACCGAAGTTGAAAATGAATTAAACGCACAATCGAAAGGAAAAAATCTTCCTATTTCAACGCCTGCACTCCTTTCAATAAATGGTATGATTAACCTATCTATTAAATGGAAGAATCAAGGATTCAAAATTGGTTTTACAAATGGTTGCTTTGATATTCTTCATACAGGTCATATTTCTCTGTTACAAACAGCACGCCAACATTGTGATCGTCTTATCGTTGCTCTCAATTCTGATGATAGTATTCAACGTTTGAAAGGTTCACAAAGACCTGTTAATACTTTAGCCGATCGTGTTAAATTAATCGCTGCTTTACGTTATGTTGATGCAGTTATAGCGTTTAATGAAGATACACCTTTTAACCTTATCCAACAAATTAAACCAGATGTTTTAATTAAAGGTGCGGATTATTATGGAAAAAAAGTGGTTGGAAGCGATATTGTTAAGCAAAATAATGGTAAAATTGTTTTAGCAGATTTACAACAAGGCTTTTCGACAACACATATCATTGATAAAATAAAACATTTATAATGTTTAAATTATTTTAACCTAATTAAGGTTTAAACTATGATTATTCCACCTAATATTTTCCAATATTATAATCTTTTTACGTCATGGTTATTTAATAAAGCTCTACCTTATTGGGGTACAATCGGATGTGATGGTACAAAGATTGATCCCTATCAATATGGAACACATGAACAACTTCAGCTTAATGGAAAACCTGATTTTCCAGGATATAAAAGAATGCGTGTCCAAGCACGTCAACTATATACGTTCAGTCAAGCTGCAAATCTGGGATGGACAAAAGGATACAACATTGCAGAAAAAATTTATCTTTTTATGCAAAAAGGCCTGCAAGGAGAAGGACATTGGGCAAAAAACTTAACTCGAAGAGGTCATGTTTTAGATAAAACTTCCGATTTATATGATCTTGCTTTTATAATTTTTTCCCTAGCTTGGTATGGAAAATTATGCAACAACCCAAAAGCTATTCAACAAGCACGTCAAACCGTCCAATGGATTAGGCAATTTATGGCCTATCCAAAAAGTGGGTTTAAAAATAACCTACCTTTAACACCAGCATATCGACAACAAAATCCCCATATGCATTTATTAGAAGCTTCACTGGCGTTATTCGAAGTTACCAAAAATGAACGAGATCTACTTTTAGCACATGATTTAATTTCTCTTTTTAAGAATTCTTTTTTTGACCAACATTCTTATGTTCTTGGAGAATATTATACAGAAAATTGGCAAATTGCCCCTGGTACAGCAAGAGAATCCATTGAACCAGGACATCATTATGAATGGGTTTGGTTATTATATGAATATCATCGATTAACAGGCATTTATCATAAAAAAGAAATTGATCATTTGTTTTTTTTTAATCGTAGATATGCAGTTGATCAATATACAGGACTCGTTACGGACAAAATCAGAAGGGATGGGAGCTTTCCCCAAAAATCAGCACGATTATGGGTGCAAACAGAAGCCTTGCGAGCAACAAGTTTTAAACAAGATGAGATAAGCTTTCATCACCTTTCTCAAATTCTTTATAACCTTTTATACCGATATTTTGCACATTGCCCCTTAGGAACATGGCAGGATCAATTAGATGAACATTACCATTATAAAAATGATAAAATTCCAACAAGCTCCTTTTATCATATTATGAGTGCATACATTCAATTACGTAAAGTAATCTTATCCACATTATCCACAGGTTTCCCCACAATTAACAGATCTCATTAATTAAAAAAAGTGATATAATAAAAACGTGAGTAATAAAGAATCCAATATAAACAAATCTTCTTTGCTTGAACTTTCGCAAAGATTACCTCCAACAAATATTCAAGCTGAACAAGCCTTACTTGGTGCATTATTAACCAATAATAAAGCTTATGATAAAATTGCCGATTTTTTAATTGGTGAACATTTTTCAGACCCTATCAATCGTGAAATCTACGAAGCTATTGTACGACGTATTGAAGCTGGACAAATAGCAGATGCTGTGACTTTAAAAGCTGAATTCGAACATTCAGGCAAATTAGTCCAAGTTGGTGGCGTTGCCTATCTAGGACAATTATTACAATCTATGGTAGGGATCATTAACGCCAGAGATTATGGTAAAATTATACATGATGCCTGGATAAGACGACAATTAATCGATATTGGTGAAGACATTGTCAACGAGGCCTTTCAATCCAATATGGAAATCAATGGTACAGATCAAATATCCCTAGGTGAGGAAAAACTTTTTCAGCTTGCTACTCATAAAGGACAAGAAGGAGGATTCGTTACTTTTGAAAATGCGTTGACCGAAGCTATAACAATTGCTGAAAAAGCTTTCACAAACAGCAGCGGAATCTCAGGATTAACAACAGGTTTACGGGATTTAGATAAAAGAACGGGGGGGTTGCACCCTTCTGATTTAATTATTCTGGCGGGTCGACCCGCCATGGGGAAAACTGCTTTGGCAACCAAAATTGCTTTTAATGCCGCACGTAGCCTCTTACAGGAATCACAAATTCAATCAAATGCTAATCATTATAAAATTGGAACCATAGCAGTTTTCTCTTTGGAAATGTCCTCTGAACAATTAGCAACCCGTTTACTTTCTGAAGAATCACGTGTTTCAAGTGAACGTATTCGTCGTGGTGAAATTGGACAAAAAGAATTTGATCGCTTTGTTCAAGTCAGCAGGGAATTATCCCAACTTCCTCTTTATATTGACGATACTCCAGCAATTAGCCTTTCTGTTATGCGAACACGTTGTCGAAGACTGTCACGGACAAAAGGGTTAAAATTGGTCGTTGTCGATTATTTACAGCTCATGCGTCCATCAATCGGAAATAAACCTGAAAACCGGGTTCTAGAAATCTCCCAAATAACACAGGGATTAAAAGCCTTAGCGAAAGAATTTAATATACCCGTTATTGCTCTTTCACAACTTTCTAGACAGGTCGAAAGCCGCGAAGATAAACGTCCGCAGCTCTCGGATCTTCGAGAATCAGGTTCAATTGAACAAGATGCGGATAGCGTCATGTTTATCTATCGTGATGAATATTACCTACAACAACGTATGCCAAAACCAACTACATTTGAAAACGAGGACAAATATCAAGTTGCCCTCGAAAAATGGCAAGCAGATATGAATAAAGTTCATAACAAAGCAGAACTCATTCTTGAAAAACAACGTCATGGTCCAACCTGTAAGATTGATTTATTTTTCGAAGGAGAATTCACACGCTTTACCGATTTAGATGAAATTCACGATTATTAACACAAAAAGGACTCTTAAACTTAAATTAAAGAGTTCCTTTTCAAATTTAAACAATAGCTGTCTGTCAATTAATGGCTATTAACATCTCCCTGAACCAAAGATACTTGCGTAATTTTTTGAGGGGTCAAGATTACAATTCGATAAATTATTCCATTTCCTTCACCGGCAATATTACTTAAATCAGATTCCTGATCATAAAAAGAAAAGTTCTCCTTATTTTTAACCATGGGGATATTCATCACAAAAATCCATTTTCCTGCTGGTAAATAAGCAATGTGAAAATCACCTTCATGAGTACACGTTACAGAAAAACGATATTGAACAGATTGTTGGTTCAAATTTTCAATATTCGTAATGCCACGCATTTTGAGCTGTAACTGTTCCAACACATAATCAGAATAAGGATAATAATAAATTGTTTGACCTGCACAACTTTTCATCTTACCGTCAGGTAAACGATAAATACCTATTCCTGCTACCGATGCATTTCCTTGATTTTTTGACCATTGAACCGACACAGGATCAAATTCGTTCTTCAAGCGATATCCTTTTGCATGCACTGATTGCATCAATAAAATTATTGAAAAAATACAGAACAAACCTATCCGTTTCATTTTCATTTAACCTTTTAATGACGAAAATGACGTATTCCTGTAAATACCATTGTAATCCCAGCCTCATCAGCCGCTGCTATTACTTCATTATCACGCATGGAACCACCAGGTTGAATAACTGCTGTCGCTCCTGCTGCTATGGCAGTCTGCAAACCATCTGCGAATGGAAAAAAAGCATCTGAAGCAACGACGCTTCCCTTGGTTAAAGGTTGATCCAAACCGGCCGCTTGCGCCGCTTCTGCACTTTTATGAGCGGCAATTCGAGCAGAATCAACACGGCTCATTTGACCCGCACCAATCCCTACAGTCGCTTTATCCTTAACATAAATAATTGCATTTGATTTGACATGCTTACTAATTGTAAAAGCGAAAATTAAATCCTCCATTTCTTTTTCAGTAGGTTTGCGTTTAGTAACAACCTTAAAATCGAAAGATCGTCTATTATCACGGTTTTGTAAAAGATATCCACCTGCCAACGTCCGAACCGTTATACCTTGTGCCAATGGATCTGGCATTGCCCCTGTTTCTAAAACTCTAATATTCTTTTTCTTTGAAAGAATTTCTAAAGCATCTGCATTAACTTTAGGAGCAATAATAACCTCACTAAATATAGAAACAATTTTTTTGGCTATTTCTTTATCTAAGGGACGGTTAACCGCAATAATGCCCCCAAAAGCAGAAACTGGATCACACCGTAATGCAAGATCCCATGCTTCTGATAAAGAAGAAGCACTTGCTGCACCACACGGGTTTGCATGCTTAACAATTACAACAGATGATTTATCAAATTCCGCTACTGCCTCAAATGCTGCATCTGTATCACTAAGATTATTATAGGAAAGCTCTTTACCCTGTAATTGTTTAGCAGTTGCAACACCAGGACGCCGTTCATCATTCGTATAAAAAGCAGCTTGTTGATGAGGATTTTCCCCATATCGTAAAATCTGTTTCCGTTGACCGCTTAAATTAAAACGCTCAGGAAATAAATCTTTTACCTGATCCGCAAACCAATGAGTAATCGCAGCATCATATGCGGCAGTTCGAGCATAAGCTTCCTGTGCCCATTTCCTGCGTTGTTGAAAGGTTGTTCCACCCTGCTGTTTCATTTCCTCTATAAAAGCGGCATATTGTCGAACATCTGTCAAAACTGCTACATGACTATGGTTTTTAGATGCTGCCCTGATTAAAGCTGGCCCACCAATATCAATATTTTCTATAACGTCTTCTTCACCAGCACCAGATGCAACTGTCACCTCAAAAGGATATAAATTGACGCATAACAAATCAATCGGCAAAATTCCATAATTTTTCATTTGTTCCTGATGACTTGCCAAATCACGACGTCCTAATAATCCACCATGAATTTGAGGAACTAGTGTTTTTACTCGTCCATCCAAAATTTCAGGAAATCCTGTAAAATCTGATACCTCTATAACTTTTATTCCAGCATCACGAATAGTCTTGGCTGTTCCACCTGTTGACAAGATTTCCACATCTTTTTCAACCAGTAACTTGGCTAATTCAATTAAACCTGTTTTATCAGAAACAGAAATTAAAGCCCGACGAACAGGAATAATCTGTTGATCCATATTAATTTTCCAAACCTTAAAGTATTCTAACAGTCTACATTTATTATAATTTTTTATTGAGGATGAGCAACCCATCGCCATGTCTGAATTCCCTGCCGAGCCAATTCACGGTGTATAACCAATGCTGGGAAACGCATATCTTTTTCTTTCGCATTCACAATCCGACGCGCAAGATCCTCAATAACGGTAACTGAACGATGGCGTCCGCCTGAACATCCGACAGCTATTGTAACATATTTTTTTCCTTCAATTAAAAATCGGGGAAATATTAAATTTAACATCTGATAAATTTGATCTACAAATTTCTCATAATCCGGATCACATTTAACGTAATCCTGAATAGAATCATCTAATCCTGTAAGTACTGATAATTCTGAAACATAATAAGGATTATGTAAAAAACGGGCATCAAACACCATATCTGCCTCACGTGGAATTCCAGTAGGAAAAGCAAAAGACATTAACGTTAAAGTAAATTTATCCTTATTATTTTGTCGATTAAAATTATATCTTGTTTCTACTAATAATCTTAATTCTGCAGGTGGTAAATCAGAAGTATCAATAACTAAATCTGCAATATTTCTTAATGAACTCATCAAGGTTATTTCAGCATTAATACCATCTTTCACCGTTCCATGCGCAGCCATGGGATGACGTCGACGTGTTGCTGTATAACGCCGTAATAAAACATCAAGTTCAGCAGTCGCATAAATTAACTCAATATCAAGTGACGCATTCTGTTTTAAATAGTTTAAAACTTCAAGAAAGGCATTAACCTCAAATCCATTTGTTCTTGAATCAATTCCAATTGCTATAGGCCCTTGAACACGTCCAACGACATCTTTAATAAGCTGTAAAGGAGCATTATCAACTAATTCATATCCTAGATCTTCTAAAACACGAAGAATAGAAGCCTTTCCTGCTCCTGATAAACCTGTTACAAAAATGACTAGTTTTTTATGTGGTGTAAAATTATACATTCTATAAAGAATCAACTTTTTAAATAAAAACCTTTTAACATCAATTAATTGTTCATGTTAAGCAATAGTTACTTTTTATACAATATGATATTTTCAGCCTCGATCAAATCACATTTTCTTCTTAAATTTAGAAAGGATTAAGCTAATTAAATAAATTTCAAAACTTAAAAAACTGATCCAAAAAGAAACAGGTAAATCCGTATACCATGAAGCTATAATCCCACCCCATGCCTCAAGAATGGCTAGGAAAACTGAAGCAAAAATACCGTTCCAAACCGTCTTAATCCACTGTCTCGCAACAGCTGCTGGTCCAATCATTAAAGAGAATGTTAATAATATTCCTGTAACCTGCACACATGCAACCGTTATACAAGCAACAAGCATTAAAAAGATGATTGAAACCCACCGTAAGGAAATTCCCCTTGTTTCAGCCAAATCCGGCTGCAAAGAGGCAAATAATAATGGACGCATGAAAAATAGCATAATAATCAAACAAAATAATGCAAGACCAATAAGATCATATAAAATAACCAAATCAACGGAAAAAATATTACCAAATAACAAACTTGTAACTTGTATTGCATAATGGGTATAAAAATGGAGGAATAATAAACCTAGCCCCATTGATGCGGAAAGTACCAAACCAATAGCAACATCATGATCTTTTAATCTTGGACCTATAAAACCAATAAGCCCGCCTGCAAATAAACTAAAAATCAGTAGTCCAGAAAAAGGAGACATTCCTAATAAACTGGCTCCTGTCGCCCCAGCAAATCCTATATGAGATAAAGCATGCCCTGCAAAAGCTTCTCTTCTCAATAAAAGAAAATAGCCAATAAATCCAGTTAATATTGCCACAATTCCTGCTGCAGCAAAAGCATGATACATAAATTCAAGGGTTAGCATCCATGCATATACTTTCGTAGTCCTTAATTAAAAAAAGTAGTCACAAAACATGTATGATTAACCTTAATTACCTGTATAGGAAAACCATAAAGTTCCGTTAAAACTTTTGTTGTAATGATAGTATCTACTTTACCTAATACAGCTGCCTGATTCCCTAAACATAAAACCTGATCCATCACAGGAATTAAAGGATTTATGTCGTGTGCTGATAACAAAACAACGATTTGTTTTTCCTGTTGGATATTTTTGATTAAAGATAAAATAATTTTAACCCATTTCGGATCAAGATTATTAAAAGGTTCATCCAGTATTATAAATTCTGGATTCCCTAAAAGGGCTTGTGCTAGTAAAATTCTTTGCTTTTGTCCACCTGACATTTCCGACAATGATAAATTCGCCAAATCTTTAGCATCAACATATTCAAGAACATGGTCAATCTCCCGTTTATCCTTTGAAGTTACCAAAGGTATACCTAAATGATTGCCACGTATAGAACTTGCGATAAAGGCTCTACCAGTTAGATGAAGATTATTTGTTTCTTGCTGTTGAGGAATATACGCTATTTTTTTTCGAGCCTGTCTTGGATTCTTCCCTAAAATTTGTAATAAACCCGACTTTACGGGAAGAATACCCAAAAGTGTTTTCATAAAACTGGTTTTACCTGCTCCATTAGGACCGAAAACACCTATAAACTGGGGTTCATCAATACTCAATGATAAATCTGATAAAATAAGATGGTTACCAATTTGAATACTAAGCTTATTACAAGCAAGTATGCTCATTGAGGAAGTCTCTGTAAGACTGATTCTAATTTATCCAATATATGATTTATCCATTTCTGATAAGAAAGAGAAGGAGGCATGATTTCTTCCACGCCAATAACAGGAATTTTTTGCTCTAATGCTATTGATTTCAAATTTTCAGTCGCATTATTACTTACTTGGTTATTATAAACCAAAATCTGTATCTTATGCGTTTTTAAATCGTGAGTAAATTGAGCAATTTGTTGAGGTGTAGGCTCACCTCCATTCATAACAACCCATTGATAAGGCTCTTCTAAAACTATAAACCCCATATTCTTAGCCATTAATCCAAATACAGACTCTGTTGCTGCTATATATAATTGTGAATGTAAAGCACGAATACGTTGAATACGCTGATCAATCTGTTTAATTTCATTTAAAAATAAATCTCTATTATGAATAAAAAGACTTTTATTTTCTGGTTGTTGAGCAGCCAGTTTATGTTCTAATTCATTTGCTAAATTTTTTACAGCTTGAAGGTCATACCATAAATGTGGATTGCTTCCACTCGCACGATTTAAAAGATTTTGAACAGAAATAACTTTGTTATTCTTTATATGAAACGAATTAAGTAATCGATCAATCCATGAATCATACCCTAATCCATTTATAATAATAAAATCAGCTTGATTAATTTTTTGGCTGCTGTGAGGGGTCAATTCAAATAAATGAGGATCTTCATCCGGATTATTCAAAATGGCGTCAACCTGCACAGTATTCCCACCAATTTGCTGAGCAATATTTCCATACATATTTTCAGCAGCAATAATATGAATTGGCTTTGCGTTAACAGAATAGTAACAAACATAAAATAGAATTACAAAAAAACTTAATACTATTTTAATAAAACAATTCCATGTGTTTTTTTGGTTATTTTTTATAATTCGTCGTACCATTAACATCTTTTACTTTATTTATAATAACCAAGCCCCGGCAATCATGATTCCTACAACAATAATCAACACCATATGAATAATAAATAACCATTTGATATTTAAAACAGGAACATAATATTTATCTTTAGGGATATCCAACTCCCATTTCATCACATTAATCCTTATTTTATAAATTTTAATACACTTATGAATTCATTTATTAAATTGAAGCTCTTGATCTTCATTGCTTCAATTTAACATAATTTACTTTATTTTAATGCTCCTAATTTTTCTTCCAATTGAGGAAGGATTTCAAACAAATCACCAACAATGCCATAATTAGAAGCTTTAAATATAGGTGCATCTGGATCTTTATTAATTGCAACGATGACTTTACTTTCTTTAATACCAGCAAGATGCTGAATGGCACCCGAAATACCCACAGCAATATAAAGTTCAGGCGCTACGATTTTACCTGTTTGACCGACCTGACAATCATTATTAATAAAACCAGCATCAACCGCCGCACGAGACGCACCAATTGCTGCATTTAATTGATCTGCTACTTTTTCAATTAGGACAAAGTTATCGCTGCTTTGCATACCACGTCCTCCGGAAATAACAACACGTGCAGATTCTAATTCAGGTCTATCTGATTGAGAAATCTTTAATTCACAAAATTTGGATAATGTTTTTTCTGAACCAGAAAAATGGGTTAATTTTTCTATTTCAGCAGATCCGCCCTCTTCAGCAGTAGGTGCAAATGCTGTGCCGCGAACAGATAAAAGTTTCTTATTATCATGCGTTTTTACAGTTGCTAGAATACTTCCTGCATAAATAGGTCTTACAAAAGTATTTGTATCAATGATTTCAACAATATCAGAAACTGGTTGAATATCTAATAACCCAGCAACACGAGGTAAAATATCTTTTCCTTCAGCGTTTGCAGGAACAATGATTGTATCGTAAGAATCAGCTAAAGATTCTATCAAATCAGCGGTTGGTTCTGCCAACATATGTGCATAAGCTTCATGATCTGCTATCAATACTTTTTTTACCCCAGATAAGGCAGAAGCTTTTTGAGCCAAATCACCTAAATCCTTACCAGCCAACAAGACATGAACGTCCCCAAGTTTTGTTGCCGCTGTAATCGCTGATCGGGTAATAGGACGAATATAATTCCCTTTTTCATAGCTCAGCAAAACTAAAACGGTCATTCTTAAATTACCTTTGCTTCATTTTTAAGTTTATCAAGTAATGCATCAACAGAATCAACAATTATACTTTCACGAGAAGAAGAAAATTCTTTAATAGAAACAATTTCCAATGAATTTTTCAGATCAATTCCCAGATCAGTTAATGCAACCGTTTCCAATGGTTTTTTACGAGCTTTCATAATATTCGGTAATGAGGCATAACGTGGTTCATTGAGCCTTAAATCTGTTGTCAAAACCGCTGGTAAAGTTAATTCAAGAATCTCTTGTCCATCATCAATTTCACGTGTAACCTTAGCTTTACCTTCAGATAATTCTAATTTACTAATAAAAGTACCTTGAGCCCAACCTAATTTAGCAGCTAAAATTTGACCTGTTGCGTTCATATCATCATCAGAAGCCTGTTTACCCATTAAAACAAAATCTGGTTTTTCTTTTTCAACAAAATGTTTTAAAATTTTAGCAACACTTAAAGATTCAACAGCTTGATCCGTTGTTACCAAGATCCCCCGATCTGCTCCCATTGCCATGGCTGTACGTAATATGTCCTGACACTTTATCTCCCCAATAGATATTACAATAATTTCAGTAACAATATTCTTTTCTTTTAATTGAACTGCTTCTTCAACTGCTGTTTCATCAAAAGGATTCATTGACATTTTAACGCCATTAATTTCGATACCAGAACCATCTGATTTTACCAAAGGCTTAATATTTGAATCAACGACCCTTTTTACCGGAACTATTACTTTCATAATAACCTTTCTCTATAATTTAAATATAAATAAGTGATTTACATTCCCCCTGAATAATTGGGTCCACTACCACCTTCTGGTGTTTCCCAATTGATATTTTGTGTAGGATCTTTAATATCACAAGTTTTACAATGAATACAATTTTGAGAATTTATTTGTAATTTTGGCCCCTGATCCTCATTATGTTCATCAATAACCTCGTAAACACCAGCAGGACAGTATCTTGTTTCAGGCGCTTTAAAAATATCTAAATTAACCGTTTTCCAAATCGCAGGATTTTTAAGTTTCAAATGAACTGGCTGGTCGTCCCGATGATCTATATTTGTTAAAAATACAGAAGATTCTCTGCTAAATGTTAATTTATCATCTGGTTTTGGATAATCAGGTTTTAAACATAAAGAAGCGGGTTTCAATTTATCATTATCCGCTAAACAATGATGAAAAGTCCAAGGAAACTTTCCCCGAACCATTGAATCAAGTCCAGTATATAAAGTTGCAATTTTTGTTCCAAATTTAGCGAACGCTGGGCGGATATTGCGAACTTGATATAGTTCATCATAAACGCATGACTTACGAATACGAAATTGATAAATCATGGGATCTTTTTGCTTTATATTTAAAGCTTCAACAATTGATTCGGCAGCAATCATTCCTGATTTCATAGAAGTATGCGTTCCTTTAATTTTAGGAACGTTCAAAAAACCTGCTGCATCGCCAATTAACAAACCACCAGGAAAAGTCAATTTTGGAATGGATTGATATCCACCTTCAGACAAAGCTCGGGCAGCATATCCAATTCGACGCCCACCCTCCAGATGTTTACGAATAACAGGATGTGTTTTAACACGCTGCATTTCTTCAAAAGGTGAAAGCCATGGATTTTCATAATCCAAGCCCAAAACAAAACCAAAAGATACAAAATTATTTCCAAAATGATACAACCAAGAACCACCGTAAGTTTTATCATCCAGTGGCCAACCGAAACTGTGTTGGATATAACCCGCTGAAAATTTACTTTGCGGAATTTCCCACAATTCTTTAACACCAATTCCATAAGTTTGCGGATCAACGCCTTGACGCAAATTATAACGTTGCATCAATTTCTTAGACAGAGAGCCACGACATCCCTCGGCAAATAACGTATATTTTGCCCTTAATTCCATACCCGGAACATAACTGCTTCCTTGGCTTCCATCTTTCTCAAGACCCATGTCACCAACAATAACACCCATAACCTGATCTTGTTCAACAATTAAATCACTTCCAGCAAATCCAGGAAAAACCTGAACGCCCAAAGCTTCAGCTTCGGAAGCCAACCAACGACAGAAATCACCTAAACTACCAATGTAATTTCCGGCATTATTCATTTGTGGCATAATGGACTTAATAATAGGAATATTGATTGATTTAAGTTCATTTGGCAAATAGAACATTGCTTCATGTTGAACAGAAGTATTCAAAGGGGCATCCTTATACCGCCAATCAGGAATCAATTCATCCAGAGCAGTAGGTTCAATAATAACACCTGAAACAATGTGAGCACCAATTTCAGATCCTTTTTCAATCAAACAAATATCAAGAGACGGAACAAGTTGCTTTAAACGTATTGCAGCAGAAAGACCAGAAGGCCCCCCTCCTACAATTAAAATATCAAATTCTATTTGTTCTCGTGCAACTTCACCCATAATGTTTTAATCTTCCTACGTATTTACAATATTTATATCTTTGATTTTTAGAAAATCAATTTTCTCTTTTTAAGATGGAAAGGCCAATTCATGTTTTGCACGCCAACTTTTATCAACATAATTTAAAATCAACGTACGACGCACACCTTTAATAGGACGTTTTTCAAAACCATGCCAGGTATCTTTTGCAGGAATAAATAAAAAAGCAGAATTAAAAATACCTGAACTTCTTTTCAAAGATTGACCTGCTTCGTTCATAATATCAGTACCCCATTCTTCAGCGCCTTTTGTCGTTGATAAAGAAATTAAAAAAGTAAGCTTTTTTGCACCAATATCAGTATGAGATTCAAGCCAAAAACCATCTGTATCAAGACATAATTCAAGCCTTAACCAAGTATCTGATAAATCACTGCCCGTTAGATGGGAAAAAGCAGAACGAATCTCTTTAGATTCAAAAACTTGGGCTAAAACAGCACATCCTTGATCTTCCTTTTGTTTTTGAGGAGTTACGAAAACACGATCTTTATTATGATTCTCTCTTTTTCCATGAACATCACCAGCAATCGCATTTAAATCTGGCATCCATTTTAATAAAGAATTATAAATATAAGGTGGAAGCACTTCCATCATCGTCCAGTAAGAATACGGAGAAACATGATAAGTAGCATGATCAATTACATGTTTAATACCTTGTTTAATTTGTTGAATTTCTTCTGAAAGTAACATAATTTTTTCCCTTATATCGCCTGTGCATGACGGTGGGGAGCTACACGATAATAAACATCAAAAATCACAGCAATATTCCTTAAAAAAGGACGCCCCTTTTCTGTAACCTTAACTACATAATTATGAATGATAATCATACCATCCTCTTCAAATGGACGTAATTTTTCTTGAAACTCGCCTAGTAAAGACGGCTCTTGTTTATATTGATTAATCACTTTCTGTAAATCAATCTGTAAATCACACATTAACCGCTCGATTATCTCCCACCGAAATAAATCTTCAACAGTACGTTCAACTCCTCTTGCAATTGGCAAAATATCAGGCTTTTGCATTATTTTTTGATAAGCCAAAGAAGAAGGTTGATTTTGAACAATTCCTTGCGGCAAAATAGAAATAGATGAAGCACCCACACCCAATAAAGCTTTAGCATTATCAACCGTATAACCTTGAAAGTTACGATGTAAAGTATGATGGGATACTGCTTTACTCATTGAATCATGTGGTAAAGCATAATGATCAAACCCTATAACATGATAACCTTCATGTTTTAAAACATCATCAATAATTTGTCTTTGTTCAAAACGTTCAGCTGGATTAGGAAGAACTTCACCTTCTAACAATGTTTGTCGTTTAAATTTCCATGGCACGTGAGCATAACCAAAAACGGCCAAACGATCTGGTTTCAACGTTGCAATCGCTTTGATCGTATTCCTTACACTTACAGCAGTTTGGTTAGGCAGTCCATAAATTAAGTCACAATTAACTGATTTTATATTTTTCTGTCTTACACGCTCGATACAATCAGCAATTAATTCAAAATTTTGAATACGACCACAAGCCCTTTGTACCTCAGGCGCAATATCCTGTACTCCGATACTAACACGTGTAACACCCAAAAGCGATAATAAATCAAGATAATCTTTAGAAATATGTCTTGGGTCAAGTTCTATTGAAATATCAGCACAATCTTGAATTAAAAATAATGTTCGTATTGCTGACATTACCTTTTTCATCGCTTCAATCGGTAATGTTGTTGGTGTTCCACCACCAAAATGAATAAAATTGACTTGACGACGTGTTTTTAACAATACAGCCAATCGTCTTAATTCTTCACAAAGAAAATCACCATAAACAATTCTTACATTCGCTTGGTGTACAACTTGTGTATTACAAGCACAAAACTTACATAATTCATCACAAAACGGAACATGTATATACAAAGAAACAGGCTCATCCTGTGGAAAAGCCTGTAACCATTGTTTATAAGCTCTAAATCCAACATTATTATCAAATTGAACCGCTGTTGGATAGCTTGTATAACGCGGCACGTTTCCTTCATACCGCGCAAGACGGTTCAAGGAAACTTTCCGTTTCATACCAATCTCCGCAATTAATTAAAAGCGATAACCAATACCCGTACTTACAACTGTTGGATTTAATGAAGTACGAGCATCAATTCTTGCTGGACTGTCACCAATATGAGCACGTTGATGTAAAATCATTTGTTTTACATCAACATTATAGAACCAATTTCCAACAAGTTGGTAATCAAATCCAAAATCGAAAGATGGTCCAACTGAGGTTTCAAGACCAAATTTTTGAACAGCACCACCAGCAGGAGAAAGATTATGCCAGAAAGCAACTGTTAAGCCAACACCTACATAAGGATTAAATGCTTTATGAGGACGGAAATGCCATTGTGCCGTTAACGTTGGTGGCAGAATCCAAGCACTACCAACATCAACTTTACCAAGAACAGTACCCTGTGCTTTAATTTCGTGACGTGAGCTTGCGGCAATTAATTCAAATGAAAGATTATCAGTTACAAAATAATCAAAGCTTAATTCAGGCATAACCTGATTGGTTGTATTAATATGAGCATGAGGTCCCAAAGCTTTAACTTTTGAACTTGTGTTATTGGTAATAACACCAAGTGCACTTAATCTGATGATAAAATCACCTTTACCCAAACCAATTTTAGTTACCCCTGGACAAGTTTTAAACAAACCACAATGAGGTTTTGGTTTTTTAGGTGGAGCATACATTGGAACTTCACGATATTGAACTTTTCCACTCCAACCAGATGCCCAAATTTCTTCTCTTTTCATTGGAATTGTTGTTGCAGGTGCAACTGTATTAGAGGCTGGTGCTACAGCTGAATTCGTTGTTGAGACTAAATTAGGAGCAGCATAATTTTGTTGTGCATATCCAGCAACAGGAGTTAACAAAAATGCACAAGTAAGAATACGACTGAATGATTTTTTCATTGTGGTAATGCCTTACTGACCAAAGTAAAGATTAAGATCAAATTAATTAGTTAAATATACCTTTCTATTAAGATTATAAATCTGACCAAGCAACAGCTTTTTCCTGATATTTTGTTAAACAAAACACAATGTGACCAAATAACAACAAATATTTTTATCTTGAATAATAAGAATTACGAAATAAATAAAGGGAAACCTTAATAAATTAATAAAAGATTCACTTAATATGTATTTTAAATACATATTAAGTGAATAGATATATTTAAAATACATATATTACAAATAAATATATAGTTTACAAAATTCTCATACGAATCGACTTTGTTATCTTTTAAACACTACATATTCATTGTTATTAATTATTTTGTTGAATTAGGTAACGTAACAACAAAAGAAGCTCCAACAACCTTTCCATCAGCATCATAACGGTTATACGCGCGAATAGTTCCTTTCAATGCAATTACGATTTGACGACAAATCGATAATCCAAGCCCTGAATGCTGACCAAAATTTTCTCCTTGCGGACGTTCTGTATAAAAACGTTCGAAAATATTGTTAAGTTTATTTTCAGGAATACCAGGACCTTCATCACTAACAATAATTTCTACTTGATCCTTAACAGGAACAGCAGACAGAATAATTTTACCATTTAACGGCGAAAAAGAAGATGCATTTCCTATTAAATTACGTAAAACCTGAACCAAACGATCTTCTATAGCCATAACAGATAAAGGTCGCTTAGGATTATCATTTTTCATATCAACAATAATATAAGGTTCATTTTCCTTTTTTGTTGCCATATTGATATCTGCAAGCAATCGAAAAATCGGTGCCACAGCAACAGGTGTAGGAGTCACCCTTGACATTTCTGCTTCAATACGACTTGAATTAGCAATATCGGTAATCAAACGGTCAAGACGTTTTACATCATCTGTTATAATAAATAATAATTGTTGACGATGCTGGTCATCTTTAATTCGTGGCAATAGCTCAATAGCAGAACGAATAGAAGATAAAGGGTTTTTAAGTTCATGACTTACATCAGCAGCAAAACGTTCAATAGCATCCATTTTCGCCCATAACTCTCTTGCACTATCTTGAATTGCCCGTGCTAAATCACCAATAACATCTTTTCGAGTTAATAAAATATCTGGAACGTTGCTATTTCGTCCAGAGGATTTATGAATTTTATAAGCAGAATACGCAAGACTTAATAAAGGTTTAGCAATCGTTAAAGATAAATACCAAGATAATAATACAGTAATTGCCAAAGCGATTAAAAATAATGTCAGTATCGATGCTCGTACTGAAAATAATGCACGATCAATATCTTGAGCTTCTCTTGTAAGCTGAATAATACCAACAAGCTCCCCTTGATGTAAAATAGGCTCAGATACAGTAATTAATAAACGATAATCTGCTGTTCTTCGAATATAAGGTGGCGACTCATAACCATTTGACAGGTCATGCAATTTAAAAACTTGATCATTATAAGGAACATTATCAGGATCATCCCCCATTTCAAGAAATTCTATTCGTCTTGTGTTTATATAAGGAAACCAACTTAAAAGATGATCATAAATTTGTTCTAAAACACCATCGTAATTTATAAAATTAATTTTGTCTTTTTCATTACCCAATGAAATGGAATTTTTTAATTTTGGATCTTCCCGTAAAAGAATCGAATTTTTCGCACGATTATTATTAATATTATAAAATTCTTTTTTTTCCTTTTGACTGTCAGCCACCAGTTGACCATTTACAGCATAAACTCGTGCATGAACACGTGGACTTGGGTTCGTCAAGCTTAATAATAAAGGACGTGCCAACTCTACTGATAAAGACTGATTTTTATTCTGTTCAGGAATAAGAGCATAAAAATCTAAGGATCTGAAAAAAATATCATCCTTTATTTTTTTAATAGCACTATGACTTAATGCTCCAGCGTAGATTTTTGCTTGTTCGCGCAAAACACTAACTTGTGTTTCCAGTAAACTATTTTGAAATTGGTTTAAATAAAGAAGTGTGACAACCAATACTACTAAAGGTAAAGTATTAACCAGCAAAATTCTTTTCATTAAAGGAGAAAAAAAACGTTTTTTAAACCTTTTATCTTCCAAGCGATGTTGTCGATGAAATAGAAAAACCAACCGACAGATTTTTCTAATCTTCTTTGTAACGATATCCAATACCATATAATGTTTCTATTTTACTAAATTCGGGATCAACCTGACGAAATTTTTTCCGAATACGCTTAATATGACTGTCTATTGTTCTATCATCAACATAAATATTTTCACCATAAGCCGCATCAATCAGCTGATCACGAGATTTTACCAATCCAGGTCGTGTTGCCAAAGCTTTTGTCAATAAAAATTCCGTCACCGTTAATTGAATATCTTGATCATGCCATCGACATTGATGCCGCATATCATCTAAAGTTAAAGCTCCCCTGACTACTAATCCACTATTAGCACCAGCATCATTATCAATTTTATTAACTTCATGTCGTCTTAATAAAGCACGAATCCGCTCTAAAAGTAACCGTTGCGAAAAAGGTTTCGTAATATAATCATCTGCACCAAGTCGCAAACCCATAAGCTGATCAATTTCTTCATCTTTGGAAGATAAAATGATCACAGGCATTTGTGAACGATTACGTAATCTTTGTAATAATTCTATTCCATCCATACGTGGCATTTTAATATCTAAAACAACTAGGTCAACAGGACGGGATAAAAGACCTTGTAATGCACTTTCACCATCTGTGTAGGTTTGAACAACAAATCCATCCGCTTCCAACATCATAAATACAGATGTTAAAATATTACGGTCATCATCTACCAAGGCTATAACATATTTTCCTGCTTCCATACTGATACTCCGTTAATTTTATTAAAAATAAAATATAAAATTGGTAAAATATATTAAATAAGGTTAAATAGAAAATAAGAAAGAAAATCAATTCCAAAGATTATTTTCTTTCACATTATTTAATTCATTTCACTTGAATTTCTTGTATATTTTGAATTTTTTACTAAAATAGATTCACCTTAATTTTGTAAAATTATCAATAAAACATGATATTTTTACCCCTTAATAATAAACAAACAAATTGGTTATGATGACAAAAGAAGAAAACTTACACATTAATCCTGACAACAATCCTCTTCCTGAACAGGAGCAAGATTCACAAGGTCATGAAACTATTTTTACCCAAGAAGAAAACAATCAAGAATCTCCAGATTCTTCTACAAATCAAAATAGTGAAATTGAAAAGTTAAAAGCTGAACTTCAAGCCATGAAAGATCAATGGATGCGTTCAGAAGCCGAAAATCAAAATCTACGTAACCGTCATAAAAAAGAACTGGAAGATACGCGTTTATACACTATTCAAAAATTTGCACGTGATATTGTAGAAGCAGCCGAAAATTTACGCCGAGGTGTAGATAGCTTACCAAAACCATCTGAAAACGAAGACCCTATGATCACAAAAATGCGCGAAGGTTTTGAAAGTACTGAACGTTCTTTCCTCAAAATTCTTGAAAAAAACGGTATAAAATGTGAAGACCCAACGGGTAACCCTTTTGATGCAAACAAACATCAGGCTATGGCAGAACAACCCTCTGAAGAACATCCTCAAGGAACAATTATTCAAAGCTGGACTCCGACTTGGACCCTTAATGATCGCTTATTAAAACCAGCGATGGTCGTGGTTGCCAAAAAATCAGAAAATTCATGATACAAATGTTAAATAATCAAATAAAATAGCTGACTTTTTATAAGCAAGAATGTATACTTAAATTGTTCAAGATGTTTCTTGAAGATTCTATAAAAGAAACATATATTAAGGTTAAAATTATTATAACCTCGCCATTTTTTGGGGGTTAATATGATAATTAAGAATTTTAAAAGGGCTTTTAAAAGGCGCTTCGGGTCTTATAAAGGTTGCTATTTAGGAGATAAAATATGACTAAAGTAATTGGTATTGATCTTGGAACAACCAACTCTTGTGTTGCTATCCGTGAAGGGAATGAAACCAAAGTTATTGAAAACAGTGAAGGTGCACGCACTACACCTTCAATGGTTGCCTTTACCGAAAACGATGAAATGTTGGTCGGTCAATCTGCCAAAAGACAAGCTGTTACAAATCCAACCAACACATTTTATGCTGTAAAGCGTTTAATTGGTCGACGTTATGACGACCCAACTGTTAATCGTGACAAAGGTTTAGTTCCTTATTCAATCGTAAAAGGGGACAATGGCGACGCTTGGGTTGAAGCGCGTAGCAAAAAATATGCTCCATCTCAGATTTCTGCTTTTATCCTTGGGAAAATGAAAGAGACAGCAGAAGCTTATTTAGGTGAAAAAGTAACCCAAGCTGTTATCACAGTTCCCGCTTATTTTAATGATGCACAACGTCAAGCAACTAAAGATGCTGGTAAAATTGCGGGGCTTGATGTTCTACGTATTATTAACGAACCAACAGCTGCCGCTTTGGCTTACGGTCTTGAAAAGAAAAATAGCGGCACCATTGCAGTTTATGACTTGGGTGGTGGTACTTTTGATATTTCTGTTCTAGAAATTTCTGACGGTGTAATCGAGGTTAAATCAACAAACGGCGATACATTCTTAGGTGGTGAAGATTTTGATGCACGTATTATTGATTTCTTAGCTGATGAATTTAAAAAAGAACAAGGTATTGATCTTCGCAGCGATAAACTCGCATTACAACGTCTGAAAGAAGCTGCTGAAAAAGCAAAAATTGAGCTTTCTTCTTCAAAAGAAACAGAAATTAACCTTCCATTTATTACTGCTGATGCTTCAGGTCCAAAACATTTGGTTATTAAATTAAGCCGTGCAAAACTGGAAAGCTTAGTTGATGATTTAATCACTAAAACTTTAGAACCTTGTAAAGCAGCAATTAAAGATGCTGGTTTATCAGCAAATAATATTGATGAGGTTATTTTAGTCGGCGGCATGACCCGTATGCCAAAAGTTATCGAAGTTGTTAAAGACTTCTTTGGTAAAGAACCTGCTCGTAATGTTAACCCTGATGAAGTTGTTGCGATTGGTGCTGCTATTCAAGGTGCGGTTCTTAAAGGTGATGTTAAAGATGTTCTACTACTTGATGTTACCCCATTATCTTTGGGTATTGAAACATTAGGAGGTGTCTTTACACGTTTAATCGATAGAAACACAACCATTCCTACAAAGAAAAGTCAAACTTTCTCTACTGCAGAAGATAATCAAAATGCTGTTACCATTAAAGTTTACCAAGGTGAACGTGAAATGGCTGCAGATAATAAATTGCTTGGTAATTTTGATTTAACAGGAATTGCTCCTGCACCCCGTGGTGTTCCACAAATTGAAGTTACATTTGATATTGATGCAAACGGTATAGTTTCTGTTTCCGCTAAAGATAAAGCAACTGGTAAAGAACAACAAATTCGTATCCAAGCCTCTGGCGGTTTATCAGATTCTGATATTGAGAAAATGGTTAAAGATGCTGAGGCAAATGCTGAAGCTGATAAACAGAAAAAAGAAATGGTTGAAAGCAGAAATCAGGCTGACATGATGATTGCACAGGTTGAAAAAAATCTTCAAGAGCATGGCGATAAAATTGACGCTTCAACTAAATCTGACATTGAAGCAACTTTGGCAGATGTTAAAAGTAAAAAAGATGGTGATGATTTAGAAGCTTTGAAAACAGCGACAGAAAAACTTTCACAACTTTTAATGAAAATCGGTGAAACGATTTACAAAGCAACTAATGATGCAAATGCAGCAGCAGGTGCGGCAGCTGAGGCAACTAATCAAGCAGGGTCTTCTACTAAACCAGAAGAAGATATTGTTGATGCTGATTTTGAAGACGTCAATCACAACGACAAAAAATCTAGCTAATGTATAAATGCTTATATACAAATGAGATATATCAATTGATTTAATATATCTTCATAATTCGGGCCCGTCCTTTAACAATAAAGGCGGGCTACTTTTTGTTACGATATTCACTTAGATAATTTAAGGACATCAATGTCTAAACAAGATTATTACGAAATTTTAGAAATTAGTCGCTCTGCTAGTAGTGAAGAAATTAAAAAAGCTTATCGTAAAAAAGCGATGCAATATCATCCCGATCGTAATCCTGGCGATCAAAAAGCAGAAGCTAAATTTAAAGAAATTAATGAAGCCTATGATGTTTTAAAGGATGAACAAAAGAAAGCTGCCTATGACCGTTTTGGTCATGATGCCTTTCAAAATGGTGGTGCTGGCGGTAATTTTGGTAGCGGTTTCGGTGCTGGTGGCTTCAGCGATATATTTGACATGTTTGGCGACATGATGGGTATGAATCGCAGTGGGAATAGTCGCAAGCATTCTGGTGCAGATATTCAGGTTCAAACTGAAATTCAATTAACCGAGGCTTTTACAGGCGTTAAAAAGAAAATAAAATACAAAACTAAAAAACCCTGTCAAAGTTGTAATGGAACAGGATCAGCCGATAAAGATAATGGTAATAAAACCTGTCCAACCTGTCATGGTTCCGGGAAAATACGTGCACAACAAGGTTTTTTCCTAGTTGAACGCCCTTGTAATACTTGTCATGGCACAGGGCAAGTCATTAGTAATCCATGTAAAAAATGCAATGGTACAGGGTTAGAAAATCAAGATAAAGAGTTAGAAGTTGATATCCCTGCTGGAATTGAAGATGGAACACGTATCCGTATCTCGGGCGAAGGAGAAGCTGGAAGCAAAGGAAACCCACCAGGAGATCTATATGTTTATGTTACTGTTCTACCTCATGAACTTTTTCATAGAGAAGGTTCAAATATTTTTTGTCGAATTCCCATACGGATCACACAAGCAGCTTTAGGAACAGAACTTGAAGTTCCTATTATAGATGGTGGGAGAACAAAAGTTAAAATTCCTGCAGGAACCCAAACAGGAAAACAATTTCGTTTACGGGGTAAAGGTTTTTCCATTTTACGTTCTTCTTCCAGAGGAGATATGTATATTGAGGTTAAGGTAGAAATTCCTCAACATTTAACAAAACGTCAAAAAGAGTTACTTGAAGAATTTGATGCAGAAGGACAAAATAAAGAAAATGAAGGAACACCAGAAACAACAGGTTTCTTTAAAAAAGTTAAAGATTTTTTTGAAAATAAATCCTAAAAAAATCTATGCTTAAATGTATGAAAGTCTAAAGTAATGAATAAATCTGTTTTGCGAATTGGTATTGCCGGAATAACTGGACGTATAGGTCGTCTTTTGATGAAAGAAATTACCGCCCAAAATAACGCTGTTTTAGCAGGAGGGACTTCGCTTTCGAAAGATATTCATGATATACCAGACTCTGTTTTAATCTTTACCGATATTAAAGATTTAGTTAAAAAAAGTGATGTTATTATTGATTTTACAAATGCAACAGCAACAGAAGCCCACGCCAAAGCTTTAAACAATAGTAAAATAGCATGGATTCTTGGCACAACAGGAATATCTGAATCTGTACAAACGCTTGTTCAGCAAACAGCAAAAACTATTCCTATTGTTCAGGCCGCCAATTTTTCACCAGGCGTAACATTAATAACCAAACTGGTTTTTGAACTTGCAAAGGCGCTACCTGCTGATCAATATGATGCTGAAATTGTGGAAACACATCATCGACAAAAAATTGATGCTCCTTCAGGTACTGCTTTAGCAATTGGAGAATCAATTGCCAGAGCGAGAAAGGTTAACCTTAAATCTATTGCTGAAATTGGCAGAAAAGGCGTTACAGGTGCAAGGAAAAAAGACGCTATTGGTTTTGCCTCTTTAAGAGGCGGGCAAATTGTTGGTGAACATAGTGCCCTTTTTATTTCGGATGTCGAGGAAATTGCATTAACACATAAAGCTTTTGATCGTCGTATCTTTGCAAAAGGTGCAGTTCGTTCAGCTTTTTGGAGTGTTGATAAACCAGCGGGTCTATATAACATGGATCACGTTTTAGGGCTTGATTCTATTCAATAATTAATTTTTTTTAAATTTATACTTGACGGACAGACTACAAAAGGGTCTGTTTACAATACTTGTGTTTTTTTATTTATTTAGTGAGATAGCAGAAAAATTATGCGAAACAATAGCGATTTTCTGTTCGCTTCGGAATCGGTATCAGAAGGTCATCCAGATAAAGTTGCCGATCGTATCAGCGACACCATATTGGATACTTACCTTGCCGCGGATCCAGAAGCGCGCGTAGCGTGTGAGACTCTTGTAACAACTAATCAGGTTATCTTGGCTGGGGAATTACGAGGACCGAAAAGCATTACCAAAGAAATGCTTAATGAAAAAGCCCGTGAAACCATTCAAGAAATTGGATATGATCAAAAAGGCTTTTCTTGGAAAACTGCAAATATTCTTAATTTATTACATACACAATCCCCCCATATTGCTGTAGGGGTTGATAGTGCTGAAAATAAAGAAGAAGGTGCAGGTGACCAAGGAATTATGTTCGGTTTTGCAACAAATGAAACAGAAACATTAATGCCCGCCCCTCTTTATTATGCTCATAAGATTCTTAAAAATCTTAATAATTTACGAAAATCAAATGACCCAAAGGGTAAAGGGTTTCTTCCTGATGCCAAAAGTCAGCTTACCTTACAATATGTAAATGGAAAACCTGTTGGTGCAACGTCTGTTGTTCTGTCAACCCAACATGAAGAATCAATATCCCAAGAAAAAATTCGTGAAGTTTTAAAAGAATTAATCACAAGTACGTTGCCAGAAGGTTGGATGTGTTCAGACAAAGAATTCTATGTCAATCCGACAGGAATTTTCGTTATTGGAGGTCCTGATGGAGATTGCGGTCTGACAGGGCGCAAAATTATTGTTGATACTTATGGTGGGGCTGCTCCTCATGGTGGTGGTGCTTTCTCTGGTAAAGATCCAACCAAAGTTGATCGTTCTGCAGCTTATGCATGCCGTTATTTAGCTAAAAATATCGTAGCATCTGGTCTTGCTGATCGTTGTACTTTACAAATCTCCTATGCGATTGGTGTTGCCCATCCTTTATCAGTTTATGTTAACTTGCACGAAACAGGAAAAGATATTGATGAAGCCAAACTTGAAAAAGTTCTACGTGGATTAATGGATCTTTCTCCTAAAGGTATCCGTAAACATTTACGATTAAATCGCCCTATTTATAAGCAAACTGCAGCCTATGGTCACTTTGGACGTTATCCAGACCCCGTAAAAGACGATTTTACTTGGGAAAGAACTGATCTTGTTGATGCTTTGCGAAATGCTTTTAATCGTTAAAGCCTGAATATTCATGTCTATGATTCAAAAAGGCTCTTGTGATAAAAGTGCTCAAGGGTCTTTTTCCACAGCAAATTCATCCTTGTCCAAAGATCGTTTATACGGACGCCATCGTGGTCATCCTTTACGCGATAGACAAAAAAGACTTCTTGCGGATTACCTTCCTCGAATAAAATTTCCAATCGAAAGGGTTCAAAATCCTTTTACCGCATTTGGAAAAAAGCCCCAAGCTTTATGGTTAGAAATCGGGTTCGGAGGAGGGGAGCATAGTTTAGCCCAATATCAAAACCATCCAGAAATAGGCTATATTACATGTGAAGTCTTTGAAAACGGAATTTGTTCATTACTATCCAGTCTTTTAAAAGAAGAAAAAAATGAAATAGATGCTTTAGTCCCTGATATGATACGAGTTTGGAATGAGGATGCTCGCATCTTAATCCGTGAATTACCAAAAGAATCAATAAATAAGATTTTTTTACTCTTTCCAGATCCATGGCCAAAAGCAAGACACGCCAAAAGACGTTTTGTCCAACCAGAACGGCTTCCCTTACTCCATCGTATTTTATCTCCTAAAGGGCATTGGCATATAGCAAGTGATGATCCAACATATCAAGAATGGGTCAAAAAAACTATGGAAAATCAACCCTATTTCAAGAATATTCTGCAAACAGACAAGCGTCCTAAAAATTGGCCTTCTACACGTTATGAACAAAAAGCATATAAAGCTGGAAGATACCCTATATTCTGGATTTTTGAGAAGCTATAATTTATCGCTATCCATTTCAATTTTTAATTCTTTTTCTGCACGTTGAATAAGCTTATATTCATTCTTGCGCAAAAAGATAATGATTAAAACAACAACAATAAAAATAATTATCCCAAGAACTAGACCAATAGTTCCCTTTAATTTTAAAAATTCTTGTCCAAAATAATAGGCAATATAAGTATAAGTTCCTGCCCAACCTATACCCCCCAACGCATTATACAGTAAAAAATCCTTCCAATGCATATGCGTGGCACCTGCCAATAAAGCCGTAAAAAACCTTAAAATAGCTATAAACCGCCCAAAAAAAACGGCTTTCCCACCATGATGTTTAAATAAATATTGACCTAATAACAAACGCTCTGGTGTTAGTCTAATTTTTGGGCCATATTTTTTTAATACTGGATACCCAACAATACGACCAATCAGATAACCAAAATTATCCCCCATAATAGCACCTATTATAGCAGATAAAGCTATATAATGAATATTTAAATGACTATGCTCAGAAGCACAATAAATTGCAATCGTAATTAATAAGGTTTCAGCAGGTAAAATTAAACCCATGCTTTCTAACATTATTATTATACCAACAATGTAATAACCATAATACTCATAATGATGAATAAAATTTAAAATATGATCTAACAGTGTTTTAATCCAAAATATATTAACTTGAAATTATTACTTATCTTTATGACTTATTTTGCTAAATTAAGAAAGTCAAAATTTAAATAGAGCTTATTCATGAATCATACCAAAAAAAATATTCCATGTGGAAGTTGGCCTTCTCTTTTTACTCCTGAAATTGTTGCAGAAAAAAACAATTATTTCTCTGAATTAAAAATTGATCATGAAACTTTATATTGGCTTGAACGACGTCCACAGGAAAAAAACAGAACCGCTCTTGTACAATGGAATAAAAATACAGGCATCAGAGAAGTAACTTCACTTTCTTTTTCTGTTGGAAATCAAGTTCATGAATATGGTGGAGGATCCTATGATGTGCACCAAAATGATATAGTTTTTAGTGATCTTTATACAAGTGGAATTTGGATTATTTCACAAGGTCAGCAGCCCATTTGTTTATATCAAAACAAAACCATGCGTTTTGCCAGTTTTCATTTAATCGATAATTACATTTTCTGTGTTTGTGAGGATCATTCAACATATAATGTCCAAAACAGTCTTGTATTATTTTCTTTGGACAATCCAAATATAATGATAACGCTAGATAAGAAGGCTGACTTTTATAGTACACCAACATTATCAAAAGATAAGAAAAAACTTACCTGGATTGAATGGAATCATCCTTTTATGCCGTGGGAAAAGACATATTTATGTATTGCTGATTTTGATGTTATTCATAAAACTATTAAAAATAAAAAAATATTGGTTGGTAACCAACAAATGGAATCTCTGATCGAACCAAATTGGACAAAAGATAACCAACTTTATGTCTGTAGCGACTGTTCTGGTTGGTGGAATCTTTATCACGTTGATCTAACAAATAACTCCTCAAATACTCTAAGTCCCATCACTTTAATCAATGCAGAAATTGGCAAGCCTCATTGGGTTTTTGGACAGAAAAGCTGGTATGAGCTTACTCATAATCGTTTTCTTGTCCAGGCTTTTTGTCAAGGTAATCCTGAAACTTTAATTATTGATCAAGGGAAAATTCAGAACATTTCTTTTGGTCATCCAGAATCTTGTCCTATTCCAATACAAAATACAGGTTTTGCATGGATTAATTGCTCGCCTTATCGTCCAATGGAGATCCTTTATCAAGATATATATCAAAACAAACATATTCTTCGTACATCAAGTGCCATCACTTTTGAACAGAAAGATATTTCAGTAGGACAAACCATTTGTTTTCCTACACAAGATCATCACCATGCTTATGGTTTTTTTTATCCACCTACAAATAAGCAATTTCAACCTCTTTCAAATGAATTGCCTCCTTTACTGGTTATTGCTCATGGAGGACCAACTAGTCAGAGTTTTAATAGCTATAATCCAAAAATACAATTTTGGACTAGCCGAGGTTTTGCAGTAGTTGATGTTAATTATCGGGGATCTACAGGATTTGGAAAAACTTATCGAAACGCATTACAAAAACAATGGGGCATTTTAGATGTTCAAGATTGTATCGATGCCTGTATCTATCTCATTAAACAAAAACAGATTGATCCAAAGAAAATCGTCATAAAAGGTAGTAGTGCAGGAGGTTTTACCGTGTTATCAACACTGATAAAATCCAAGATTTTTGCTGCTGGTTCTTGCTTATATGGGGTAGGTGATTTAATAGCCCTAACCAAAGAAACGCATAAGTTTGAATCTAATTATTTAAATGGTCTTATCGGATCTTATCCTCAAGAAAAAGAACTTTATCATGAACGTTCGCCATTAACACATATTCATCAAATTACATGTCCTATTATTCTTTTTCAAGGTCTTAAAGATAGGGTAGTTCCTCCATCACAGGCGGAAAATATTATTCAAGTATTGAAAACCAATCATATTCCTTATGCCTATTATACCTTTAAGGAAGAGGGTCATGGATTTAAACAAGAAGCAACCCTAAAAAAGGTACTTGAACTTGAATTTGCTTTTTTTGGAAAAATTCTTGGGTTTATACCAGATCATATTTCTGAAAAAATTACTTTATATACATAAAAATTAGAGAGCAAATCGCTTTCGGCATTTGTTTTAATGGATAGTAAACCTTTATAGTAATTAAAAAAAAATATTTCAGTAGCTTTATCTTCCATAATCTGAATATCTTTTTTATCAAAAAACTACTATATTATCACTTGTTTGAATCAACTACCCATTTAGCTTCAATTCACTAGTAATAACTTGGATCTATACATTTCTATATCTTTTTAAAATGGCGTATTCATGACCTTCTTGTACTTTAAATCGCTAATACCAAAGTTCATGTCTTAGAAAATCTTTAATAAATAATTTTCATATGTATCTGATGATAAAATAAGCTATTTTCCTGCAACTTCAAAAAAATATTTTGTTTTATATCGTGATTTTATATTTTTTCTTTGGGTTCAATCCATACATATATGGTAAAAATGTAATTTTCCTGACCAGTACTAACAGTCATGATTTGAAATTCCCCTGCTTTTACCTGTTCCTTAAAACCCATACTATTTTAATATTCAATGGTTCTTTCCAATACATAAGAGAAAATTTCCATATTCTTATGAGGATGCTGCTCAAATCCTTTACTAAGCTGAACCCGATCTTTATTAATAACCCTCAAATCAAAAAAACCTATAAATTTTTGGGTCGTGATAATTTGCAAATGAAAAACTATAATATGTATCAAGCTAACCGTGATCGGCATGTCCTCTCGCATTTTCCTTACATATATAAATTATTTTCTTGACTTTCAAATATTTACAATACTGGAATCAAGAATAATTTATAAACCAATCAGTTTCTTAGTTCTTAACAAAATGATCTCTACGAAATAAACTCCATTCTTCAATCACTTGTCCATTAGGTAAAAGACAATCATTATATTGCCCAAAATTATTTTGTCTTTTAATCAACTTACCTCTCAATTTTAAACAATACACAGAAGCAGGGTTAAGCATCCCTATTTTTTTTGGGAGAAATGAAACTTTCTGTTTGCTTTTCTTGGCTGTTTGGCAATTAACCAGAATAAAAATGGATAATATCATTCCAATATAAATAAAATATTTATTCAAATTTTATCCCTTTTAAACGACTTTATTATTTCATAATATTATGTTTCAATTCTTTTCAAAACAAATTATTTAATATCTATATCTTCATCCAAAATCAAAAAACCTAACCTTAAAAAGGTTAGATTTCTTATTAAAAAATTAAACTTACTTTGTACTTAAACTTTTCTTTCGCCTGCAATCCAAACCTGTTCAACCTGCATATTACTATTCATCACAACAAAATCAGCTCTTTTTCCAAATGCAATTTCTCCACGATCCTCTAATCCCTGATATCGTGCTGCATTTGTACTTACCAAGCGTGTCGCTTCTGGCAAAGTTGCCCCATATGTTAAAGCATTACGAAAGGCCTGATCAAGAGTTAGAATACTTCCAGCCAAATAACCATTCATCCCCATTACACAACCATCTTTAATAATGACTTCTAAACCACCCAATTCACTTTCACCTTCGGCCATTCCAGCTCCACGCATTGCATCTGTCACGAACAGCAAATGATCTGGTTTTTGGCGGTGTACCAATCGAAAATTAACAGGATGAACATGATAGGTATCAAAAATCATCTCAACATAGGCTTTATCATCATCTAATAAAGCCCCTGTAAGGCCAGGATTACGTCCTTCAATTCCACCCATTGCATTAAATAAATGAGTTCCCCCTGCAACACCATGATGTGTATAGGTTATTTTCAAAGCATGCTGAGCTTGATTATAGGAACATGCTGTATGTCCTAAACTCACACAAATTCCAGCCTTGGTTAATAATGGAACAGCCTGTTCAATATATTCGATTTCAGGAGCAATGGTAATGACTCTAACAATATCCAAATCTATCATTTCCTGAAGCAATTCTGCTTTTGGCAAGATATTGAAAGGAGGCTGGGCACCTAGTTTTTTACAACTGATAAAAGGACCTTCCAAATGAGCTCCTCGGATATCAGGAAGATGTGCTAATCCTTTTTGTCGCACCTCTTTAACTGCCCGAAGCGAATCAAGAATTTCATTCCAAGGTCGTGTTATGGTTGTGGGTAAAATGGTTGTCGTACCATGATACATATGAAATCTTGAAAGCTTTTCAATTGCCTCTACACCATCCATTGTATCCGCACCATCTCCACCATGAACGTGACCATCAATAAAACCTGGTACAATATAACATTGTGGATCCTGATTAAAAATATTTTGAACTTTTATATCGAAGATTATTTCACCAAAAGATATAGTACCAGTGACAACTCGGTCATATAAAACAATACGCCCTTGTAAATTCACCATCACTATGCACCTTCATTAATAATGATAGGTTGAGATACTTTACTTTTTTTCAAATCAAAATAACCATAAATACCGTATAAACCCATAATCGTGTAACAAGTAATAGCTATAATAGCAAAAACCACTTGAAAATTAAAAATTTCCGTACAATAACTATAAATCTGTGGAATAATAGCACCACCACAAATACCCATCACCATTAAAGCTGCACCACTAGCTGTTCGTTCACCCAAACCACGTATAGCAATTGGAAAAATAGCAGGCCACATCATTGAATTGGCAAATCCCAATAAAGCAATAAAAATAATTGAAATATATCCAGTGGTCAACCATGCACCAATAGCAAAAATAATACCTAAAACATTGGATACAACCAGATAACTTTCTTGAGAAAGAATTTTAGGGGTAATAATAATCCCCGCAAAATAGCCAACCAACATCGCAGAAAGAGTAAAAGAAGAAAAAAACTTGGTAATATCAAGAGAAATATGAAAATCTGATCCATAAGTACCGATGGCACTTCCAGCCAAAACCTCCATACCTACATAGGTAAAGATACACAAAACACCAAACCATAAACGCGAAGAAGTCGGAATGCTCCCACTATTTTCTTTTTGCCGGCCATCATCTTCATTTTTAATTTCAGGTAAAGCTGAACAATAAATTCCAAAAGCAACCAAAAACAAAATAAATGCCATTCCCATATAAGGATAATAAACCTTATCAGCAAATGCAGAAATTATTTGTGTTTTTTCAGCAATAGATTTTGCAGCATCAATACGTTCCTGGATACCACTAATATTTGTAACAAACATTCCAAAGATTACAGGGGCAAGAATACCAGCACCCTTGTTACAAATACCCATAATGGCCTGCCTTTGAGCACCCTTTTCAATAGGTCCTAAAATACTTACATAAGGATTTACAGCTGTTTGCAGGCAAGACAATCCTACACCAATAACAAATAAACCTATCAAAACTCCAGTATACCAATGAAGTTTTATAAACTGTCCAAAAATTAACGCACCTATTGCTATGACAATCAATGCAATACACAGACCATTTTTCATGCCTATTTTTTTTAACACCCATGAGGCAGGAAGTGAAAAAACAAAAAAGGATATATAAAAAGCAGATAAAACAAAAAAAGCATTAAAATCATCAAGCGTAAAAGCAACTTTTACAAAAGGGATTAAAGGGCTATTAATCCAAGTAAAAAATCCAATAACAAAAAAAAGAACACCTATAATAATAAGAGGTTTTATCATATTCTGAGAAGCATTAGGCGATATTTGATTAGACATATATTTTCCTTTTACATACGCCTTGAATTATTATTTTTAACGATACTGGGCATATTCAGGTTCGTTTTGAAAAACCCAATCATAATATTGGCGACCTGATAATTGAGAGGCTGCTGCTTCATCAACCAGAATTTTACATGCGGAATGAAGTTGCAGTGCAGAAGCACTAATCATCGAGGTGATAGGTCCTTCAACTGCCTTTGCCAAAATAGATGATTTGCTTTTTCCCAAAGCAACCAACAAAATTGACCGTGCTTCCAAAATCGTACCTACACCCATCGTCATTGCACGACTGGGAACCTTTTCCGGATCCCCGCCAAACATTTCTGCATTTTGTCGACGTGTATGAGGGGTTAAGCTTTTGTCTCTGGTTCGTGACATTAATGCAGACAAGGGTTCGTTAAAACCAATATGACCTGTTTCGCCAATTCCTAATAACTGAAGATCAATACCACCAACTTTGCGAATTTCTTCTTCATAACGTTTACCCTCAAAATGCGCATCTCGTGCCATACCATTTGGAACATGTGTATTTTTTAAATCAATATTGACATGTCTATATAAATGATAATTCATATAACTACGATAGGAATTAGGATCCTCTGTAGGCAAACCAATATATTCATCTAGATTGAAAGTATGACATCCGGAAAAATCCAATCCTTCATTTGTATGCATCTGAACCAAAATTGCATAAATTCGTTCCATGGTTCGACCTGTGGCTAAGCCTAAAACAATTTTATGTTTTTCTATAATCTTTTGTGCAATAAAAGTGGCTGCGAGTTTTGCTGTTTTTTCCGCATCTGGGCGAATAATAACTTCCATTAATTAATTCCTTATTCTTGATATGCCTTAAATGCCAGATAATAAGCTCCATCCAATGACTGACCTTGTGCAGGAATAATACGTTCACGTACAATCGGCGATAATCTTGGAAGGAAAATATTTGCTAGGCCTCCTAATAAACATAAAGGCAAATCAGCATATTCATCTTGCAATAAAGCCAAAGCTAAATATGAAATTTTTTTGGCTGCCTTATCCAAAAATAAATTTGCATCCGGACATCCAGTTTTTGCCTGTTCGATCAACCAAGGAACCAAAGAACCAAATTTTTTCGGCTCTGCTTTAACCGCCCACAACATTGGATCTTCACCTTGTCGTTTTAAATACTCATATAATTTTTGACTAAAGGAATTCTTGAGTTTACGACTTTCTATACGTTGCAACATATCGGATATTAATTGCAATCCTATCCAGGCACCACCACCCTGATCATCTTGAGGAAAACCCCAACCGCTTAATTTCTTATGTTTATCATTAAAAATTGCATAAGCTACGGTTCCAGTTCCAATGGCAATAACAGCACCATTTTTACCTTTATGAGCTCCTAAACATGATGTATGAGCATCTGTTTCAAAATTAAATTTTTCAAAACCTGTACATAATTTTTTAAAATTTTCACAAGCAGAAGGAACCTCCGCTCCTGCCAAACCGGCACCACCAAATAGGCGAACATTATCTGGAGAAAAACCTAATATTTTTAATGTATAATCAAGTGTCCTCTTAATAGAAAACCAGCTTTCTTGCGTATTACTCGCAATATTCGCTGGTCCCCCCTTTTTTTCAGCTAAAAATTTACCATCAGATGTAAAAACTTGAACAATAGATTTTGTTGCTCCACCGTCAATACAAATTAATAAATCTTGTTTTTCTTTCATAATCACCTAATCTAGATTATTCATTGATCAAGCAAATTAAAAAAATTTATTTGCTTTATAAACACTTCATTTGATAATTAGTTATTAATTTTAGAATTTCAAATAAAAGATAAGAAAAACTTTGATGAATTAAGGTTTAATTTTTCTATTTTCTTTAATTCCATAGAAAATATAATGCTTTAACGGATTAATGCCAGATGCTTTTACATCTGGATTTGCTTCTAGATAAGAAGCAGAATTGAAATTTCGAATAATATCCCATTCTTTTAAATAAATATGATTATTTTTACTTATAAAATCTTTTAAAAATTCTTTTTTCTCATTTTGAGAAAACCAAGGTAAACGAAAAAGAGGTTCTTTTTTTAAGTCATCTAAAGTTTTTTCATTTTTCTTCGCTTCTTCGGGTGATCCTGTAGAATCAATCGCATTCAACTTTAAACCGCTATCCATAACAGCATAGATAATTGAATTATCTTCTTTGATAATTCCTCCAAACCCAGCTTTAACATAACGCATTGAATAATCTGTATGTTCATGACCATAACGTCCAAAACGGTTATCCATATAACCCACTAAAGGAAAAGCTTGTCGGCTAACTGCAATACAAGATCCTGCAATCAGTGAAGATATACCTGGATTTTGTGCATTACAATCTCCATAAAGCAATTGATTTTTCCATTCTGGTACAACAAATGTTACATGCCCATGAATTTGAGCCGCTTTTCCCCACTCAACGTCCCAGCCATACATGGTTGGAAGCGTATCATCATCAAGTAATATAAAAACATCTGCCTGCGTATAATTGGCAAGATAATAAATTCCGCGGTTTTTATTCCACGCGATCCCTTTATTTACACCTGTGATATAATTAATTTTTTTTCTTTTAAGAATATTAACCGTATCATCTATTGAACCATCATCACAAACGATTAATTCATACTCATTTAAAGAAAACTTTTGAATCAGACAAATTTGTTCTAATAAATGCTCAATTCGATTAAATGTCGTTATTGCAATACCAATTTTCATTAAATTATCAACTTTATAAATAAGAATAAAAATAATCCTTAATAGTTTATTTAAGGATTTTAAAATATTAATAATTAATTATCTACAACAATTCTTCCATTTTTTCAAATAATTCACACTATCTCGTATTAAATTGATAAAATATGATTTACCTGCAATTTTTCCAAATAACATTTGATCACTTGCATAGATTTTAACTGGATCATTGCTTTTAAATATTTTTCGTACAGCATCTTGATCCATTATACCATCTTGGTATTGATAAGGTATTAAACCTTGAACATATGCTTCAATAAATATAAAAAATAATGCGGGTAAAATCGCAGTAGCTTTCGGTGTTTTTCCCTGTTCATAACACTCTATTAAAGTTGGAGTAATAAACCCTGGAATTTTGGAAAAGCTATCTGCTGCAACACGCTGATTAGTATCTTTAATATATGGATTACTAAAACGATCTAAAACGACATCTCTATATTTAGCTAAATCAAGAGGACTTGGAGTTAAACAAGGAATAACATCATCGGTAATATAATTCCACGCCATTTTTTTAATATTGGCATTTGTTACATCCTCGTGAATAAAAGAAAGCCCTATTAAGGTTCCTGCCCAAGCAACACAACTATGACTTGAATTTAGGATACGAATTTTTGCCTCTTCCCATGGATCTACTGATTTTACCATTTCAACTCCCACTTTTTCCAATTCAGGGCGACCATCAATAAAATTATCCTCTATAACCCATTGAATGAAAGATTCCGCCATAACTGGAACGGCATCTTTAAATTGAGTAGCCTTATAAACACGTTCGGGTAAATCTAAAGGTGGACGGGGAGTAATTCTATCCACCATTGTATTAGGAGAAGTGGTATATTTTTTAACCCATTCCAGCAATTGATCTTCATACGATAATTGTAGAAATTCTATAAAACCATTTCTAAAACGTTCTCCATTATAACGTAAATTATCACAACTTAATAAAGTAACAGGTTGATTGTTATGTTTAATTCTTTCTTTTAAAATCGCTTTTAAAGCACCATAAATCGTACAAATCGTTCCTTGTAATTCAGCTTGGATATCTTTACTATTTTTATCGAGTTTATGATTTGTATCTAAATAATATCCACCTTCTGTAACCGTAAAAGCAATAATTTTTGTTTCAGGTTTAACCCCTTGTTCGATAAGACTTTGTATTTTGTCATCATAAAGTAAAATCTTCTGAATAGATGTTACTTTTTCATAATAATGATCACCTTTTGGGGTTATTGTTTCAAGAATATATTTACCATTTTGTTTTGCAAGTTTTTCCAAAATAGGTGCTGTATCATTTCGAATTCCACCGACAGCCACAACCCACTTTTCTTTCGTATTTTCCTGTAATAAACGATGAAGATACCATGCCTGATGAGCACGTTGAAAAGAACCAATACCAATATGCATCCATATATTTGTCATAACCAAACCTTTTCAGATGATTGTTTCGATTTTTATATAATAACTTTGAATTAGAATATATCTATATGAAAACATATTATATAATTAATTAAAATAAATAATAAATTATTTATTAATTCAGAATTATAATTAATTGATAAATGTTCAAAATAATTTTATTTAACAATATTCCAAAAAGTAATAAATTTAACCATCTAAAGTATTTTACTCTATATTTTTTTAAGTATTTATCATTTAAAATAGCCTCAGTATTACAAAATTTACTGGAATAATTCCGTCATACAACGCAAACAGAACAAGATAAAGGAACCAGTTTTGAAAACTTAACAATCAAGTATTTTAAAACTGAACTAGCTTATAAAAATAAATACAAAGATATTTTACCCTATTCTGACTGGATGTCCTGTTATAGAAAGGTCCTGAACATCACGAATAAAAAGGACACAGGTATTGATTTGGTCTGAGTCACTTTAAATAATGAACTTCATGCCTTTCAATGCAAAAACTATGATCCGGATAGAACAATCAACAAAAATGATATAAACAGCTTCTTTACGGGAAAGAAATATTTTACCTATCACTATATCCATATTCACGATTAAAAAATGAACAGCAAGTGCTAAAAATACTCTAAAAAACTAAAATTTCCCAGTCTGCAAGATTGATCTGCATCACTTAGAATAGAATGTAATTGACTGGTCAAAATATTTACATGAAGAAAAACCGATTTTAAAACCTAAGAAAAAGCTGCTTGATCATTAAGCGTCCGCCTTAAAAGCCATACAACATGGCTTGAAAACCGCGGGTCGTAGTAAATTGATCATGGCATGTGGTACAGGAAAAACCTTTATTTCGCTAAAAATTGCCAAAACTATGGAAGAAGAGGAAAAAAAAACTGTATTATTTCTTGTTCCAAGCCTTTCCTTACTTAGTCAGAGCCTTACAGAATAGACATAAAAGAATGCCATTGCAATAAACAATCGATCTGTTCAAACAGTAATGTAGGCGAGAAACGTGTCAGAAAGGATGGCCGTGTCATTACAGGAATCAGTGATTTGCAATATTCGGTAACAACCCATGCCGGAAGTTTGAAAAAACGTTTATACATGATCGCAACTCCCTAGATTTATGTCAAATCTAGCAAGAAAAAAACCAAAGATGAATCTATTGTCGTCTATTTAATGGATGAACCAGCTATTTATGGTAAAAATTTATTTGTTATCACATTTTCCCAGGCTGTATCACAGAACTTGTTGGTTAATTACAAAATTATCATTCTGTCCGTAAAGGAAAACTACATTAATAGACGCCTGCAAGAATTGCTGAAGGATCATGATAATGCTTTGAAGGTTGATAATGCAACAAAAATAGTTGGTTGTTGAAAATCACGATAATTCGACAGATCCCATGCAACGCGCCATTGCCTTTTGTCAAGTCATTGAAACAACCTATAAAGAAAGGACACAAAAGTCAGTTCCAAACTAATTGCTGAGATGTTTGGCAAAGTTATTAAACAATATTAACATTACGAAACAAAAGCAAGCCTAAGGGGAAAATCCAGATACCGGATAAGGCTTTAGACATGAGTTGCGAGGCGGAACATTTTAATGAAGAAAATGAACACGGAAAAAAAACTAAATTTGCATATTATCAAATGTTCGGTGCTTTGTAGATGTTCCTTTACTAAATGCCATTCTTTTTCTGATAACCTGTTCATCCCAAATAGATATAGTTCAATCCGTTAGTCGAGTTATGCGTGAAGCACTAAAGAAAAAATTGGAATATGTCATACTACCCATTATCATACCAGCAAGTATTAAACCTGAAAAGACACTAGATGACAATCAGACCTATCGTGTTGTATGGCAGATTTTAAATGCCCTACATTCCCATGATAACTGTTTTAACGCAACCATCAACAAGCTAAAATTCAATGGAAAGTCCTACTCAAAAATATAGGTGATTACTGTTTCCGACAAGATCGACTCTAAAAAACCAGATCTCATGAAATAGTGGCTATGGAGAGAAAAAGCCATATTATTGGTCAGGCTTCCCAACCTACATTAAACCAATAAGAAGACCTATCTTTGAGGTTAAGGAAATTGAACGGGCTCTTTATGCCAAAATCATTAAAAAATATGGAAACCGGTATTACTGGAAAGACTGGCCAAATGATGTCACCAAAAATTTTCCAAACCTATATCGATCACATCCAGAACAACCCGGAAAATCATTTTACGAATCCGTAAAAATTACGTGACACAAGTATTGACAGTGTACAGAGCAAACAGCGCATCATTATCGAGCTATATGACAAATTCTTTCACAATGCCTTTCCCAGCATAACCGATCAGTTGGGAATTGTCTACACACCGGTTAAAGTGATAAATTTCACCGTGCATAACATCGAACATATCCTGAAAATCCAATTCGGCAGCAGTCTCGCTAAATCTAATGTTCATATTATTAACCCATTTACAGTTACTGAAACTTTCACCACAAGGATGCAACAAAACAACATTATCACAAAGGAAAAATTACCCCGTAAGTATGAACACGAAATCCATACCAATGAGATTGTCCTACTAGCCTATTATATCGCCACAATCAATATTAACCTATCACAATATAATAACACAACAAAACGATACTGGTAAAACAGAAAAGGAAGAAGGTGGATATACACTCTTTGCTGGAATCTGTCTGACCGACAACATTCAGAATGACGGAAAGTAAGCAAAAAGATATCAAGAAGGATATCCTACTAAAGAAAAATAATGAACAACTTTCCCGTCAATAAGCCCTTGATATTCAGTTTATCATGAGCAATCCGCCCTCTATTCCGCGGAGCAGGAATCCGTCAATAACAATAATTCCAATCTTTCTTATTTAGGTCTGGATAGGAAAAAATTTATAAAAACTATGCCAAATATTTAACAGCAACTAATAAAAACATGTTGTATGACAATTACATAAAAGCCATCCAGTAGAAATCGAACAAATCAAGGAATACGATATTTTCGGGTTTATCAGCAATGACAGTTTTATTAACAGCAACACTGGTAATGGTTTGAGAAATGTCTGGCTAAAGAATTTACAACCCTTTATAGTTTTTCATTTACGTAATAATACAAGGACTGCAGATAAAACAACACGAAAAGTACAGAGGACAAATTTTTAGTTCAGGCAGTCATGCCTCCATTGCCATTTCAATTCTGGTTAAAAACCCTAATCAAAACCATAGAGAACAAATCCATTTTTATGATATTTGCGATTAACCCACCCATCAGCAAAAACCGTAAACAATACGGAAATTTGATAATATCGATGGAATCACCTGACACAATGACTGAATCAATCAGCATGATTCTGATTTTAATGCCTATATTTCCATGGATGATAAAAAGAATGGGCAAACAATTAAGTATATTTGACAACTATTCTCGTAGCGTTACAACAGGTAGAGATGTCTGGATTTATAGTATCTCATCTAAAAAATTGATCGCCAATATCCAAAATTCCATTCAATTTTACAATGACAAAGTTAATCGCTATCTTGCTCAACCCCCATCTACTAAAATTATAAAGACTAAAGATTTAATCAAAGGAAAAAAATATTAGTTCAATGCTTTCTTCCTATATAAATCTTTATATCGTCCCTTCACAAAATCTTATTTATATTTTAATAAATATTTCAATGAGAGACGTTATTAAATATGACAGATATTTTCAACTACACAGATGAATAATCGAGTTATTAATATTATACAGGTTTGGGAGTTAAAAAAATTTAGCTGTATAACTATGTAATGTTATTCCAGATGTACAATTACAAGCCAACGATCAATTCCTTTATATCTCTATGACATTTCATCCCGTGAAAATAATTTATTGAAAAAAGAAACACCCAAAAGACGAGACACCATATATTCCCTGTGTCAAATCATTTAATGATTTTACCGCCTTTACACAGGCAGGACACATACTTATCAATCTGCACCTAAATTATGAAATTGTTGACTATTACACAAAAATTGAAATTGATGGATTAAACCTTACCTCATGAGGAATTATCGGAGGGAAAAACTATGAATTTCATGTTACCAAAATGAGATTTTCCAAAAAAACCAAAAAATGGAAGTCATTTATAATGACTATTTCATCATTAAAAACATACCTAAAAATGCTTATTACTATATTGTAAATGGAAAATCAGCCCTGGAATAGGTTATGAAACATCAATCCATTACAACAGATAAAAAATAGGAATTACCAATGATGCCAACGACTTGACCATTAAGACCATGTTATAATTCAAAACATCCGTTTAAAATCTTTCTTCGTGTCATTACTATCAATTTAGCAACAAGTAAAATTGTTAATGCCTTGCCTAAACTGAAACTGTAACATTCAAAAAAAATAATATTCAAAAAATCTTTATATATCATTCCAAAACCAATTGTCATGAAGATAAAATATTATCATTAAAATTTGTTTTTTAAGAAAGTGAAATTCATAATTTAAAAAATTATATCCATTTTTGTATCCAGTTTTTATCGCATAATCTGTTAGGAATTGATAATAATAGGATAAGGGAAAATAAATTTTTTGGAAAAACAAGATATTTTTTCAGAAATTAGCAATATCTAATTTGTTTATATGGTGGAGCCAAGGGGAATCGAACCCCTGACCTTCTGAATGCCATTCAGACGCTCTCCCAACTGAGCTATGGCCCCTTTT
>CAMPDW010000003.1 GCA_946699565.1 uncultured Commensalibacter sp. | reverse complement strand
TGAACTTTATGTGGAACGTTACGAGGATCGTGACGGTTCAATTTTGCTTTCGCGTGAAAAGGCACGTCGTGAAGAAGCGTGGTCTGCTCTTGAAAAAGCATTTGAGAATAGTCAACGCATTAATGGAACCATTTTTGGTCGCGTTAAAGGCGGGTTTACTGTTGATTTAGGTGGAGCCATGGCTTTTTTACCTGGGTCGCAGGTTGATATTCGACCAATTCGCGATATCAATCCTATGATTGGTGTTGCACAACCTTTTCAAATTTTAAAAATGGATCGTGCACGTGGAAATATCGTAGTTTCTCGTCGTGCTGTTCTTGAAGAAACGCGTGCTGAACAACGTAGTGAACTTATTCAAGGTCTTAAAGAAGGCATGATCTTGGATGGTGTTGTTAAAAACATTACTGATTATGGTGCATTTGTTGATTTAGGTGGTGTTGATGGATTATTACATGTAACCGATATTGCTTGGAAACGTGTTAATCATCCTGCGGAAGCACTACAGATTGGTCAACCTGTACGTGTTCAGGTTATTCGCTTTAATCCTGAAACACATCGTATTTCATTGGGTATGAAGCAACTTGAGGCAGATCCATGGGAAAATGTTGCAACAAAATATCCAGTTGGCTCACGCTTTACAGGTCGAGTGACAAATATCACGGATTACGGTGCATTTGTTGAACTTGAACCAGGGGTAGAAGGTCTTGTTCATATTTCAGAAATGTCTTGGACAAAGAAAAATGTGCATCCAGGTAAAATTGTTTCAACATCTCAAGAAGTTGAAATCGTTGTATTGGATGTGGACAGTTCAAAACGTCGAATTTCTCTTGGCTTGAAGCAGGTTCAACCTAATCCTTGGCAACAATTTGCAGATACACATCAAGTTGGTTCTGAAATTGAAGGCGAAATCCGCAATATTACAGAATTTGGTCTATTTATTGGATTATCATCTGATATTGATGGTATGGTCCATATGTCTGACCTTTCTTGGGATGAACCAGGTGAGGTTGCTATTACACATTACAAAAAAGGTGATGTTGTTAAGGCAAAAGTCATCGATGTTGATGTTGAGAAAGAGCGTATTTCTTTAGGAATTAAGCAGTTAAGTGAAGATTCAGTTGCTGATGCGCTTGCTAAAGTTAACAAAGGTAGCATTGTTACATGTACGATTACTGGTATTCAACCTAATGGGGTAGATGTTAGTGTAAATGATATTTTAACAGGCTTTATTCGTCGTACTGAACTTTCTCGTGATAAGGCGGAACAACGGCCAGAACGCTTTAATGTTGGCGATCGCGTTGATGCTAAAGTTGTATCAATCGATAAAAATGCACGTCGTTTAACCTTAACGATTAAAGGTCGTGAAGTTGAAGAAGATAAGCAAGCTATTTCTGATTATGGCTCTTCAGATAGTGGAGCATCTTTAGGGGATATCCTAGGGGCTGCTATACGTCGACGCAATGAAAATGATACAGAAGTAGAATAAATTTTACGATATTCATTTTGGAAAACAGACTTTAATTATTTAAAGTCTGTTTTTTTATATAAAATCAAATTAATTTAATTTATATAATTAATAGTTTTATATTATGTTTTGAAATGCAATTTTGCAATTCGTTTACAGAGAGCGAAATATGCAGTATATCGTAAAATAAACGAGATAAAACTTTCGTTTATTTTTTAAGTTTTATATAGTTATTTGATCATTAAATATAAAAAAATAAGCATTAATCATGGCAGTCATTTATAATACAAATTATACTCATAATTCTAATTCATACTTAACCTTGGCAATTTTTTGGGCGGCTAAAAAATTGTGGGGGGAGGAAAACGTTGTTGTTGTTGACAATATGGATATTTTACTTGTTGCGGCAAGTGGTGAACATGATGTGTTGATTTGTATTGATGGTCAGCGTACTGATTATGAGTTGATGAAAAGGCTGCGTCCATGCTTTAAAACAATGATATTTTGGGCTTTTGAAGATCCATTTATGTTGGATTTTAATATTCAAGTTACAACGATTTTTGATTATGTATTTTCAAATGATCCTGATTGCATCAAATCTTATCAAATTGAAGCTTATTATTTGCCTTTGGCAGCTAGTGATCAAATTCATTATCGTCGAGTTAAAGAAACAGAAAATTTAGATTACGATATTTGTTTTGCCGGAACCATGTGGCCCAATCGTGTTGATGTTTTGCGACGAGTGATTATAGCTTTTCCAAATGCTCGTTATAAATTGATTTGTCCATGTAATGAATATTTACCTCCTTTACCTGCGGATTTAAGTGAAAGAGTTATTCACAGACCTGTAAATATTGAATCATTTGTTGATTTCGCGAATGCAAGTAAAATTACTTTAACTATGTTTCGCAATTATGCAAGTCATGGTGATATAGGACAAGCAACGGCGCCAGGACCACGTTTTTATGAGTTGGGTTTATCAGGTGCGGCTCAAATTGTTGAACTTCCTTCTGAAATGGATGAAAAATTTGTTGAAGAAGTGAGTGGTATAGCAATTGCGCATAATACAGAAGAAATTATCAAACAAATTGAAGTAATTTTCTATAAAAAGGGTTTAAGAAAAAAGATGGCTGACGCAGCTCAGCAATCTGTATTACAATCTCATTTATATCAAAATCGCCTAAAAAAAATTGAAGATATTACGCATGCTGATTTTACACGTAAGAGAAAAGAGCAAATAAAGACTGCTGTTTCTACATATAAAAAGAAAATAAAAGTTTTGTTTGTTACGCATTCAACTATTAATGAACAGGTTTGGGGTGGTATTGAAGTTTATCAACAAATTATTTCTTTAGCTTTAATGAAAGAGGTTGAATTTTATTATTGGTTACGTCGAAGAGGGGCTTGTTTTTTAACAGATATAAATGGTCAAGAGTTAGAACGTTTTGATATGCCTGATGTAGGATGGTTAGATTCCATGAATGATGCAGGTGAAGAAACGGTTTTTTCAAATGTAATTACCCAATATAAATTTGACATTGTACATATTCAACATCTTGGACATCATACACTTTCTTTACCTATCATTGCTAAAGCTTGTGGTGTTGGAGTTGTTTATTCTTTTCATGATTTTTTGGCTGTTTGTTCGCATTATAATTTGTTAAATTATGAACAACGATATTGTCGAATTGAAGAAAATAAAGATGTTGGTACTTGTGATATTTGTTTAAAAATTTCGGATAAGCTTGAATTTGGGGTTCAGCAAACACGTCGTGCATTTATTGGTAATGTGATGAAATCCGTAGATGTGTGTTTATATGGAACACAACATTCCTATGACGTTATTGAATATGTCTATCCTATTGTAAAACATAAGAAAAATCATGTTTTAGGTATACCATTACCAGATACAGCTATTCCTACTCAACCTAAAAAATATACGCCATTAAATGGTAAAAAGTTAAAAGTTGCTACGGTAGGTAATTTTATCCGATCAAAAGGTGCGGATACTATTTTATCTATTTTACAATCAGCCAATCCAAAGTTATATGAATTTCATATTTTTGGCTATATGCAGCCTGATTATGAATCTGTTTTAAAAAACTTAAATCAAGAAAACATAATTATTCACGGATCTTATGCATTGGGTGAAGCAACAGCATTGCAAGTTGCAGATGTTGCTTTGATTTTGTCTATATGGCCTGAAACATATTGTATTTCTTTATCGGAAGTATGGCAAAATGGTTTAATTCCAATTGTCACTGATGTTGGTGGGTTAAATGACCGAGTGCAAGAAGGTTTGAATGGGTTCAAAGTTCCTATTGGCGAAGTTAATTTAGTTATTGATCGTCTGGAATTAATTCGATCAGATGAAAAATTGCGTAAGTTGCTCATAGAAAATATTATGCCTGATATGTGGGTAAATTCAAAAGAATATTCTAATAAGCTATTGAAGATATATAAAGATCTTCTACAACCCTGTACCTTTGGTGATAGTAATTTAAAATGGGATATTGGACGTTTGAATTTCATTCCACATTCAAGCTGGAAAGAACAAGCTCCTCCACGTCATATTCTTGATGCTCCTACATTAAGTAATATTCATATTGAATTACCCCAACCTATTGAGGATTGGGCATATATTCAAGGTGCAAATTATTATATTGATGATATTTGTTATCATGTTCTAAATGTGGATGATGATGAAAAATTTAAAGAAGCTAGTGAATTTCATATTAGAGGATGGTTTATTCTTTCGGATATATCTAATGCCGGAACGCTTTATACTGTTCTGATTAATCAAAGTAGCGATTTAACAATTTTTTTGAAATGTGATCGTGAAAACAGAGAAGATGTTGCATCTAATTTTTCCAATGCACCTTTAAGAAATGGTTTTTCATGTACATCTGCACTGCGTGGAAAATGGTGTGAAGGGCGTTTTAGAATTGGATTAATAAATATTATTAATGGTGTTGCAGCGTTTCAGCTTTCTAATTATGAAATAATGGTTACGGGTGGAAAAATTATTAAAGTATTTAATGAAGCACATAATAATCAAATTATTTTAGATGATTTTTTACGTATAACCGAAAAAGACGGTATTATGCGAGGAATTAAATTAAATCAGATTTCCGAAAACAATATATACCCAAAAACAGCTGGGCAGTTAGAATATTGTATTGAAACTTTTTCAGCAAATGTGAATAAAAATTCGGATAAGGTTGTAGAAGCGAACTTATTAAAAATTTCTGGTTGGGCTTTTAACAGAAGTATCAGTATGGCAGGAAGAATATATATAGCTTTTGTTTCTGAAAATTTAAAAGAATGTTTTTATGTAGCAACATCAAGGTTTATTCGTCATGAAACTGTTTCTGTCTTTCAAAATGTTCCATTGAATAATGGTTTTTACGTTTTGTTAGATTTGAATAAGGGTTATAATTTTAAAGTTAATGGAAATTATCGCGTTTTTTTAATTAATGTTATAGGAAATGAATATAAAACAGTATCAATTAATATTTCTATTAATTTTATTGATAATAAGATAATCGAAATAATTGATGAAAATTGTGATGATAATATATTAAATAAATTTAATACTTTTTTTGAAAAAAAATTTTTGAAATATTAATATTCATTTAAGATATGGATTTAAATTAATTTATTATACTTATTTTTTAATTATATAATTATGGGGTAATTTATTATGGATACTATTCAAAAGGAGCCTAAATGGAAAATTTTTGATCTTGAATGGTATAGCCGTAGATATAAAAATTTTACTGTATTGATTCAGGATATATATCAAGGGGATTTTTATGCCTATCATCTTGGTACAGGATGTAAAATAGGTAATTCACCTAATCCCTATTTTGATGAAATATGGTACCTAAATAAGTATCCTAATATCAAAAAACTTATTCAAGATGGTGAATATATTTCAGGGTTTGATCATTATACTAAGATAGGCTTTAAAGATCATTCGCCTCATTGGTTGTTTTCAGAAGAAAATTATATAAAATTTAATCCTCAAATTATGGATCTAATAGGAGAGGGAAAACCATATATTAATGGTTATGATCATTATTTGCAAAAAGGAGATAAAGAATTTTTAACAGGAAGTTATTTTTTTAATCCTTTTTTATATCTTAGTCAAAAAGATAATTATGAAGAAATTCTTGATGTTGGACCTTTTCAATATTTAATTAAATCAGCTTTACGAGATTGTGATCTTTTAAAGATATCTTGGTTTTTTGATCCACAATGGTATTTTGAAACTTACTATAAATCCTCATCCCTTTCATCTAATCCAAAATTCCTAAATACTTTACATCATTACTTAGTTAACGCTACACCTACATTGTTTTCTCCATTAATCGACTTTTCGGAGCGATATTATCTTGGATGTTATCATGATTTAATAACTACGATTTCTAAAGATGGTCAGGGTGTGTTTCGTAATGGATATGATCATTTTATTATTTGTGGTTGTGATGAAAAAAGAAAACCAAACGAAAAATTTAATTATAATGAGTTTACTCAAGAAGAATATGACTTGGTTTATGTTCGTAAAGAATATGTAAATATTTTTGAATATTGGGAAGCTAAAAAAAATCCTGATTTATTATTGAAATTACAAAATCTTAAAGACAATTTAATCAAATTAGGGATAGTTAATTTTGATTTAAATGGTTTAGACGAAGTAAATACGGTCATTAAGAATGTTGAGGTTCCTCTTTTAGAGGAGATAAATATAGAAGGATCATCACTTGAGAATGTCGAATTAGAGGATAGTAAGTTTCCATTTTGGAAAAAATTCGACGAACAATGGTATATCCAAAATTATCCTTCTGTTATTTCTAAGATGCAGACTTTAGATATTACAACAGCTGAAGAATATTATCATTCATATGGTTGTTTTGAGGGTAATTCACCCAATCCTTATTTTGATGAAAAATGGTATTTAAATAAATATCCTAATGTTCAAATAATGATTAATCGTCATTTGTTTAACTCGGGATTTGAACATTATTGTAAAGAAGGATATTTATTTAATGATCCTCATTGGTTATTTTCTGAAGATTATTATAAGAAAGCCAACCCACATTTAACTAAAGAAAATTTAGAACAAAATGGTTTTGTTAATGGTTATGATCATTTTTTAAAAACCGGTAGTGTTGAGGGAATAAGTGGAAGTTTATTTTTTGATAGCAATTTCTTTTTAGGGCAATATCATCAAGTCATTCAAGAAAATCTGGGGCCTTATTGCCATTATCTTAAATTTTTAATAAATTTTGAAAAAACTTTAAGGGTGTCGTGGTATTTTGATCCAAAATGGTATGCACAAGCTTATCCGGAAGTAACTCGTGCAATTAATGATGGTAAATATATTAACTATCTTCATCATTATTTAGCTAATGAAAATGCGTTTGATTATAATCCAACAGCTTGGTTTGATGAAAAATACTATCTTTCAAAATATCGTAATCAATTAGATGAACAAAAAGCTTTTGATAAATATCGCAATGGATATGAACATTTTATCTATGAAGGTATAAAATTACTATGGAATCCAAGTGCTGAAGTCAATTTGTTACAATATGCCTCAAATCCAGCTGTACAAAAAGATTTGGTTGATAATATTTTTCCAAATGTTTATATTGGTTGGCTGATTGCATCTGCAAATCATAAACCATTGAATTTTATACAAAATGAATTTTCTGAAGAGGAAAAAATTACCTCTAATAAAGATTCCAGTCATGCATTATGGGCAAAATTTGATGAAGATTGGTATTTAAAAAGATATCCTGATACAAAAGAAAAAATGTCTAATTGTGGAATCAATGATGCAAAAGTCTTTTACGAGCAAATAGGTTCTGTTTTGGGACATTCTCCAAATCCCTATTTCGATGAAGAATGGTATTTAAGACAATATCCTCAATTAAAAAAGAATATTGATCGTGGAGCTTTTAAGTCTGGATTTGAACATTATTGTTTAAGCGGATATTTAACGAATGATCCTCATTGGTTATTTTCCACATATTATTATTTAAAAAATAATCAAGATTTTGTTTATGATATTTTAAATAATGATCAATATGTTAATGCCTATGATCATTATTTAAAAATTGGGGATATGCTTAAACGCAGAGGTTCTTTGTTTTTTGATCCTTTAATCTATCAACAACAATGTTATCAAAGAGGTCTGATAGAAAAAACAGAAACTCCATATCAGAATTATTTAATTTCTTTACCAGATACTGATAAAAATTCAGATGTCTCATTATATTTTGATACATTATGGTATATTGAAAAATATCCTGGAGTTCATCAAGAAATTGAAAATGGAGAATATCAATGTGCATTACATCATTATTGTGTTAATGATACACCTAAAAAGTTTAATCCTTCCAAATGGTTTGATGAGCAATATTATTTAGAAACTTATCCTGATATACGTCAAACTATTGAAAATTCTGAAAATTTTAGAAATGGCTATGACCATTTTGTTTATCATGGTACATTTGAATTCCGTTCACCCAATAAAGATATTGATTTACGACAATATTATTATTCTGGCAATGTACAAGAAGAAATTGAAAATAAAATTTTTAGGGATGTATATGCTCATTATGTATTTGATAATAAGATTGAAGAATGGCTAAATAAATTACCTGAATATTCTCATTATCGTTTGAGTAAAGAAACGAATGACAGTAGAAAATATTTTCAGCGCAAGTCTAAAATTGCTATACCTTTAGTTGCTCATAATAAGTTAGATTTTTCTTATGAAGGTCAAGCTGATATTTGTGTAATTATGTTAATGTATAACCATCTATCAGTAACCTTAATGGCATTAGCTTCATTACGTGGAAATTTTAATGGAAAGATTCAGCTTTTATTAGGGGATAATCATTCTACAGATGATGGGCAATATATTCAAAGTTGTTTAACTGGAGCATATGTTACTCATTTTCCTTTCAATTTTGGTTATGGTAAAGCTTGTAATGAATTAATTGAGAAGGTTGATGCACCAATAACAATCTTTTTAAATAATGATATCAATCTATTTCCTAATGCAATTAATGCCTTGTGTCAACGTCTTGTTTCATCAGATACGATTGGTGCGGTGGGTGGAAAAATTATTCATCCTAATGGTTACTTACAAGAAGCAGGCCAAATTATTTGGCGCGATGGAACAACTTCAGGTTATTTAAGAGGAGAGGATCCCTTAATCCCTGAAGCAAATTTTGTCCGTGATGTAGATTATTGTTCTGCTTCGATGTTAGCTGTAAAAACTGATATTTTACAAGAAGTTAATGGATTTACACCAATTTATTATCCTGCTTATTTCGAAGATACAGATTTATGTGTAAAGATAATAAAAGCAGGTTATCGAGTTGTATATGATCCAAATGCAGTTGTTGAACATTTAGAATATGCCTCAAGTAATCCTATTGTATCAAGTGGATTAATGCAGCGTAATCATTATAATTTTACAAAAGAACATTCAGATTTTTTGAGATTTCAATCTCCATGTCATTTAGATAATGTTTTAATTGCAAGACAACGCAGAAAAAACAATAAAAGAATACTTTTTATTGAAGATCGGATACCTTTAAAATTTTTGGGATCAGGTTATATCCGGTCTAATGATATTATCACTCAAATGGATAAAATGGGTTATGAAGTAACTGTTTATCCGATTAATTATTATTATCCACATCTTTATCAAATTTATTTAAGTTTACCCGATACTGTGGAAATATTATTCAATCATACTATTGAAAATTTACGTGAATTTTTTAAAGAACGAGCTGGGTTTTATGATTTGATCTGGATTGGTAGAACTCATAATCTTAATAGAATATTACCGATTATGGGTGAAGCAACACGCTATTTACCTCAAAAATCCATTATCCTTGATACGGAGGTTGTGGCAACGGTGAGAACTCAGCAACAAGAAAAAATATTAGGAATTAAACCTAAGAAAACTTTTGATGAAGCGTTAGAAGAAGAATTATCGTGTGCAAGACATTGTCAGGAAATTGTTGCTGTTAATACCATTGATGCAGAATATATCAAAAAAGCAGGATTTGATAATGTTAATGTTTTGGGTCATAATCTTCAAATAAAAGATAGCCCTGATAATTGGCTGGAACGGAAAAATATTCTATTTGTTGGTGCATTACATGATAATACATGCCCTAATTATGATAGTTTAGAATGGTTTCTTAAAAATATATTGCCTATTTTAGTTGAAAAGTTAGGGCAGGATTTTACATTTTCAATTGCAGGATATATTAATGTTGCATCCGTAGATATGTATGAACTATCTAAATATCCGAATGTAAAATTTTTGGGTATAGTTTCCGATTTGTCAGAAATATATAATAAACATCGTATTTATATCGCGCCTACAAGATTTGCAGGGGGTATTCCTTATAAAGTTCATGAAGCGGCTTCATATGGTATTCCTGTAGTTGCTTCAGAAATATTAGTAAACCAATTAGGTTGGAAGAATGATCAAGATATTCTTTCAGCTCCGATTGACAACCCTGAATTCTTTGCATCTCAAATAATAAAATTATATGAAAATAAAGATTTATGGCATTATATACGACAAAATGCCTTTAAACGAATTGAAGAAGATTGTAATGAAAAGCAATTTAGAGAGCAAATAAAGCTAATCTTATCAAAAGTATTAGACTAATCTAAAAATGATATTTGTAACAGTTACTCAATAAAAGTACGAAATATAATATTATGAATTATAAAAAAATTGTAAATGATAAAGTAATGGTTTGTAGTGGTGGACGTTATGAATCACAAGCAAATGCTCAAGTTAGAGAAGCGGTTATGTCTGGATGGGAAAGTATTTTTGGTGAGGGAAATGTTATATCAACAAATATAGCAGGAGCTGCTGCTGCAATTGATTATATAAAACCAAAAATTGTTTTTGCACTTGGTTCTTATTTGCCAGAAAGTACATATTTTAGTGAAGTATGTAAAAAAGCAAAAGAGATAGGTGCAGTTACTGTCTTTTGGGCTACAGAAGATCCATATGAACAGGATGCCAATTATCGTATTATAGATGATTTTGATATTATTTTTTCATGTGATCGATGGGGAACAAATTTTTATAATCGTCCTCATGTTCATTTTCTTCCATTGGCAGCGTGTGAGAAATTGCATTATCGTCCAATTGATGAAACGATAGAAAAAACTGTTGATGTCATGTTTTGCGGTGTAGCTTTTGGAAGCCGTAAGGATGTCATTCGGAGTATTAAACCTGCACTGGCAGATTTAAGAGTAAAAATTATAGGTCCTGGATGGGGTGAATTTGGAATTGGTTTTTCAGATGCAAGAATTGAAAAAGATCAGTTAATTGAATTATATCAACGGTCTAAAATAGTGCTTAACTTGGGACGTAGTTTGCATTTTGAAAATAAACGGTATTTTATTATGCCTTCTAATCCAGGTCCAAGAACTTTTGAGGCTGCAGCAGCTGGAGCAATGCAGCTTTATCATGAAGAAAATTATGCTATACATGATTTTTATGAAAAAGATGAAGTGCCTGTTTTTTCGACACGTTTTGATTTTCAACAGCAATTGAATAAATATTTAAATAATCCAGAGTTACTTCTTGAAACAGCTAAAAAAGCTCAAGCGAGAACATTAAAAGATCATCTTTATAATAATCGTATACAGACCGTAATGGAGATATTGAAAAAAGATGGATTTTTAAATTAATTACATTTCGATGTCAAATTAAATTTTAAATTCTAATTTTTTATAGTTTTAATGAAATAAAATTTCAAAAGACTATTGTATGCGAGGGTATCTTCTTAATTTTTCTATACAGGTAAATAAAGATTACATTTTGAATGTTGATGGACAATTTTACGTGTTTGCAAGTGAAAAATGGAAAGAAGATTATACTTCAGAAAAAGGGATGAGTGTTCATTTTTAAATTCATCAATTTGGTGATGCTGTAGCCGTATTTTATCTGTATTGATGAAAAAAAATATTCATTATCAATAACAATATGAACAAGAATCTTGATATACGGTCATTAATTAGTTTGAAAAATTATGTTAATTTCGATGGCAGAGCAAGAAGAGTTGAATTTTGGTCATTGCAACTTATTTATTGGGAGATATTTGGATTTGATTTTATCCTATTTAGTTCATTTCTTTCTTATATAGTGATCCAACAAGATATTTTCTCAAATGTTATTATTTTTTGATGTTGGGGTGTTATATTTTGGCATTTATTTGATTTATTATCAGTATTTTATTGTTTATCTTCATGATTTTTGTTGCTGTTCAATGTTTATACAATATTAATTTATTAGGATTTTAGTTATTATTTCATTTTATTTTAGTGGGATCTATTGTTGTATAAATTAAGTTTTGTATTGATACAAAACCAGAAGATAATCAATGAGATACACTAGCTAAATTAAAAAAAGTAATATAAAATAATAGTAGAGTATTATTATTATATATAATACAGTTTAAAAAGTATTACTCTTTTTTTATTTTTAATTGTTTATAATATAGTTTGTATATATAATAATTGTTATTCAATAAATTAAACATATTACTAAAAATATAATGATGTGTTTGATTGAATGATGTGTCCTAGCTGATTTTTTAACGGGTAGAAAAGAGTAAAATGCAAACTTCAGAACAATCCGCGACTTCTATAAATCATGATGTAAATGAACAAAATTATACAGTTTTTGACTGGTTTAAAAAATGTATAAAAAATTATGTTAATATCGAAGGAAGGGCTGGTAGGAAAGAATTTTGGTCTTTTTTATTTGTTTTTCTAGTAGTAATGATAATAAGCGAAGTAATTCTTTTTTTATTTATTTATAGTCAGGGTTCATCACCTTCTACTTTAATATCAATTATTATATGGTTGTTTTATCTTACATTATTCTGTTGGTTATTATTTACTATATTACCTTTAATATGTGTATCAATTAGACGTTTGCATGATATTAATTTATCTGGATGGTGGGCTTTACTTTATTTTACAGTTATAGGTTCTTTAGCATTATTAATTATGTTCTGTATTGATACAAAACCTGTAAATAATAAATGGGGTTTCCCTGCAAAAAGTATTAATTAGGTAAATTTATTAAGTTGAGGGTTTGATAAATTTTTGTTTAATTTATTGTAATTTTAAATAAAATATCATACATTTATAACGTAATTGTATAATTTTTTGAGTTTGCAAACAACTTTTTAGATCGTTTTTTATATTTAATTTTTCAAAAAATTAAGAATATCAATTAAAAAATATAAATATTGCGTCTTTTTTGTTGTATTTTATTTATTTTATTAATCCAACTAAAAAATGATACAGAAAAAATGTTTGCTCATGTTTTAGCTACAGTTCTAAAAAATAAAGAATTTTCCGAAGTAAAAAGATTAACTTAAAAGGATATGTATAACTCAATAATAACTTAATAGGAAAATTTTTACAAAAAATTATTCCGATTAAAGAGACTAGATTAACGGTTGTAAAAGGATTTAATAATCGTGTTTCAACATTAAAACCATCATATGTTGGTTTACAAATCATTGATGAAAATCAAATTTCGAGTAATGAAATTCTTTATACCGATAAGTAAAAAATATTATGGACTCGATCAGAAGTAACTATGAAAATAAAATATGTTAAAATAGGTAATGTTGCAGCATTGGAAACAGCTAAAGCATTTATAATAAGGTTTAATAATGCGATGCTTAAGCAATGGAGCAATTTGAACACTATAGCGATATTTTATTTAAATTATATTTCTCTAATATTAAAAAAATATGAAAAATAATAATATTTCGCTAGACTATATATTTTTCAAATGATTTTTTCAAAATTCAAGATAATTTTGAAAAAATAAAAAAGGAATTTTATAAAGATTTATCTCTTTAAGAGGCTCGTCAAAATTACTAAATATAATTAAAAAGTTGAAAGGCAAAGAAGTAAACGACGTTAATATTTCATTATATTATAATGATTTTAAACAACAAAAAGAAATTTTTATAGATAATGAATATGTTAATGAATTTGTATTATATGTTACCGATAGCAAAAATAATTTATTTGCTGACTTTATAAAAGCTATTTATTTTCATTATAAAAGCGGTAATCTGAATAATAATGAAAAAAATATCTTTTTGACAAGAAGTTAAGAAACAACTTTTAGCTTATATAAATGATTATGAGTTAAGAACCGTAAAAATAAATAATTTGCAAAAATTTTTATTAACAAACATTTAACATTAAATGATAACTAATAAAAAACAGGAGATATCTATTCCCCTGCTTTTTTAAAAAATTTAAATGATATAAGTTTTATGGTTGAGATGTGGCTGGTCCCTTAATAATTTCAGCTAAATCATCAATTCTTATCCATGTTTTAAAAGCTTTCTGAATATCCGCAGCATTCATTTGATAGTAAATTTTTGCTGTTTTTTGAGGAGTATCTAAAGGTAAATCTAATTGGCTATATAATAAATATTGCGATGCAAGTTTATCGACGCTGGCGCGTTGTAAAGGGATATTACGAAGTAATGAGGCTTTGGCAAGTTGCAATTCATGTTCACTGACAGGTTGAGTTTGCATAGAGTATAGGTTCTTTAAAATAGCTTTATGAGCCAAGATAACTTTGTTAGGATCAGCACCAAAGTTGATGCTATAACTTGCACGGGTACGAGACCAATCAAAAGAACTATCTACATTATAAACATATCCTGTTTTAACTCGTAAATCTTTATATAAACGTCCTGCAAATCCGCCACTTAATATTTCATTACCTAAATTAAGCGCATAATGATCAGGATGATAAACGTTCAAAGGAAGAGATTCAACTAATGTAACACTATTTTGAACTGCTGTTTTATCAGGTACATGAACATAAGATGTTTTGTTATTAGAACGTTGTGGCAAATCCAGATTGGGTTTAGAGCCAGTAGTTTTCCATGAACTAAAATATTTTTCAACGGTAGCTTTTGCCTTATTAGGTGTTATATTTCCAACGATAACAATTGTAGTTAAATCTGGACGAAAAGATTTGTGATAAAAATCTTTCAAATCTTGCAAAGTCAGCTTCATAACTTTGGCAGGGTTAGGCTGGCGAAGGCTTGGATCATTCGGTGGATTGATGGCTTTTTTAACTGAACGACTAAAATGATAACCTGGAGATTGATATAGTCCAATTAATGATTGGGCTGTTTGCTGTTTTACAACGTCAAGATTTTCTTGTTTAAAAGAGGGATTTAATTCATTATCGGCTAATAATTGTAAGGCACGATCAAAATACGGTGTTAGGACAGATAAAGAAAAATCACTGCCAGCATTAATATCGGCAGCAATATCATCAACTTGTTTACGGAATGCCAACCGATCATAGGTTTTTGTACCATATTTGAATATTTCATCAATGATGTCTGAAACACTTTCTTTATTTATATCTTCTTGAAGACTAGGGTTCTGACGAATATGCCCATATACACTAACTGTATTGCTGACATTAACAGGTTGGACAATCAAGCGTATACCATTTTCAAGAGTTATATCGGCAGGTAAAGAGGATTTTTTGGGTAAATTAATTTTTTTTAAGGCTTTATCTGCCCAATCAGGTAAAGGAATAGGTTTTTCTGGGATTGAAGAAAAAGTTTCTGCGCCACCGAAACCTTTATTTGAAAGAGGTTTTCCAGAATTTTCAGGGGTTAAAATTGCAGTCACTGCCTCTTGCGGATTAAGGATTTGTCTGGCTAATTGATTGACTTTTTCAGAAGTTACTGAATTAAACGCTGTAATCATATCATCGGGATTGTTGAGACCTTGAAAAGCCAAAGCATTGGACCAGCTGCTGGCTAAACCTGTAATACTATTGGCTGAAAAATTTAAAGAGGCTATTTCTTTATGTTTTGCCGCTTCAACTAATTCAGCAGGAACACCATTTTTATAAAAATTCTCAACAATAGCTTGCATTTCGTTTAAGAGGACTTTATAATTTTTGTTTTTTGGAAAAGCAGCAATCGCAACTCCAAAACCTACATTTCCTTTAGGTATATATTCAAAATCGGTCATTAATGCTTTACCTTGTGGAACAAGCCCAAATAATTTTGCTCTTTGACTTGAAATAACATCACTTAAAATAGTGGTGGCTGCATAATCCTTTGATTTTTCACCAGGCATACGCCATGCAATTGTTACAAGCCCTGCTGATAAATCAGTTGGAAAATGAAGAGTTTCAGCCTTCAAGGGTTTTAATTTATAGGCAGGAAGCTTGGGTATTGTTTTATGTGGTAAGATGGAAAAATTCTGTTTAACTGTCTCTAATGTTTTTTGAGGATCTATATCACCGCAAATAACAAGTATAGCATTATTCGGTGTATAATATGTTTCGTAAAATCTGCGTAAATCTTGCACCGTTGTTTTTTTAAATGAAGGACGAGTTCCTAAAGCATCATGTTCATATGGAGTATCTTTGAATAAAATTTTTTGTAGTTTTGAAATATATTTATAAACAGGATTAGATAAATCTCGTGAAACTTCTTGTTCAATTGCCCCTCGTTCTTTTTCCCATTCTTTAGCATTTAAATTAAGTCCATTCATGCGCATGGCTTCAATTTTTAATATTACATCAAGATTTTCAGCGGGTGCAGTATAATAATATTGCGTTACTTGCTCTGTCGTAAACGCGTTATAACTTCCTCCCAATTGTTCTTCAATAATGGCGAGTTGGTCTTTATCCAGTCCTTTACTTCCCCGAAACATCATATGTTCTAAAGCATGGGCTGTGCCAGGGAATTTCTTAGGTGCATGATTGGACCCTACAAGATAGTTAACTTGTGCTGTTACAACAGGGGCCAGATCATTTTTTATGATCACGACTCTTAATCCATTTTTTAAAGTTTCTCGTAAGATTTTCTGTTTAGAAATTTGTGTATTATTATCTATGATTTGTGAAGCAGCGTATGTGTAAGAGGGAAATGCTATTTCTGTTAAAGGTGTGGATGCAAGTAGGGTTAAATTTAAGGCAAGAGAAGTGAAGATGGATTTCATAATCTTTGATTATCCTGTACAGATTTAATAAATACAAAAAGGAGAACAGGGTTTGTTTTAATTAAATTAAAATTGATTTTGCGAGATTATAGGGCGTCTGTCAAAATATATCTTTAACTGTAATTTATTTAATTTTTCATTCTTATAATAGTATCCATATAAGTTATTTCAAATAAAAAACCGTTTCAATCTTATAGATTAGAAACGATTTAATAAATAGTTTAAAGTTTTATTTTAGAAATAATATACAAAAAAAATATTACTGATCCGTAGCATGATCAGAATTAAGCGTGATATAACGACCAATAGTAATTTGTTTAATAAGGTCAAATTGTCTGTCAATAAAGTCAATATGATCTTCTTCAGATTCCAAAATGGATACAAATATATGACGTGTGACAAAATCATGAATTTGTTCACAATAAGCAATGGCTTCGCGCAAATCTTTACAAGCCTTGATTTCCATTTCACGATCAGCTTTTAAAACTTCTTCAACAGTTTGTCCAACTTGAACCGTATTAAGACGTTGCATATTGGGTAATCCATCAAGCATCAGAATACGTTCGATCAAAGTATCTGTATGTTTCATTTCTTCAATAGATTCTTGATATTCTTTTTTACCAAGAATTGTAACACCCCAGTGACATAGGGTTTTATAGTGAAGATAATATTGATTAATTGCTGTCAGTTCGTTGGTTAATTGAAGATTTAAATATTCAATAACTTTTTTGTCTTTAATCATTATGGTAGTCCTTAAAAAATTTTGTATGTATGTCAATTGATATTATTTCATTTATATAATCTTAGAGATTATTTCTCCTATTATATGATTATTTATATGGATAACAAAGTATTAAATTATTAATTGAAAAAATTATCATCATTATTAAAAAAAAGACTAGACATTTAATTAAGAATGGTTATTATTATCATTATTAACAACTTTGTTGTAATAGGGTTTTTTTCAGATGTATATTTGTTCGTGTCGTGCTCTTACTGATAAAGATATTGGTACAGCTATTCAAGAAGGTGCAGATTGTCCAAGTAAAATCTATCAATCTTGTGGATGTAGACCAGATTGTGGTCGATGCGTTCAACGAATTGTAACCATGTTGAAAGAACGTAAACAAAACATGATTCAACCCTAATTTTGTATGTTTGTTTCTTGATATCCTTTAACCCGCTTTTTAATTAAAGCGGGTTCTTTTTTTATAGATTTTAGATAAGTTTTTAGCACATTTATGATAAAATAACTTTTTAAAATAATCATATCAAATTTATATAATTTTTTGGATAAAAAGTTGAATGCCTTTACAAAACAAGCCACCTGTTTCAGATCGTATTTTAGCCTTGGATTTATGGTTGCTGGATCATTTCTTTCAACCAATTGCGGATCGTTTACCAGAAAAATGGTCAGCTTTAAAAATTGGGATGAGCCTACAACTTGGATCTTTAGTTTTTTCAGCTGGATCTTTGATTTTGCTTGTTCTTTATTTTGAAATGAGTATTTTTTCAATACTTTTCAACGTATTGGCATGGTGTTTAGGCTTATTATTTTATGTTGCTATTTATCGGATGCAATCGGTTATTCGCGTTGGTTTTTTAAATCCATTTAGAATGATGTTAGCTGGTATCCGTATTATATCGATTCCTTTTGCAATATATTCAATTTATTTGGGGGTTATGGCTGATCAGCGTTTTCAGGATACATTACTTTTGAATAGTATTAGTAATACAATTTTTGTTTTCGGTATTTATTTTATATCCTGCCAGCCTAATCCACCTCCTGAAAAGAAACGCCAACCGGTTTTTTCATTAAATATCATGCAATAAAATTGAGATTGTTCGATTAAGTAAGGGGTAGAGAGATTAAGAAAAATGGGTGTTAGGATTCTTTACTTGAATTGCTTACATTTATTTAATTAGTGGTTGTTTTTTGATATTCAATAATTCTTTCTTCAGCTAGATTTTTCCATGATGCATTAGGAGACGCTTGTTGTAAAGCTTGTTGGAAAAGATTAAAAGCTTCTTTGGTGATATGACCATTTTCTTGAATAATCATTTCAGCAATCTGTGCTGCTAAGTTTGGATCGAAATGTTGATTAAGAGCTGTTTTCCAGGCTTGAATGGCATCGTTTAATTGACCTTGTTTGGCTTCTATCCTACCTAATAAGAGGTAACCCTCAATTCGTTTGGGATCTTCATGATTAAGTGATGCAATTTTTTCTTTTAATTGTTTTACATAAGGAGCAAGTTGTTTAGTCTGTATTTTTTGTTCAATTAATCTAACTTGTAAGGGTTGAGAAGGTAATACAGGTACACCGTTGATCAAGTAAAGCCCAATTGAGGTTAGAGGAATACAAATCAATCCACATAAAATAAAAAGATTACTATTCTTTGTAGGAAAAATGAGGTGCAAGGGATGATTTTTTTCTTTTGAGTCAGTAGAAACTAAAATTCGTCGTTGAATTTCAAGTTTTGCTTGCTGGTATGCCTCGGGTAAAATTAAATGGTGATTTAATTCATTTTCCAGTTCTTTAAGTTGGAATTGATAGAAAGTCAAGGCAGACTGATTAGGAAAAGAAGAAAAATTTTTGCGACTCAGGCTCATGAAACAGGGTATTAAACTTATAAGGCTGATCAAGATCATCATGATCCATAACATAATTTAAGATTCTTTCATTAATTTTTCGAGACGTTTTTTTTCATTTTCATTTAAAGGCAAGGGTTCTTTTTGCATTTTTCTAAAAGTGGTAAAAGCTGATAAACAACCTATAATAAAAGCAAGAAAGGGCATCAGCCATAATAAGGCTGTTGTGAAATTAAATGGAGGGCTTAACCGTATAAAATTACCATAACGATCAACCATCCATTGAATAATTTGTTTATCGCTTTCACCTGCTTGGATATGTTGACGTACAACCTTCCTCAAATCTTTAGCAAGTTCGGCATTACTATCCTCAATTGATTCATTCTGACAAACAAGACAACGTAATTGTGCTCCAATTTGTTCCGCTCTTTTTTCCTGTTGAGCGTTAGGTAATAATTCATTGGGACTATTAAGACCATAGGCTGCAATGGAAAAAAAGCTTATGAGTAATAGAAATACAAATGAGATCAAGCGCATATTTATTACCTTACAAGAGATAATAAGGATGAAATTGCTGTATAGTCCAAAGGTTTCGCATAATGCCAACGTATAATTCCACCTGGTATAATAAGGAAGTTCTCTGGAATACCAGAAATTCCCCAATCGATTCCAATATTACCTTGATTATCTTGACCTAAAAATTGGTAGGGGTTTCCATGATGTTTTAGAAATAGGTCAATCATATTGATTTTATCTTTGTATGCGATGCCCCAGATGGAAAGTTGAGAGGCAAGCTGTTTTAGAATAGGCATTTCACTAATACACGGCAAACACCAAGAAGCAAAAAAATTGATTAATACAGGTTTGGTTTGTTGTTTTAATATTGAACTATTAAAATTTTTATAAGGAGAAGATACAGCTTCAAGTGTGAAATTTGGAATGGTTTTGTTTAAATTGGGTAGATCAATTTTGTGCGGATCAAATTTACCTTTTCTTAAACTTGACAGCATTTTAGCGAATCCTCCACCAGCTAGCACCGTTATTCCCAAAGGTAATCCCCATAATAATCGACGGCGGGTTAGAGAATTCATAATGGTTGTTCCATATTTTGTTTTGAGTTTTGTTTAATTATTTTGTGATTATAAAGATCAATAAGAGTAAGAAAACCACCTAAAATCATTATGAAACCACCAATCCAGATCCAAGGTGCTAATGGATTATAATGTAATTTTAAAATATAAGTAGGAGAGGTATCATTAATATTTTTACTGTCACCTAAAACAGCGTATAAATCAGCAATTAAATTGGTGTGAATGGCAACATTTGTTATGACTTGTTGTTGGCGTGGGAAAAAGTGCCGTGCAGGAAACATCCAGCATATTGTCTTATGATGGTAGTTTATTTTGAGGATTGCTTCTGTTGCCAGATAATTAGGACCCTTATGATTTTGAACAGCTTCTAGTGTCCATTCATATCCTGCCAGATGAAGTGTTGTGCCAATAGGGACTTCTACGATTTTTTGTTGACTGTAAGCCATTCCGATAATTCCTAACAAGATAACGGCTACGCCAATATGGGCAATATAGGTAGCATAAAATGATAGGGATAAATTTTTCATCCGATGAAAATTATTCTTAAAAGAGGTTTTAAACAAGGATAATTTACTACTAAAATCGGTTAAAGCTCCCATAATAACCCAGAATGCTAGACCTGTTGCCAAGGCTGGGAGAAAGCGATGTAAATAAATAAAACTTATAATGATAATAACGAGCGTTATAATTCCCATAAAGGATAGAGGCTGGATTAATTTTTTCAGACTGGTTTTTTTGAATGCTAACCAAGGAGCAAACGCCATAAAGAAAATTGTAATCAGGGCAGGTGGGACAAAAGTTTTATCAAAAAATGGTTTTCCTACGGAAATTGTTTGTCCATTGATCATTTGTAAGACTGATGGATAAAGGGTTCCAACAAAAATAATAGTGGCTAAAGAACAGAATAAAATATTATTGAGAATAATTGATCCTTCTCGTGAGAAGGGTGCAAATAATGCGGTGAATGGAAGAAGAGGGGCCTGCCATGCAAAAAGAACCAAGGCTCCACCACAAATGATGATCAATAATACTAGAATAAAAATTCCTCGGGTGGGGTCAGAAGCAAAAGCATGGACAGAATTCAAGATTCCAGAACGAACTAAAAATGTTCCGCATAAGGCAAGTGAAAAAGTTATTATTGAAAGGAAAACTGTCCATGTTTTGAGCGCTTCACGTTTTTCGACAATCAATGTTGAATGTAATAGAGCTGTTCCTGTTAACCAAGGGATAAGAGCAGCATTTTCGACGGGATCCCAAAACCAATAACCACCCCAACCAAGAACGTAATATGACCACCATGAACCAATGGTTATACCAGCGGTCAGAAAAATCCAAGCAAGAATAACCCATGGTCGTAACCAACACCCCCAAGCTGAATCAATATTTTTTTCCATTAATCCAGCCACGGCAAAAGCGAAAGGAACCGAAAATCCTACATATCCTGTGTAAAGAATAGGCGGATGAAAGGCTAATCCCGGATCTTGTAAAAGAGGATTCATGCCTTGTCCTTCCATAGGGGCAGGCCAAATTCGTAGGAAAGGATTAGACGTTATTAAGCAAAAAATTTCAAAACCGGTAGCACATCCGCCAAGAATAGCAATAATTTTAGTTCTTAGTGAAAAGGAAAGACGATGGCTGAAACTCGAAAAAAGAATCCCAAAAAAGGAAAGAATAAAAGACCATAAAAGGATTGAGCCTTCATGATTGCCCCATATTCCTGTAATTTTATAGAGTAAAGGTTTATCAGTTGCACTATTTTGCAAAATATTTTGAACAGAAAAATCATCATTTAACGCTGCGATGATTAAACAGACGAAAGCAATCATCAGGCTAAAAAAATGTCCCCATGCTAGAGGTGCCGCAAGATTCATTAGATGAAAGTCGTTTTTTTGATTTCCAAGTAAAGGTAAAATAAATTGAGCCCCTGCTAAACAACAAGCAAGTGCTAAAGTAAAATGACCAAGTTCAGGACTGAGGAAGTTTGAAATCATTTATTTATCTTTTTTATTGAGGTTTAATCATATGATTCCAACGGCTTGGGTCGGGTGGAGAACCAAAGCGTGGATCCCATTTTCCATTTTTGCGTAAGGAATCTGCAATTTCTTTTGGCATATAGGTTTCATCATGTTTTGCTAAAACCTCTGTAGCAATAAAAATTTTTTGTTGATTCAAGGAACCAATCGCAACAACACTTTGACCTTCCCGAAATAAATCTGGTAATATCCCTTTATAGCTTACATGAATGGCGGCTTGCCCATCGGTAACATCAAAAGTTGTTATGGGTGTTTGGTTATCATTTAGATGATGAAGAGAGTTGGCAACAACCATACCTCCTAATCGTATTACAGAACCTATAGGTTGTGATTGATTTATTAATTGTGAAGGGACTTTAAAATAGACTAAATTATCTGAAAAAGCTGAAAGGACGAGCACGATTGCAATGGCAAACCCCATCATACAGCTTAAAATAATACATAGTCGTTGAGTTTTACGCTTCATAATTGTGTTTTTTCAAAACATCTAATTTCTTTTTTGCTTGGTTAAATCGTTTATATGAAATAAACCATAAACCTGATAAAGTTAATACGGTTATTCCATAAGCTGAAAGAATATAGGGTAAATGGGTCATATTTGTTCTTTTGACAGAGTAGGTGCGTTAATAAGAAAACGGTGAATTTGTTGTTCGAGAATAGCAGTTCTTATTTTAATGCATATTAATCCTATAAAACCTAGGGAAAATCCTATGAAACAACAGATTAGAGGAGCAGCAATAGATAGAGTGATGGATGAGGCATGGGTTAGACTGAATGTATTTGGCTGGTGCAACGTATTCCACCATTGAACGCTAAATTTAATTATGGGCAGATCAAAAACACCTATAAGCGCAAGCATTGCAGCCGCTTTATATCCTTTTTGAGGTTCATCAAAAGCATGACATAATGCAATATGACCCATATAGAGAAAGAATAAAATTAGAACGGATGTTAATCGTGCATCCCATACCCACCATGTTCCCCACATGGGTTTTCCCCAAATAGAGCCCGTAATTAAACATAAAGCGGTAACGGTCGCACCAACAGGTCCGATTTCTTTGGCAGCTAAATCAGCCAAAGGATGTTTCCAAATTAGGGATGAAAAACCACAAAAAGCTAATAAAATATATCCTGTACTGGCAAGTAAAGCCATGGGAACATGGATATACATGATTCTTACGCTATCGCCTTGTTGCCAATCTGCTGGAGATATAAAAAGTCCCCAGATTAAACCAATGACAATCCATAATAGAGCAAAAAAATTAATCCAAGGTTGTAATTTTGCAGTAAATTGAAAAAAATTTTTGGGATTTGCTAATTGATTAATTATAAAGAATCGGATCTTTTTAGGTTTGGATAGGAACATTGAATCTGTCATTGAATAAGATAATCATTATTTTGTGGAATAATACAAAGAGATTTTACATTTTAAAAACTGGAAAGCTTGCACATTCTTCGTCATAATATGTTTTTTTATACAAGATTTGTAAAGTAGTGTTGGGGGATTTTATGTTATTTATTGTTATGTGTACTGATAAACCATCATCTTTGGAAATGAGAATAGCGGTTCGTTCTCAGCATTTAGCTTATCTGAAAACTTATGAAAAACAAATAAAAATTGCTGGGCCTTTATTGAATAATGATGGAAAAAGTTGTGGGTCTTTAATTATATTAAATGTGGAAGATTGTGCGGCTGCTGAAGGATTTGCCATAAGTGATCCTTATGCCAAGGCAGGATTATTTGAAAGTGTTGTTATCCGTGCTTTCAAAGAAGTTTGTTCAGAAGGTCATATGTTGATGTAATTAATCGTTGTTTTCTTTTAACCAGGGGACCATTATTTTCATCATGATTGTAACGAATCCCCATAAGCTTATGGTCATTAGGGAAAGGATTAAAAGAGCGGCAAACATCAAATCAGTCTGAAAACGGCTGTTCGCATTTTGCATTAAATAACCTAAACCTGAAGAAGCACCAACCCATTCTCCAATAACTGCGCCAATGGGGGAAATTGCTGCTGCAATTTTTAAACCTGATGAGAAGGCAGGTAAAGCAGCAGGTATACGGATAAAAAATAATTGCCTAAAGCGAGAAGCATTCATGGTTTTGCTTAAATCAAGCCATCCTTGAGGCGTTCTGTTTAGGCCATCAAAAAAAGATGAGGTTACGGGAAAGAAAATCATCAAAACCGTCATAACAATTTTGGAATTTATTCCAAAACCTAACCACAATACAAGCAAGGGGGCTAAGGCAAAAGTTGGTATAGATTGACTAATAATGATAATCGGCATTAACCAGTGCCGTATCAAAGGGACTTGTATCATGAGCAAGGCAAGAAGCATTCCAAAAATACATCCGATAACGAGTCCAATCAATGTTTCTTGTATTGTTGTAAACGTGGCAAGCCATAAAAGATGTTGATTATTTTTTAAAGCCAGAATAACAGTGAAGGGTGATGGTAAAAGATAAACAGGAATAGAACCTGATAAACTTATTATCCACCAAATAAGAATCAGACTTGTGATAATAGCGATAACACGAATACTGACAAATAAAGTCTGATGAAAATGAAATTTCATAATGATGTTTTTTCCATCAAAAGCGATAATAAGTGAGCTTGGGCTTTTTGTAATGAAAGGCTCGTCAAAGGATGGGGTATTGTCCCTTTAACGATGGGAGCATTATATAAACTGGCAGGGTATCCTGTCATGATTTGGATTTGCTCTCCTAATCGACATGCTTCGAAAGGATCATGGGTAATGAGAATAACTGTTTTTCCTTTAAGTAAATTTGCAGTGTAGGTTTGCATATTTGTTCTTGTCACGCTGTCTAAAGCTGAGAAAGGTTCATCCATTAACACAATAGGACGGTTTTCATATAAGGTTCTTGCAAGAGCAATTCGCTGACGCATTCCACCTGACAACTCCGAGGGATATGCTTTGGCAACATGGGAAAGACCAACTTGTTCAAGAATATGCAAAGCACGTTGAGGCTCTGGGGTTTCTCCTCGAAGTTTATTGCCCAACATAATATTTTGTATAATTCTTGCCCAAGGCATTAAAAAGTCTTGCTGTCCCATATAGCTGATTCGGTTTAAAAGAGGGTGATGATCATTTGCTTGAATGATTCCTTGATGACAGGGTTGCAAACCCGCGATCATTTTTAAAAGACTGCTTTTTCCAATACCACTAGCTCCAAGAATGATATTGATTTTACCCGATGGAAAAAAAGTATTTAATTTTGAAAATATTAAACGATGGTTATAAATTAAAGAAACATTTTGAACAAGAATGCTGGGGGGAGGAAGATTTGACATTATTTTTCTGTTAATCCAAAAGGGATGGAAATACGAGGGGGAAATGCAAGCTGATAATCCATTCCACGTTGTAAAGCGTAATTAGGGCTATAAAAAGGATCATTATTACAAATATGATGATATTTGTTTCTCAAAGCCAGAATTTCTTGACGTTCTTTACCAGCTCTTTTTCCAGTATAATGATTACCTAAAGACAAAGATTCATAATGAATTAAATGGGCCTGTTGACATTGGATAATATGATAGCCTTTATGCGAAAGGCGTAGACAAAAATCAATATCATTATAAGCAATTTCAAATTTCTCATCAAATCCATTGACTTGGTCAAAAGCTGAACGGCGAATAAGCATACAAGCCCCTGTTACTGCACTAATTTCATGATCATGGGTAAGGTAAAATTGGTTTGATTGTTGAAATCGTCCGGCATGTTCACATAGATTGGCTGCACCCATAATAATACCAGCATGTTGAATAAGACCATTAGGATAAAATAATTTTGCACCGACAACACCTATGTTTTCATTTTTCATATGACCCATCATGGAAAACAACCAAGTTGAATTTAAGGGTTCGATATCGTCGTTAACCAAAGCTATAAAAGGATATTTCGTTTTTTTTATTGCGTAGTTGCAACTTTTTGCAAAATTAAATTCATCAGTTTTATAAAATATAACTCGAATGTTTTTAAAGACTAATAAAGAACGAAGAATTTTATTTTGCAAATGATTTAGTGGATTATTTTGAGAAATAACAAGAATGATTTCATGTGATGGAAAATTTGTATTTTTAATAAGATTTAAAAGGCATTTTTGTATAATAACTGAACGAACAGTTGTGGGAATGACAATACTAACAGGGGATTGATAGTCATTAAAGGCTATCCTAAAAGGAAACTGATGATGAACATTGAATTGCCAACGATGTTTAATTTTAAAAGATTGTATAACATTATTTAATTCTGATTGTTCTTCTTGAGTTATTTTTGAAATTCTGTGACTAAGAATGAAACTTATATGATGAATATAAAGATGATGTTCCCATAAATATAATCCTAATGCCAAACGGAGTGCTGTTATTGATTGATAAAGTTCGGATGTCTGTTTTTGAAAAGCTTCAAAAATATCTTGTCTTATGATCCATACATCTTGGGTTAATAATCCTGTAAGTAAAACAGGTAAATTAAATTTTTGTTTAAATATTGGATTAAATCGCTGATGTTTTTGATCAATTTCATCAGAATCAGCATAAATTGCAGCAGGATAATGATGTCGAGCAGCTTGATCGGCAAAAACGGCCAGACTATGAGGTCTTAAAGTTTCATGATGAGATATTAAAACATAATAGGATTGATTTGTTTTTGAAATATTCAATGAATATGTTGACCATGTTTGTAGGGGATGAATTTTTAGATTGTTAGGTTTATTTTTATTTTTGGAATTAAAAAAAGAAAAAAGATTTGGCCAATTTTTATAATAAGGACTTTGAAATAAAGATTTTATTTTTTCCTCTGACCATAAATCATAAAAATTACACCAATTTTTATAGGATATACAAGGTGCCATTGTTTGTTGATTTTGTAATAGTACTAATTTTACTTTTTTTATTAAATGAAAAGGTGATTGAAAAAGAATTTTTATAAGTGAAAAGGGATTGATTATCGTCAGAATGATAGATGCAATTAAACGATTTAATGGAAGTATTTCAATGGTAATAATAGAATCGATGGATGTATTATAATTTTTTGTAACAGGATAAAGCATTAAAGAATTGGTTTTGTCAGGAATATAATTAAGGCTTATTCGCCAGCAATTAGGAAAAAAACGACAAGATGTTAGATAAGATAATGCTTCTAGATCAGGAAAATCATAACGTTTAATAAATAGGTTAAAAAACATTGATCTAGGTAATGTTTTTTTTGATTTTATATAGATCAAGCACCATTTTCCCTGATGCTTCTTAGATAAATTTATTTTTAAAAATTGATAATCTCGGAAAAGTGACATTGTATTTCAATTATTTTATTCGACAAAATCCAATAAATATAAAAAGATATAAAACTTCAAAGTATATAGATTTGATAATATTTTAAGAAACATAGAGTTATGTTTTTTGAAATTATCTTTCTTTATGTACGATGATTTTAAGAATTTATGAGGTTAATCTTTATTTTTAACTAGTTAAAACGACTTTCTTTAGGGGTAATTTATATATGGTAATTCAATATTTCACCACACAAAATGACCCCTTTAATAAGTGTAAGATAAATATTATTCAATCTTGCACGATGGGCATTCTTTTTTTAAAAGTATTTGTATCCTTTGCATATGCAAATGTAAGTCAGACAAATACATTACAGTTAAAATTACCACCTTCTTACAATAAAGATAAAGAAGAAAAAAAAAATCAAGATGAAAATTATCAAACTTCGGAGTATGTTTGTAACAATAAAGTTATACGATGTACAATGTGGAATGCAGATAAAATTATTAATGTTGATCTGTATAAAGATTTTTATTATAAAATTGGCTACGCTTCTTTGACTTTTCCAAAGGGAAGGCCAACTTTTTATTCTTCAAATAAAAAACTGAGTATCGCTTTCGGTGTCTATATTAACTATGATATAGGTTCTTTATTAGGACCGAATAAACGGGCAAATGGGCCCAAAGTGTCGAATTATCACGGATCTTTACGTCGTGGGCGTCCTATCATTGTAATTAAATATACCGACTTCGCCTTGACCGTTACTCCAGATATTGGACGATTTGGTTTAGAGCATCATGATCTGTTTGGTGCAGATTTAAAATATACTGGATTCAAAAATCTTGTTATTGGGGGTGGCTTAATGCAGCCTACCTTATCCATGTTAGATTCTGAAACATCCAGAGGATTTTTTCTTGCTGAACGTCCAATGGTTATTGATATGTTGAGAAATGTTGCGGGGGGCGAACCTCGTGTTTCTTTTAATGTTCTTCATTGGGGGGAACATTATTTGATAAGCGTTGCTTATACAGGTCAACGTGTTGGTAAAAAATTTACTAATTTTCAGCAGGGTCAAAAAGGTGGTGTTTTAAGAGTGGCAGGCCGGCCTATTGCTTCTAACAATTTTGATCTTCATTTAGGTGTAACGGGAACCTTTGCTGTTCATGGAGAAAATAGAAAATATTCCATTGTTAGTTATAATGAATCTCGTTTATTTCCTTCTAGTGCAGATTTTAAAACTGGAATAATAAACGGAGTCAATAGTATTTGGGCTGTTGGGCCAGAATTTGCGTTCAGGTGGAAAAGAGTAATATTCCAGGGAGAATATTACTCCTTTTTTATGCCTCGAAAAGATGAAGGGCAGGGCCATAACGATAATCTTCATTTTTGGGGATGGTATGGAAGTGTTAACTACGTAATTCTCGGGGCACGACGCAATTATTTGCCATCTCGGGGTATATTTGCGGCCCCCCAAGGTTCTTTGTTTAATCCATCTGCTGAGGAGTGGGGAGCTCTTGAATGGTCAGCCCGATGGAGTTATCTGAATCTTAACAGCCATGCCGGAGATTTTGAAAATAATAAATATGGGGCTGGTGTTCAAGGTGGTAGACAAAGAGTAATAGCAACAGGATTTAACTGGTATCCTTCTCCTCATTTTAGGGTAATGATTGATTACAATCATATTATAGCGTCACGAGCAAGGAATAATCTATGGCATTTGCGGAAAAAAGATAGCAATTTAATACTTTCTCGTTTGCAATTGACCTTTTAAAATATTGGTTTGATTTATTTATTATAAGAAATTAAATATTTATATATGCTAAATTAAACAGATATATCTTTTATGGGTAAACATGATAAATACATATTAAATTTGTATATTAAATATACTACTAAAATAAATTGTTATTAACGGAATGAGTCTTTATAATGATTAAAATTAAAAAAATTTATTTCGTTAATATTTTTACCAGTCTTTTATTTTATTCTTTATTTCCGCTTTTTCTTTCTTATTTTATTTTGATTGTTTATGCCAAAGATGTTGTACTATCGCAGGAAAATAAACTGTCTTATTATGATCCATATAAAAATATTCTGTATGATTTGGGTGTTTTTAAAATAAGTTTTCCAAAAGGGAGGTTTACACTTCAGTCCAAGAATGATCATTTTACTTTATCTATCGGTACATCTATTCAATATGATTTTAGTGGTTTTATAGGCCCTGATAAAGAACATAACCAACCTAATATGGCTGGATTTCAAGCAAATTTACGTAGAGGACGATTTATTATAATTGCGTCTTACAATGATTTTAAGATTGTTGTTGCGCCAGATATTGGCCGAGCGGCATTGGTTAACGATTCAATGCATGAAGCTAATTTTAATTACACGGGTTTTCATAATACAGCAATATCAATTGGTTTGATTCAACCCTCTGTTACAATGTATGGATCCGAAAATTCTGCCGGTTTTACTTTGGTTGAAAGACCAATGGTTATTGATATTATTCGTAATATCGCTGCAGCCAATGCTCGAATAGGTTTATCTTTTTCCCATTGGAATAAATATTTTTTTCTTAATACTAGTGTTACAGGTCAAAGATTAGGTTGCTTTTACCAAGATTTTCAAAAGAATCAAAAAGGAGGGCTTGTCCGTGTGACTTTTCATCCAATTGGCACTACAAATTATGATTTGCATTTAGGTATAAATAGTACAGTTGCATTTCATGGGGATACTAGACGATATTCAATGAATTCATTACAGGAAGCACAGATTTTTACAGGTCGTCCTTATATACGAACAGATAAATTGGATGGTGTTGATAATGTTTGGGCAATAGGACCCGAGTTTGCATTTCGCTATAAAAATTTAATTTTGCAATCGGAATATTATAGTATTCAATTGCAAAGAATATCAAAAAATGATTTTAATAATAAAAATTTACGGTTTTCAGGTTGGTATATAAATGTGAATTATGTTTTATTTGGTAAATCTCGACATTATTTTATTGAAAAAGGTTTCTTTGCGGCACCACAAGCTGCTGTTTTCAATCCTGCTGCAGGGGATTGGGGAGTTTTGGAATGGTCAATTCGATGGAGTACAATGAATTTGAATAGCCATCGTTATGATTTCAGAAATGGTAAATCACAGGGTGCACAAGGTGGTAAACAAAATATTATTGCTACTGGATTTAACTGGTATCCTGCGGATCAAATGCGTTTTTCTCTGGAATATAACTATGTTTTTGCTACACGTTCGAGAAATAATTTTTATAATCATGCTGGACGTAAAAGCAACCTTCTTATTTCCCGTGTAGAATTTAATTTTTAAATATTTTCAGACAAATAACTTGATTTTAAATGATAAATCTTTCAATCTATGACCGGGTAGAAGTTATTTATAATTTATAAGGAGTTCATGGAAAATACCTATTACTTGATACTAGGCTTTTTAAATATCAGAATATTTTTCTGGCTATTATTAGTCAGTTGTAAGCCGTTATTACAGTAGGATCGTTTATGATTCATAAAAATCGAATAAAGAGTGCTAAGGTCTTATATAAAAGTATAAGGCCGTTTTTGTTATGTACATTTAATGTTGTATTTATTAAATTTTTAATTTCATTTGCTTTTGCTAAAACAGAACCAATATTTTCCATACCTGATGTCGGTTTAATAGATAATAAAAAAAAAGAATCTTTTTATTTGTGTTTTAATGCTGTTCAACAGTGTACAGTATTGAATGTGGATCAAGTTGTAAATATTGATCCGTATAAAGAAATTTTTTATCAGTTTGGAGAATTTCAATTAAATTTTCCAAAAGGTCGACCAACTTTAACATCTCATGATCATCGTTTAAGTATTTCATTGGGTGCAAGTATTCAGTTGGATATAGGGGGAATTATTGGTCCTGACAAAAAACAAAATGGTTCGCGAATGGATGGATCGCAGTCATTTTTACGAAGAGGACGTTTTAATGTTGCTGTGCGATATGATGATTTTATCTTTAATATTACACCTGATGTAGGACGACCAGCTTTAGTAAATGATTCAATTTATGAAGCTTATTTAAAATATATTGGTTTTAAAAATACAATTATTGCTATTGGTTTATTACAACCCCCAGTTACAATGTTCGATACAGAAAGTTCAAATGGCTTTATACTTGTCGAACGTCCAATGATTGTTGACTTGGTAAGAAATTTATCGGGATCAGATGCACGGTTGGCTCTCATGATGACGCATTGGAATAAAAGATATTATGTAAGTGCTTCAATTACTGGACAAAGATTGGGAGAAACTTATAAAGATTTCCAGCGCAATGAACTTGGTGGTAACTTAAGATTGGCGGTAAGACCTGTTATATTGATGTATTATGATTTACACATAGGTATATCAGGAACTTTTATTACGCATGGAGATTCAAGAAAATTTTCCCTAAGTACAGGACAAGAGGCTCTAATTTGGTTGGGACGTCCTTATTTAAAAACTGGTACCATTTCAGGAGTTGATAATGTTGCAGCTATTGGACCAGAATTTGCTTTGCATTTGAATCGTTTTCTTATTCAATCTGAATATTATTCAATGTTTTTACAACGTGTTTCAGAAAATTCAGGTAGGAAACCCAACTTACATTTTTCTGGTTGGTATGCAAGTCTTAATTATGTTTTATTGGGTCAACCAAGATCTTATGATGAAAGTCGAGCTGTTTTTGGTCCTCCAATTGGCTCTTATTTTAATCCAGAAGCAGGAGAATGGGGAGGGTTGGAATTATCAGTCCGATGGAGTAGTTTAAATTTGAATCATTATACTCATCGTATGGATGATAAAAGTTATTTTCTGGGAATACAAGGGGGTAAACAGAATGTTGTTTCAACAGGGTTTAACTGGTATCCTTCTGCCCATATGAGAATTTCGCTGGATTATAATCATGTAATGGCAACAAGGTCGCGTAAAAATTATTATAATTTGACAGGGCGTACAAGTAATTTAATTATGTCCCGTGTTCAATTAACCTTTTAGAAATAGATTAATATAATTTTAATTGTTCATGTTGTTTGCTTTGTTGAATTTGAAGGGCATTTTCCAAATCAATTGAAATTAATTGACTGATGCCGCGTTCTTGCATAGTAATTCCGTATAAACGGTTCATGTGACTCATGGTTAATTGATGATGGGTTACAATTAAAAAACGTGTTCCAGCTCGTTTCGTCATATCGGAAAGTAGAGCACAGAAACGTTCTACATTTGGATCATCCAAAGAGGCATCGACTTCATCTAATATACAGATAGGAACATGGTTACAGCGACTAACTGCAAAAACAAGAGATAGGGTTGTTAGTGCTTGTTCGCCTCCTGAAAGTAAAGAAAGAGTGGAAAGTTTTTTACCGGGGGGTTGAGCGAATATTTCTAATCCAGATTGTAAAGGATCTTCATGAGGAAATAATTTTAAATAGGCCTGGCCACCATTAAACATACGAGAAAAGAGCTCTTGGAAATGTTGATTAACTTCTTTGAAAATGGCATTAAGTTTGCTTTTCCCATGTTGATTTAATTTATGTATTGCTTCATGCAAGTATTGAATGGTAATTGTTAATTCTGAAAACTCATTTTTAAGATGATTAAGTTGTTCTTGTTTTGCTTTATATTCAAATTCCGCACGTAAATTAACAGCCCCCATAGCTTCTCGTTGTTCTTTTAAAGATAAAATCGTATTTTTTATTTTTTTCTCTGATTGATCTTTTAAATCGAGTTTTGGATTTTGTATTATAAGATTTTTAATATCATCTGTGATTTCATGATCAAGTTTTAAGAATAAGTTTTCAGCTTGTTCTTTTTTTGTTTGAGATTTGATAAGGCTCTCATTGATTTTTTGTCTTTCATTTAATAAAGATTCGTATCTTTTTTTAAAATCGTTTTTTTGTTCAAGAATTGCATTATTTTTCTTTTGAAGCTCAAGGTAATTTATTTCAGCCTGTTGTTTAGCTTGTTGAATTGTGGCGAGCTGAATTTTCAAAGATTCATGTTTTTTGCTTATCGTTTTATAATGCTGTTTAAGAGCAAGTATTTTTTGATCAATATTATCTTTTTCCGATTGTCTTTCTTTAAGATAGTTTTTCCATTTTGTTAAATTTTGTAATAAATTTTCTTTTTGATTTTCCAAATTAATTTTTTCTTGTAAAGTTAAACAGTAATCTAGTTTTTTTTGTTCTTTTTTATTTTTAATATTTTGATGATCCTTTTTTAATTTGTTTAATTTTTTTTCCAGTTCATCGCAATTAATACATTGTTGAAGATTAGATTCAGCTTTATGAAATAAAATTGAAATTTCTTGTAAATCTTTTTCAAGTTTATGATAATGATGGTTGAGTGTTTCCAACCGACTTTTCTGCTGAATAGCGTATTCTTTTAATTGTTGATATTCTTTTTCTGTTTGTTTGAATCTTGATTCTTCTTGTAGAAACCGTTCATTTTCTTTATGGTAATCTTTATTGAGGGTTGAAATGACTGATTTCATCTCTTTAAATGTTTGAAGAGCCTTATTTGGATTTTCTGCATTTTGAAGTTGTGTTTTCAAATGAATTAACTGCTTATTCTTTTTATCAAGTTCTTCATGAATGTAGTATTGTTTATTTTGAAGTGATATAATCTTAGCTTTATTTTGAGATTCTTGGTTTAATTTTTGCTGATATTGATCTTTCAAATGCGTGAGCTCATCTTGAATCGCTTTGAATGATTGTTGTTTTTGTTTAATATTCAATTCTTTTTCTTGTTCTGAATATAAAAATCTCTTTATATTTTCCTGACTTGGTAAAGGTATGTTTAATTTTTGTTGAGCTCGTTTTAAACTATTTGTTTTCAAATTGACATTATTTTCTGCTTGATTTAATGAAGATTGAAGGACGTCTAATTTTGTTTGAATTAATTTATCTTCATTTTGTAAAGTTAAAAAATCTTGAGCAATTTTTTGTTTCTGATTTTCAATATTCTTGTATGTATATTTTTCGTTAAAAAATTGATGTTTGAGGTCTTTTTGTTGACTTTTTAGATGATTTAATAAAGCATCAAGTTCTGGAGTTTGTTTTTGAAGGCATTCGAGCTTTTCTTCAACATGTTGTAAATTATGTTTTTGAATTAATCGTTGAGCTGCATTATTCTGTTTAAAATGAGATTGGTAATAACCATCCCATCGCCAGATATCTCCAGCTTGAGTCGCAAGTATTTGTCCTGGTAAAAGAAAAGGAAATAGTTTGTTACCCTCTTCAACAGAATGAACAATGCCAATATGATCAAAAGCTCTTCGTAAAGCAGGGGGGGGTAAAATAAAATCTGATAAAGTTTGAAGTTTTGATGAAAATTGAGTTTGTAATTTTGGAAATTCAATCCACCCGTAATTCTCATAATTTCCCATAGGTGCTTCAAGAGAATTATCGAATATCGTTGTTACAAGAACAATCCATTCTTCTGGAATAGTTGAAGGGTCTAAAACAGGGATTAACTTAGTTTGATGATCAATTTCTAAGGTTTCTGAAAGAATTTGTTGTAATCCCTCTTGTTTAGCTTTCAATTGGTAAAGTTGACTTTTATGTTTGGCATAAATTGAACTTTGTTTTTCTAATGCTTTATTATTTTGTCGTATGGCTTGATCCAAGTTTTCTAATACTACTTTTTGGTTAACAAGTTTATTTTCTATATTTTTATATAAAGTCTTTTTTTCTTGTAAGTATTCTTTCTTAATACGTTGATTAGAAAGTTTTTTTACTTGTTTTTTTAAGCGATGATAGGTTTCTTGTGTCTGTTGCCAATCTTTTTGAGCTGTTTCAAAAAAAAATTTACCTTGTTCATAAGTTTGTAAAGACTGATTATAAAAATTTTCCTGTTCTAAACGTATTTTGATCGCAGATTGATGCTCGGAAATTGCATTTTCAATTTCTCTATTTTTTTGAAAAAGAGTTGTTTGAAGTTGTGTTATTTTTTTCCTAAATTGATTTTGATCTTTACTGTGGAAACGCCTTGTTTCTAAACATTTAATTTGATCCAAAAGTTTGAATTTTTCTTGTTCTAATTGAGTTTTTTGTATTGTTGTTCGTTCAATGGATTGAGCAAGATTATTATAATTTTTTTCAATTTGTTGAACATGATAAGAATATTTATTTGCTTCCAATTCCATTGATTGAATTTTAGTTTTGATTGCTTGATTTTGGATTGCAATTGCGTGTAAATTTTGCTGAGTTTGTTGAATGAATTGTTCTTTTTCTTTTAGTTCTTCGGTTGATGGAAGCGATTTTAAACATTGTTGATGTTCAGAAAAAATCTGATCATAATTAGATTGAAGTCGGTCTTTTTCTTTACTAATTTGATTAAAATTTTGAGTTGTTTCATGATTTTTTCGTTGTGTTTTGAATAAAATATGGTTTAAGTCTATAATTTGAGAATTTAATGATGAACATTGTTTTTCTAAAGTTGCAATATGCTGTTCTTTATCTGTTTTGTTAGCTGGAATTTTATGAATTTTTTCCTGAATTTGATTGATCTGTTGTTCAATATTTTGTTGTTCAACTTGATTTTTTTCAATGTGAGATTGGGCTATAACTGATTGATTTTTAGCTTCTTTTATTCGATCATTGAGTTGTTCAATTTCTTTATTTACTTGTGTTAATTCATTTTTAAGTGAGACAATATGTTGATGTTGATAATCCCAGTGAATACGAGCTTGAATTTCTTGTTGATGGAAATATGTAGATTCTCTTTCTAGATTGTCTAGGTTTGTTTTTAATTCTTGTATATGATGATTTTTTTCTTTGATTTCATCAGCCGTAGATTTGATTTGTTTTTTCAAAAAGAAAAGATTGTTTTTGGCACGAAGATAATAAAGAGCGTTTAAATGGGTTTCTTCTTTTCTTAAAAATGCAGAAATTGCTCGATATTGAAGTGTTTGTTTAAATTGTTCACGAAGTGTGTTGGTTAAATCTTCAAGTTGTTCTCTTAAATCATTTAAACGGCAAAGATTTTCTTTTGTGGCTTTTAATTTAAGTTCAGCTTCTCGTCGGCGATTATGTAACCCTGAAATACCAGCTGCTTCTTCAAGAACTTGCCTTCTTTCTTCTGGGGTTGCGGAAATTAATTGAGCAATGCGATTTTGACCGATAATAGCTGTTGAACGGGGACCCGATCCTAAATCTTCAAATAGGGTTTGAATATCTCTGGCACGTTGTAATTTACCGTTAAGTCGATATTGACTTCCTGATTCACGTTCGATTTGGCGAGAAATTTCAATTAAATTTTGTTTTTCAAAATAAGAAGGAATGGTTTGATCATTATTATCTTGAACGGGGCTTTTATTCTTCTCAAGTGTTAATGTTACTTCAGCGATATTATAAGCAGTATGTCTTGCAGTTCCCGCAAATATAACATCATCCATTTCCGAACCACGAAGAGAGCGTGCCGAACTTTCACCCATGACCCAGCGTATAGCTTCAATTATATTTGATTTACCACATCCATTGGGTCCAACAATGCCTGTTAACCCGGGTAAAATATCTAATGATGTTGTATGAGCGAAACTTTTGAAACCAGAAATTTTAAGACGGGTAAAATATATCGGCATTTAGTTTAAAAAACATTAATTATGTAGGAATAGGTCGTAACAAGGCATTTTTAACTTCTTGGTCAAATTTTTCAAGCGTTAATTCTCCAACTATTTTTTTGCCATTGAAAACAAAAGTTGGTGTGCTATCAATTTTATAATGTTTTGCAGCATAATCACTTTCATCAAGAATTAATTTCTGGATTGCAATATCATGCGTGACTTGTTGAAAGCGTTCCTTGGACATGCCTGCGAGAATTGAGTATTTTTGTAATTCTTGCATAGGGTCTATATTTTCGTTGAAAACCCATTGATCTAAATTATCCAGTAATGCGGTAATAAAAGGTTTATATTGATTGACGGGTAAGCAGCGTGCGACAATTGCAGCTTTTAATGCTACTTTATCAAGTGGAAAATCTTTGAAGATATAATATATCTTACCTGTATCAATATACTTCGTTTGTATTTGTGGAAGCACATCATGAGCAAATCGTCCGCAATGAGTACAGGTTAATGAAAACCATTCTTCAACATGTACTTTTGTTTTTGGATTACCTAATGCACGGGGTTCAAGAAAATTTTTGGGCGTTTCTGCATAAGCAGGCATTTTAGTTGTCATTAACGATAAGATAGGAATAATAGAAGAAAGAAGTAATCGACGTGTAATTGGCATTTTATTGACCCTTAGGATTATAATAGATAAAGTTTGAAAAGGTTCAAAAAGTTGGATCTAATTGTATGATTTAGATCGTAAGAAGATCAATTCTTTTTACATGTTTGTAAAGTAAAAGTTAATATTCAAATATAAATATTTTAAGTATATCTTTTTTTAAAATTCATATAATCTTAAACGTAAAATATGTAAAAAAGATTAGCCTCCTCTAAAAATAAAAAATACAGCACCTATAACGCATAACCCTGCCCATATATAATCCAGTTTAAAAGATTGATGCATAAAGAAAATATTAAAAGGAATAAATACCGAAAGGGTAATTGCTTCTTGCATAATTTTTAATTCCCCCAAAGATAATTTTGTAAATCCTATTCGGTTGGCTGGAACTTGAATAAGATATTCCCCTAGAGCAATATACCAACTTATTAATGCTGCGATATACCATGGTTTATTAGATAGGGTCTTGAGATGACCATACCAAGCGTAGGTCATAAACAGATTGGAGCATACTAGCATGCATGCAGTGATTAACCAAATTGGCATAAATTTTCCTTTTTTATAGTATTGAAATTCTGGGTTGAAGAAAAATAAAGTAATGCTAGAAAATAATAAATGGATCTATGTTTAATTAAAATATTTTTTAACATTAAAAGATTGTCATCTTAAACTTAATTTCTATTTAAAATTATGAATACTGTACTTTTAAAATTATATAACCTTCTATAATGTAAATACCAACTTAAAAATTCATCATGATACACAGTATTTAAAAGGAGAATTAAATGATTATTATTTGTGGCGACGTTTTAATCGATTTTATTCCAGATAAAACCAAAGATGGAGTTGATTGTTATTGTCCAGTCCCAGGTGGATCTTGTGCAAATATTGCTGTAGCTATAGGGCGTTTAGGTGGAGAAGTTGGATTTATGGGAGGTATTTCAACAGATTTCTGGGGCGAGAAATTAATGGATTTTCTTGAATCTTCAAATGTTAATGTTCGATATGTTGCTAGAGGAAATCAGCAAACAACCCTCGCTTTTGTTGAATTGGGTAATGAAGAACCAGCTTATGCCTTTTATGATGAAAATACTGTGTCAAGATTATGGGTAAGATCTCAGTCGCCAGGTTTTACAGATGATATTAATTTAATTCATATTGGTTCTACATCTTTAATCGAACCTCCTATTTCTGAATCTTGCGAACAGATGTTTAGGGCTGAAAAAGGTAAAAGAATCTTATCGATTGATCCAAATTGTCGTCCAAGCAATACCCATCATCCTGCTGTTTATAGGGCAAGAATGACTCGTTTAACGGGTATGGCTGATATTATTAAATTATCTAAATCTGATCTAGAATTCCTTTTACCTGATATAACTATAGAAGATGCTGCTAAAAATTGGATTGAACAGGGAACCTCTATTGTGATTATCACCCGTGGTAATCAAGGTGTTTTATGTTATATTGCTGATTATGCTGCAATTGAAGTAGCCCCTAATTATATTGATCATGTCGTTGATTCAATTGGGGCAGGAGATACTTTTATGGCTGCTATTTTGGCCTATTTACAGAAGAAAGGCATATTAACGCTTGATAAAATAAAAAATATAGATCCTGATGAAATTAGAGAAGCTTTAGAGTATGCTTCCGTTGCAGCGGCCATGATTTGTGAACGTCGAGGAGCTAATCCACCTTGGGGAAAAGAAGTTCTTGAAAGAATGCAGAATAAAATTTAATGTTTTTACATTCTAAAAAGTTGTATTTAACATAGCTTTTTGAATATAAATTTTAAATAAAAATAGAATTAAGATTTATTTTATGTAATTTCTGAACTTTCATTGGTTTTTATTTCTGACCAGTCTTTTGGAATATGCATACGTAAGCGACGTATATGTCTTGGATCTGCTTCTAAAACACGGAAAACGAGGCCAGATGGATGGTTTAAGACTTCACCTTTTGTTGGCACATGTTCAGCTAAATGAAAAACCAAACCGCCAATTGTATCCATATCTGAATTACGTTCTTCTTCTGTAAGAAATTGTCCTAATTTTTCTTCTAGATCTTCCAAATGAACACGTGCATCAATGTCTAATGTATTATTTTCCCGTTCGATAATCATCTGGGCTTCTGGTTCATCATGCTCATCAGCAATATCACCAACAATTGTTTCAACTAGATCTTCAATCGTGATTAACCCGTCAATACTTCCATGTTCATCTATAACCAAACCTAAATGTATTCGATGTAATCTCATTTGTAACAAAAGATCAAGTACTGGAATCTGGGGTGCGATGAATAAAGGTTGACGTAAGACTTTTTTAATATCAAAATTTTCATTATAACCTATGTATGCAATAAGATCTTTGACATGGAGCATTCCTTGAATATTATCAAGTTCTTGGTGGTAAACAGGAACACGGGAATGATTTTCATTTTGCATAATTTCTAAGGCTTGTTCAAAATTGATGGCATCATCAACAGCAAAAATATCAGCTCTAGGAATCATGATATCATCAGCTGTTTTATCTTTAAGCCGCAAAATGTTAGAAATCAGCAAACGTTCGTGTGGATTGAATTCTTCTTTATTTGGATCAGGTACTGATGGAAGATTATTGTTCTTGTTATCTACAAGATTAACAATAGACTGACGAAGATTATGTTGATTTTTATGATGAAATAATCGTTTAAAGAAAGATTTAAAATTATTTGTATAAACAGAATTTGATTGTTCATTCAAAGAATCATCCGGCGCATTGTTATTTGGCGCACGAAACATAATTATATACTCCTAAAAGAAGAATTTTTCCAAGGATTAGAAATACCTAATTTATTTAGAAGAAAAGCTTCTTTCATTTCCATGGTTTTTGCTTCATTGCAATCAACATGATCATAGTTTTGTAAATGAAGTAAACCATGAATAATTAAATGTGCAAGATGATGAGTAAGTGGTTTTTGATTTCTATTTGCTTCCTTTTGAATGGTTTCAAAAGCAAAGATAATATCTCCTCCATAAGAATGGAAATTCAGATTTTCAAATGTTAAAACATTAGTAGGTTTGTTTTTCTTTCTAAATTGATAGTTCAATTTTTGTATAATGTGGTTGTTTGAAAAACAAAGTGTAGTTTGTTCAGTAAAAGGTTGAATAGTATAAATACGATAAATTAAGGATTTTAAATTTGGAATGCATTGAAACCATCTTTTATCTTGTATAAGAATAACTTCTTTATATAAGAAATCAATCATTTGATATCTATAGAAGCGAGGCATAAAGGATATAGATATAGACATTGAAATAGTTTAAATCCCCTATGTTTTATTATTTTCAGATTTAAGTTTAATTTTATCAGATTGTTTTTCATAAGCTTTCACAATCTGATTAACAAGGGGATGTCGTATAACATCTTCAGCTTTAAAGAGAATAATTTTTATGCCAGGGACACTGTATAAAGTATCAACTGCATCTTTTAAACCTGATTTAATCATGGGTGGTAAATCAATTTGGCTAAGATCTCCAGTTATAACCATACGAGAACCCGCACCTAATCGTGTAAGAAACATTTTCATTTGAGCTGGTGTTGTATTTTGTGCTTCATCAAGAATAATATAAGCATGTTCAAGTGTTCTTCCTCGCATAAAGGCAAGAGGTGCAACTTCAATTTCACCATTTGTTAGGCGTTTAATAACTTGATCGCCTGGCATCATCGCATATAAGGCATCATAAAGTGGGCGCAAATAAGGATCAATTTTATCTTTCATATCACCAGGAAGAAAGCCTAATCTCTCACCAGCTTCTACAGCAGGGCGAGAAAGGATAATACGATCAACTTGACCAGATAAAAGCATGGATACTGCTTGAGCAACAGCAAGAAACGTTTTGCCAGTACCTGCTGGACCAATACCAAAGACCATTTCGCTTTTGGTAAGTACTTTCAAATAATCGGCTTGACCCTTAGTACGGGGTGAGATTATACCTTTACGCATAGTAATGGTTGGAATTGAACTAATTATAGTATTACCCATAGATTCAGATGTTTCTTTTTTTTTGGAGGGATAAAGAATGGTCAATAAACCATTATAGGCCATACGGATAAAATTATTAACTATCGTTGAATTAATTTCATTTTTAGAATGGATATGGGCGTAAAGATTGGTTAAAACTTTTTTTGTCAGCTCGACTTGTTGAATGTCACCTTCAATGGTAAGTAAATTACCCCTGCATCCCAATGTTACTTGGAGCTCATTTTCTATCTGAACAAGGAATCGGTCATGATCCCCCAACATTTGGGCAAGCAATAAATTATCCGGGAATTGTAAGGTGGTTTTAAAAAAAGATTCTTTAGTGACTTCTTCCAATAAAATTATAGGGTAGATTTGTTCAGAAACTTTATTATTCAAAATTATACCTTTTAAACTAAAACCCCGGAAAGTGAATTACTTAAGGATTCTTTAATTTTAACTTGGCATTCATGACCAATCAAGGAGTCATCACTTTGGACATGAACAGCTTGTAAATAAGGAGATTTTCCTGAAAGCTGACCTTCTTTTCGGCCTTTCCCAGTGAAAAGAACAGGAATAGTAAGACCAACTGTATTTTTATTAAATTGATTTTGCTGTTCTTTTAATAAAGTTTGTAGCGCTTGCAAACGTTTATTTTTTATTTCTTCTTTTACTTGATGCGTTGAAATGTAAGCTGTCGTTCCAGGACGAGGGGAGTATTTAAAAGAAAATGTTTGAGAAAATTGAATGTCGCGAACAAGCTGCATTGTATCTTCAAAATCTTTTTGTGTTTCACCAGGATGACCAACAATAAAATCAGAAGATAAAGCAATATCAGGACGTGCTTTTCTTAATTTATCAATAATTTGGCGATATTCACTTGCAGTATGACCGCGATTCATAGCTTTCAAAATACGATCTGATCCTGATTGAACGGGTAAATGAAGAAAGGGCATTAAGGATGGTAGGTCTCGATGTGCATTAATTAAGCTATCATTCATATCTCTTGGATGAGAAGTTGTATAACGAATTCGTGTTAATCCAGATAAAGTTGATAATTTTTCAGCTAAACGTGCTAGATTCCAAATGTTTCCATCAGGACCTTTTCCGTGATAGGCATTAACATTTTGACCTAGAAGGGTGATTTCTTTAACACCTAATTGGCAAAGATGAGTTGCTTCATCAAAAATAGCTTGAACAGGGCGGCTAACCTCTGCACCGCGGGTATAGGGAACAACACAAAAAGAGCAGAATTTGTCACATCCTTCTTGAATGGTTAAAAAAGCACTATATCCTGTATTTTCTTGTGGGGTTGGTAAGAAATCAAACTTACTTTCGACTGGAAAATCTGTTTCAATGACATGTCCAGATTGACGTGCAACATCTAAAATCATTTTAGGAAGACGATGATAGGTTTGAGGTCCTAAAATAATATCAACATAAGGAACACGTTGTAAAATAATATTACCCTCTGCTTGAGCTACGCATCCCGTCACAGCGATTAGTGTTGGATGTCCCTGTTGATTTCGATAATCTTTTATTTGTTTTAAACGTCCTAATTCAGAGAAAACTTTCTCAGTAGCTTTATCACGGATATGACAGGTATTTAAAATTAAAATATCAGCTTGTTCTGCCTTATCGGTTATTTTATATCCTAAGGGACGTAATAAATCAACCATACGATTGCTATCGTAAACATTCATCTGACATCCCCAGGTGATAACATGGAGATATCGTGACGATTGTTGATTTAAATGAGTAGTTTTTGAAGAAAAGCCTTGATGAAGCATGTCTAGGATAAGCCTTAATTGTTAATTTTTAAACAAATTGATTAAGGTAAAGTTTTTATAAAAAGATAAGAACATATTCAAGTTATTTATAATTTAATATAGAAAAGATTTTATTAAATTAAAGATATAACCATTTACTATAATCTAGTTTTAATAAATTAGTTATTATCACTATTTAAAGATTAAGAGTTAAAAAGGTTTATATGCATTTCTTTATTTCTTTATCAGAATAATTGTTTCTTAAAGCAAGAGAACCCTTGGATATGATTTCCCAAGCTGCCTTGGCAAGCGTTTTTCTTGATTTGAAATTCTCTGGATAAAGAGGTTTATGAAAAATAATTGATGCATGCATACTTGAATTTTGGCAAAAATCCCATATGTGTGGAACTAACTCCATATCGCCATACCAACAATATATGGGTTGAATATATCGATTGGCAGGAAGCATATTTAATCCATCATATGCTATTGAAATGGGTTGAAGTATGGGAATTGTATAATCAACCTTTTGATTGTTTAATGGTTTTGCCAAAACAAAAAAGGATGTCATAAAAGGGTAAAGGTGAGAACCGTTTGTTGATGTACCTTCTGGAAATAAAATCATACTATCATTTTGTTTTAGTCTGATTTCCAATTCATTTTGTTCCTGAACAAGTGTTTTACGCTCTCTTGTAATAAAAGTTGCCTGACCTATTCTGCAAAGTGTACCGATTAAAGGCCATCTGCTAACTTCTTTTTTAGCAACAAAACATGCGGGTAAAACTTGACCAAGTGTCACAATATCAAGCCAAGAATAATGATTACAAATATACAGAATAGGACGATTTTGCTTTTTTCTAGGATTATATGTAATTTTTTTTCCAAAAGTGCGAACTTTCAATCCTAATATTTTGGATATTATAGTCCAAAAAATAGGTGGAATAAAAACTTTAGATCTACCGGGACAGTTTGTTAAAATAGATTGAAAGGGTATACAAATTAAAGTTATGAGTAAAATAATTAGTAATTTTGTAACCGCTCTTATTTTGCTGAAAAGATTAATATTGAATTTGCAAATGCGTAATTCAGTTTTATTAAATATTGAATCGAAATTTATTTGGGTATCATTTTCATCTTGTTTTGATTTTGAACGAAAAATATATTTTTTAAATTGAGGTAACATATAGAGTGAAATTCTTAATATTTTTATAACTTTGAGATATTATAACAGATTAATCGTATCATTATAAATGCATAATTTATTAAAAGATTTAATATTTTTATATCAATTATTTTATGACTACAATATTGATTAAGAAAAGAAAATAAAAAAAATCGTTACCCAATTTTAAGCTTTATTATAGTTTACATTTTTTTGTTTTAATGCGTTTGTATATTTTTTATAAATGAAAATTCTAAAAAAAATTTGCTGTTAGTGTATGAATATTTAAGGGATTGATATTTTGTTATCTTTATGGTTTTGGTATAAAAATAAAAAACCTATATTCTATAAGGGTAACAATAAAAGGTTTTTTGTACATTTATATTGCTTATTTTTTATTATATTTTATGAAAATTACCTTGCGAGTTATTTTACGCAAATTTTTGCCGCTGATCCTCAATATTATAGAGTTAAGATTTATTCAGTAGGCCAAGAGAGTATCGATAAAGTTTTATCAGATACTTCCAATCTTGTTAGTCTTCAAAAAATAAATGTAGTTAATCCTTTTGCCTTGGCTGGTCGTATTAGAAGTGATTATGATCGTTTTAAAACAGTCATGGACAGTTTTGGTTATTATGAAGCCAAAATCTTGATTAAAGTTGGGACAGCTGTTGCATTGCATGATCAGAAAGAATTAAAATCTAAAAAAAATAATAAACACGACACAATCTTTGATCATGAACAGGAAATTGTTGCTCATGGTATTATGGATGGTACAAGTGCTGATTTACCAAATTTTATTTATAAGGTTCCCTCTCAACAGGATGTTATAATTCTTGTTCACATTCAAAAAGGTCCTCAATACCATATAGGATATATAGAATTTAAAAATAATAAGCAAAATCAGCAAGAACCTCTGTCAATTCAACAACAAAAAGAGCTTGGTTTAAAACCAGGTGATCCTGCCGTTTCAGCTGATATTGTTGCCACTCGTGATAAATTTTTGAAAGCTTTACAAGAGGAAGGGCATGCATTGGCTAAAATGGGCGAGCCGATAGCTTATTTACATCCTGATACTCAAACACTGGATGTTGTTTATGATTTAAATAAAGGGCCCATCGTTGATATCGGTGATATTCAATTTAAGGGATTGGATAAGGTGAATGCAGATTATGTTCGCAAACGCTTATTAATTCACTCAGGAGAGTTATATAGACCGTCAATCATTGAAAATGCAAGATTAGATCTTTCCTCAATTGGTGTATTTTCAAGTGTAGATGTTCATGCAGCTGATAATGTTGATCAAACAGGACGATTATCTTTGACATTGGTGTTTAGAGAAGCAAAACGTAGAACGGTTAGATTAGAAGCGGGTTATTCTACCGATATGGGTGGACGTTTAGGGGCTAAATGGACGCATCATAATGTTTTTGGTAATGCAGAACAACTGAAATTGGCAGCGATAGCCACGGGAATAGCAGGGACAGCACAACGTGGGCTAGGGTATGACATTTATGCTGATTTTACCAAACCAGATTTTGGACATCGTAACCAAGATTTTAATGCTCGTATAGAAGCAGTAAAACAGAAATTATATTCTTATAACCAAACAGCTTTTTTAGCAAAGGTGGGTATGAGCAGAAGATTTTGTAAACGCTGGAGTATGTTTGCAGATCTCGGTGGAATTCAGGAACATATTATTCAAAGAGGAAATCGGGATAATTATATAATGATTAACTTACCTCTTGGAGCTGCATATGACAGTACTGATTTACCTAACCCTATGCAATCGCCTAATCATGGAATGAAAGCATCAGTTTCAATTACGCCTACTGAATCTTTTGGTGGAAAAAGTGTTTTTTTTGCCATTATGCAAGGGACGGCCTCGACCTATTTTGATTTTATGCATCTGGGTATAGCCAAACCAGGACGTTCTATTATGGCGTTTCGTGGAAATATAGGAAGTATCCAAGGAGCTTCTCGAATGAATCTTCCTCCTGATCAACGTTTATATGCGGGTGGTGCATCCACGGTTCGCGGTTTTCGATTTCAAGGCGTAGGTCCCCAGTTTAAAGGGAGTAAATATGCAAAAGGGGGTAAGGCAATGGATACGGGAACGGCTGAATTCAGACAAAGAATTCTTGGTCAATTTGGGGCACAGGCTTTTGTTGATGCTGGGCAGGTTAGTAGCAATAGTATGCCTTTTGATGGAAAAATTCAAGTCGGTATTGGGGGTGGAGTGCGATATTATACTCCGATAGGGCCCATTCGTTTGGATGTAGCAGTTCCTGTTAAACGACCATATCGAGGTGATCGGTTTGAAGTTTATATTGGGTTAGGAGAAACATTTTAATGTCTCAATCTAATTTAGAATTTGATTTGATGAATAAAGATCAAAAAACAGGTGTTTTTCAGAAAAAATGGCAGCAACAACATCCTATTTTATGGAAATTATGTTGTTTTTTGGGAATTATAATGGGTTTAGTTATGATTTTCTTTATAAGTTTAATAATTTATTTAAATACACAATCAGGAAAAGATTATCTGGCTGCTAAGATTGGTGATTGGACAGATCATTCTTTTGAGGTTGTTGGAGTCTCAGGTCGTTTCCCAAATCATTTAAAAATAGATGAATTAAGAATTAATAAACTATATCCTACAAAAAAAGCATGGTTAACGTTGAAGAAACTTAGACTTGATTGGTCAGCAGTTGCGTTATTATATAAGAAAATAGCTATTAAAAACCTAACTGCAAAAGAGTTAGACTTTGACGATTTACCAATATCATCAACATCCACACAGAAAACGAATTCTAAACCTCCTTTTATTGCACTTGCCACATCGATTCAGTATGTGAAAGTTGATAAATTACATTTTTCTCCAAAGATTACTTTACAAAATTTAGATCTAAAAGCTCAGGGTAGTGCTGAAACATCAAATTTATTATCTTTTTTCTATACAATTTCTCTTGAAACTTTACCTAATTTTCATTTGGAATTACAAGGAGAAGAGCTGAATAATGCAACCCAGATAAAATTAACAACCACCGTTAATAAGCATCAAATAACAGATGGATTTTTAACCTTTGAAGCGCAATCAAATGCAAAAGGTATTTTAGAGCGTTTATTAAATACAAATCAATTAACACCATTATCCCTTAAGTTTGTATTTAAGGGACGTTTTGATCAATTACAAACAAATTTAAATTTAACGACTAATCAGACCTATTTAAAAGAAATGGGTTATCTGAATCTTCCGCGTTCAACCTTGAATATTCGATTGTTGGGTCATTCACCATCAATGACTTTAAATCAACAATTCCATTGGGATAGTTGGGATCTTGATGCACAATTATCAGGTATGTTTAAAGAACCCGTTGGGAAAGGTTATTTTAATCTCATTAATTTCGTTGCAAAGGATACAATTGTAAATAAATTATCCATTAATTTTACAAGTTATGAAAATGAAAATTTAAAACAAGATAAATCCAATCGTTATAATTGGTCTAAATTACATGTAGTAATAGATGGATTACGTATTCCTGGACAATATCCTCATTTATTTGCAAAAAAACCAATTTTATTGGATGCTATTTATTTTCCCAATTTGTCAGATCAACAGGTTGATTTTCAACTTCAGCATGATCTTATCAAAGCTATCGGTCAAGTATTTATAAAACCAACTTTACATGGTTCTATTGATTTGGTTTTTCCGCGTTTGGATGAGTTGGCAGCGTTAAAAAATATCGATCTAGAAGGTTGGTCAGCCCTTAATATTGCATTTAGAATTCCAAAACAGAAAAAAGATCCCATTTTGTTTGATTTAGATGGTCCCATTGAATTTAAAAAAGGATTACCTACTTTGGTTAATATGATGGGAAAAAGAGGGCATGTTGGTATTCATGCTCGTATTTATCAAAATAAAAATTTAGATGTTTTATTGGATCAAAGTTTTTTAACGGGGCAAAATTTTTTAATTCAAGGAAAGGGAACATTTCTGGATCAACAAATTAAAGGAATTATAGGTCTTGATGTCAATAATTTATCAGCTGTTTTTCCTTCTTTAAAAGGGCAAAGCAAAACTGAACTTAAAGCAAACGGTTCTTTAAAAGATTTGGCTTTACAGCTTAAAACAAAAACAAAATTTCAAACTTCTAATAATAAAAATTATGCTATTGCTCCAAGCGAGTTGAAATTATCAGCAGACTTGAAGCATTTATTTTCTTTACCTAAACTTACTTTATTTTTAGAAGGAAATCTTGATCGTTCTCCTATATCGTTACAGTTAGAAGCAGGTCAAAAAAAGGATACAAAAAACTATTTTGTAGAAATGAAAAAACTAAATTGGCGATCTTTAAAAGGTATGGCTAATTTTAACGTTTCAAACAAGAATTTTGTTCCTGATGGTAATTTAGATTTGAAAATTACCCGTTTATCAGATTTTAGAAATATTTTTCATCAAAATATTGATGGAAAATTAGGATTGCAAATTCACTCCATAATTAACGGGTATAATAAATTATTAATAAATCTCGATAGTCGCATTACAATGCAAAATTTACAATTTACTAATTTGGCATTATCAGGCTATATCGAAAATCTATTTAAAAAACCTAATATTTATCTAAAATCTCAAATTTTAGATTTACGTGTTCCACAAGCTAGAGGAAATATACGTTTTAACGCTTTAGGTACATTAGAAAATTTAAAAATAACCAGTAATGCTGATTTTCCATCTCTAATACAAGATAAAGGATTTTTGGATACAGTTTTGATTCTGGATTTAATCAAGAAAAAAGTATTTTTTCAAAAATTAAATGCATTGATAAAAAAGGAAAATATCCATCTTGTTTCTCCAGTAAAAGTCGATTTTGGTAATAGAATAGCTATGGATCATCTACGATTGACTTTTGCTCCGCCCAAGGCACCTTTTGCAACGATAGATATTATGGGGATGGTTAAACCATCGCTTAATCTTAATGTCTCTGTTCAAAATATAACTCCGGCAATTTTTAAACCTTTTATGCCAACTTTACAGGCACAGGGTCTTTTGAGTGCTCAGGCAAAACTTAAAGGAAATTTTGATAAACCTATTGGTACAATTACAGTTCATGCGATTAATGTTAAAATGCTAAATGGTGATGCCGCATCATTACCCGTTGCAAAATTATCAGCCCAAGCAAATTTAACGGGTTTAAGTGCTCAAATCCGTTCCCAGATACAAATGAATAACAAACTCAATTTGGATATAGATGGATTAGTTCCATTGAATTCAAATGATAGATTGGCACTGAATTTAAGTGGCAATGCTAATTTGGGGCTTAGTAATGCTATTATCGGTGCATATGGCCAGCAAGTGAAGGGTCATGTGAATCTTGCCATGCATATTAATGGAAATTATATTACTCCTATCATTATGGGTAATATTCAACTTGCTGACGGAAGCTTTAGAGATTATGCACAAGGAATTAGCATTCAAAAGATACAAGCCAAATTGATTGGTGAAAAAGATCATATTATATTGCAATCTTTTGATGCTAAGGCTGGACAAGGTAATATACATGCAGAAGGTGATATTGGTATTTTTCAACCAGGAATACCAGTTAATATTCTGTTTAATATGAAAGATGCTCGTCCTTTAATAAGTGATTTATTAACAGCTGTTCTTGATGGAGATATTACAGTTAATGGTATGGCGAGATCACGCCTTGAAACTAAGGGTTTGATTAAAATAAAACATGCTGAAATTAATATCCCTCATTCCATTGCTAGTTCAGTTGTTCCTTTGAAAGTCATTCGTCCTGGTCAGAAAATTGATATTGAAAACAAGAAAAATAGTTTAGGTCCAATTATAGGATTAGATCTTATCATCAAATCAGCAGGTCAGATTCTAGTACAGGGATTTGGATTATTTACAGATATGGCTGGATCGATTCATATAACGGGTACTACAGATGAGCCAAGTATGGCTGGAGGCATGAAAATGCAAAATGGACATATAGATTTATCAGGTATTTCTTTAGATTTTACAAGGGGAGTTATCGGGTTTAATGGAAGCAATGTTGATCGTAAAATTGATCCTTCGCTTGATTTTGAGGTAAAAAAAACTGTTGAAGGAAATACAGCAAGATTACTGATAACTGGTTTTGCAAGTGCGCCAAAAATTACCTTAACCTCTTCGCCACCATTATCTCAAGATAGAGTTTTAGCTTTATTGTTATTTGGCGTGGATTCTCAAAGTTTATCAGCAACGCAAATGGCTGAAATTGGTCTGGCACTTGCAACTTTAGGAGGTCAAAGTGCTGGTATTGATCCTTTGGGTACAGTTCGAAAAAGCCTTGGTCTTGACCGATTGTCATTGGGCGGGGGTAATCGTACAAGTGGAAATGGTGGGTCAAATAACGGAGCTTCAGTTGCCGCGGGTAAATATGTTGCAAAAGGCGTATATCTTGGTGCTAAGCAGTCAACTGGAAATGCAGGAACTCAGGCTGAAATGCAAATTGATATAACCAAACATTTAAAAGCAACTGCTGCTGTGGGAACAGGAAAAGATAATTCTCGGTTTGTTACACCTGATAATGATCCAGGAAGTAATGTTGGATTAATTTATGAATTTGATTATTAAATAATCTTTATATTAATTTCATTTATATAAAGATTATTTAAAAGTGATAAAATTTTGATCGTTTAATATCTATTTTTCTGCCCAATTTTTTTGTTTACTTGTCTTACCTATACCTGGATTAAAGCTATTACATGGATCAAGCTTTTTATAGAAATTTTTTAATGTATCTTTTGCATGATACAAATGACCTACATTATGTTCAGCAGGATATTCTGCACCTCTTTGATCAAGGATTTTTAGCATTTTATCCTCTAATGCAAATACATCATTTCCTTTTTTAATAACATAATCTTGGTGAAAAACATGACAGAAAAAATGTCCATAATATATTTTATGAAGAATAGGTGCTTCTATATCATGAGGTAAATGTTCGACCCATTCTTTATCATTTCGACGTAACGCGATATCCAGAGCCAAGATATTTTCAACGACATCCGTATGAACATTTCTATAGCGAATTGCAGCTCCAGCAATAGCAAAACGATGTAAAAAAGCTTTACGTCCTTCTTCAGGTGTGCATTCGAAAAAACTAGCTGACGGTTTATTTTTAAAATAAGAATTCAAATGAGAACGAACCGATTTTATATCGTTTTTCCCTATTTTTAATAATAAATGATATTTATATTTTTTAGCATAATTATTCATACGTTCAGGTAAATGTTGAGGGAAGAATTTGCTGAATAATTGCATAGCTTTATCGCTAAAATGCTTTGGGAAAAAAGGTATCTGATTAGCAATAAAATCAAATCGGTTTTTTAAAGCAAATAATTGTGGAATATGAGCCGTACCAAGATAATTAATAAATATAAAAGTATCTTTTCCATAAACAGCGGCAATATTGTAAGCATCTTGATGAATAAATTCACCTGAGATTGGAACAATTTTTTTACTTAACATTTCATAGCGAATATTGCTTAGATCATTGGGGTCGTTTGTTCCGATATAAAATACTTGAGTTTCTTTTTCTTGCGGAAAGGTGTCAAGTCTAACTGCAAAAATAGCTAATTTTCCTGCACATCCAGAGGCTTCATAAAGATGGTTAGGATCAGCATTAAATCGGGCCGGGGTAGAAGCATCAACTTCACAGACGTGTTCCTTATAATGATGATCTGAGCAGCATTTATCAGCAGGTTTGATATGATTGATATCAAAATTACCACGATCCAATCGATTGAGTATTTCTTCGGGAGTATTACCTAAATCAACTCCAAGATGATTTACAAGTTCTAACTTACCTTCTTGGGTATATTGTGCATATAAAGCCATTTCAGTATAAGCAGGCCCTCGTTGAACCAAGGCTCCTCCCGAATTATTGCTTATCCCTCCAATGATTGAAGCACCAATACATGAAGATCCAATAACAGAGTGGGGATCCCGATGGTAAGATTTTAATTTTTGTTCAAGTTCATTTAATGTTGCCCCAGGAAGGCAGATAACTTGTTCCCCATTATTAATAATATAAATTTTTTTCATTTTCATGGTATTGACAATGACTATATCACGATCATAATCATTGCCATCAGGTGTTGATCCACCTGTTAAACCAGTATTGGCAGCTTGCATAATAATAATAACGTTAGCTTCGACGCAAGTTTTGATGACATTCCACTGATCTAATATGTGTTCAGGTGTTATAACTGCAATGGCTTTTCCTGATCCATAACGAAAACCGTTACAATAAAGTCCCATTTTAGCTGGATTAGTAATAGTATTTTTTTCCCCAGCAATTAATTTTAATTTATCAATTAAATGATGGTTTTTAAGATTTTTAGAAGTAAAAGTAGATTTTTTTTTGAAAAACATTTTTATACGCTTTTATTTATTTTTAATTTTGTAAAAAATTATTAATGTTTTAAACAGATAACATTTACTTTATCATACTAATTATAATTATTTTATAAAAGTTAAATAACGTATATTTTTAAAAACCAAGCAATTATTATAAGAAAAGTAAAAAATCTTCTTTTTGTTTTTATTTTATAATTATAATTTTATAATTATAAAATATTTTTAAGCCGATTTCATAACTTCTGTTAATTCACTCAACACGTCTTCTGGTTTTTTTGATTCGAGAACAGCTACCTCCGTAACAAAACGATCTTGTGCTGCTTCAAATAATTTCCTTTCACTAAAACTTCCATCGAGGCTATCGACATTTCGCCGTAAATCTCTTAAAACTTCAGCAATTTGCATAAGATCACCAGAATTGATTTTTTCTTGATAAACCAGCGCGCGTCTTGCCCACATGCCCTTACTTGTTTGAGGCTTACTTTTGATAATAGCCATGGCTTTACCAACAATTTCGCGTGATGCTATTTTACGCAATCCAGCTTTTTTTGCTTTATCAAGTGGAATCCGTAGAGTCATTTGATTATCAGGGAATGAAATTTGTATCATTTCCAGCTTAGTACCAGCAATTTCTTCCATGCCAATACGATCAATACGTCCTACACCGTGAGCAGCATAGACAATAGCATCGCCTTCTTGAAAGGGAAAAGAAGATTTACTGTTCGATTGTTGTGCGGCAGTTTCTGCGACAGCTGCTTTAGCCATTTCGTCGGTTACACCACCTTTAAGAGAGGATTTTATCATGTTCATTTAGTTAATGATATCATATACAAGTTGAATTGTCATTAATTATTTATAAAGAAATGATAAAAATAAAAAGGAATTAATTACCATTGAATTCCATTAATAGACGGGATGGGACGTTGCGATTCATGGTTAATTTGTTCTAAAAGATCAATTTCAATGCTGCGTGCCATCGAGAGCATTGGTAAAGAATGCGGGCTTTCATCAAAGGGATTTTGTAAATCGTTGCCAATTCTATCTAATGCTAAAAATAAAAAACCTACTAGGGCTGATCCTAAAGGAGTAATCCATCCAAGCGTATCTACCATGGAAAAAGGTAATATGATACAAATAATCTCACTAAGTAATCGAGGAAGGGTGGAAAACTGAATTGAAAGGGGTGTATTTTTAATTCTTTCAAGTGCTCCTTGAGCATTGGCAAGATCAGAAAGAATACGATCAATTTGTGAATGAAGGGCACCATCAATATGTTTTTGTTGACTTATTTGGGTAACCATTATTCCAATTTGTACAAGAATGCCATTAGGTTGGTTACGTTGATTCTTAATGTAACTTTGAATTGGAGAAGGAAGAATTTTTCTTACATTATAACTTGATAAAGAATCTTTTCCTCTTAAATGGTATGATAAACTATAGGCATATCCTGCCATCGTGTAAATAAGCTCGGGTTTGCTTTTAAGAATACTCATACATTGTCTGGCAAATGAACGGCAGTTATTCGTGATTGATCCCCAATGTATGCGTGCCTCCCACCATCGATTATACGCTGTATTATTTCTAAAATTCATAAATAAAACTAATACAGAACCAATTAGCGCGGTTGGTAAGGCTGATTGGTCAAACCAGTGAAGATTAAAAATTTTATACCCAATAACGACAAGCATGTCCCATATAAAAAGAATCATTAATGGTTTAATGCTTGTTTGAATTAAAAACAGTAGACCTCGTCTTGGATTTACAATCATCGTTAATATTTCATTATATTAAAGTGGTTCTTTGTCAATTAGAGGTAAAATAAAAGTTAACTGTGGTTTTTTTGAGTCAATTTTTATTTTTTATGAATTGATAAAATTAGACTTATGTAGGTTTCTAAATTGAATTATTTTTATGATAATCTGCACTCTTGTAAAGTCTTTATTTGAATATCTTTGTTATTAAAATTATTAGGATCAAGCCACGAAATAAAACCCTGACGTATTGATTCATATTCGCGATCTATTATCGAATACCATGCAGTGTCTCTGTTTCGTTCATGCGTCACAAGGGCTTGACGAAAGATTCCTTCAAAAGTAAATCCATAACGTAAAGCAGCCTTTCTTGATGGGGAATTTAAACAATCACATTTCCATTCTATTCGTCGATAAGTCAAGGTTTCAAAAGCATATTGTATTAAAAGAAATATGGCTTCAGTTGCCATTTTTGTATGTTTTAAAAGATTTGAAAAAATTATGCTTCCTATTTCTATAACACCATTTGTTGTGTCAATACGCATTAAAGCAACTGAACCAATAGCTTGTTGTGTTTGTTTGTTAATAATGGCGTAATGGAATGGATCTTTGAGATTCTCAAGTTTTTTAAGCCATTCACGATACTCTTCAAAATTATTAAATGGACCTGATAAAAGATAAGTCCATAAACTAGGGTCTGAATGATTAAAAAAAGCATCATATAGTTGCAAGGCATGATTTTTAACATTTATTCGTTCAAGTTGACAATATTGACCTATTATTGTTTTGGAGTCGGGGTGTTTTGCTTTTTTCCAATTAGGTAAAGCCTCTCCAACAGGTTGTTGATAAGCGTTATAACGTAAGGTCATTTTAAGCACTTTATTTAATTTAAATTTTGTGTTTTTATAATAGGACATTATATTGTTGACGAACAGTAATATTATCCAAATTATATTTTATAAATAGATTGAGGGATTACATAATTCCTCCAATTTCCCTCCTGCGTATTTTTATATTCCAGAGGTGCAATATGATATGCTCTATTGATTAAGTTGTTTTTTCCTAATAATAAATAATACTTTAAATGAAGGGAATTACCATTTTGGGCAATTTCTTGGAAAAGTAATTTCATAATGGCCATTGTAACAGCACCAGGTCCTGTATGCTCCCAAATGTTTGTGAAATTTTGCTTTCTAGTAAGGTGGTCTGTGATTTGAGTTAATATGAAAGAAATGACATAGCTTTTTGGTTCACAAGCAATAAATCCATTTTCAATACATGAAGGATTTCCTTCAGCATATAAAAAGAAACATGAAAATTGTTGATATTCAAAAATTGAATCTAAACTTGCATAACAATCAATATCAATATCAACGTATATTCCTCCTTCTTTAAGTAAATAACATATCCTGAATAAATCAGCTTTCATGATAATATGCGGACAATGTTTAATGAATAGGGTAGATAAATTTTCATCATAATTTTGTTGAATATATTTTTGAGCCGTTTCTTCGTTAAAAAGTGTCACTATGTAATCTGAATTAAAATTTTTGATTTTTTCAATACTTTCAGTAACATCATCTGGAAGATTTTGATCATGCCAAAAAAGCATAATTTTTTTGGGAATAGTGTTAGGGCTTTTTCGTATTGAAGTTCTAGGAGAATCTTCATCTAAAATTGAGAAAGAATTGTTTTTAAGATAATTATTAAATTGGTGAACTAAATAGGCTTGATTTCTCGTATTATTAAATTTATTCATCTTTAAATCTTTATATAAAATATTAATAAAATTTTTAGTTTTATAATTATATTCTGTGATTTCATGTAAACAAGTAATGTTTGTCCAATTTGTGTTAAAAGTTATCAATTTTTCTTAATCAATAAAATAATATGCTTAAGGGATATTAAGTTAAGTTTTTCAACTTAGATAAAAAATCTGATCGTTATTGATAAAAATTTTGTATATCTTGTTTGGGTGGTTTACCAAAAATTGTTTTATAATCATGGTTGAAATGTGAAGGGGTTTTATAACCAACCTGATAGGATGCAGTGGCAGCATTAAGATTATTATTAATCATTAAACGTTTTGCTTCACTAATGCGTAACCATTTTTGGTATTGTAATGGACTTTTTCCAGTGAGCTGCTTAAAATGATAGTGCAGGTTTGATGGATTCATTTGGAGAGCACGTGCGAGATAACTTATGTGCAAAGGTTGAGCATAATTTTGTTTTAACACTCTATCGCTTTTCTGATATGAAAATTTGTATGACCTGTTGACACAATTTGCCACAAAATAGGGAGGGCTTCACTTATTAAAAATAATATAATGAATTTCTTTAATAATTAAAGGGGCCAATATAGGAATGAATTTTCGGTCATTGATTAAAGAAATTAGTCGGCTGATTGTATTCAGTAATGTTTCGTTTGTATTGCACAGTTTAACACTAAAAGATTTGTCTCGGTTATGATTGGGAAATTCCATTTGTGCAATTAACTCGACGATAATATTGCGTTCTAAGTTTAAAGAAAATCCAAGACAAGGTTTTTCCTGTGTTGCCTCAAGAATTTGACTAAAGGCAGGAAGATCAAGGGATGAAGCTAAAAAATGATTCTCATCATATCTAAAGATCTTCTGGTCAATGATCATTTGTTTAACTCCCTGACATACCCACACGATACTCGGGTTATAGAGACATGCACATGCTTTTCGCGCTGTTTCTCGTCTAAAAAGTTTCAAACCCTTAATTGGAGTTGAATATGTTCCCACTGTTTTCGTTAACCGATCAAGGATATTAATTAATTGATTATTCAATATTTTTGTTTGACGGTTTGATGGTAGAGTAAAAAATGTTGAATTCATTTATTTTACTTATTAACGAAGTGTTTATTGATAAAAAAATAAATTTTGGAGGATCAGAAAATAATTAAAGCTAATTATGGCATTTAATTGAGAAGATTTTACTATATTATTTCATTGATTGCTACGTAATTGAAAAATTTGAAATAGTTATTCCAGAGTGATAATGGAGAATAAAATGAAATATGTTAATTTAGGTCGTACGGGTCTTAAAGTATCGTGCTTATGTTTGGGATGCATGAGTTTTGGCAAACCTAATCAGTTACCACAAGCTTGGTCCATTGATGAAACCGCTGCGCGTCCTTTTTTTAGACAGGCACTTGAAGCAGGAATTAATTTTTTTGATACGGCCAATATATATTCTGGAGGTAGTTCAGAGGAAATAACAGGTCGTGCATTAAAAGACATGGCACGAAGAGATGAAATTGTGGTTGCGACCAAGGCTTTTTTCCCTTGGCGGAATTCGCCGAATACAGGCTTTCTATCCCGTAAAGCTCTTTTTCAATCCATTGATGATAGTTTATCACGCTTAAGAATGGATTACGTAGATCTATACCAAATTCACCGTTTTGACCATGGAACCCCGATTGAGGAAACGATGGAAGCATTACACGATATCGTGAAATCAGGTAAGGTTCGCTATATTGGGGCATCCTCTATGGAAACATGGCGCTTTGTTAAAATGCAATATATTGCACAGCAAAATGGGTGGACACATTTTGTTTCCATGCAACCTCAATATAATTTGCTTTATCGGGAAGAGGAACGGGAAATGTTACCTTTTTGTGCGGATCAAGGTATTGGTGTTATTCCTTGGAGTCCAATGGCAAGGGGACGATTAACTCGTGACTTTGATAAAGTTACACGACGCACTCAAAATGATGCTTTTGCTTTAAAAATGTATCAGGATGCTGAACAACAGGATCGAAAAGTCGTGGAGGTTGTTGCAAAGATTGCCAATTTGCATCATGTTCCTCGTGCGTATGTTGCCTTAAGTTGGTTATTATCAAAGAAATACATAACTGCACCTATAATTGGGGTAACAAAAGCTGAACATTTGACAACGGCTATAAAGGCACTTGATTTTTCTTTAACAGAAAATGAGATTGAAAATCTTGAGGCTCCCTATATTCCTCATTCTGTTAATGGGATTATTCCTCCATTACCTAGTAAGCCAATGGCGATTACGCCACCACTAGTTTAAATCAATATTTTTAATTCTAATATCTATGTATGATCAAGAATGCTGATTAATAAAATGTTGAAATTTAACAAAAAATTAATAAGGATAATGGTAACATGTGATATCGATATTTAGAAAGGACAGGTTTAAAAGTCAGTAATTTATGTCTTGGAACTATAAATTTTGGTAGTGTTACGGATGAAAAAGCAAGTAACATAATTATGAACAAAGAGCTATAGATGCTGGAATAATTTTTTTTGATGTAGTTTATGTTTATGAGGGAGGTCTTAATATTTATCTATTCCTAAAGGTTATGATATTACTGCATAAATTTATTGTACGATAGCTAGAACAAAGAGGTCATAAAATAAAATTGTTTTGGCTATCAAAGTTTATTAGCCTATGTACTATGGATCAAATGACCAGCATATATCAGCATTTCATATTCGGAAAGTTTGTGAATACAGTTTACGAGGTTGAAAAATTGATCATATTAATCAAAATATTTCATGGGAGGAAATATGACAGACATTGGAGTTGCTGGTTCAATAGGGGAAAAATCCTTTATATAGGAGGTTGTAATTTTTTGGCTGGTAAATAACTACAATTCAGAAATTGGCTTAAGAATGTCACTTTTACGAATTGGTTTCCAAACAAAGTCTTTATAATTTGACATAGTATATGGTTGATTTTTAAAGTGTTTTCTTCTTGTTGGTATAATGGTTTTTGGTTTATTCCTTATTCTCCATTGGCGGATGGATTACTTAGAAGTGCATTTTCAAAACAGAAAAATGATAAGCGACGTTTTAGAAAGTAGGGAAAGAGACTAATTAAAAAATTAAGACCCTGACTTGAAAAATATGAGAATCTTGTTTCTGAATTTAAAATAATTCCTGTCAATTTAGCCTTTGTATAATTAAGATATTAACCTGATATTACAGCATAATTATTGGACCTCGTAATGAAATACAGCTAGATAATGCGATAGAAGGGGCTTTTCATTACATTGTTCGATGAAGTAATACATAATTTTAAATGATATTTGGGCCAGTATAACCAATGTAAGGGGGGCATCTGAAGTTTATATTTAGTAAAAAAATTGAAGTCTATAATTATCGGTAATTTATTAATATAAATTGATAAATTGTGGAAATAAGGTTGAATAAACTATTTTTACAATTTTTATTTAATTTAAAAAATAATATCAAAAGTCGGAAATTGTTTCGTTTTCTTTTAAATTTCTAAAGGCTTTGGCTCTTTGATTTTCTGTGCGTAATTGTCCACATGCTGCAAGAATATCACGTCCTCTTGGGATTCGTATTGGTGAAGAATAACCAGCTTGCATAATAATATCAGCAAATTTTTGAACTTGCTCGGTGCGAGAAGGTTTATAAGCACTTCCAGGCCATGAATTAAATGGAATTAAATTAACTTTAGCATGAATGTTTTTTAATAAACGTATTAGTTCTCGAGCATCTGCTTCACTATCATTAATTCCTCGTAACATAATATATTCAAAGGTAATACGGCGAGAATTGCTGGCTGCAGGATAGCGACGGCAAGCTGTTAGTACGTCTTTAATAGGGTATTTACGGTTTAAGGGGACCAGCTCATTTCGTAAATCATCCCTAACGGCATGAAGAGAAATAGCAAGATTAATTGCTAATTCTCTACCACATTGATCCATCATGGGAATAACACCAGATGTTGATAGAGTGATTCTGCGACGAGAAATACCAATACCTTCATCATCCATGACTATACGCATGGCTTTTGCAACATTGTCATAATTATAAAGGGGTTCACCCATTCCCATAAGAACAATGGTTGATAAAAAGCGAGGTCTTCCAGCTGTTGGGGTTGGCCACTCATTATAACTATCTCTTGCCGCCATAAATTGTCCAACGATTTCAGTTGCACTAAGATTTCGCACAAGATTTTGAGTCCCAGTATGACAAAAACGACAGGAAAGGGTGCATCCAACTTGAGAGGAAATACAAACTGCGCCGCGATTTTTACGACGATCAGGGATATAAACTGTTTCGGCTTCTTGTTGGTCTTTGAAACGAAAAAGAAATTTTCTGGTATTATCTTTTGATGTCTGTTGTGTAACCAATTCTGGTCGGCTGATAACACAATGTTCAGCTAATTTAGCCTGTAAAGGTTTGCTGATTGAACTCATTTGAGAAAAATCAGTGACTCCTTTATGATAAATCCAATGCCATAATTGTTTTGTACGAAAAGATTTTTCCCCTATATCTAATAATACTTGTTTTAATTCTTCTCGAGAAAGTCCGACAAGTTCTTGCCTTCCATCCGATAGCTTTAAGGATGGGGGGTTAAAAAACGCAGATTTTGCAAGTATCTTAATTTTTTCTTCTTCTGTAAAATTAGATGTAATGAGAGTATTCATATAGGAATTGTTCGATTCATTATAAAATTAAACTGAATTAAGAACGTAAATAGGAACCATTAATTTTTATATAACCATGCGTTAAATTGCAGCTCCAAATTTTTGCATGTCCAGATCCTAAATTTAAGTCAACTTTAATTTTAATAGTTTGCTCTTTCATATGTTGTTTAACTTTTTTCTTGTCATAATTAATTAATACTCCGCCCTGTTTGGCAACCCATATATCACCAATTGCAACTGATAAACGGTCACGATCTGCAGGTTCTCCTGCTTTACCTACTGCCATGACAACACGTCCCCAATTGGCATCTTCACCAGTAACAGCAGTTTTAACCAAAGGGGAATTACCGATTGATTGTCCAATCTTGAAAGCGGATTCATTGCTGATAGCTCCCTTAATTTCAATTTTAATCAGTTTTGTAACCCCTTCACCATCTTTGATAACCATTAAAGCTAATTCTTTCAAAACATTTTCTAGAGCATTGGCAAAATTATACAAACGAGGGTCATTAAAATCTGATATTTCAGGATTGGAAGCCTGTCCTGTTGCAAATAAAAGAAGAGTATCAGAAGTAGATGTATCAGAATCTACTGTAATAGAATTAAAGGTTGTTTTCACTTTTTCATTTAATAAATTTTGTAAAACTGAAGCTGGTAATTTGGCATCAGTTGTAACAAAACAAAGCATTGTTGCCATATCTGGGGCAATCATACCGCTGCCTTTGGCTATCCCTTGAATTATAACGGTAACGTTATCAATATCTGTTTCAAGCGAGAAACCTTTGGCAAAAGTATCGGTTGTTAAAATTGCTTGTGCAGTTTTTTCCCATTGATTAGGATCAAGTTGTTTATAAAGATCAGGAATATGATTAATAATTTTTTGGTAAGGGAGTTGCTCTCCAATAACTCCTGTAGACGCGATATAAATTTCTTCGGGTGGACAATTTAAGGTTTTTGCAACAGCTTCTGCAGAATAGGTGACTGCATTAAATCCAGCCTGACCTGTAAAAACATTGGCTATTCCCGCGTTGACTAGTAAGCCTTTTGCTTTACCATGAGGTAAAATTTTCCTGCACCAATCAATAGGAGCGCCTGGACATTTATTTTTTGTGAATACTCCAGCGACGGTTGTAGATTCCGTAAATTCCATTAAGGTTAAATCAAGACGCCCAGAATATCGTAATCCAGCTTCAATAGATGCTAATTTTACACCTGAAACGGGTGGAAGTTTTGGGAAAGGAACGGCAAGAGGTGAAATGAGATAACTTGACATGAAATTACCTTTTAAAAAATGCATATATCAAACTCACTTTAATATGGATTATTGATATCAAAGGATTTGAAATTTTATATTTGATTAAAAAAAAGATTTTACAAGTTTTCTTTTATAGGAAAATTTGCAAAATCATATATTCTTTCCAAGAATAAATAAATATTATTAGGTAATAATAGCAATATATTTTTAAATTAAAATAATTTTTAAAGAAGAGAATATGGTTTTCCTTTTTTTAATGATGGGTAAATTATTTTTGTTTTTTTGAAACTGATAATTGAGTCAAAGCCTGAATTGCATCATTATTTTTTGTGATTTTGCTTTGTTTAATTAAATTTTGAATAATATTTTTTATTCTCTGTTCAATTAAATGCTGACGAATTGCTTCTTTAACTTTATCGTAGGGAGGAATAGAAGCGTTTCTATATCCAAGAACTTGAATAACGTGCCAACCAAATTGAGTTTTTACAGGTGTGTTGGTTATTGTATTTGCTTTTAATGAAAAAGCAGCATTAATAATTTCAGGAGCGAGAGGATAATTCTGTTTGACCCAACCTAAATCTCCTCCATGTTCATTACCTGAATCTTTATCTGTGGAATATTGTTTTGCAAGTAAGGCAAAATCTTTTCCAGCATGAATTTGATTGATAATTTTAATGGCCTCAGCTTGTGTTTTTACTAGAATATGGCGGATATGCGCCTCTTTTACAGGAGGTGCGTTAACAAAATGCTGGTCATAAAAAGTTTGAAGAGTTTTATCATCAATAGGATTTTGTTTTAATTCTTTATCTAATGCTTCTTGTTTGAAAACAGAACTTAAAATTTCTTTTTTTATCAAATCAAATTGGAACAGCACATTAGGAGAATTTTGTAAATTTTCTTTTTCAGCTGCTTGTAGCATAGCTTTCTGAATAATTAATTGTTCTAGAATTATTGAATTTAAGGCTGGTGTTGGAATGGTTTTATATTGATTCGAGACCACTTTAAGCATATCTTGTACATCATGATATGTAATGTTTGCCCCATTTACTGTTGCTAAAACAGTGTTATCATCAATTTTGACTGAATTTGTTTGATTTTGACTTAAAGATGTTGTGGTTGAAGCTTGTTTTGTTGGTTCATCGGCCATTACAGTAGTTGTAACGAGGCTTGATGAAAATAAAAGTGCTGCTGCAAATTTGAGTGATTTAATATAAAAAGACATAAAAAAACCTTTAATAATGAGAGGGTAAATAAATTTTATTTGTTTATAACATGGAAAGATAAAATTGTCTTATTATTTTACTAATCATACCTACTTGTAAAAAGAGTAAATAATTTTAATATTTGATAATTGTGATGTAAATAAAGTTGGTTATAATACTGAAATCTTATTTTATATCTGTCTGAAATTAAACTGAGTTAAAATTTAATCATAAAAACACATTGTAATGACAGGCAGGATTACAAAGTGTAATTTGGAAAACATTGATGTTTGCAAAATTTGCCCGTGTCTTTTTTGGCACTTCTAATGAGCGTTCATTAAAAGCTTATCAAAAGCGATTACCTGAAATTAATCGTTTGGAACCTGAAATACAGGTTTTAGACGATGCTGCATTGGCTAATAAAACTGTTGAATTTCGTAAAAGATTAGCAAACGGAGAAACATTGGATCAATTATTGCCTGAAGCTTTTGCTGTTGTTAGAGAGGCTTCACAACGGGTTTTAGGAATGCGTCATTTCGATGTGCAGTTGATTGGAGGGATGGTTCTTCATGATGGTAAAGTTGCAGAAATGCGTACAGGCGAAGGTAAAACATTAGTGGCAACGCTGGCTGTATATTTAAATGCCTTACCTGGTAAAGGAGTGCATGTTGTAACGGTTAATGATTATTTGGCATCTCGTGATGCTACGGAAATGGGACGTCTTTATAATTTTCTGGGTTTAAATGTTGGAACAATTATTGCTGATTTAAGTGATGTTGAACGTAAAACTGCGTATGCTGCGGATATTACATATGGTACTAATAACGAGTTCGGTTTTGATTATCTGCGCGATAATATGAAATATAGTCTTGAGGAGATGGTTCAGCGACCGTTTAATTATGCAATTGTGGATGAAGTTGATTCAATTTTAATTGATGAAGCTCGAACACCTCTTATTATTTCTGGTGTCGCAGATGATAGTTCAGATTTATATCGTTCTGTGGACGAGATTGTTAAGGAAATTGTTAAAGATCCAGTAAATTATGAAAAAGATGAAAAATTCCGCAACGTTATTATCACGGAAGTAGGAACTGAACATATTGAACAATTAATGCGTGAAAAAGGAGTCTTAAAAAACGGTAATCTTTATGATATTCATAATGTAGCCCTTGTGCACCATATGCAACAAGCTTTACGTGCTCACACTCTTTTTGCACGGGATGTTGATTATATAGTCCGTAATAACAAAATTGTTTTAATTGATGAATTTACAGGTCGTATGATGGAGGGTCGACGTTATTCGGATGGGTTGCATCAAGCCTTGGAAGCTAAGGAACATGTTGAAATCCAACAGGAAAATCAAACATTGGCGTCAATTACGTTTCAGAATTATTTTCGTTTATATCCAAAATTGGCAGGTATGACGGGAACAGCGATGACTGAAGCTGATGAATTTGCTGAAATCTATAAATTAGATGTTGTATCAATTCCAACGAATTTGAAAGTTCAACGTAAAGATGAACATGATGAAATTTATTTAACCGCAGATGAAAAATATAATGCGGTTAGTCAGCTTATTGAAGAAATCCACAAAAAGAAACAGCCTATTTTGGTTGGAACAACATCAATTGAAAAAAGTGAACTTCTTTCTAATTTATTAAATAAGAAAGGTATTAAACATAATGTGTTGAATGCACGTTTTCATGAGAAAGAAGCTCTAATTGTAGCCCAAGCAGGTGTGCCCGGTGCTATTACAATAGCAACAAATATGGCAGGACGTGGAACGGATATTAAATTGGGCGGGAATGTTGATATGTTAATTCAACAGCAACTTTCTCATATTGAAAATGAAGAGGAAAGAAAAAAACAAGAATCTATACTTAGAGAAAAAATTCTAAAAGATCATGAGCTTGTCAAGCAAAGTGGCGGTCTTTTCGTTATTGGAACAGAACGTCATGAAAGTCGACGTATTGATAATCAATTAAGAGGGCGTTCAGGTCGTCAAGGAGATCCAGGTAATTCACGTTTTTTCTTGTCTCTTGAAGATGATTTAATGCGGATTTTTGGTTCTGAACGTATGGGCAGTATGTTGCAAAAAATGGGCTTAAAAAAGGGTGAGGCTATTGTTCATCCATGGATTAATAAGGCCTTGGAAAAAGCTCAGAAAAAAGTTGAAGCGCGTAATTTTGATATGCGTAAGAATACATTAAAATATGATGATGTTATTAATGATCAACGTAAGGAAGTTTATTCTCAACGTCGTGAATATATGGCTCTGGATGATGTTTCTGAAATTATCGCTTCAATGAGATATGACGTTATTAATATTTTGGTTGAAAAACATATTCCGGAAAAATCTTTTGTGGAACATTGGCATGTTGATGAGCTTGCTTCTAATATAAAAAGGCTTTTAAATCTTGATCTTCCAATTAAAAAATGGTCTGAGGAAACAGATATTTCTGTTGAAATAATAGAGGATCGTATTATTAAAGCTGCAGATGGAATGATCGCTGCAAAAGTTGCAAATTATGGTGTGTCAATCATGCGTTATGTTGAAAAACAAATTTTATTGACCACACTGGATGCCGTTTGGAAAGAACATTTGTTACGTCTTGATCAAATGCGACAAGGTATAGGATTACGTGCTTATGGTCAGAAAGATCCATTGAATGAATATAAAAAAGAGGCATTTGTTTTATTTAATTATATGTTAGATGAGCTTCGTGAACGTATCTCCTCTCTTTTGGCTAAGGTTGAAGTGAATGTTTCAACGGATGAAGAAGATGAATCCTCTTCTGAAATGATAAAGGAGCTTCCTAAGGATCTTCCTGATATTTCAAAAGAATGGGTAGATACACCAAGAAATGCACCTTGTCCTTGTGGATCAGGGAAAAAATTCAAACATTGTCATGGACGTTTCATTTAAAAAATAAGATATATATTAAGTCAAATACAAATATAAATTATAATTAAGAGAAAAAATTAATGGCAGGACATTCGCAATTTAAAAATATTATGCATCGTAAAGGGGCACAGGATGCCCGTCGAGCGAAGGAATTTTCGAAAATTATTCGTGAAATTACTGTTTCAGCGAAATCAGGTTTATCTGATCCAGTATCAAACCCTCGTTTACGTGCGGCAATTGCGTCGGCACGTGCAGTTAATATGCCTAAGGATAATATTGATCGGGCAATAAAAAAAGCCGCAGGTAGTGCAGATGGTGATAATTATCAAGAGATTCGTTATGAAGGGTATGGTCCATCAGGAGTTGCTATTATTGTTGAAGCATTAACAGATAATCGTAATCGTACAGCCTCGGATATTAGAGCAGCTTTTAACAAGTATGGCGGTTCATTAGGAGAAATGAATTCCGTTGCTTTTATGTTTGAACGGATGGGTATTATAACATATCCAAAGGTCATAGGTGATTTTGATACAATTTTTGAAGCGGCAATTGAGGCTGACGCTGATAATGTTGAAGAGAATGACGATTATTATGAAATTACATGTGCGATGAAAAATTTCTTTGAGGTTCGTGATGCTTTAGAAGCTCGGTTTAAAGAACCAAAAAGTGCAAAAATTGAATGGCGACCATCCAATACTGTTGCTTTGGATGAAGACAATGCTAGGATATTGTTAAAATTGATTGAAGTACTAGAAGATCATGATGATGTTCAGAATGTTTTTGCTAATTTTGATTTGTCTGATGAAATTGCAGAGCGGTTATCGGCTTAACGGACGTGGTTAGAATTCTTGGAATTGATCCTGGACTGCGTTTTACAGGTTGGGGTATTATTGATGCACATGATAATTTCTTTAGTTATGTTGCAAGTGGAGTCATGGCTACAAATAGTAAAGATAGTGTACCTAAACGTCTTTGTGTTTTGGCTTTAGGACTGGAAAAATTAATTGGTATATATCAACCTTCTGAGGCTGCAGTTGAAGAAACCTATGTGAACCAAAATGGGGCTGCAACTTTAAAACTAGGATATGCAAGGGGGGTTGCTATGTTAATTCCAGCACAAAAAAACATTATGGTATATGAATATGGTGCAAAAACGGTAAAACAGGCCGTGGTCGGTACGGGTGCTGCGACAAAAAAGCAGGTCTCAATCATGATTCAACGTTTATTACCAGGTGTTAAAATACCCAAGGCTGATGCCGCGGATGCTCTAGCACTATCCATTTGTCATGCACATCATCGGATAAGTCAAATACATGTTAATAAAGGGACAATAATGGCATGATTGGACAATTGACAGGTCTTTTGATTGATCAAGATGACAAAGATCGCTGTCTTATTGATGTTCATGGAGTAGGTTATATTATTTACGTGTCAAGTCGCACTTTGGCACGATTACCTCGTCCCCCTGAAATAGCAAAAGTTTTAATTGAAACTATTGTACGAGAAGATGCTATTTTGCTTTATGGTTTTGCAGATGGGCAGGAACAGGCTTGGTTCAGGTTATTAACAACGGTTCAGGGTGTTGGGGTTCGTATGGCTTTGGCAATTCAATCTGTACTTTCTCCAGATGAATTAACCACTACAATTATGACTGCGGATAAAGCCAGTTTAATGCGTGCTTCTGGGGTGGGTGTAAGATTGGCAACTCGTATTTTAACTGAATTAAATGGTAAAGTTGCAACCAATTCAGATTCTATTATTTCATTATCACCAATTAACCAAATATTACAGAATGAAGATCTTACAATTATTTCTGATGCATTACTTGCATTGGAAGGTTTAGGATTTCGTCGTGTAGAAGCTCAACCTGTTATTGGACGTATTATAAAACGTTTAATTGAACAAAATGAATCCGTAAAATTAGATTTTGTTATTCGTGAAGCATTACGTGAGTTAGCTCGATGAAGTCTGAAATAAAACGACCTGTTGATGCTGTTAAGAGTCAAGAAGATACCTTTGAAATTGCATTGCGTCCTCAATCTTTAGTTGAATTTGTTGGTCAAAAAACATCTCGTGAAAACCTTTCTATTTTTATTGAAGCCGCTCGAAAAAGAGGTGAGGCTCTAGATCATGTTTTATTACATGGTCCACCAGGGCTGGGTAAAACAACGTTGGCACAAATTGTATCCAAGGAATTAGGTGTAGGTTTTCGTGCAACTTCTGGTCCAGTCATTCAAAAAGCAGGTGATTTAGCTGCTATTTTAACGAATTTACAACCAAAAGATGTATTATTTATTGATGAGATCCATCGATTGCATCCATCCATAGAGGAAATTCTTTATCCTGCAATGGAAGATTTTCAACTTGATCTTATTATAGGAGAAGGGCCAACAGCACGCTCTGTACGTATTGATTTACCACCTTTTACACTTGTTGCTGCTACAACGCGATCTGGATTATTGGCAACACCGTTACGCGATCGTTTTGGAATTCCTTTGCGTTTAATTTTTTATACAACTGAAGAACTCCAATTTATTGTTGCCCGAGGAGCTCAGAAACTCGGATTTGATCTTACCGAAGATGGGGCAAGGGAAATAGCCAAGCGCTCCCGCGGTACACCAAGAATAGCGGGACGTTTATTACGACGTGTGCGTGATTTTGCTTATGTAAAGCATCATCAAAAAGATTCAGTTAATCGCGAAATTGCTGATGTGGCTCTTTCAAGATTAGAAGTTGACCAGTTGGGATTAGATGCAATGGATCGACGATACCTCATGCGAATTGCTGAATTTCATCAAGGCGGTCCCGTTGGAATTGAAACTTTAGCTGCTGCTTTGGCAGAATCTAGAGATACGTTAGAAGATGTTATTGAACCTTTTCTTATTCAAGAAGGTTTAATCCTTCGTACAAGTCGTGGTAGAGTCTTGGGTGAAAAAGGCTGGAAACATCTTCATTTGACTCCACCTATATCGTTGGGTAATCAATATGATTTGCTTAATAATAGTACAGAAGAAAATTAAGGATCAAGAATAATGGAAGTTATGATTGAAAATTCTTTGGATGATGACATAGTTTCTAATCTTGGATTATCAAAAGAAGATATAAAAAATTATCAATTCAGAATTTGCTATGAAGATGTCGATGCAGCCGGTATTGTCTATCATGCTCGTTATTTTGGTATAGCCGATCGTGCGCGAACGGAATCTATTCGTCGACTTGGTGGAACTACGAGTGAATTATATAAAAAAGATGGTTTGGTTCTGGTTGTAAGGGAAGCAGAAATCCATTATCGTAAACCTTTATATATCGATGAATTGGTAATAGTCAAAACCAATATTATTACAACTTTAGGGGCAAGTTGCTGGCTTTCACAAGTTTTTTTCCGGGATGAGGAAATTGTGACAGAATTAAAGTTACAGCTTGTATGTTTAAAAAAAGGTTCTTATCAACCCGTACCATTTCCTAAAAAATGGAAAAAAATTATGGAAGCCATGATGTGATTAATTCAATAATTGTTTTTCATTATTAAAACATGATTGTTTTTATTGAAAAAAAACTATATCAAATGAGATATTAGAAAATAAATAATCTTGATATTTTTCATATGATCAAGATTGATTATGTAGGAGGCGTTTTTGGATCCATCAATTAATACAACAAATCTGGTCGCACCATCGACTAGTTTGTCCCCTTGGGCGCTTTTTATTCATGCTGCGCTAGTCGTAAAGCTTGTTATGATAGGCTTAGTCTGTGCTAGTATATGGGTGTGGGCTGTTATTTTTGATAAATATTTTACATTACGTAAAGTAAAACGTCAGGCTGATGAATTTGAGGATTTATTTTGGTCAGGTGGCAGTCTGGATGAGTTATATGAAAATATTGGTGTAAAACCTACGCATCCAATGGCTGCTGTATTTAGTGCTGGAATGGGTGAATGGCGTCGGTCAGCTAGAATTAATGGTATTGAGATGAGCAGTGAAGGCGTTAAACAACGTATTGATCGTGCAATGTCAATTACTATTACTAGAGAAATGGAACGTTTGGAAAGATGGGTAACTTTTCTTGCAACCGTCGGTCCCGTTGCACCTTTTATTGGATTATTTGGAACGGTTTGGGGGATTATGCATGCTTTTGCATCTATTGCCCAATCAAATAATACAAGCTTGGCTGTTGTTGCCCCAGGTATTTCAGAGGCTCTATTCGCAACAGCTTTAGGTTTGTTAACTGCTATTCCAGCGGTTGTTGCTTACAATTTTGTAAATAATAAACTTAATTTATTTGCTGAAAGACTTGAAGGGTTTGCCGCTGAATTTAGTGCTATTCTTTCTCGTCAATCCGAGGCAAAAGAAAATCAGGAATAAAATCAATGGGATTTTCTTTAGAAGGTGGAAGCAAACGGGGACGGGGTAAACGTCCTCAAGCTGATATTAACGTTACACCAATGGTAGATGTTATGTTGGTGTTGTTAATTATTTTTATGGTTGCTGCACCCATGATGACAAGCGGGATTAATGTTGATCTTCCCAAAACTGCAGCAAAACCTATTAACGCAGATACCAAACCAATAACTGTGACGGTCAGAGAGAATGGTTCCGTTTATTTGGGTGATAATGTTGTAGATATGAATCAACTTGTTGAACAATTAAAAACGATGTCTCAAAATGATTCGCAACATCGTATTTTTGTCAAAGGGGATCAACATATAAATTATGGAAGGGTTATGGAGGTAATGGGACGTATTACCGCAGGTGGTTTTACGCATGTTGCCCTTCTTGCTCAGATGCCTGATGCAACAAATTTCGCACCTCCTTCAAAAATACCTTAATTAAGGATGGTGTATTTTGTTGGGAATGTATCGTTCTGAAAAAAAAATATTTAGGTGTTCTTTTTTAGCATCTATCGGAACACATTTTGGAATTGCAATATTAGCTTTCTTATTTGCATGGCTCTTTCGTTTTACGCCTTCACCTTCACCTCCAGATGAAAAGCCTGTAGAAGTTGAATTTACAAACGATAATCCAGGACAAGAAGTGCCAGCAAAAGCTGAAAAGGATTCATCTAATCCTAATGCTCCAGCATCAGAAAAACTAGATGCACCATCATCTCCAACACCTCCTTTAAATGCACCCTTTGAGGAAACACCACCACCACCTCCTCCTCCTCCTCCTATGCCACCGCCACCAGAGGCTGTTGCAAAAATGGAAAAGCAAGAATCTATATTGCCAAAAGCTATAGAGACTCTAGCTTTTGCTGAAGTGACTTTACCTCCAACGGTTTCTCCTTTGGCATCATCTTCAAATTCACATTTGCCAGCTCCACCTTTGCCAATGCCTGTGCCAACTTCATTGCCCCAGATACAGAATTTTTCTCGTTTAACGAAAACTGAAAAAACGAAAAAAGAAGTGCCTGATACACATTCATTGGAATCAACATTGGATGCTTATCAAGCAGATCAGAAACAGACCCATCCCCCCAGAGCTAAAGCTAATCCAAGGCAGGGGGGTGCCCCAAATGGTGGGGGTGCTCGAAATGGTGATATAACCAAAGGATTATCTGCTGGAATGCAGGGTAAAATTGCTTCGTCTGTTCGTCGGTGTTATGTTGAGGACACAGCAGCAAAAGACTATGCTAATTTTGAAGCCCATTTAATTGTAATTATTGATGCTTCAGGAGAGGCTAGAATCGTAAAATTTGACTCGTCTACGCAGGCTAAAATGAATGCAGATTCTTCTTATAGGGCCTTGGCAGAACGTGCTAGAGATGCAGTTTTAAGTCCTGTATGTTCAAAATTGCCAATACCTTCTAATCTGTTAGGAAAGACAAGTCAGATTCGTTTTAAATTTCGTCCATAATTATGTCTTAATTTATAAGTTAATATGCATTATCAATAATAGGGAAATAGAATTATGCGCTCAATAATTTCTGATCAAGATGCTGATATATTACGAGAAGTTTTAATTCCTCGTCGTAAAATTCTTTATGGATGTATGGCGAGTGGAATTATGATGACTCCTTTATCTTCTGTTTTTGCACAACAACAGGCCGGTGCGGATGAAATTATGGTGGATCGTGCAAGAAATGAGCCTATTCCCATTGTTATTCCTAATTTCGGTTTAGGAAATGGTAGTGTTTTAACAAAAGTTTTAACCGATGATTTAAATAACACTGGATTATTCCGTGTTATCAGTAGTACATCACCAACATCCACACCTGATTTTACTTCTTATAAGGTCATGGGGGCAAGAGCTATTGTTACAGGTTCAGAGGTTAATGGAAGAGTTGAATTTCGCCTATGGAATGCCTTGACCGGGGAACAGATGCAGGGAACTGCTTATTCGATTTCTGCTTCTGGTTCAATGGGCGAAGATATTCGTCGTGTAGCTCATATGATTGGTGATGTTATTTATGAACGTCTTTTGGGTGATAAAGGTTATTTTAATACTCGTATCGCTTATGTTGCACAAACTGGACGTCGTTCAGAGCCTACCAAAAGATTAGCTATTATAGATTATGATGGTGCGAATAGTCGTATCTTGACAGGTGGTCGTTGGTTAGTTTTAACCCCTCGATTTAGTCCTGTTTCAAATCAAATTGCATTTATGTCCTATGTAAATAATAGACCAAGAGTTTATTTGTTCAACCTTCAATCAGGCCAACAACGGATTTTAGGTGATTTTTCTGGTATTTCTTTTGCTCCACGGTTTTCTCCTGATGGACGGTCTGTTGTTATGTCTGTTACAAGAGGAGCTGGTTCTGATCTTTATTCTGTTGATTTAGGTTCTGGAAGTAAACACCAACTTACTAATTCAGGTGCTATTGATACGAGTCCTTGTTATAGTCCTGATGGTTCACAAATTGTATTTTCTTCTGATCGCGGGGGAAGACAGCAACTTTATATTATGAGTGCAAGTGGTGGCGGTGCACATCGAATTTCTTATGGAAATGGCAGTTATGCTGGTCCTGTTTGGTCCCCAAGGGGTGATTTGATTGCTTTTGTACGTATAGGAGGAAGTGGATTCTCCTTGGGTGTTATGGCACCAGATGGAACAGGTGAACGAATTTTAACACAGGGTTTTACGGTTGAAAGTCCAACCTTTTGTCTTAATGGTCGTGTTCTTGCTTTTTGTAATCAATCCGCTGCAGGATCCCGTGGAAGCGGCTTTTCATCATCAATTAAAATGATTGATGTGACTGGTTTTCATGAAAGAAGTATTCCAACTTCGACAATGGCGATGGACCCTTCTTGGTCTTCTGGCAACAGTTAAAATAAATTTTATCAAATAATTAAAATTATTGCAGTAAATAATTATAAATTTGTTAATATATCTTGCGTATTTAACTTGTTTAGATATAAATGAAAGACTAAAATTAAAACTATTAAGTCTTTCATCTTTAGTGACTTTTTTTGATTTTGATTTTGATTTGTTTAGGTAATTATTAGTCAACAAAGTGTTGAGCTAATAATGCCGTTTTGTAGGAATACATAGAATGAAATTAAAGCTTATTAGTGCTTTTGGTGCTGCGTTATTATTGGCAGCCTGTGGTGGTGGAGACCATAAAGGCGCAACAACAGGTAATGGCAATGTTTCTCAAGGTCCATCTGTTAGTGGTCCAGTTCCAGGTAGTCAAGCTGATTTAGTTGCTAATGTCGGTGATCGTGTTTTTTTTGAATTTAATTCAAATAAATTAACAGATGATGCTCGTGCAACTTTAAATCGTCAAGCTGACTGGTTAAAAAAATATCCTAACGTTCAAGTTATGATTGCTGGTAACTGCGATGATCGTGGTACGGAAGAATATAATATTGCATTAGGTTCACGTCGTGCAAATGCTGCTCGTGACTATTTAGTATCACTTGGGGTTGCATCTGATCGTATGACAACTATTTCTTATGGTAAGGATAAACCTATTGCAGAAGGTGATAACGAAGAAGCTTGGTCACAAAATCGTAACGCGACCACATCTGTTCGTTAATCGATAATTTGGTAATTTTTTATAAAAAGCCAGTAAAGCGTATATACGTTATGCTGGCTTTTTGTTATGTAATAATAGGATAGGTAATAGGATAGGTTTTGAATTTATTATCGTGAGAAAAAGGGAATAAAAGGTTTTTAAAATGACAGCACAAAGGAAACAGTCAAATATTCATAATTTAATTTATAAAAGATCAATGATTAAAAAAACTTTAGCGTGTTTAACGCTCTCAGTGATGATTTGTCCTTCTTACAGCTATGCTCAAGAGGATAATAGTCGAGAAGTTATATCATTACAAAATCAAGTTGCCCAATTAAAAGCTCAAATAAATCAACTTCAGGTTCAAAATGGTGATGTTGGTGATGATGATTCTGATAGTCATCGTAAAAAGAAACATAAAGATCGAGATAAAGATGAAACATTGGATTCAAATAATACATTACTTCCTGATTTAGTAAGCCGAATTAATATTTTAGAAGACCAACAAAGAACAATGCGAGGTGAATTGGATGATTTGACCAATCAAATCAAAACGCAAACTAATCTTTTAAATAAAAAAATTGATGACATGAATTTTACTGCAGAACATGGTGATGGAGCTAATTCCGGCACATCTTTCGGTAAAGCTGCTGTTGGTGTAGGTGCTGCAACAGCAATCCCATCATCCGTTGCATCTTCCAAATTTTCGGCTTCTACCAATGGTGGTACAAGTTTAAAAGATGGACAGCAAGCACTAGTAAATGGTAATTTTCAAGAGGCAGAATTTATCGCTCAAAAAATTATTTCTAGTCCAGAAGGGGCAAAATCCGTCAATGCACGTTTTTTATTAGCACAGGCACAGGCAGGACAAGGAAATTTTAAAGCATCTTCCGTAAGTTATTATACTGTTTATAAAAATTTTCCAAAATCACCTAAAGCTCCTGTAGCTTTGCTTGGTGTGGGTTATTCAATGTTAAAAAATGGTAAAACTCAAGAAGCTTGTCAGGCATTAACTCTTTTACATAGTAAATTCCCAAATGCATCTGACCAAGTAAAATCATCTGCCTTGAAATTAAGTCGAAAAGCTAAGTGTTCCTAATAAATTTATATGCATAACTTTTTATTACCTGTATCACAAAATGAATTTAATCTTATTCTTGAACCGTTAGGTCCATGGGGGGAAGATAATTTCGATTCCTCTCCTGTTATTATTGCTGTGTCTGGTGGTGCTGATAGTCTTTGCTTAGCATTGTTGGCTTCCCGTTGGCGTCAAAATGTTTTTGCCTTGATTGTAGATCATGGTATTCGAAATGAATCTAAAGAAGAAGCTATTTTAACGCAAAAGAGATTAAAATGTTTAGGTATTCCATCAGAAATTCTAATAATAGAAAATTTTAAAAGGGGTTCAGCCTTAGAAGAAAGGGCAAGGATAAAACGTTACCAAATTTTAATTGATACATGTTGCAAGATGGGAAGTGTTGATTTGCTTCTGGGCCATCATGCCGGCGATCAAGCGGAAACCGTTATGATGCGAATTCAATCAGGAAGTGGTAACGATGGTATTGCTTCAATGGCTTTGATTACTGACTTGCCACAAGTCAGGTTAATTCGACCTTTTTTAAAAATTTCCCCTCAACGTTTAAAAGAAACTTTACGAAAAGAAAATATTCAATGGGTGGAAGATCCATCTAATCAAGATATTCAATTTACAAGGAATCAATTAAGAAAAGAATTATCAGTATCTTGGAAAACCTCAGGAACAGTTTCTCTTCTTTTAAAACGAGCATGGGAAGAGGGAAAAAAAAGAATGGAAAATGATCAGTTGCAAGCTCATTATATAATGCAAAATATTATTGTGAGGTCAGAAGGTTTTGCCTTGTTTTCTAATTTGTCAATGAATGAACGTGTTCTCGGTGCATTAATTCGCACCATTTCAGGATCTATTTATGCTCCTTTGCAAAAATCTATTCAAAAACTTGTTCATTCTATGCGTAAAGTTACGCTTGGAGGTGTACAAATTTGTTCCGCGGGTCGGTTGGGAAATTGGTGGTTAATTATTCGTGAAGAAAAAGCCATTGAAAAAGCAAAAGTAGCTTTACCTAATATAATATGGGATCATCGATTTCGTGTTGTTATTCCAAATCATGAGGTTGATAAAGACGTGAAAATTGCGGCTTTGGGAGATGCCTATAAAGAATTCTCTTGTCGTCAGGGGTTGCCCGTTTGTATTTTAAAAACTTTACCAGCATTTTGGAGAAAGGATAGAGTTATAGCTGTTCCTCATTTAAACATATGTTTTGATAAATCAATCAGCGATTGGGATATTCTTTTTCAACCAGCCCAATCTTTAACACAAAGTAATCTTTTTTCGACCATAAAATTAGCTTAAATTTACGATTATAATCATGGTAATATGAAGAAGATTCAATATTTTTAAGGAAAAATATATTTTAGACTAGGCAAGTTTCGTTTCAATTCTTATCTTATTAAATAAAAGATAAATAGTAATATCAAGAATAGAATAGAGTTAATTGACTATTCTTTTGAACAACTTGTTTATCCTAGAACATGGAAACAAAAAGTAGAATGAAAAATTTTGGGCGTAATTTAAGTTTATGGATCCTCGTTATTGTGGCGGTGATGTTAGTGGTGGGTTATTTCCGTCCTAGCAGCAATGTCATTTTAGATAATCAAGTTAATTATTCTAAATTTATAGAGGATGTTAATGCAGGAAATGTAAAATCTGTTACAATACAAGATCGGTATTTAACAGGAACAAGTCAAGATGGTAAAAAGTTTCAAACTTATTTACCAACACAAGATAATACTCTTTTAACTAAGTTGACAGATCATAAAGTATCAATCGAGGTTAAACCTGTAGACAATCATCCAAATTTGTTTTGGCAACTTGTTTTAAATCTTTTGCCAACATTGCTTATCATTGGATTATTTATTCTTTTAATGCGGAATATGCAAAGTGCCGGTGGTAAAGCAATGGGTTTTGGAAAATCTAAAGCACGTTTATTAACAGAAAAACAAGGACGTGTTACATTTGCAGATGTTGCAGGTATTGATGAAGCAAAAAGTGAATTAGAAGAAATTGTCGAATTTTTAAAAGATCCGCAAAAATTCCAACGTTTGGGTGGAAGAATACCAAAAGGTGTTTTATTGGTTGGTCCTCCAGGAACGGGTAAAACTTTGCTTGCACGTGCTATTGCTGGTGAAGCTAATGTTCCATTTTTTACGATTTCGGGTTCTGATTTTGTTGAAATGTTTGTTGGGGTTGGTGCCTCCCGTGTTCGTGATATGTTTGAACAAGGAAAAAAAGCAGCCCCATGTATCATCTTTATTGATGAAATTGATGCGGTGGGTCGTCATCGTGGTGCTGGTTTGGGTGGAGGTAATGATGAACGTGAACAAACCTTGAACCAGATGTTGGTTGAAATGGATGGTTTTGACAGTAATGAAAGCGTTATTCTTATCGCTGCCACAAACCGTCCTGATGTTCTTGATCCTGCACTTTTACGTCCAGGACGTTTTGATCGCCAGGTGGTAGTGCCCAATCCGGATGTGGGTGGACGTGAAAAGATTTTACGTGTTCATATGAAAAAAATTCCTTTAGCTTCAGATGTTGATCCAAAAGTTATTGCACGTGGAACACCAGGATTTTCAGGGGCAGATTTGGCGAATTTGGTGAATGAGGCTGCACTTCTAGCCGCACGATTAAATCGTCGTACAGTTTCAATGCTTGAATTTGAAAATGCCAAAGATAAGGTGATGATGGGTTCTGAACGCCGTTCTTTAGTTATGAGTGAAGACGAGAAAAAAATGACAGCCTATCATGAAGGTGGACATGCTATTTGTGCGTTATTTACACCAGGGTGTGATCCTGTACATAAGGCAACGATTATCCCTCGTGGTCGTGCACTTGGTATGGTGATGAGTCTACCTGAAGGGGATCGTTATTCCAAAAGTAAATCCAAATGTTTGGCTGAATTGGTTCTTGCAATGGGTGGACGATGTGCAGAGTCTATGATTTTTGGCCCAGAAAATGTTTCGAATGGTGCTTCGGGCGATATTAAAATGGCTACAGATCTTGCTCGTCGAATGGTAACTGAATGGGGTATGAGTGAAAAAATTGGTCTTGTATCATATGCTGAAGGAGAGCAAGAAGTATTTCTTGGCCATTCGATGGGACAAGGTAAGAATATTTCTAGTGAAACCGTGCACGAGATTGAAGCAGAAGTTAAACGATTAATTGATAATGCTTTTGAACGTGCCACAAAACTTTTGCAAGAACATAGAGAAGATCTTGAAAGATTGGCTCAAGGTTTATTAGAATATGAAACTTTAAGTGGTGATGAAATTCGACAAGTTCTTAAAGGTGAAAAAATTGAACGAAGTGTTGTTGATGACACGACTAAAAAATTAAGATCATCAGTTGATATTTCTCATTATAATTCAAAAGATTTAAATTCTGAGAAAGAACAAAATCATGGTGAAGAAAATAAAAGGTCAGATAATTCTGAACCTTCACCCGCCATGAATTTTGATAAACTAAATTAAAATTTTAGGTTTAATTTAGCGAAATCTGTATTTATTAAGTGAAAAGAATTTATTCTTTTCACTTATTTTTATTTTAAGCTTAAAGATAAACTGCTTTATTAACTGATGAATAATATTCTTTTAAATCCTACTGGTTTTTTGTTTGCTGAAAACGCTCAAAATGCTATTGCTCAACACATTGCTTTACCTTTTATTGGGCAAAGCGAAAAACTTGCTTTTTCGATGGTAGAAATGATGCATATTCAAAAAAGCGAGATAAGATCCATTGCGGATATAATTTATTTAGAACAATTTAAGACACAATTAGACAGATTAGCAACAACACCTCCATTAGCTGGGCTACCAGCTGGTCCTTTAATAATGGGTATATTGAATGTTACACCCGATAGTTTTAGTGATGGTGGAAAACATTATTCTCTGCATGATGCTGTTGAGGCTGGTTATCAAATGGTTAAAGATGGTGCAGATATTATTGATATTGGTGGTGAAAGTACACGTCCAGGATCTCAGAGTATTACTGTTCAAGAAGAATGCCGACGTATTCTTCCAGTTATTTGTGAATTAAAAAATTGCGGGGCATATATTTCTGTTGATACTCGAAACGCAGAAACAATGCGGCGTGCACTAGAGGTCGGTGCTGATTTAATTAATGATATTACAGCACTTGATCATGATGAAAGTCTTCGTATTGTTGCTCAGGCTCAATGTCCTGTTATTTTAATGCATATGCGTGGTAGTCCTCAAACAATGCATCATTATGATCATTATAATAATGTTGTTTTTGATGTTTATCGTGAGATGGAGAAAAAAATTGAAAAAGTGATCGCTGCAGGAATTCGTAAGGAAAATATTATAATTGATCCAGGGATTGGTTTTGCTAAAAATTTTCAACAAAATATAGTATTATTAAAAAAATTACCAGTTTTTGCTAATTTTGGTTGTCGATTACTTTTAGCCGTGTCAAGAAAACGCTTTATAAAAGAAATTGTCGGATCTATGAATTTTCAGGATTATGATAATGCAACAATGATTGCTTCATCCCCTGCATATTGTTTTGGAAATTCTATTATTCGGGTTCACAATGTTCCTGCAGCATTACAGACTTTGAAAATGTGGCATTCTTTATATTCATAGGAATAGTTTAGATAATTAGTTATAAATTTATTTTTTACACATAGGGGAAAAATTTATGAAAAATTATAGATTACTTTTTGGAACTGATGGTATTCGTGGTACAGCTAATAGTGATCCTATGACGGTAAATATTGCCCAAAAATTGGGTCAGGCTGCTGGATTGATGTTTATGGCAGATAAAGATCATAGAAGGCATCAAGTCCTGGTTGGTAAAGATACACGTTTATCAGGCTATATGATTGAAAGTGCACTTGTTTCAGGCTTTCTTTCGGCTGGAATGGACGTGATTTTAGTTGGACCTATGCCCACACCTGCCATTGCTATGCTTACACGATCTTTACGTGCTGATCTTGGGGTAATGATTTCAGCATCTCATAATCCTTTTCAAGATAATGGAATTAAAATTTTTAATCGTGATGGTTTTAAATTATCGGATGTCCAAGAAATAGAAATAGAAACAATGATGAGATCTGACTTATCAGATCAATTAGCGAGTTTTGAGCATATAGGACGTGCCTTGCGTTTGGATGATGCAGCAGGACGTTATATTGAACACGCAAAAGCTTCTTTTCCACGTGGTTATCGTTTGGATGGATTAAAAATAGTAATTGATTGTGCAAATGGTTCAGCCTATCATGTTGCTCCAAAAGCATTATGGGAATTAGGGGCGGAAGTTATTATCCTTGGATGCACGCCGAATGGTTTAAACATAAATAAAAATTGTGGATCGACCCATCCAGAATCACTTATTCAAGCTGTTTTGGAAAATAAAGCTGATTTAGGTATTGCCCTTGATGGGGATGCAGATCGCATGTTGCTGGTTGATGAAGAAGGAAAATTAATAGATGGAGATCAAATACTGGCTTTAATTGCCTCGTTTTTGAGTAGGAAAAAAAGACTTCAGAATCATACAATTGTGGCAACCGTGATGTCTAATATAGGTTTGGATCAGTTTTTACAAGATAATGATATTCAATTGATTAGGACTTGTGTTGGTGATCGATATGTCGTTGAAAGAATGCGTGAGCTTGGTTGTAATGTTGGGGGCGAACAATCTGGACATATGATTCTGTCAGAATTTTCAACAACTGGGGATGGTCTCATTGCAGCTTTACAAGTTTTAGCTGTTATTGTTGAACAGGGTAAAAAGGCCAGCGATGTTTGTAGAATGTTTGAACCATTTCCTCAAAAATTATGTAATATTCGTTATAGAAATAAAGATCCGTTACAAACAGATGCTGTCAAGCAAGCTGTTAAATTATCTGAAATAAAATTAGGTAAAGAAGGTCGTATTCTTTTACGAAAAAGTGGTACAGAGCCTTTGATCCGGATCATGGTTGAGGCAAAAGATAATCAAATTGTCGAAGATATTTTAAAAGATTTAAAGCAGGTAATAGAAAAAAATATCTAGTAATTTCGATTTTGATTAGTTAAATAAGTTAGTATTGTGTCAATGACTAGGTGATTTTGCTTATAATATTCATCTGGAACAGTAATCATTTGTTGGATAGATTGAATAGTCGGTAAATCTGCATAATCATGTTTATAGCAGTTTTCAATCATTATTTTAATCATTGTTAAAGTTATTTCCGGGTGAAATTGTAAACCGATAATATTTTTTTTCATAATAAAAGCTTGGTGAGGACAAGCTTGACTGGAAGCAAATAATTTTGCATGGGTAGGAATTTCAAATTGTTCTCCATGCCATAAAAAAGTGATAAATTGTTCAGGTAATTGAAGTGATTGACTAATATTGGATTGTATGACCTGAATAGGGAACCAACCAATTTCTTTTTGCTTAGTTATTGAAACTTGTTTATTATATATATTAGCAATTAATTGAGCTCCTAAACAAATACCTAGGACAGGGATGTTTTTATCGATTTGATTTTTTATAAACTGTTTTTCTTTTTTTAACCATGTATATTTATCTTCATCGTGAACACTCATCGGTCCACCCATGACAATTAATAGATCAATGTCATAATATTCTTCTGGAAGTGAAATATTTGGTTGATAGAGTTTTATTATTTCTATTATAAATTTATTATTTTTTAACCAGTCAAGAATATAACCACCTGTTTCAAAAGGTACATGTTGTAAAATTTGTGCTTTCATAATTTATATAATTTAATTTGATATTAAGAAATTAAATCTATTTTATATTGAATTTTTAAATTTCGATATAAAAAACCTTTTGATTTTCCAAAAGGTTTTTTATTATTAAAAATTTGGAGGTTATTAAAGTGTTTTATCACCTTTATGCCAGCTACAAGGGCAAAGACCACCATTTTGTAAAGCATCAAGAATTCTTAAAAATTCTTCTGGATTACGTCCAACAGATAAATCATTTGCGCTTACATGACGAATGATCCCTTCTGGGTCAATGATATAAGTTGCTCTTAAATCAACACCAGCTTCATAATGAAGAATTCCAAGTGCAGCTGAAAGTTCACGTTTATTATCAGCCAACATTGGAATATTAAGATTTTTCAACGTTTCATTATGTAAACGCCAATTTAAGTGGACATATTCCGAATCAATAGATACACCATAAACGGCTGTATTACGCTCAGAAAATTCTTTTTCCATATCACTGAAAGCAGCAATTTCTGTTGGGCAAATAAAAGTGAAATCCATTGGCCAAAAGAAAAATAATTTCCATTTGCCCTTATCACTTTGATTATCAAGAGTTATGAATTCACCTTTTAATCCATCAGGTCCAGCTGGGACAGTCGTTAAACTAAATGAAGGAAATTGATCACCAATTGTTAACATTTCATATTTTCCTTAAAATAATAATATAAAATTTTCGTTTCCTCTATTAATATGTGGAATAAATGATAATATTTCAAATGAATTTTTTAGTAATGGATAATTAAAAAAAACGATGGAAGCACTTCCTTCTCCACAACAATTACGTTATTTGATTGCTTTATCTGAACTTCATCATTTCAGTCGGGCGGCAAGTGCGTGTTCAGTTACACAATCTACGTTATCAGCTGGTATCTTAAGTCTGGAACGCCAATTAAATGTTTCAATTTTGGATAGAACAGCAGGGAAAAGAGTTGTTTTTACACCTTTAGGTCAAGAGATTGCTGAACAAGCAAGAGTTGCCTTACAAGGGTTAGAAACGGTACGTGAAATGGTAAGTTTTGCCCACGAACCTTTATCATCCACTTTAAAACTTGGTATCATTCCTACAATCGCTCCTTATATTATCTCATCAATTGTTAAAGAAATTCGTTCCTCATATCCGAAGTTAACATTGACTATTCAAGAAGATATTACTGAAAGTTTGATGGAGAAACTTTTTATTGGATATCTGGATTTATTAATAATTGCTATGCCATGTTCTTGTGGTGGTGCGGATACTTATGCACTTTATAAGGACAATTTTTATTTAATTACTCCTAGAGATCATGTATTAACAAAATTGAAAAAGGTTAGTTTGCAGCAAATTGATCCAAAAGAGGTTATTTTATTACAAGATGGACATTGTTTAAGAGACCAAACAATTGATATGTGTCGTCAAATTCAAACTTCTAAGACAGTAAATGATTTTAGTAGTAATTTTCTTGCTTCTTCCTTGGATACTGTTATAAGTATGGTTGAGGTAGGTTTGGGTATTGCTTTTATTCCTGAAATGGTAATAAAATCAGGTGGATTAAAGGATAAGAATATTGACGTTCGTTCTTTGGAAGGAAGTCCAACATGGCGAACCGTTGGCTTGGCATGGCGTCGGAATTCTTTAAGGTCGGCTGAATTCAAACAATTTGAGAAAATTTTTAAAAAGATTAAACTTGAATAAAAAATGCTTTAAGTTTGACATTTTATTAATTTTCTTTATATAAAAAATAACTTTTTGTATTTAATGCTTGGGATAAATGAATTATGAAAATTAAAAATAGCTTACGTTCAGCGAAGATTCGCGACAAGGATTGTTGTATTGTTCGTCGTCATGGAAAAGTATATGTAATTAATAAGAAAAACCCACGTATGAAAGCTCGTCAAGGTTAAGTTTTTAAGTGAGTTATTCATAAATTTTTAAAATCCTCTATATAGAGGATTTTTTATTATGTTTAGAAATTAATTTTCTTTTAGAAAGTGAATATCTCCTTCTTTATTATCAAATTTACCAGTTAAAATTATTTTGTTATTTTTAATCATTTTTTCATCAAATATAGTTTTTATTTTATTATTTTTAGATATTAAAGCAAAATGATCGTTTATAATTTCCCATCGAAATTCGTTAGGATGAAAGTAATTCATAACCTTTCCATTAAAATTGAAGATCATATTTCCACACCAAGTTTCACTTGTTGTTTGATTTCCAAATGACCATTCTTTAACAATAACATTGCTTAAATCTCCATTAATACCTTTATTAATATTTAAAAGTTTTTTTACAATATTAAATGAAAGAAACTGAGAAAAAAGATTATTAGAAAAAAATGTTTTTTCTAGAACTTTGTTAAGAATATTATTTCCATGAATTTCTTCTAAAAGTTGAAGATTAAAGTTGATAAAATTTCGTAAAAAAGATCCGTATAAGCAATTTGAGTTAAATTTATCCTCAATACCAAACAATATATTCATGAAAGTATTAAATTTTAAAGTATATAATTGCAAAGCGTCATAATCATCTTGTGCATAGTTAATAGAATTATTATGAGCAGTTTGATAAAGTGTTCCTTTTCCAACAGGGCGAGTGTGTAATATAGGCCATTTATCATAAATAAAAGCAACTTCTTTTAATTTCCATAAAAGATGTTGCCAATATCTTTCAATTCCCCAAATTGGATATTTTTTTAATTGTTCCAAAGTTAAATATAAAAAATTTTTATTCATAATAGGTGACATACATTCTACTGTATCAACCCCTCGTAATAATAATGAAGGTAGCTGAAGTGTAAAAGGATGTGTAAAATAACTATCAGAACTTAAGGATGGAGCAGATAAAGAAGGATTATAGATTTCTATGAAATTAATAATGCCTTCAGCTGTTGTATAAGGTAAAATTAAATCATCTTCAAATAACCAGAAATAATCATATTTATTAATAATTGTTTCATTATGTATAATAAAATCATAGACACCTGTTAATTTAGTTCCTTTTGATAAAAAAGTATAGGTTGGATTATCGTCTGAAAAATTTGAATCATCATAATAAACAAATGCGATGTCCATAAGGTTTCTTATACGATTCATCCATATTTTATGAATGGATTTTTTGCCACAACGAAGTATTAGTAAATGTTTCATTTTTCACTTTTATAAACTAAAAAGAATAAATAATATATTTTAAATTTATAATATTATTTAATGTTAATTTATTAAATCAGATCGAATTATTTCAACATAATCATGATTTTTATTAATGTTTGTTTCAGGAATTCCTTTGGCAATCAAATAAATACGTGTTGTTGGAATTCCTTGATTGATGAGTACAGCCCGAATGGCTAACCCACGGTTAAGAGCATTTCGTCGAGGTGTTGAAATGTCGTCAGCTGTACCATGGCTATAGGCATTTAAATAAACCTGATTTTGCGGATGTTGTTTAAGATTATTCGCGAAGTTCATGATTGCTTTCATCATTGTTTCATTTAAATCGCTATTATCCCCTACGAAATTAATAATAATATGTTTATTTGTAACAACAACATCCCCTTGGGCTGCTGGATTTATTTTAGGCATTGGTGGAGGAGAAGGGGGATGTAAGGGAATGTTAAGTTCAGGATCTTTAAATACAGGATTTGGAGGGGGAGAGTTAGGAATTGTAGGAAGAGAATCAGTAGTAATTTTGTTTTTTTTAGAAAGGGTTTGTGTATTTTTTATAGAATTATGCTTTACATTTTTTTTATGAGAGGTTATTTTTTTTTCTTTTTTTTGTTTAGGAGGAGTATTTTTTTTTGCGGGACCTAATGAATTTAAGGCTGAATTATTAATATTTACTTGTGCAAAACTATTTATTATTCCAGATGGAAAGAATAAGGTCGAGACAATTGTTAAAAAATAAAATTGTTTTCTTTTAATTAAAGGTATAGGAGAAAGAAAAAAAGACATTAACAAATTCTCAACCTATTGAAATGAACAATAATGTTAATTATCATTATTTAGCAGGGTTTGGAAATATTTTCTAATATAATTTCTCTAATTTTTGGAAAAAGAGCTGTATTTCCTGCAACGGTATTAACGGACATTGTTAAATCATCCAAAGAATTACCTTCTGGATCAGTAACATATCCACCAGCTTCTTTAACTAATAAGATGCCTGCAGCCACATCCCAAGGTTTAAGATCCATTTCCCAAAAACCTTCATAACGTCCTGCTGCAACCCATGCTAAATCAAGTGCAGCGGCACCGTAACGTCTTATTCCAGCAATTTTTGGCATAACTGATTTAAGAATCCTAACAAATTTTTCTTGTTTATTAAGATCGGAAATCGCAAATGGAATACCTGTTGCAATCACTGCTTGATACATGTCACGTCGGGAAGAAACGCGAAGACGGCGTTCATTTAAAAAAGCACCAATACCTTTTTCGGCCCAAAACATCTCATTGGCAACAGGATTGTAAATAACACCTGCCACAATCTCAACCTCACCTTTGTTGTTACGTTTTTGTAGACCAATAGAAATAGCCCAATGAGGAATTCCGTGTAAAAAATTGGTTGTTCCATCTAATGGATCAACAACCCAACGCCAACTCCAATTATCACCACCACTGGCACCACTTTCTTCCATTAAAAAAGCATAACCAGGTCTTGCTTTACTAAGTTCGTTTTTAATGGTCGATTCGGCTTTAAGATCTGCTTGTGATACAAAATCCCCTGGTCCTTTGACACTGACTTGCAGCATTTCAACTTCATTAAAATCACGAAGAAGCGTGCGTGCAGCCTTTTGGGCCGCATTTTGCATTACTGTCATATGAGGGGAAAGTCGAATTGCCATTAATTTTTCCTAAAATTGATAAGGGCTTTGGAAACGAATAATAATATTAAATAATCTAGTTTGATATAATAATATAAATTTAAAAAGATGTCTTTCTTAATTGATTAAGATTTGACATCTTTTTTTTTAAATAAATTAAAAATGAATTAGATAAGTCTGTGTTTGAATAGGCTTAACTTTTTGCTCTTTCAACATAGCTTCCATCCTCGGTACGGACAACAATTTTTTCTCCAGCTTCAATAAAGGGAGGAACCATTGTTTTAACGCCATTAGATAATATTGCAGGTTTATATGAAGAACTTGCTGTTTGACCTTTAACTACTGGTTCAGCTTCAACAATTTCCAAGGTTACTTGTGGAGGTAAGGTAACAGAAATAGGATCATTTTCAACCAAATTCACGATAACCTTCATATTATCTTGTAAGAAAGCCACTTGGTTGCCCAAAATATCTTTTGGTAGCATAAATTGTTCAAAAGTTTTTGGATCCATGAAAACAAGATTATTACCATCTTCATAAGAGTAGTTATATTCTTTGTCTTCTGTTAACAGACGCTCGACTGTATCAGCAGTACGCCAACGTTCATTGGTTTTGTTGCCTGTTTTAAGATCACGCATTTCAACCTGGATAAATGCTCCTCCTTTACCAGGTGTGATAATTTGTTGCTTAAGGACAGACCACCGACGTCCATCATGTTCGATAACCTGACCTGCACGGATTTGGTTTGCCTGTTGTTTCATGATACTCTCTGACTTATATAAAGATTTTAAAAAGATGGTTTATAATCTTTTTATATAGATTGGACAAGGGATTGCTGCAAGATATAATTTAAATTTTGTGGTTTTTATGATTTGGATCTAAAATAATACCGGGTTTTGTAGCATTATAATAATCAGGACCAAGGGGTACTTTGCCATATCCACCTGGAATATCCAAGACGTAGGTTGGCCATGCCAAACCTGTGACGCGTCCCCTTAATGCTTCGAGCAATTTTCTTCCTTGATTTATAGATACGTAAAAGCGACTTGTTCCTGGAGCTTTATCAAGTTGATGTAAATAATAAGGTTTAATTCGCCATTCAACAAAATATCTTAATAATTTTTCTAATGTCTCGACATTATCATTAATGCCTTTAAGTAAAACCGATTGGCTAAGTAGAGGGATGCCTTTTGAATTTAAGGATTGAATGGCATTTTGTGCATTTTCGGTAAATTCATCTGGATGATTTGCATGAACAACAACCCATAAAGCTTTTTTGCTGGTTAAGCTTGTTATAAATTGATCTGTTAAAAGAGAAGGAGTAGAAAAAGGAACGCGTGTATGGATACGGATTGTTGTGATATGAGGAATAAGATTAAGTTGTTGGACAATAAAATTCATACGGCGAGGTGAAAGAATAAAAGGATCACCTCCAGAAAGAATAACCTCTTTTATTTGAGAATGGACTTTAATCCATTTAAGAGCGTTGTATAGTTCTTGTTCATTTAGCATACCCTGATCTGGTCCGACTTGTTCACGCCTAAAACAGAATCGGCAATAAACAGGGCAAATCAATAAAGGCTTTAAGAGAACGCGGTCTTCATATCGATGGACAATTCCTTTTATAGGTGATAGAGCTTCATCTCCGATTGGATCGTGAATTTCATCGGGATGATTGTTTTGTTCATCAGGATGAGGAATATATTGTAAACCTATAGGGTTATGATGATGATCCTTATTATTTAATTGGCGGATAAGATTAACCATGTCTGGTGATATGGCTGTTGCATAAATTTTTTCAAGGTTTTGTAAGGGTTCTATGAATTCTTGATTTATCAATTTAGAGTTGAGTAAATCTTGAGCATTTCGAAGAGTTGTTGATAACATAAAAATTTTTCTTGATTTAAAACACTTAAGTTTTATGGAAAGATTAAAAACTATATAAATGGAAATATAAAAATAATTTAATAAATTTACAAGGAATACAGTTTTTATGAATAGGGTTCAGACTTCAATAGCTGATCGTTTACCATTGCTAAGACGTCGTCAATGGATGATCCAGGCTATACGTAGTTTTTTTGATGCTCGTGGATATTTAGAAGTTGAAACACCCTATTTGGTAAAAACACCAGGAGAGGAAGTACATCTTCACCCTTTTCATACAGTTTATGAAACTCCTCAGAATAAAAATTATAATTTTTTTTTACATACCAGCCCTGAATTTGCCATGAAAAAAATTTTAGCTGAAATTCATCATCCTATTTTTCAGCTTGCTAGAGTTTGGCGTAATAAGGAAGGTGGTTCAACTCATTTACCAGAATTTACAATGTTGGAGTGGTATCGTCCAGAATGCTTATTACATGAATTGATGGACGAAACAGAACTATTACTTAAAAGATTATTTCCTCCTCAATTTATCTATAACGATATCATTATGGATTTTACAAAACCTTTTCAAAGACTGACAATAGAACAGGCATTTAAGTATTATGTTGGGATTAATATATTGGATATGCCAGAAAATGCAGAAATATTAGCTTATGAGGCAAAAACAGAATTACGAAAAAATGAAACTTGGGAAGATTTATTTTTTCGTATTTTATTGGATAGAATTGAACCATTTATAGGAAGAGAACAGCCAACGTTTTTAACGCATTGGCCTATAAGTCAAGCAGCATTAGCCAAACCTGATCCTTCTGATCCTAGGGTTGCCTTGCGATTCGAGCTTTATGCAGGTGGGCTAGAGTTAGCAAATGCTTTTGAAGAATTAACGGATCCTAATATCCAAAGAAAACGATTTATGCATGATCGTCAACAGCGTCGTAAATTTTATCCTGATATGATAGAGTGGGAAATAGATGAAGAATTTTTAGAAATTTTAAATGATTTACCTTTATGTTCCGGGATAGCAATGGGTGTTGATCGATTAGTTATGTTGGCAACAGGTGTGATAAATATTCATGACATTGTATGGAAATGAAGAAGGTTTTTTTATTTTTATTAAAGAATCATTGAAAGCTTGTCGAAATATTCATTATGAATATAAATCATGAATATATATGATTTGATATTTATTTATTGATGGTACAGATAAGATTTTATATAAGGATTTTAACAGAATGATATGTTTACGAGTTAGCAATCTGATTGATAAAAAGAACATAAGTAAATTTTCGACTTGGTTTAGCGGGTTAATAGGATTGTTATCTCTTTCTAACTGTTCAGGTGTTCCAGAACATGAACGTGAATGTCAATGGCAAGGAACACCCTCGTGGTATTGTCGTCATACTGCCAAGGCGGATACGTATTATTTTCATGGAAACACACAATTATATTTTATTCCAGTTTATAATAATGCAAAGGAATTTCCTGTTCCAGCTATGCCTGTTTATGTAGATGAAACGCTGGATCAAACTTTACGTGCTTCGATTATACTTGGGGATTATACTGCGGCGTTACGTAAAACAGGGTTATTTTCAATAATTGAGCGTCAAGGTCCCTATACTATTTTTGCTGTTCCGAACGAGGGAATGGAAAAGCCTAAATTTCCTATTCAAGGTTCATTGATGGATGTCCAAAATGAATCAACTCTCAAACGTTTAATGGGTTTCACGATCGTATTAGGAAGTTACACTCCAGAATATCTAAAAGAACAGGTTTTAAAGCATAATGGTACTTTTGTGCTTCAAACCTATTATAATGATCCATTATATATTTCTCTTGATGATTCAAAACAGCAATTGGTTGTAAAAAATAAAGTAGGTGAGCAAAATAAGATCTGGGTAAATGGTATTCCGCAGGCAAATGGGGTTATTTATGTTACCCAAGGGTTGCTCAATGTCATTCCTAAATAATTTTATAAATAAGGATTTATGAAAAAAAGTTAAAACAGTTGATAAAACAATTAATTTTTCTGATATTTCTATTCTTAACTTTAAGTTTTTATCCTTATTTTGTATGGGCACATACAATACATACAAATACTGAAACGTTAAAGAAAATTAATATTATATTTAATGATCCTAAGTTGAGCAATAAAGATTTATCAAATCGTATTTATTTAATATCAAATTATTTTCTTGGAACTCCTTATTTAGCTTATAATTTAAAATTGGATTTTATAATACACCTGAACAATTAGTAATCAATTTTAAGGGTGTTGATTGTATGAGTTTTATATATAGGAAACATTTTTTTTCCGATTGGCACAATCTGGAACCATTTAATGCTAAGGATATAACAAGTCAAATAAGTGATCAAACAATATCCGTAGTTAAATATTTAAACTATAAAAACAAAAACGAACATTATATATCAGAGGATAGGGATTATTGTGAGAAAAATTACCTATATTCCTATGTTTGAGATAAACCAAATTCTTTTACAACGTCTTAAGACAGGAGATTTTGTAGGTATATATTCACCTTTGGATGGATTAGATGTTTCCCATGTTGGTATTATAATTAGAAAGAATAATAAGATTTATTTTAGAAATGCTTCATTGTTAACGAAGAATAGAAAAGTGATTGATACATTATTAGAAACTTATTTGAAAAATAAACCTGGTATTGTGGTTTTACGAGAATAGAAAATTATAAATTATTTTTTATATTTGTTTAAAATTTTATATAATAAAAAAATCGAAAAGCTGAATTATTTTTTATCCTTATTTATTTAGAATTAAAGTAATAATTAAGTTAAAAAATAATGTTATTTTTGTTCAGCTTTTTGAATGGCTTCGAGCATTTTAATAACACCTTTATCTGGTCCTTCTGGACATTTCCAAACTGTGCTAATAACAGCAAGGAAATCAGCACCTGCTTTTACAAGTGGAGCACAATTATAAGGTGTAATTCCTCCAATTGCAACAACGGGTAGTTTTATTAACTCTGACCACCATTTTAATAACTCAATAGGGGCCAGCATATCAGTATATTTGGTTGGAGAAGGGAAAAAAGCTCCATAAGCAATATAATCAGCACCTTTTTCCCCAGCTTCCATTGCCATATCTTTACTATCATAACACGAAACACCTAATTGTAACTGATTCCCTATTATATTTCGAGCTTCCTTGATAGGCATATCCTCTATTCCAATATGAACGCCATCACATTCATAGTCTTTGGCAAGGTCAGGGCGGTCATTTAGGATAAATGCAATATTGCGTTCTTGTACAACAGGTTTTAAAATTTCAATAGCTTGGCAAATTTGTTTATCCGAGACGTTTTTTAAACGTAATTGAACTGCAGCAATTGGTCCAGCATCTAACGCTTTGATAAGCGTTGATTTAAATTGATTCGGGTCAAGGTAAGGGGGTGTAATAAGATAAAGTTGACAATTATTTGACATTATTTTTCTGATTATTAAAAAATTGTTTTTAGATTTAAAAATAATATAAATATAGTAAAGCTAAAGGTTCAAGCTTTTTATATTATAGATGAAATTTAACAATTTATGATACAGAGTTTAAATAACTTTATTATTTATAGTTTTAACGAATGATTGTTATTTTAAGCAAATATATTCTTGTTGGTCTAGCAAATACGTTGCTAACTTTAACTATTATTTTTATTTTGACCTATTTACATTTTAATTTATATATTGCTAATGCCATTGGTTACTCATATGGTATATTATTAAGTTTTATTCTTAATTCATTTTTTACTTTTTCTGTTAATTTTAAGATTACAAGATTAATTAAATTTCTTATAACCTGTCTAATTTGTTACTTTATTAATATAACAGCTATCAATTTTTTTCTTATTATTTACCCAACAAAGATATATCTGGCTCAATTATTCGGGATGGGTTTATACACAATTACTGGATTTATTATTAATAAATTATGGGCAATGAAATGATTGAAATAAAAAAAACAGAACGAAATTTGAATCAGTTACCTTCGTTAGCTTTAATTGTGCCTTGTTATAATGAATCAGAAACAATAGCTTTTTGTTCAGAAAAATTGAATGAAATTTTGGAATTATTAATTCACAAAAAGAAAATTGCGCAAACAAGTTATATTTTATTTGTTGATGATGGAAGTAAAGATAGTACGTGGGAAGATATTAAACAGTTGAGTCTAAAATGCAATAAAATATGGGGGTTGAAACTGTCGGGTAATCGTGGACAACAAACTGCAATGATTGCTGGGTTGGTATTTGTAGATGTTGATATCAATATAACAATTGATGCTGATTTACAGGATAATATTGCATGTATTGAACAAATGGTTGAAAAATATTTGCAAGGTGCAGAGATTGTATATGGTGTTCGTAATGATCGATCAAATGACCATTTTTTAAAAAGGTTTACAGCACACACTTTTTATAGCGTTATGAATTATTTAGGAGTAAATCAAATACCAAATCATTCAGAATTTCGTTTACTTAGTAAATATGTAACACAATGTTTTTTAAAATATACTGAAAAAAATATTTATATTAGGGGAATAATAAGTTCTACTGGTTTCAAAACAGATAAAGTTTATTATAGCCGTAAAAAACGCTTTGCTGGAGAAACTAAGTATTCTTTTTGGAAATTAATCAATTTAGCAATTGAAGCAATTACATCTTTTTCGGTAATCCCTTTAAGAATAATAAGTTTTCTTGGAATTTTTACTTGCATTTTTTCAGTTTTTGCAATGATTTATTCTTTATTAAGTAAATTATATGATATTGCAATCCCTGGTTGGACATCTACTACACTGTCTATTTTTTTTCTATGTGGTGTTCAACTTTTATCTTTAGGGGTTATTGGAGAATATATAGGAAAAATATATATTGAAGTTAAAAATAGGCCAAGATATTTTATTGAAGAAATGATTAAGAATAAAAGTTAAAAGTTTATAAATTTCTTTTTAATAGTAAAAGTAGAAAGGATAATATGTGATCCCTTCTTTATCAATAATTGTTCCATGTTATAATGAAGATAAAATTTTTGAATATAGTATGACTATATTAAAAAATCTTTTGACTAATCTTATAAAAAAACAGAAAATTCATAAATCCAGTTACATTCTTTTTATTGATGATGGTAGTCAAGATCAAACTTGGTTAAAAATAAAAAAAGTTGCTGAAGATTTTGAATGTATCAAGGGAATTAAATTAGCAAGGAATTACGGCCATCAAATTGCTTTAATTGCAGGTTTATCATCTATTGATACAGATATGTGTATAAGTATTGATGCAGATTTACAAGATGATATTAAATGTATTGAGCAAATGATTGAAAAATATAAACAGGGTTGCGAAATAGTATATGGTGTTCGTAATAATCGTAATTCCGATAGTTTTTTTAAAAAAAATACAGCCTATTTATTCTATAAATTAATGGAAAAAATGGGTGTACAACAAATTGCTAATCATGCAGATTATCGTTTATTAAGTAATCGGGCATTAAAGTGTTTATTAAAATATAAAGAAAGTAATATTTATATACGTGGTTTGGTACCTTTAATAGGATTTAAGCAGGATAAAGTTTTTTATAAAAGACAGGAACGTAAAGCAGGTATATCAAAATACCCATTCAGAAAAATGTTAGGATTGGCTTTAGAGGGCATTACTTCTTTTTCAATTGTTCCATTACGTTCGATTTGTTTATTGGGTTTTTTTACTTGTTTTATATCTTTGATTGCTATTTGTTATATTTTATCAGAAAAATTTATGGGTTACGTCGTTCAAGGATGGACTTCAGTTATAATTTCGATTTTTTTTCTTGGAGGGGTTCAATTATTTTCTTTTGGAATAATGGGGGAATATATCGGTAAAATTTATATGGAAGTCAAACATCGCCCTAAATTTTTCATTGAAGAAGTTTCGGATAATTAATTTTTCAAGAAAGCATTTCAAAAATGCTTTCTTAATTACAAAAATTACTTTTTAAAGATTTCAACCAGTTTATCTAATAAAGCCAAGGCTTCATTTTTTGGACGTTGGAAAACATTACGTCCAATAATTGCACCACTAGCACCACCTTCTTTAAGAGATTGATAGGTTTCAAAAAGATTTTTTTCAGATGTATGGGATCCGCCAGAGAAAATAACTAAACGACGTCCAGCGAATGCTGATTGGATAATATGTTCAGTTCGTTTCTTAAGTGTAGAAATATCAATTTTTTCTTTTTCATATACTTTTTTAGCTTCTGGAAGATGGAGATGTGCGGTAGGTGGTTTGATTTTAATGATATGAGCACCCATTTGAGCGGCAATATGTGCAGCATAAGCACAAACATCTATGGCTGTCTCCCCATCTTTATCAAGAGACGGACCACGAGGATAACTCCAAATTACTGTAATTAGTCCAACTGATTTTGCTTCTTCGATAATTTCTTGTAGCATTCCCATTTGTTCATAGAAATAATCACTAGCTGGATAAATCGTATAACCGATACCAACACATCCTAGGCGAAGGGCCTCGCTAACAGATCCTGTAATGCCTTGGTTTTTCTCACTGTTTAAACAAATGGCATTATTAAGTTTGAGAATAGTTGGAATTTCATGTGCAAAAGAAGCTGCTCCACATTCTAGAGCTCCTAGAGGTGCAGCGTACGCATTTAAACCTGCATCAATTGCAAGTTGGTAATGGTAATGAGGATCATAAGCTGCAGAATTAATGGCAAAAGAACGGGCTGGACCATGTTCCATTCCTTGGTCAACTGGAAGAATAATCAATTTACCTGTTCCAGCAAGTCTGCCATGCATTAGTACACGTGCAAGATTCTTTTTTGTAGCTGGGCTGTCACTTTCGTAATTATTAAGAATAGCTTTTATTTGAGAAGTAAGTTTCATTTGTTGGACCTAAAATACAACATTGTTAAATCGCAGATTATAAATGTTATTTTTAAGAAACAGTAGTAAAAATAAGTTTATATTAATTTTTTGGCAAAATTCAAAAATATTCATTACAAATACGAAAATTTTAAATGTGTTAAATCCACATTTTCTGGCCTAATTGTAATAACAGTCGATTGAATTGAAACCGCACGTGCATTTATTAATTGGAATTGATTAGAATTTTTAGAAAAAATAATTTTTTTTTGGCCTAACCTTAAAGCAGCCATTGCTAATCCAGCATTATCATAACAGTCTAAAATATTCTGTGTTGGGTTTTGAAAAAAATATTGATAAGTATCATTTAAGGAAATCCACCATCGAACACCCATATAAGCCACTGCATTTTTGGGAGAAATAAATGTAATGGGTAGTTTATTATTTTTGAGATGTGAATAAACGAAATAAATATGGGCAAGATGACTTATGGTAAAACAATAGGAATTTGAATTGGAAAAATATTTATTAAGTGAGTCAATTGTTTTTTTTTGTGTTATAAATGAATACTTATTTTGAAACATTTTAATGTGGTATATTTAATTATAATATTTATTCAATGACGATTTTTAAACTAGGGTTTTTATTATTTAGATATCAACAAGGTAAAATAACATGAATGAACATGAAGAAATTAATATAGCTGAATCTGATAATAAAAATAAATTAAAAGATATAGTAAATTCACCAGAATCTAAACTAGGGATTAAAAATGATGATTCTTTAAATAATTTAAGTTTATTAGATCAGAAATTAGAAAAAGCTTTTGATAAAATAGAAGCCTATCTTGATGAGGAATTGAACCTGCAAAAATCTTTGTCTGAAAAAAATAATATGAATGAGATTTTAGTTAATTTAGACATTTTGATTACGCGCGTAAAAGATATATTATTACAAGTAGAATAAATCATATCAGAGATAGAGTGATGGCACAAATAACAGTTTCAATTAATGGATTTAATTATACAGTTGGTTGCGAGGATGGTCAGGAAAAACATTTACAAGCAATGGCTAAAATTGTTGAAGATCACATTGAATTAATACGGAAAATTGGTGGTCAAAGCGGGGAGGGACGATTACTTGCCTTGGCGGGTTTAATTATGGCTGATAAGTTGGATGATTTGAAAAAGCAGATCAAGATTTTGAATCAAAATGATTTTAAAAAAGAAGTCGAAAAATTAAAAAATGAGAATCGACAACTTAAAGATCAAATAAATCATTTTGCAGAACGTGCTGAAACTATTGCAGACAGATTAAAAATAGCTTAAATATAATAAAGAGGCTGCCTGGTGCGTTAGCGAGTTCATCTCCTGGGCCGATAATTTCTTCCAAGGGAGCTGGCGCTGATGGAATCGTGGTTTCGTTATTCTGGTACCCACCTGTATGTACAGGTCCGGAAGAGTTGACAAGGCAACGGCCAAGGTGGCTTCTTTATAAGTGATTTTTAAATAGAATGAATAATATTTCCCTTAAAAAACAAATGCTGCGAAAAGAAATGCAGCAATTGAGAATTAAATCTCAAAATTTTCAGCAAGAAAAAATAAAACAGCTTAATCGAAATATTATAAAATATATAAAAAATTCATGTTCAAAAAATCAAATACTTGCTTTTTTTTGGCCGCTTAAATTTGAACCCGATATTTATCAAAGTTTAATTTATAGTGTTCGAAAAACTTATTCTATTGTTTTGCCTAAAACTTTACTCAAAGGTCAGGCTTTAGAATTTTATCAATGGTATCCAAAAGCTCCGATGCATATGGGTTTTTATAAAACATTCTATCCCAATACTATAATTCTGCATCCTGATGTAATTTTTCTACCTTTATTAGCGTTTGATCGTAATGGAAATCGCTTGGGTTATGGAGGTGGATATTATGACAGAACATTAGCCATCTATCCAAGAGCAATAACAGTTGGTATAGCTTATTCTTATCAGGAAAAATCAAAGATACCTATTGATAAATTCGATTATCAAATCGATATGATTATTACTGAGAAAGAAATTATTCATAGTTTAAAGGTTTAAAGGTGCGTGTTGCTTTTTTAGGAGATATTGTTGGTCGTTCAGGAAGAGAAGCAGTTATTAAAGAATTGCCTAATTTACGTTCAAAACTTTTGTTGGATCATGTCATTGTCAATGCGGAAAATGCCAGTCATGGTTTTGGATTATCCCCATTAATTGCACAGGAACTTTTTAAAGCTGGAATTGACGTTATTACACTCGGTAACCATAGTTGGGATCGTAAAGATTTAATTCCATATATTATTAAGGAACCTAAAATTATTAGACCAATTAATTATCCTGAAGGAACGCCAGGAAAAGGGTATTATATTTCATCCATTGATAAAGATAGAAAAATATTAGTTATTAATGCAATGGGCCGTTTATATATGGACCCTTTGGATGATCCCTTTAATTCCATACATAAACTTTTGCAATCTTATTCTTTAGGTTCGGATGTAAACGCTATTCTGGTAGATATCCATGCAGAGGCCTCGAGTGAAAAAATGGCCTTGGGCTATTTTCTGGATGGTGAAGTATCCGTGGTTATAGGAACACATACCCATGTCCCTACAGCAGATTATCGTATTTTACCAAAGGGTACCGCTTATCAAACAGATGCGGGAATGTGTGGGGATTATAACAGTGTTATTGGAATGAAACCTGATGCTGCGATTAATCGGTTTTTAAAAAAAATTCCTGTATCTCGTTTTGAACCTGCTGAAAATCAAGCTACGATTTGTGGGTTGTTAATTGAAATAGATGATAAAACAGGTATGGCTTTGAAAGTTTCCCCTATACGTTTAGAAGGTGAACTGGATTTCTTTTTACCTGAATAAATTTCAATAACGAAATTTTATTGTCGTAATAAAATATAATTTATTTTTAGATCCATATTAAAATGATCAGGCAAATCAGGAGGGATTTTAGGTAATTGGGCATTTCTGAACATACCCAATATTGCTGCATCCAAAGCATCTGATCCCGATGAATTGGTTAAATTGATTGATAGAACTTGTCCATCTCGATTTATGACAACATGAACAGAAGGGCTTCCATCTTCTCCTTTACGTATAGCATCGAGTGGATAATACATATGTTGTTGAATCCAGGATGCAATTAGATCGCTGTAATCAGAGCTTACACCTTTGATCGTTATTTTATCTGCATAAGGAGTATTGATTTGCCCATTTTTTACTAAAGGACCTGTTGACATGTTGATTGAAGAACGTGACCCTTGAGGTCTAATTTTTGCAGTTCTGCGATGGGAACTATTCGGATTTTCACTGAAATCTAGGTTAGTCAAATTTTCAAAAGGGGAATTTGGATTGGTTTTTCGTGTAGGTTTACTTCTGACATGGGAGGGTACATTTCTATAACTGTAATGATGGATCTGATTGAAATTTATTTTGTTTCTTTTTTGTTGAATTTTAGGTTTTTTGGATAGGATGATCTTTGTATCAGATTGGGTTATAATATCCTCATTTTTAGTTAAAGATTCATTTGGAATTGGCACAGGAGGTTTTACAGAGGCTATAGAAGGTAAACTTTCAGGAGGAGGGGGTGGCAGAGCTTTATTATTGTCTGGTTCTCCATTATAACCTTCGCCTTTTAAGCCAGACTGGCCTGCTGAACGTGGTAAGAAAACTACATCTATAGGTTTGCCCTGATTACTATTTCCATAAATTTTTGGATTTTTAGAATGCGAATGTAATACTCCTATAAATAAGATTAATAATATTGATCCATGAAAGAACAGCGAGAATAAAACAAAAATAAAAAAAGGTTGCGTTTCATAATGGCTGTAAACTGATAGAGGAATGTTTTTTTTGAATGTATGGGTTAAAGATGGGTTATTGATAAAGCTGTTAAATGAATGTTTTGCATTATCAAAAATAGCATCGCGGGGATTTAAGGGTTCTTTGCGAAGCAATTTAAAACCTGTCATGGATAAATGATGGTTTTTTGGGCGATCAAGTAATGTTGGTTTTAAATGACTAACATAGAGATGACTAACATTAGAACGTTTTGATTTTTTTACCAATGGCCAAAATAAACGATATTTGTTTTTTCGTTTTGTTGATTGTGAAAAAGGTTGACCATTTTCTTTCATTCGATTGTTTTTCACTTTTGAATATTTATCGATTAAAACTTTATTTATTTAACATAATGTTATTAAAAAAAGAATAAACCCTTAATTAAAAATAATAATATTATTTCTATATGACATAAATTAATGAATAGTATTATATGAATCTGGAAAATATAGATTAATCAATGAGTGTTTCAATTTTAAAATCATTATCTGAAATGAATAAAGCAATGGTATTTTTAAAGAATATCGATAATGATCTTGCCAAAGTTATTGATTTGGAAGGAGTTTGCCGTTTAAAGATTGATAAAAAAAATTCTTATTTTGCTTTATTAGAAGCCATAGCTGGACAACAATTACATGCCAAGGCTGCTCATGCAATTTTAAATAGGTTAAAAAGTTTAAATTCTGGAAAATTGCCTACCCCTCAATTTTTATTACATTTAGATCAAAATCAATTACGTGCATGTGGTTTTTCATTTCGAAAAATAGAATCTTTACATGCATTAGCTTTGGCAACAATTGAAAATAGGGTACCAACTTATGAAGAGGCATTAACTTTATCAGATCAGGATATAATGGATCGCTTGATTATTTTGCCTGGAATAGGACGATGGACAATTGAAATGTTTTTAATTTTTACGTTGGGTCGATTGGATATTATGCCTGTGGATGATTTTGGTGTGAGAGAAGGTTGGCGGTTATGTAAAAATTTTGATGAACAACCCAAACCTAAATTATTAAAGGTATATACCCAATCATGGAGCCCATATCGGACAATTGGAGCTTGGTATTTATGGTGTATAGCAGACAGATTAAAACCGATTCATAAACAGAATCCTTTGACGTTTTGACCGTTATTTTAAAAAATTACAGAGATGATAGATCCAGCATAATTTTTCCATAATGTGTATTATTTTCCATTAAGAGATGGGCTTCCTGAACTTTATTAAAAGGAAAAACTTTATAGATTTGAGGTTTTATCATTCTTTTTTCCAAAAGGGGCCAAACATTTTTAAATAACGCTTTGGCAATTTTTCCCTTAAATATTGTTTTTCTGGGGCGTAAAGTACTGCCTGTCAAAAGTATTCTTTTCAGGGCTATTAAACCAAGGTTGACATCTTGAGCTTTGACACCACCTTGAAAGGCAATAATAATTAATCGGCCTTCGTCACTCAGGGTTTTAATATTTTGATTTAGATACGAAGCACCCATAATATCCAAAATCAGATTGACACCTTTTTTATTGGTTAACCGTTTAATTTTTTCATAAAAATCCTCTTCTTTATAATTGATATAATCGATAGCTCCCAGTTTTTTGCAAAATTCCCCTTTTTCTTGATTTCCTACAGTCGTATAAATTTTTGCTCCAAATATTTTTGCTAATTGTATAGCGGTTGTACCGATACCACCACTTCCTCCATGAATTAAAATAGTTTCATTTGGTTTTAATTGACCGATTTCAAATAAATTTATCCAAACTGTAAAAAATGTTTCTGGTAATGATGCAGCCTCAATGGCATCAAATCCTTTCGGCCAAGGAAGACATTGAATTGCGGGAACAGCACAATATTGTGCATAACCTCCTCCATTTGTCAAAGCACAAACCTTATCACCGATAGAAAAAGCTGAAGTTGAGGAGACTTCAACAATTTCCCCTGCTATTTCTAAACCTAAATTGGGATTTGCGTCTTTTGGTAGTGGGTAATTACCTTGTCTTTGAACAATATCAGGTCGGTTTATACCCGCAGCCATAACTTTAATAAGGACTTCGTTTTCTTTGGGTTGCGGAAGAGAAAGTTCGGAAATTTTTAATACATCCGGATTTCCAGGATGATCAAATGTAATTGCTTGCATTTTTGAGGGTAAAAGTTTACTCATTTCTGTTAACTTTCTTTATAAAATGTTTGAGTTTAAAGAATTAGATCATAAAAAAGAAATATATGATGATATATTTTATTGAACTTAATAAAAAAATATGAATTTCATTTAAAATTACTGTTTATCCTATTTTCAATTTTTAAAAGATTGATTTATTTATGATTTATAATACATTACCAGAACTTATTCATATTCTACCAAAAAATCATCGTTTATTAGGTATTGATCATGGTAAAAAGCAAATAGGTCTTGCTTTATCAGATGTGACTTTAATGTTGGCATCTCCTTTTAATGTTATAAAACGGAGGAAAGCATCGGAATTTGCGAATTATCTGAAAAATTTGGCTATTGAGTATGAGATTGGTGGAATAGTATGCGGGTTACCATTATCTTTAGATGGAGATTTCGGTTCTGCGGCTCAGGCTGCCAAAGACTGGATAGGTTCAGTTTCAAATGCAAGTGGCTTACCTGTTTGTTTATGGGATGAACGTCTATCTTCAAGCGCGGTAAATCGGGTGTTGATAAAGGAAGCTGATTTGAGTCGTAAGAGAAGAAACGAAATCGTGGATAAACTAGCTGCAAGTTATTTATTACAAGCAGCTTTAGATTCTGTTAGAAACCAAATATATTGTCTTTAGTTGCCGAAGTAGCCCCTAGTACATTTAGGTAAGAACGATAAACATTAATTTTGGTTTCTGTTTCTTTGATTTCAGTTTTTGGAAGAGGTTTTGATTTATCATATTTTGATCGCAGTTTCATCAAGGCTTGGTAAGCATCAGAACGGTATCTTTTAAGACGATTAAAAGATGTTGGATCAGGCTTTCCGTAAACATTATGTATATACCGTTCATTTAAATTAACGGTGTTTTTATATTCATTTTGAATATGTTCAATAATGGATTGTTGTTTCTTGGATGCACACGCAAATAAGAGAGAGGTGCTTAGTATTAAACTAAAGAGGGATGTATAGAGACGATGTTTTTTTGTCATTTTTTTTATAAATCTTTATGAAAAACGAATATTAAAAAAAGGTATAAAATTTTAAATTTTTAAAATTATACATAAAAAATTGAATAAAAAATACTCAACTATGATTAAATAGTTTACTGTTAATATTTTCTTAAAACCATTATAAAAGTTTATGTTAAAATGAGAAATCCATAAAATATAAAATGATTAGACAAAACATTTCTTTATTAAATGATATTAGATTAATTATATCCAAACAAAAATTCTTTTTTTTTATATTGGCGATAATTAGCGGTATTATTGGAGCTTTTGCTGTTGAGTTTTTGAATAGATCGTCTCTTTTATTACATAGACTCTTATTTCATTTATCAGGAAGTGGACATTTGTCCGGATTAAGCTTGGTTAATCCATGGTATTGTATTTGTATTCCATTGTTAGGTGCAATAGGGTTAGCGGCTACCTATCGATATCTAGGACCTTATTTTAATTCAAAAATAGCTGATATAATTGAGGCAAATGCACTTTATGGTGGTAAATTATCTGTAAAGGATAGTTTATATATTACTATTCAAACGCTTTTTTCAAATGGATTTGGAATATCACTGGGTCTTGAATCTGCTTATACACAAGTGGGTTCTGCTATGGCTTCTAAAATAGGACGTTTTTTTTATATAAGACAAAATAAATTAAGAATATTGGTTGGATGTGGTGCGGCAGGTGCAATAGGTGCAGCATTTAATTCTATTCTCGGAGGGGCTTTTTATGGATTTGAAATCGTATTGGCTTCTTATAATTTTATTAATTTCCCTTATGTTATGATTGCAGCAATAGCTGGATATATAACAATTTATTATTTAGGAGGGGAAAACCCTGTTTTCCATATTGTTCCTGAAATTGTACATTATATAGATTATGGTGTTATTTGTATATTTTCTTTCTTTTGTGCCTTTATCGCAATCATTGTAATGTATGGAGCAACACGGATTGAACTTTTTATCAAACAATTAAAAATTCGTAAATTATATGGATTATTGGGTGGTGCTCTATTAGTAGGTGTTTTTGGAATAATTAATCCTGCAATTCTTGGTTCTGGTCATGGGTTTATATGGGTCGTTTTTGATCATGGAATGGCGTTTAAACTGTCTTGTATCATTTTGTTATTAAAAGCAATTGCTTCCTCTGTTTCTCTTGGAGTTGGTTTTAGGGGGGGGTTATTTTTTGCTTCAATGATGTTAGGGGGGACGGCAGGAATAGCATACGGAAATATAATTGATTTTATAGGTTTTCATGATTTATCGCCTTTGGTTTATGCTGCAATAGGTATGGCAGTTATGTCGGCAAGTATCATTGGCGGCCCATTAAGTATGATGTTTTTATCATTAGATATGACCAACAGTTATCCTATGACTGGAATTGTTTTGCTAGCTGTTATAGTTGCTATTGTTACCGTTAGGAAAATATTTGGTTTTTCTTTTGCTACTTGGAGATTTCATTTGAGTGGGAAAAAAATCCGTTCGGCGTTAGATATTAGTGGATTAGCTAAAACCAATGCTGCAACATTAATGAAACCAGTTAATTTTAAGGTGGATTGTTATTTACCTATAAACAAAGCTTTAGATTTATTTCATTCTTATCATCTAGAAGTGTTGATTTTGAGGAATGATAAAAATGAATATGCTGGACTTGTAGAATTAAAAGATATATTGGAAAATATAGCTAATTATAAAGGTAAGATTGGTGAATTAGCGATAAGAAAAAATCGCATCCTAACGCCTGGTATGAATATCAAGGAAATGATGGAAAGTTTTGATGATATTCATGAATGTTCATGGATGATTGTTGTACGTGGAACAGATAATTATGAAATAATGGGTATAGTTTCTAAAGAAGATGTAATCAATCGGTATAATGATATTCTTGAAGGGCAAATAAAAGATTTAACAGGAATGAAAATTTATAAAGAATTATAAAAAAGGTAAGTTTTTTTTAAAACTTACCTGAATGAAAAAACAATTATATCAGATCAATAAAAAAATAGTATTAGGATTTATCAATGATAAAGATGAATTATATTTAATTTAATGTATGGCGGTTAAAAGCTTTAAACCATTGATCACCAAATTCGTTTACAGCAGCAAGAACAGCAGGATCAGCAATGAATAGGTCAAAAATGCTTGGTGGTAATGTAATCCCAGCAGACCCAATCAACATACATTCTAAAGCTTGACGTGGACTTTTAAAGCTTGCATTAACGATTTCAACATCTGGTTTATGTTGAGAAATTAAGCTCTGTAATTCTCTTACTGTTTCTGGGCCATTTCCTCCTTGTGCATCAATTCTGCTTACATAAGGAGAAAGATATTTTGCACCAGCTAATGCAGCTATAAATCCTTGGGCGGCACCGTAAATTGAAGTTCCTAATGTAGGGATACCTTCTTTGGTTAATTCTTTAATTGCAATTAAACCATTAGGGGTTACAGGAACTTTAACAACAAGGTTTTCAACGCGTGAGGTAAGTGTATGAGCATCTTTAATCATACCTTCTACCGTAGGAGAGATAACCTGTGCAAGAAGCATGCCTTTACCACCCATTGCATCACGGATAGCAGGTAATAAATCAAAAACTGATTTTCCACTTGCAGCTATGATGCCTGGATTTGTTGTAACACCATCAACAGGTACCATTGAACAAATTCTTTTGATGTCTTCTATATCAGCTGTATCAAGTAAAAATTTCATATTTATACACCTTTTTATAATTATATAAATTATTAAAAAACCATTATATGATAAATAATGCGTGAACTTTAATAATGCTAGTGTAAAAACTGATTTTTGTTAAGTTTTTTAATAATAAAATCAAATTTTTGTGATTTTTTTTAAAATTAATAATATTAGTTAAGTTAACCACTAATTGTTGAAATAAAATTATAAAAACAAGAGAGAATCATATAAAAAAAATTGAAGCAAATTTTTGTAATTTATAATAAATTTACTCGAATATAATTTTTTTTATTTTCTACATAAAAATGAGATTAAAGAAGGTTTGTTAAGAAAATTCTTATCGAAAATAAAATTTACTTTCGATAAGGATGAATTTTATAAACTAATATGATTAAACTGAATAGTACATATCAAATTCAACCGGATGAGGAATATGTTCAAAGCGAAATACTTCTTCCCATTTAATTTTGCAATAACTATCAATTTGATCGTGAGTAAAGACGTTACCAGCTAATAAGAAATCATGATCTGCTTCTAATGCTTCTAATGCTTCACGCAAAGATCCACTAACTGTAGGAATTTCTTTTAATTCTTCAGGGGGAAGATCATATAGATCTTTATCCATTGCATCACCAGGATGGATTTTATTTTTAATCCCATCAATACCGGCCATTAACATTGCTGCGAATGCTAGATATGGGTTGGCAGTAGGATCAGGGAAACGAATTTCAACACGTTTGGCTTTAGGACTTGTTACATAAGGAATTCGGCAAGAAGCGGATCGGTTGCGTGCGGAATAAGCCAAAAGAACTGGGGCTTCAAATCCAGGTATCAATCTTTTATAAGAATTGGTAGATGGATTTGTAAATGCATTCAATGCTTTAGCATGTTTGATAATACCACCAATATAATATAAAGCCTGATCTGAAAGATCTGCATATCCATTACCAGCAAAATTTGGTGTGTTGTTTTTCCAGATGGATTGATGAACGTGCATACCTGTACCATTGTCACCATAGATTGGTTTTGGCATAAATGTAGCTGTTTTGCCGTAAGAATTAGCTACATTATGAACACAGTATTTGTAAATCTGTATAAAATCAGCGGAACGAACCAAGGTTGCAAATGCTACACCAAGCTCATGTTGAGATTGTGCTACTTCATGATGGTGTTTTTCAATAGGTAAACCCATTTCACCCATTGTGCTTAACATTTCTGCACGTAGATCAGTTTCAGTATCAACAGGTGGTACAGGAAAGTATCCACCTTTAACACGTGGGCGGTGCCCCATATTGCCTTCTGGATAATCTTTAAGATTAGAGTTAGGTCCTTCGATACTGTCAAGTTGATAGATACCATAGTTGGGGCCAACACCGAATTTAACATTATCAAAAACGAAAAATTCAGCTTCTGGTCCAAAATAAGCAGTATCACCAATACCAGTAGATTTTAAATATTGTTCGGCTAATTTTGCTGTTGAACGGGGATCACGGTTATAAGCAGTACCTGTCGCAGGATCAACAATATCACAAATAAGAATTAATTGAGGTTTAGCTGTAAAAGGATCCATTACTGCAGTGTAAGGATCAGGCATTAATATCATATCACTTTCATTAATAGCTTTCCATCCAGCAATAGAAGAACCGTCAAACATGATACCGTCTTCAAAAATATCAGGTTCAATCGTTGCAACATATTGAGTTGTGTGATGCCATTTTCCACGTGGATCAGTAAAACGGAAATCAACGAATTCGACAGAATTTTCCTGAATTAGATCCATTATTTTTGCAATAGCTTCTTCTTTCGAAAGTGAAGAAGAGATTAATTGGTCAGCCATATATCCAGTCCTTTTGCTTAATAAAAATTTGATCGTTCAAAAATATAACAGGGTATTATTTAAGATAATAAATTTATGTAGATGTTGTTAATGATGAAATTACTTTATTTTATTAAAAAATCAAAAAAATATTACAATTTTATAATTTTCTTTATAAAGCTTCTATTCCACTTTCACCTGTACGAATACGAATTGCGTTTTCAACAGGGATAACAAAGATTTTTCCATCACCGATTCGACCTGTTTTGGCTGTATTAAGAATAATTTCAATAGCACGTTCTACAATTTCAGCGTTACAAACGAATTCGATTTTAACTTTGGGTAAAAAATCAACAACATATTCTGCACCACGATAAAGTTCTGTATGACCTTTTTGGCGACCAAACCCTTTGACTTCGGTAACTGTAATTCCTTGCAAGCCTATTTCTTGTAGAGCTTCTTTTACCTCGTCAAGTTTAAAAGGTTTAATAATTGCTTCGATTTTTTTTATCATCTTATTTCTCTATATTTATAAAACAAAAAAATTATAAAGCTATAATACCGTTACAGTTTTTGATAAGGGTATTAAAGAATGTTTGGAAAGTTATGTCTAGTGTAAAGATATATAGTAATAATGGCATTATATATAGAAAAATAGCATTTTAATGTATATTTTCTATGTAATACGCCTTTGTTGTTGAATTATATTAGATTGAAGCCTAATAATATAGGAAATTATTTGAAAGCAATAAAATTTGAGTGGTTCAAATTTTAAGTATTAAAAACAATTCTTACCAAAAAAATATACAGAATTTTGGCTTTGAAAGATACTCAAAATTAAAAATTTGATGATTTTTGTGAAATTTATTTTAAAAAGTATAATTTATTAATAAAATTAAGAATATAGAATTTAAATGGATATTTTCTAATAATTTGTAATTTAATTTGATTAAATAATTTTTTCTTCGAAAATAATTATGAATATAAATTTTGTTTGTAATAAAAGCACCAGTATTTGTCATTTTTGAATCTTATTTATATCTAAAAAATTATTGTTAAGATTATTTTCTTAAAATTAATGTGAATATGACGAAAAATTTAGTCTTTTAATTATTACTAATTTACAAAATGACTATTTTTTGGTGGCTAATTTCTTTTGCTTTAAATTGAGATAATGAGTGATAACAGTAGAAAAATTTTATTAGCTACTGAAGATTATAATCTTCCAACAATTCATGTGCAACATATATTCCTTTCTAAAAAAGCTCCATTGTTTGTTATTAATAGTGAAAGTACTAATTTCAATAAAAAATTAAACCTGAAGCCTATAAAACGATTATTATTAAAAATTATCCAAATGTGTTTAGAAACACGGAATTAAAAGTTATTTTAAATAAAAATAAATATCGCAATCTTATTGTTATTGAGGTTATGGTTCAAATGTGTATTGATGCAACGGTAAAAGCTGCTTTAGATTTGAATTTTCAGGTAAAATTAATTTAGGATGCAATCGTGGCAAAGGATATATCGACGCATGATATATCAATATTCTCCGATCAAGTTCTTGCTATGTTTATGAATAGTTTAGTAATGGTAGGAGCTAGTTTAGAAAATACAAATATATATTTAAATGATATACAAAATTTTTTAAGCTTATTTAGTTATTTATTTTTTTTAGAAAAGTTTTATGTTTATTCCTGTATTCACGTGGTGTTAGACACATCAGTTGGATAAAATTTATATTGAAGATGTTGGGATTTGTGTAGTCTAAATTTTATGATATTGTTTTGACTGGTAAGTTCATTGTTTCAAGAAGGCTTTTTGCTTGTTTTATAAAAAAAACTGTATGTATTTTTTAGGTAATAAATGCATTGTTTAAAACGTCTCAAAAAAGTTCTTTCTTCCAAACTTGATTTAAGAATAAAGTTTTTTTGAACATTGATTTTGCTTATATCAACATTGATTAACAAACTATTAAGCTTTCGAAATCGCTGTATCATTATGGTTTAATTTTGGCGTGAAAGACATATTATGTATATGTTGGTTTTGAAGGGTTCTTAGGTGATTTACATTTATATATTGTGATATTTTAAGCATGACTAAATTGCTTAAAAAGCGTTGAACAAGATGTAATCCAATATTGATCAATGACATGAAACCGCCACTAGTAATAATTAAACCTTTATTAACTAGATGTTTGTTTTTTATTAACAATAATGTGATGATATTTTTGTAACCAATCGGCATATATTCAATGTGTTGTTGTCTCTTTATTATCTAATAAATGGGTTTTTGCAAGTATAAAGGTTCCCAAATATATTACTGTAATTTATGACTCCTTGAGTATGAGGATATTTCAAGAAATCGATAATTAGTTTTTGATTTTGAAGTTTGTAAATTTCTTTTATGCAACGTGGAATAGTGATGAGAAAGATCATTTTCTGTTGAAAAAATTTTGATCTTAAACTTTTTTTAAATTATTACAGACATATTCTGCTAAATGAAATAAATCAATCAAACCACCAATTAATGGTTTTTGATGTTCCAAATAGAATAAAATTAATATTTTTATAATAGAGTAATCGTTTATTGCATAATTGATAAAAAAAGATAAATCCTTGCCTTATAGATTAAAGATTTAAAAGATGTTTTAAGAATTTTCCTGTATAGCTTATAGGTGATTCCACAATTTGTTCGGGGGTGCCTATGGCAATAACTTCGCCACCACCATTACCTCCTTCTGGCCCTATATCAATAATCCAATCAGTTGTTTTGATTACTTCCAAGTTATGTTCAATAACGATGATTGTATTACCTTGTTCTATAAGCGTATGCAAAACTTCAAGTAATTTACGGACATCTTCAGTATGTAATCCTGTTGTGGGTTCATCGAGGATATATAAAGTACGTCCTGTTGCACGACGCGCTAATTCTTTTGAAAGCTTAATACGTTGTGCTTCTCCTCCCGACAAGGTTGTTGCTTGTTGTCCAAGATGAATATAACCAAGTCCAACTTGTTTAAGGATATTTAAACGATCATGAATTCTTGGCGCAGATGCGAATAATGGGATAGCTTCATCAACCGAAAGATTTAAAATGTCTGCAATAGAATGTCCTTTGAATTTGATTTCTAACGTTTCGCGATTATATCTTGTTCCTTTACATGCATCACAAGTGACAAACACATCTGGAAGAAAATGCATTTCGATTTTAATAACACCATCACCCTGACATGCCTCACATCGTCCCCCCTTTACATTAAAGGAAAAGCGACCGGGTTTATAACCTCTTGCTCGGCTTTCTGGTAATTCAGCAAACCATTCTCGAATTGGTGTAAAAAGATCTGTATAGGTAGCAGGATTTGAACGAGGGGTACGTCCAATGGGAGATTGATCAATATCAATAATTTTATCTAGATGCTGAATACCTTTGATAGCTTTATAAGGTGAGGGAACTGCATTGGATCCCATTAACTGTCTTGAAAGGGCTTTATAAAGTGTATCAATAATTAAAGTAGATTTACCCCCACCTGAAACACCAGTAACTGCTATAAAGGTTCCAAGAGGAAAATCTACTGTAATCTTTTTCAAATTATTGCCTGTAGCTTCACATAAAGTTAATATTTGTTTTTTATTGGGTTTTCTGCGTTTTTTAGGAACAGGAATAAATTTACGTCCACTCAGATAATTTCCTGTCAAACTGTTAGAGTTTTTTTCAACTTCCTTTGGTGTTCCCGTGGCAACGACCTGCCCTCCCATAATGCCAGCGCCTGGTCCTATATCAATTAAATAATCAGACGCTTTAATCGTGTCTTCATCATGTTCAACGATAATTAAGGTGTTCCCAAGTTCTTTAAGTCGGTTTAATGTTCCAAGCAAACGCTCATTATCGCGTTGATGTAAGCCAATGGATGGTTCATCTAAAACATATAATACGCCTGTTAACCCTGAACCGATCTGGCTTGCCAAACGAATACGTTGACTTTCACCACCTGATAAAGTTGCAGAACTTCTTGATAAAGTAAGGTAATCAAGGCCAACATTATTAAGGAAATGAAGACGTTCAATAATTTCTCGCAGAATACGGTGTGCAATTTCTGCCTTTTGTGGTGTTAAGGTTTGTTCCACTCCTGAAAACCATTCAAGAGCCTGATAAATAGGATAATCAGCTACTTCAGCAATATTTTTTTGGTTAATCTTGACGCATAACGCTTCGGGTTTCAGTCGGGCACCATGACAGGTGTGACAAGGATAATCAGCCTGAAAACGATTCAAATCCTCTCTGATGAATTGACTGTCTGTTGAATGATAACGTTTTTCTAGATTTTTGATAACACCTTCGAAGGCTTTGGTTACAATATAGGATTTCTTATTATCATAATAATGAATAGGGATTTCATCTGTTGTTCCATATAAAATTGCGTGTTGAATTGTATCTGGAATCTTATTCCAGGGTGTTTGAATATCAAATTGGTAATAATTAGCAAGACTTTCTAAAGTTTGTTGATAATAAGGAAGAGAAGTATTTTTCCAGGCGGCAATTGCTCCTTTTTGTAATGAAAGAGATGGATTTGGAATGATCAAATCAGGATCAAAAAAACTTTCGGTTCCAATGCCATCACAGTTAGGACAGGCACCTTGAGGAGCATTAAAAGAAAAAAGCCTTGGTTCAATTTCTTCAAGGGTAAAGCCACTTTCAGGACAAGAATATCGTGAAGAAAAGCTTAATTGAACAGATTTTTTATCTTCATTTTGATGTAAAACTTCTTCTACTTGTGCTAGACCATTGGAAAGAGTTAAAGCTATTTCAAAACTATCTGCAAGGCGGCTTTTTATATCCTTTTTAATGATAATACGATCAACAACGATTTCAATCGTATGTTTCAATTTGCGGTTTAAATCAGGGGTATCAGAAATATCATATAAAATTCCGTCTATTTTAGCACGTGTAAATCCTTTACGTTGTAAATCTGCTAATTCCTTTTTATATTCACCTTTTCTGCTACGTACAATTGGTGATAGAAGCATCAAACGAGTACCTTCAGGAAATTCCATAACACGATCAACCATTTGACTGACGGTTTGGGCTTCAATAGGTAATCCTGATACAGGGGAATAGGGTGTACCAGCACGAGCCCATAACAAACGCATATAATCATGTATTTCAGTAATTGTCCCCACGGTTGAACGGGGATTATGAGAAGTTGTTTTTTGTTCAATTGAAATGGCAGGGGAAAGTCCTTCAATTGATTCAACATCAGGTTTTCCCATTAATTCCAAAAATTGCCGAGCATAAGCGGATAAACTTTCCACATAGCGTCTTTGCCCTTCTGCATAGATCGTATCAAAAGCCAAAGAAGATTTTCCTGATCCAGATAAACCTGTAATAACTGTCATCTTATTTCGAGGTATATTAACATCAATATTTTGTAAATTGTGGACTTTTGCTCCACGCACTTTAATATGAGTAAGAGAAGTTGATGATTTAATATGCATGATAGATCGTTACTGGATTTTAATTTGGATAAGAAATATATCGAAAAAAGCTTGAAAGTAATTTATAGAAGAATATAAGTCTTTTAAGAATAGAAAAAAAGAAATATAAAGAATATATAGTAATTTTTTTTACTATGATAAAATGAGGGAATTATGGCAGGAAGTGTAAACAAAGTAATTTTAGTTGGAAATCTTGGACGGGATCCAGAAGTCCGAAGTTCCCAAGCTGGTTTAAAAATAGTCACGCTTGCCATTGCTACGAGTGATACTTGGAATGATCGTCAAACAGGTGAACGCAAAGATTTAACTGAATGGCATCGAGTTGTTATTTTTAACGAGCGTTTGGCAGACGTTGCTGAAAAATATCTACGTAAAGGTCGTAAAGTTTTCATTGAAGGTATTTTAAGAACTCGCAAATGGACAGATCAACAAGGGGTTGAACGTTATAGTACGGATGTAGTTGTTGATCGTTTTCGTGGGGAGTTAGTTTTATTGGATAGTGCACGTAGTGCTGGAGATGCAACGGAAACTTATGACTCAGATCAATCATTTACCCCACCAACCATTCGATCAGCCAGCAATGCACCTTCAATAACTAAATCCACCACAGGATGGGATGCTTCGATGCCTAGCAATAATGATTTGGATGATGAAATTCCATTTTAGTTTTTAATGTGTTAATAAGTTGTTAATAAGATATATTTAAAAAAAATTACCAATTCAAGTTGATACAATAAATTTTTTTATTTATTTAGAATTGGTAATTTAATATTCAATATATTATATTTCTATAATAATATGATTTTAATTCTAAATTTATATAGTGTCATCGTATTTTCATTAATTTATAGTTTCAGTTGGAATTTTAATATAATATGATTTATTTTTCATACTATAAAATATTTTAATTTTATTCTATAGTAATAAAGGTTTTGTTCAAAAATTATACTGAAAAATTGAATTTTACTGTATTTTTGTGACTCTAATTAAAATTAAAAGTTTGTTAATTAATAATTAATTAAATGATGGATCTGCCTTGAACGATTTACCAGAAAATACTCAACCTTCTTTGACAGATATCAGTCCTGTAACCGTCGAAGAGGAAATGCAAACTTCTTACTTGGCTTATGCCATGTCTGTTATTATCAGTCGTGCATTGCCAGATGTACGTGATGGATTGAAACCTGTTCATCGTCGTATTTTATATTCGATGTTTGAAAGTGGTTTGACACCTGATAAGCCCTATCGTAAATCTGCTCGTGCTGTTGGGGATGTGATGAGTAAATATCATCCTCATGGTGATTCATCAATTTATGATGCCATGGTAAGAATGGCCCAGCGATGGTCTATGCGGATATGTCTGGTTGATGGGCAAGGTAATTTTGGATCTGTTGATGGCGATTCACCAGCAGCCATGCGTTATACTGAAGCCCGTTTGGGAAAGCCAGCCATATTTTTGTTGGAAGATATTAATCAGGATACAGTTGATTTTCAGCCAAATTATGATGAAAGTGAACAAGAACCTGTTATTTTGCCAGCTGCATATCCTAATCTTTTAATTAATGGGGCTTCAGGAATTGCAGTGGGAATGGCAACAAATATTCCGTCTCACAATCCTGTGGAAATTATCGATGCAACCTTAGCCCTTATCGCTAATCCGGATATGGATTTAATGCAGTTAATGAAAATTGTTCCCGGTCCAGATTTTTCAACAGGTGGTATTATTCTTGGGCGTTCTGGTATCCGAAGTGCTTTTGAAACAGGTCGTGGATCTATATTGGTACGTGGTCGTGCAACTATTGAGGAAATCCGTAGAGACCGTCAGGCTATTATTATTACCGAGATTCCTTTCCAGGTGAATAAAGCAACTTTACAGGAAAAAATTGCAGAGTTAGTAAGGAATAAACAGATTGAAGGTATTTCTGATATTTGTGATGAAAGCGACCGTTCTGGGATGCGTATTGTTATTGAAATCAAGCGTGATGCAACTGCGGAAGTCGTGTTAAATCAATTATATCGCTTTACTCAGTTGCAAACGACATTTGGCGTGAATATGCTGGCATTAACCAATGGAAAGCCTCAGCTTCTTGGATTAAAAGATGCACTAAATGCATTTATTACTTTCCGTGAGGAAGTTATTCTGCGTCGTTCAAGGTTTGAATTGCGTAAATCAAGAGATCGGGCTCATTTGTTGTTAGGTTTGGTTATTGCTGTTGCAAATATTGATGAAGTGATAGCTTTAATTCGTACTGCCCCAAATACGGCAACTGCACGTGATCAATTAATGAATCGTTCTTGGCCCGCAGAAGATATACAAAGTTTGTTAAATCTTATTCAAGATGAAGGGAACCTTTTAAAGGATGGTCAAGTTTATTTGAGTGAAGTTCAAGTACGTGGTATTCTTGAATTGAGGTTGCAGCGTTTGACAGGATTAGAACGCGATAAAATTCAAAGCGAATTAATAGAAGTTTCCAAACGTATTGAGGAATTATTGGAAATAATTGCCAGTCATCCTCGTCGTATGAAAATTATGTGTGATGAACTCATTCGGATAAAGTCGGCTATTGCTTGTGAAAGAATGACGGATATTGTTGATTATGAAGGTAATCAAACGGATGAAAGTCTTATTGAGCCTGGACAAATGGTTGTCACCATTACAAGAGATGGATTTATTAAGCGCACTCCTTTGGATACATTTCGGTCTCAGAATCGTGGAGGTCGAGGAAGAACAGGAGCGGGAAGACGTGGCGATGATATTATAACGCGGTCTTTTAATGCCCATACTCATCAATGGGTTATATTCTTTTCTTCAGGAGGAAAAGCCTATCGTGTAAAAGTTTGGCATTTACCAGAAGCAAGCCCAACATCAAAAGGGCGTGCACTTGTTAATTTATTACCTGATTTAGGAAATGATGAGGTTACAACCGTATTACCTTTACCACAGGATGAAGAGCTTTGGTTAGAATTGCATCTTGTATTTGCTACTTCCTTTGGTAATGTGCGGCGTAATCGTTTATGTGATTTTGGAAATATTCGTTCATCTGGTTTGATCGCAATGAAATTAGACGATAATGAACGACTTATTGGCGTTGCAACCTGTCAAGATGGAGAGGATGTTTTTCTTGCAACTAAAAAGGGTCGTGCCATTCGTTTCCAAATTACCGATAGTACTTTGCGAGTGTTTGCAGGTCGTGGAAGTACTGGTGTTCGTGGAATTAAGTTGGCCGAAAATGATGAGGTTATTTCCTTAACTATATTAAATCATGTCGATATTATGACTTCTGAACGTCTTGATTATTTACGTTATAGTAATGCAAAACGTCGGGCAGACAATGTTGATATCAATGATGATGAAACCAATCTCGAATGTGAAGATCCATTTGAGGAAGAAGTTGAGAGCGACAATAATGACAATAGTGATTCTACGGTTGAATTAACGACCGGACGTTTAAGTGATTTACAACGTTCAGAGGAAATTCTCTTAACCGTTACCAATGCAGGATTTGGTAAACGAACTTCAGCTTATGAATATCGCGTAAGTGGAAGGGGTGGTTTAGGAATTGCCAATATCAATTTGACGGGTAAAAATGGTGATGCAGTTGTCGCTACTTTTGCTGTATGGGAAAATACTGATGTCATGTTGGTAACGGATAAAGGACGCTTGATTCGTGTTCCGGTTAATCAAATACGTATAACTTCAAGAACAGGGATGGGAGTGACCTTATTTCGTATTGATGAAGGTGAAAGAGTAAGTAGTGTATTTCCAGTCGTTGATGATTCTGATGAAAATGAAGATAATGTCGGGGAACAGGAAGTCTCTGAATCTTCTGAGTTAGATGATGTGAAAGAATGATTCATGCCGCGAATAGGTCTATATCCTGGCACTTTTGATCCCATAACGAATGGCCATATTGATATAATCAAACGGGCTGTTCGTATAGTTGATAAATTAATTATAGGGGTTGCTTTGAATGTTAATAAGCAGCCTTTATTGACCTTGGATGAGCGTGTTGAATGCATTCATAAAGCTTTGATTGAAGAATTTGGAAATAGAAATAAGACTTGTGATATCGAGGTTATTGGATTTGATAACCTTTTGGTTGATTGTGCCAAAAAATATGATGCTCAAATTATTATACGTGGGTTGAGACAGGCAACAGATTTTGATTTTGAATTTCAAATGTGTTTAATGAATCAGTGTTTGGATCCAGATATTGAAACTATTTTTTTAGTTGCTACAGAACAAAATCGAAGTATCGCTTCAAGTTTTGTAAAAGAGGTGGCGTTATTAGGTGGAAATATTTCATCTTTTGTACCTAAGGCTACCTATAATAAATTTAAAGAAAAATTATCGGTATTAAATAAATAAAATTTTAATTTGAGAATGGAAAAATGGAAAAAGATAAAAAATACTTTAACGATACCCTTCATATGGAATTAAAAGATGGCACGGTAATAATAAAATTACGTCCTGATCTTGCCCCACTTGCGGCTGAACGCCTTGTAATCTTAGCCGATCATGGATTTTATGATAATACGCCTTTTCATCGTGTTATAGAGGGATTTATGGCTCAGGGAGGCGATCCAAGCGGAACAGGAACGAAAGGGAGCGATTTACCTGATTTACCCGCAGAATTCTCAAAAAAAGAGAAATTTCGTCGAGGAACCATAGGTATGGCTCGCACTATGGATCCCAATAGTGCAAATAGTCAGTTTTTTATAATGCTTGAAGATGCTCCTCATCTAAATGGACAATATACCATCGTTGGAGAGGTTGTTGAAGGTATGGAGTATGTTGATCAAATTAAAAAAGGATCCGGACCGCATGGCATTGTCAAAGATCCAGATCGTATTATTCATATGACTACGGTTTCATAATTGTATTTTTTTTTAAAAATGAAAAATAGTGGTTGACTTTTTGGCGAATAACCACTATTTCAATGCTCACACCGTGAGAAAAAACGGAGTTTTTAAGAGCTGGTAGCTCAGTAGGTAGAGCATTCGACTTTTAATCGAATGGTCGAGGGTTCGAATCCCTCCCAGCTCACCATTATGGTTATGAATGATAATCAGTGGTTATAAATTTTTTCAGAATAAATTAATTTCTTTATTTTGATAATTTTTTTCTATTTATAATATAATTTTTTTTAAAAAGGCAATATTTGGTTAATAAGAATTTTGCTTGAATTTTTCAAGGTTCGCATAATGGTTAAATCTTATGAGCAAGGATTGATCTCCTACTTGCACTATGATAGATTAGTAACAATTATTTGATATTGCTTTTATCAAGGTCTAAATCTTTCTTTCAAAGAACTATTGAAAATATTGATTACAGCAACAAAATCAAAAATAAATTTATATAAATTTAATGTTTAATTATTATCAAGGAGAACTTCATTGGGATATACTGTTGGTCAATATCTCGCCACACGGCTTGCTCAACTTGGTTTAAATCATGTTTTTGCTGTAGCGGGTGATTATAATCTTGTGCTTTTAGACGAATTAGAAAAAATTCCTGAGTTAAAACAAGTTTATTGTAGTAATGAACTTAATTGTGGATTTGCGGCTGAAGGTTATGCGCGTTCACGTGGTTTAGGGGCTGCTGTTGTAACATTCAGTGTTGGCGCATTTAGCGCATTTAATGCTATTGGTGGTGCTGCTGCTGAAAATTTACCATTAATCTTGATCTCTGGTGCACCTAATAATAACGATTATGGTAGTGGGCATATCTTACACCATACAACGGGTCATTATGATTATTCATATCAGTTGGAAATGGCTAAATATATTACGGTTGCAGCCGTTTCAATTACACATGCTGATACTGCTCCTGCTTTGATTGATCACGCAATTCGTCAAGCTTTATATCATCAAAAACCTGTATATATCGAGATTTCTTGTAACATTGTTAATTTACCATGTGCAAGACCAGGACCAATCAGCAGTCTTACTTATGAAAAAAGTAGTGATATTGATTCCTTGGAGGCAGCAGTAAAAGCATGTTTAGAAAAAATCAATAATGCTAAAAATCCTGTTATCGTTGTTGGTAATAAAACACGTGCAGCTGGTGCAGAAAAAGAAGTGATTGATTTAGCAAAGCATCTTGGTTGTCCGGTTGCCACTATGGCACATGCGAAAAGCTTCTTTCCTGAGGAGGATCCTCATTATATTGGAACCTTCTGGGGTGAAATCAGTACTTTGGGTGTTGAGGAATATATAAACAATTCTGATTGTCGCATTTATATTGGTGCGGTATTCAACGATTATTCAACGGTTGGTTGGACATCTCATTTATATGATGAAGACAAAGATATTTTATTTTCTCCTCATCATTTACGTGCAGCAAAAACAGAATTTAGTGGATTTAAATTAAAAAATATTTTGAAACATATTTCACCTCTTGTTAAAAAGAATACTTCTGCATTGGAAGTTTTCAAAGCTAAATATCATGCAGAAAAAGCTGGTGCTGTTGCAGAAGGAAATGCACCATTAACCACAGTTGAATTAACTCGTCAAATCCAAGGGATTATTGATAATAAGACAACAATTTTCCTTGAAACAGGAGATTCTTGGTTCCATGGAATGCATTATAAGCTTCCAAATGGGGCTCGTGTTGAGTCAGAAATGCAATGGGGACATATTGGTTGGTCTATTCCAGCAATCTTTGGTTACGCTATAAGCGCCCCTGAACGTCGTAATATTGTTATGGTAGGTGATGGATCTTTCCAGTTAACAGCTCAAGAAGTTGCACAAATGATCCGTCATAATTTGAATGTTATCATTATTTTGATTAACAATCGCGGTTATACGATTGAAGTTAAAATTCATGATGGTCCTTATAACCGTGTTAAAAATTGGGATTACGCCAATATCATTAACACTTTTAACGCAGAAGACGGACATGGACTTGGTTTGAAAGCTAAAAATGGTGCAGAACTAGCTGAAACAATGAAAAAAGCACTCAATCATAAACAAGGGCCAGTATTAATTGAAGTGGAAATTGACCCACAAGATTGTTCTCCTGATCTTGTTATTTGGGGGAAAAAAGTTGCGAAAGCTAATTCAAGAGCTCCTCGTGAGAAAAAATAAAATTAAATAGTTTTAATTCATTTAACAAAAAACCTTTTCACAAGTAACCTGAAAAGGTTTTTTGTTAAATGAATAAAGATGATGTAATTATTCAATTAGATTATGAAATACCTGTTATTTCATCATATGGTTTATTGAGATAGAGCGGAAGAATTTCTTGAGGTGTTCCATCCATTTTTAAAAAACCTTGATCGAGCCATAAAATACGATTACACCACTTTATAAGTATATCTGGTGAATGTGTTGAAATAATTAGAATTTGAGATTTTTTGACAATATTTTCTAATCGATGAGATGCTTTAATAATAAAACCTTCATCACCTGTCATAAACCATTCATCCATAAGCAAGATTTGCGGATCTATAATGGTTGCAAGTCCAAATCCTAATCTTAAATTCATTCCAGAGCTATAGGTTTTGAGGGGAAAATCGATATAGGATCCTAATTCAGAAAATTCTATAACTTTTTCTTCGACTTCTTTGATTTGTTTGTGAGGGACATTGTTGATATAGCATTTTAAATGTATATTTTCTCGTCCAGTAAGTTCTGGATTCATCCCAGATGAAGGGTCTAACAAAGAACTAATGTGTCCTTTAATATGAATATTTCCAATGACAGGTTCATAGATACCTGACATTGTTCGAAGTAAGGTTGTTTTTCCCGCTCCGTTTTCTCCTATTAATCCTACACGTTCCCCACCATTAATAATAAAACTTATATTACGTAAACCCTGAACATAGATTTTCCTATGTTCATCTTCATTTAAACGTCCTGAAAGGAAAAGATTTGTAACTTTGCGTAAATTACGCATGTTTTCATGATATAAAGGAAATGAAATATAAAGATTTTTTATTGTTATATTGGGCATATATTTTATATCCAATAAGGAATACGAAAACGGGTTTTACTAAATACAAAAATAACAGTTATCCATAAAATTAGGCTGTATCCTGTTGCTGCAATCCATATTAATGGAGATAAATGATCACCAAGAATTGGGGAGCGAACAATCTCAAACAATGGATATAGCGGATTTAAAAGCATATAATTTTTATCAAAATGGATAAGATTAATTTTCCAAATAATAGGTGTGATGAAAAATAAAGCTTGCATAATACTGGATACAATAGGTGGAACATCTTTAAATCTTGTTCCAAGAATTCCTATTAATAAACAAATAGCCAAGCTGTCCAAAACCCATAATACACTTGATGGAATTAAAAGGTAAAAAGTATAGGGAACAATTTTTAAAATACAAAAAACAATAATAATAACTACTAAGTTATGTAAGAGAATCAAAAAATTACTGATAATTGTACGCCATGCATATACGCTATAAGGCAAACGTGTTGAAAGAATTAGTTTTTCTGAATTAGAAAAAATAGAACAACTGTCCATTATTAGGGAATTAATAAAATTCCATAGAATAATTGAAATTGAAACATAAGGTAAATAATCATGGATATTGATATGTAAAAGATAGGCATATAAAAATCCAATGGTTGCTATTTTACTGCCCATTATAATCGTGATCCAAAAAGGACCAAGTATAGAACCACGGTAACGAAGTTTAATATCCAGCCAACCTAAATGACAATTCAAACGCCATTTGGCAAATCCATTTGCAATATCTTTAAGTGCAAGTTTCATATTTTGTGAAAACTTAACAGGACCTAAGTCAAGCGTTGGTTCATGGTTTACAATAGGATTTTTATCTGACATAATTAATGTTCAATAGATTAAAGGCTAATTAAATAATAATCGCAGTTAAATTATAGTGTTTATAAACTGTTTTCAAATAAAAAAATCTGAAAAATCAAAATGAAGTAAGATGTTAATACTATATTTTATAAAAATATAAGTTGAATTGTATTTAAAGAATAATTCCATATTTAAATGCATTAATTAAGTTTAGTATTTATTAAATAATTGATAGAATTTAAGAAGAAGAAAGATTAGTTCTCGAAAATATTATCATAAAATAATAGGTTATTTATGTAACGTGTCGTATAAATAAGAAAGTGAGTAATTTTCAGTTATTAAAAAATGTTGATCAAATGAAAAATATATCTATTAGTGAAGTTAAAGATGCTGTACTTATTGGTGCAGGAATTGTAAGCTCAACATTGGGCACATTATTAAAAGAATTTAATCCTAATTGTAAAATGACAATCCTTGAACGGTGTTCAGAAGGTGGGGATGAAAGTTCTGCCGCATGGAATAATGCCGGAACAGGGCATGCTGGTTTATGTGAGTTAAATTATACGCCTTTTATAAAAGGACAGGAAATTAATTTAACACGTGCTATAGTAACAAATTCTCGATTTGAAACCTCTCGTTTATTTTGGAGTTATTTGGTTAAAGAAGGTAAATTTAATACAGTAAGAGATTTTATTAATCCTGTACCTCATTTAAGCTTTGTATATGGTGCTGATAATGTTGATTTTTTAAAACATCGTTATGAAAAAATTCGCGATAATGCGGGTTTTGCAAAAATGGAGTATACTGAAGACCATCAGAAAATTAAAGAATGGGTTCCATTAGTTGGAAATGGCCGTAGTGATAGTGAAAAAGTAGCATTAACACGTGTAAAAGGTGGAACAGATGTTAATTATGGCACCTTAACACGTAAATTATTAAGTCATTTGGGAAGTTATAGTAATGTTTCAATACATTATAACGAGCAAGTTACTGACATTAAACGCGTTAAAGATATTTGGGAAATAAAATACAAAAATCTTCAAAATGGATGTGAATCTATTGTTTTAACAAAATTTGTTTTTGTAGGTGCTGGTGGGGCAGCTTTATTATTGCTTCAGAAATCTGGTATACCTGAAGGTCGTGGCTTAGGTGGCTTTCCTGTTAGTGGACAATGGCTGCGTTGTGATAATCCAGCAATTGTTGAACAGCATCATGCTAAAGTTTATAGCTTGTCTATGGAGGGGTTACCAACAGTTGTTGCACCTCATCTTGATACGCGGGTCATTGATGGTCATAAATCTATTTTGTTTGGTCCTTTTGCAGGATTTACTACAAAATTTTTGAAAAAAGGTTCCTATTTTGATTTCATATCTTCTGTACGATTAGAAAACATTGAACCTTTATTATCTGTTGCTTTTCATAACATCGATTTTATCCGTTATTTAATTCGTCAAAGTACGCAAACAATGGATGATCGTATTAACGCTTTACTTCGTTTTTATCCTCAAGCTAAAAAATCTGATTGGAAACTGCAAATAGCAGGTCAACGTGTTCAGATTATTAAAAGAGATCCTTATGGACGTCCAATATTACAAATGGGAACCGAAGTTATAACATCAAGTGATAAATCTCTTGCAGCTTTACTAGGAGCATCACCAGGAGCATCAGTTTCTGTTTCAATCATGATGTCCTTAATCAAAAAATGTTTCCCAGAACAAGTTAATGGTGAATGGTCCAAAAAATTACGTGAAATCTTTCCAGCTGAAGAAGAGGAATTACAAAAAGATGCAAAAATATATAATAAATTACATGATTTTGCGGATAAGATATTACAATTAAATTAATTATCACCGATATAATATAATGTTTTGAAATACCCATTAAAAAATGGGTATTTTTATTTTAAATCTTTAATTAAATGTCTAAAATTATTATTACCTTTTTGAATACGTAATTGCATTTTTGCAATAATTTTTTGTGTTGCATAATTACGCCATATGTTAAATAAGAAATAACCTAAAACACCTATAAAAACACCAATAGCGACATATAACATATTATCTTGGGGCATAAGTCCCATCATCCAACTGCTTATAGCCCCAAGAATAAATTGCAATGTTCCTAATAAAGCGGATGCACTACCAATTTTTCTTCCATGTAATGTAAATGCGAAAATAGTGCAGTTTGGAAATATGAAACCAAGACAACCCATAATAATTACAATTGGAGAACATAAAAGAACAATACCGAACCAATTGTTAGGTAAGGGAAGGAAACAAAGAATGATAAATAGAATTGATATAAGCATTGATACATTGATAGCGATATTAGTAATTTTTCCAGGTTTATATCTATTAATTAAAATACCGTTAATTTGATTGCATCCAGCAATAACAAGTGAATTGATTCCAAACCATAGAGCTAGTTGTAATTTGGAAAAATGCATAATATTGCTTAGAATATCAGGAGTACCACTAAGGTAAGCAAATATCATAAAGAGTCCAAAACTTGTTATCATTGTATTTGAGAAAAATATAGGTTCCTGTACGCCAAAGTATGGAGCGTGTTGTTGATTTAATACGATATTTAATTGGTAAAGTATCAGGTAACATAATAAATACGGCAATTGTACCTAATAGACCATAAATGGTCATAATCCAAAACAAAACGCGCCAAGGAAATTTAGCAACAATTATTCCACCAAGTGTTGGGGCTGCAATGGGGACAATAGCACCTACAAGTGCTAATTGCGCCATAATTTTAATACCTTTTTTTCCTGTAGCAATATCGCGAATCATAGCGCGTGGAACAACCATAGCGGCTGATCCACCTACAGAAGACAATAATCTGCATAAACAGAAAAGATAGAAATCTGAAAAAATCGCACATCCTGCTGATCCAAGTGTAAAAAGTAACATCCCCAGAAAAAGTGGAGATCGACGTCCAAAACGGTCAGAAATAGGACCAGCTGTAAATTGTCCAATTGCCAAGCCAATAAACCATACAGTCAGGGTTATTTGAGCTGCACCATTTCCGTATCCAGCCAAATCATGACTTATTTGGGGAAAAGCTGGTAAATACATATCTGTGGCTAAAGGACCGATTGCGGTTAATAATCCCAAAATGATTATTATCCACCAAGATAAATCTGTATGATTCAGTGTTTCTAGTTTAGAGTTATTCATGCAAATTTCATATTAGTTAATTTTAAATTGGAGAAATTATTTATTTAATATTTTAAATGAATTCGGATAAAATATGTAACAATATTAAATTAAAATGAGTTATATCATAAAATTTTAATTTTATTAGAATTTAAGTTTATTTAATACTTGATTGATCATACGTAAATAATAATTCCCAAATAATATATAATGAATAATTAAGGGAAATATTTGATAAATAGGTAAACGATTTTGCCAATCTTTTTCTAGTAAATTATATGATTTATAGAAAATTTCATAAGGATTACCAAATAAATTAAGCATTGCGATATCGACTTCATTATGACCAAAATAACAAGCTGGATCAATCAAGTAGGGTTTATTGTAATGTGCGAGAATATTACCAGTCCAAAGATCTCCATGCAATAAACATGCAGTTGGATGAGAGGGAAGAAACTGATCAAGTTTGTTTATTAAATTTTCTATTCTTTTTGTCGTATCAACAGGAAGTTGAGAAAGGTAATAGGCCAAACGATGCTCTTTCCAAAATTCAACCCAATTTGATGATGGGGTATTGTAAACTTTGACTTTACCAAAAGCATAATTATAGGACCAACCATAAAGATCATTTTGAACCCGATGCAATTTGGTTAACATGTGACCAAGATTATCCCAAATTTCCAGAGAAAAAGAATTGGTTTCTTGTATTAGTTCTAAAATAAGAATTTGTGGATTGGCAACATAAACTTTTGGTACATTAATACCTTTTTCTTTAAGAATTTTCAGCATTCTTCCTTCTTTTTTAGGTGAAAATCCATTTTTAATAACAAAATTTTTTTTATTTTTTGTTGTTACGGAAAAAGTTTCAGTTATATCGCCTTGAGTTAAAGGTTGAGCAAGTTCAATCTCATCATGAAGATATTTTTCTGCAACAGAAATTAGGTTTGAAGGAGAGTAGATGTTCATGATATTAACTGTTCGAAATAAATAGCAAGATGATTACATGCATCACTGATTTGAAACCAGATTTGGGAAAAAACATATTCATTTTGATAATAAGGATCGACTATATCTTGATTTTTGTGTTTAGGAACATAATCAAGCAATAATTTTATTTTATATTTTAAAGGAGCAGGTGCTAATTCTTTTAAAGTATGATTATTTTTATGATCCATGCCAATAATATGAGAAAAATATGAAAAATCTTGAGGCTGTATCTGTCTTCCACGATAATTTCGAATATCGATACCATGTTTAGCGACTTCTTTGATTGTTCGCGGATCAGGTGGTTGATTGATATACCATGACCCTAAACCTGCAGAATCTACAAAAATTGGTAATTTTCTTTTATTAACTTCTGCATTAAATGCAGCTTCAGCCATTGGGGAACGGCAAATATTGCCAAGACAAACAAAAAGCACAGAATACAAAGTCATAAAATACTCAAAAAATCTTATTTATATTACTTGATTGAAAGCTTTATCATTCTTTCAAATTATAAGCTATGTTAAATGAAAATATTTACAAAGACAATGGAAAGGATATGAATTATCTATTTGAATTAAATTATTATTTATATTCTGCATAAACAATAATAATGAATATTTATTTTTTATATTATCCCATATTTAACGAAATATAATCGGAATCAAAATTGTAATGATTTAACTGTTTATTGATTTTAATTTAATATATGTTAATTTTATAAATTATGAATGAGCAAGTTCATTTGATGAATCAATATTTTAGTTTATTTATTTGCTTATAATAAGGGGATAATAGGTGCCTGCTGGTGAAATTGTTGATCCAACCCAAAATCCTGTAAATCGTTTATGGCGTTTTTTCCTACGTATAGGTATTCCTATCTTAGGTGTGATTTTGGTTTCTTTTGTAGTTGTTGGGGTTACGCTTCATTCTTATCATACTACTAAAGCAGGAATTTCAAAATTATCTCATGTTATATTAAGAACAGAACAGTCTCGCATATCCGAGGAAGTTGTTTCATATCTTAATCCTGCAACAAAAGGTGGTGGATTAGCTGTCGAGATGTTGAGCCATATTCCTTCAGAATATAAATGGGGTATGTTTTACAGTTATGCAATGAGTAGTTTACATAGAACAAAGCAAGCTGAATCATTTTATCTTGCTGATGGCGATGGTCGCTTCAATATGATTGAACGTGTGCCGGATCATCCAAATCAAGTTCGAGTTATCACCTTAATTCCTGATAAAAAAGGCGGTCGTTTCTACGAGGAATATCGAAGTGATAATGGTAAAAAAATTGTTAGGTCTGAATATAAACCAGCAAATGCTTATGATCCTCGTTTACGGGCATGGTATCAAACAGCTGTTGAACAAAATAAATTGACCTGGTCTTCACCTGTATTATTACCCACAAAAAAGGGATTGGCAGTAACAGCTTCTATTCCTTTTTTAGATCGTGATGGGAAAAGAAATGTTTTTGCAATGAATATTTCCTTGCAAGAATTAACAAAGTTTCTTGCATCTATCAAATTAAGTAATAATGCACGGATTATCATTATTGATAATACCGGCCATATCATTGCTTCTCCAAATTTATTGACTTATTTTGTCGGGAACGAATGGAATCCTCAAGATTCTAAAATAAATCCTTCGGTAAATCCTGTTATTGCAAGGGCATATGATCAATTTTTAACTCAGGGTTCAGGTGTTCATTCTTTTAAAATGGAAAAAAACCCTGATGTTGGACAGGTTCAAGATAAAAAATCTAAAAGTATTGTCGATAAACAAATGCAAGCCTCAGGAACATATATATGTGTAACGTCAGTGTTGCCCGAATCAATTCAGAAATGGGTTGTTATGATTGTTATACCAGAAAAGGATTTTTCTGGGTTTGTCGCTTCTGGGGCAAAACAAAATTTACTCTTTTCATTATTGGTTATCGCCTTAGCTGCTTCAATGGCCGGTTTACTGATATATCAAGGACATCGGATGGATAAGCTTGGATTGCGTTTTCAACATATACAGAACGTTGTCGAACAGGAAAGCGATACTATTGAAATGGTTGCTTCTTCTCCAGAAGTATTTGATCCTAGAAATGAGGCACTTATTTTAACTGAGCGATTATGTAAATTGGTTTCAGCACATCGTGTAAGTATTTGGCATATTTCACAGGATCATCAATCATTAATTTGTAATGATATCTATAATCGACATGATGACAATCATGCGGGGGGATATCAATATTCAACATCTGAATTACCTTACTTTTTCAAAGTTTTGGATTCAGGTGAAACGGTTACAGTTTCAAATGCTGAACAGGATCAGAGAACGGCGGATCTTTACCGGTTGTTCATGAGCTCTATTTCTACTCGATCCTTGTTGATTACCCCTGTTTTGGGTAAAAATGGAATTATTGGTGCTATTTTAGTTGAAGATACACCTTATCTTTACAATATTAGTCATATTACAAAAATATTTGCTGGATTAGTTACAATGCGCTTTATGGCCGCGCAGGTTGAGTTTAAGGATTCAAAACGTCAACAGTCACAAAATACAGAAAAAAATTCTTCAGTTCAAAACCTTGAATCTTTCAATAATAATGTAAATGATGATTTAAAGAAAATTGATAAAGATGTTTATCGTGATTATTTGGTAACTCCAGGACAATTTTCAAAAAACAATCAGAAATTTAGTCAATATGAAAAACAAGGCGATCAAACGGTTTATCCTGCTGTTGCAATGATGAATATTTCTTTTGATGGTTTTTTATCTTCAACGATTGAAAATACAGTTAAACTTATTGATCCAGTTAAAAATTTGGTGATCGTGCTTGAAGAAATTGCTCAAAAATATGGAATTTTTTATGTTCGAATTATGGGTGGTCATTTAATTGCAGTTACAGGATGCTCAAAAGAGCCTGATTTTACGGCGCCTATTAGACTGGCACATGCTGCAATCGATATGCGTGAGGCTTGTCTTGAATTGATACCTAAAGAAAATGTTGCATCCTCATTCGGAATTGGTATTGATGTCGGATCAGCAATAGGATCATGGTTTGGTAAGGAAGCAAAGACATTTGCTTTATGGGGACCGGTCGTTGGAATGTCTTCACTTATGGCAAGTATGGCAAAAGATGAAGCGAATATTCAAGTTACTCAAGAAGCTTATGAGACATTAAAAAATGACTTTTTATTCCGATCAAGAGGTAATTTCTTCATTCCGAATAAAGGGGTTATTGATATATTTGTACTTGCTGGTAGACGATGAACGATTTTAATTCAACGGATAAAAATAATCAGTTTATTCAACGCGATAAAGCATCCAGACCTAATCATCAGGTAGAGACAGTTTTATCGAGCTTGAATGAAAGCGGTATTCATGATGTAGATAGTTATATTGAATCAATTCGTCTTCGTGAGGCAGAGCAAGGTCAAAATCTTTATGAACGCTTGAAAAAAGTTGAACCTAGTAATTTTTCAATTTTAAAAAAAATTGGGATTATTATTTTTTGGTATATGCAACCAACATTATATGTCATTGGTTCTGCAACAAGAAGTTATTTCCGATTTCTTTTATCTGTTTTAGCAGTGTCTTGGGGCGTATTGATCGAAAGTGCTTCTCCATTGACATGGCGAAGAACCGTTAAATACGAATTTAAAAGCATGGTTGGATTAGCCATTGGCGGTGGTTTTTTTAGTACATTTTTTACAGCTAGTCTTGCAGGGCTAGCCGTGGTTTCTCAAGCTATTTTATGGTTGGGTGCCACAGGGTTGATAAAAATGACAGGTCCTATACTGGTTACCGTATTGGTCCGAGAACTAGCTCCCGTACTCGTCGGCATGATCTTATTGGGTAGAAATGGCATATTAACTGTTACAGAGTGTAGTTTGCTCGCAATGGGTGGTCAGTTAAAATTTTTTACTTCTATGGGGATTGATGCTTTTATCACAATCGTCGTACCTAGAGCTTGGGCTTTGACAATCGCAAGTTTTACTCTTGGAATGGTTTTCGGAATTGTATCACTTTTTATGGGTTATTTAGTTACCTATATTATGGGGACAATGCATGATTCTATCTGGATGTTTTATAGTAATATCCTTGCGGCTATGACGGGTTGGGATTATATTTTGGTTCCTGCGAAATTTATTGTGATGGGCTTTTTGATCGGAGTAGGTTCTTGTATTACAGGAATGAATGTTAAGATTACGGATGATCCTGCAACTTTATTACCTAAAGGATTTACACGGGGAATTTTGTTGATCATGGTTGTTAATATTTTATTTACAATAGGATTCTAGTGATGGTGGATAAAATATTATTAAATATCGATAATGCCAAACCGTCTTTTGTGGATAGTCCATTGCCTTACACTCCTTACAATTTAAAGTTGCGGGCTGGGGAATGTGTTGTTATTGAAACAAGTGGAATGGAATTATCAACTGCATTGGCTGATTTATGCAGTGGTATTATAAAATTGGATAGAGGAAGCGTTAAATTTGAAGGGTTGGATTGGTCATCTTTAAATGAACCAAGAATTTCTGCATTAAGGGGGCGTATAGGGCGTATATTTCAACAAGGTGGATGGGTTGATATGTATCCTGTAGCAATTAATATTTTAATGCCAATGTTACATCATTCATCTATGGATATTGAAAAATTAACGGATCAGGCATTGGTTTTGTGCCGCATATTCGGCTTGCCTGGGTTGCCTATGGATACACCGCGTCACATGTTACCCATTGATTTACAAAGAGCAGCTTGTGTTCGGGCATTACTGGGTAATCCAGATTTGTTATTATTAGAGCATCCTTTTGAAGGCTTTTCAGAAGAATTACTTTATCCACTATTTGAATTATTGAATACTGCTCAAAATAAAGGGGTGGGTGTTATTTGCTTTACACAACAGTTTTCTTTATGGAATTATTATAGTGAACGAGTGACCCATTGGATGCAGTTGCAAGAAAAAGGGCTAGTATCAGTAAACTTGAAATAGCTATTCATATTATGAAATATATTTGATGAAATAATACGGTAATAATAAAAAATGTTTAAAAGTAAACGATACACGAAAGCGCGACAATTATTTCAACTTCGATATGCCAATGAATGGACGGGTGGACTTGTTCTTCTTTGCTTATTGGCGTTTATTGGAGCAATTATCGAAGCCGGTGTATTAAGAGATTGGTTAACCCCTGCGGCTCAGCTAAATATTATTTTACCACAGACAGGCGTAGATAATTTATCTGTTGGAGATGATGTTGAAGTTTTTGGGATTAATGCAGGGACGATTCAAAAAATTAATGTTAATTCCGATGGAGGATTAACTGCGATTGCAACGTTGAATCCTCAAATTAAAACATTTATCAGACGTGATAGTACGGTTATTATTAAACGTAAGTTTGCTGTGGCTGGTGCTGCTTTTGTATCTATTTCAAGAGGTTATAGTACACCATTAAATTGGCGTTATGCTGTATTGGTTGCTAAAACCGAACCTAATCCTGCAGATCAAATTTCCCAGATGGTATTACAGATTCATCAACGTATTGTGCCAATTATGGATAGTGCTAAGAATATGATGGCTTCTTTGGAAATGACTGCTGAGGGTATTCAGCAAGGTAGGGGAACTATTGGTCGATTGGTTAATAATGATGAGTTGATTAGAAAAGCTGAAAATATGGTTCAGACTATTAACAACGTTATTGAACAGATTAAACCCATCGAGAGAAATATTAATCAAGTTATTCAAAATTCTAATCAAGCGATGATTAACTTTAAAAAAGTTTCACGTGATCTTAGTAAAGCTTCACCTTCTTTAAAACCGATTGCTAAAAATGTACAGGAAGCTTCGGCTGAATTACCTGATATGATGATTCAATTACAATCGACAATGGCTGATTTACAACGCTTGATTGTTCAATTGAAGAGTATGTGGATCTTGGGTGGTAATGGAAAAGTTCCGCATAAAATGAAACGGCTTCATGCAAGAGAGGTAAGACCATGATGCGATTTACTAACAAATTATCTTATGGCTTTACCCTTTTTTTGCTTTTATCTGCTTGTGGTGTATCTCAGAATGAGCCTCCAAAGGATGATCCATTGGAAAGGACAATGAATGTTGCAAAACAGGGTGTGTATTATAATAGATTGAAACAAGCTGAGATAAATTATAAAAAATCTTATCAATATGCGTTAACGCGAGATGATCGTGATGATATTAAAAATGCTGGTTATAATCTTGCTGTTGTTCAACTCGATATGAATCAATTACAACAGGCTTATGATACTATTCGTAAAGTTCATAATGATTTATATATTAGAAATGATGATAATAGCCCTGAACTGGATCTGGTAGAAGCCGCTATTTTGTATCGTCTACATCGAGAAAATGATGCGTTAAGGTTATTACAAAATGCTGAAAAAACAAATCAAGATGATATACAAGAAAGAGCTTATTTCTTTATGGGATTGATTGCTAAGGATCAGAATAATTTATCTTTATTAGTTGAGAATTCTCAAAAATTGGATCAAATTTTTAAGAATAATAAAAAGGCTTATAAAGAGGAAAGTTGGAAAGCAGATCAAGGGGAGCTTCATGCTTGGCTAGCATATAAAAATGGAAAATATGACGAGGCTATAACGACAGCACAGTATGTTGAGGTTAACCGTCGTCAGCAAATTGAGTATAGAGCGATGGTACGTGCACTTGTTATCCAAGCAATGGCTAATCGTGCTAAGGGTAATGCTAAACAAGCTGCTAATTTATTGCTCAGAGCTGGAAAAAGCTCGGCTTTATTAAAAGATTATTCGGATGCTAAAAGTTATTTATCGCAAGTAATGAATTTACATAGTGATGAGTTAACTTATAATTTAGCATCACAAGAATTGGTATCCATCGTTCAAATAGAATTAAAAGAAAAAAATAAATAAAATATTCAAGCTTATTATAGGAACAAAGCATAAACTATTAAATAAAACCATCCTAAAATTAAAAGACTTCCTCCCATTGGAGCTATTGGAATAATTAGGTGGAATCCTGTTAAACTTGTATAAAATACGCCATAACAAAAAAGTAAAAGTCCTATAATAAAAACGCAGCCAATAATGATGAAATGAATAGATGTGTGCCAAATTTTTTGTAATATAGATACTAAAATTAAAGTTAATCCGTGGATAAACAATAGATTATCAGCAATTCTACTCATATTTCTGCCATCACCAATGAAATATTGATTTGGAAGGTGAGAGGTTAAGGATGAAAAAATTACTGCCAAAAAACAACATAATGAACCTATTGAGAGGAATATATTTATAGAAAGATTCTTTTTTATAATATTCATTTTTTAATCCATGAGATGAAAAGAAATGGAAAAGATGTTATTTAACATAATAATTTATAAAAGATTTTTATCTTTAAAGTTCAACAAATTCGTAAAAATAAATAAATTAAATAAAAAGTAAAAAATAATTAAATTTTAATTTGTATTTGATATAAATAGGCATGATCGTAAGTTGGTTTATAAATTAAATATTAAATAAGTATAAATTATTAATAAAATAATATAATTTAAAATTAATAGATTTAATTTTCATCATGTTATTATTAGATAATATTATTTTATAAACAAATATTTTATAATGTGTTTTTCTGTAAAGGTTTTCATAATGAGAATGAAAAATAAAGAAAAAAATGATCAATTAGAGGTTGATGCTGTTAAACGTGCATTAGAAAATTTTGGAGAGATATCACATACAAAAATTAAAAGAGAAAAACTTCAAGATACTCTGCCAAAAAAACGGTCTATAAAAGAAAGGATGGTTCTTGTAAAAAAGCAAACATTAGAAAAAAATCCTCGTAAAAGTTATTTTCAAGATTTTTCTGAAAATGACTTGTTTTCAAAATACGATCAAAAAAAATTGATTGAATCAAATAATAAGGGCGATGAAATCAAAATTATTTCTAATTATTTAAAAGAAATTCTTAAAAATAATGAGTTATTAATACAGACAATATTTGATATGAAAAAAAATATTGAACAATTAGAAACAATGAATAAACAATTTCAAGACCAATTTATGCAGATGAAAGCGCAGTTTGAAACGCGCGATCATTATTATTATGATTGGGAGGAAGAAATTGTTGATGAACAGGGTCAAAAACCTGTTAAATGGTGGGTAAAAGAGTAAATATAGATGTCTAGATTCGTTATCAATCATTGTGAAAATATTTGGAGGGGGCATATCAAACTTGATCGAATTAATGCCACTCAAAAATATTTTGACGGTCAAGAAAAACATATTAAACGTGAAATCATAACAGTTCCAGATAGTATAGCGGTTCTTTTGTATCGTAATGATAATGAAAATTTCATTTTAACATCACAATGGAGGGCTCCCATTGTTGCTCGAGGAGATCAACACTCCATGATCGAGGTTTGTGCAGGCAATATAGATCCATCGGATTATGATAAAAATCAAGGTGATAATGTTGCAGTTGCAAAAAAAACGGTTTTTCGAGAAGTAAAAGAAGAAACAGGATGGCATATACATCACCTTTATTATTTATTTGCACTTTATAGCTCTCCAGGAATTTCAACAGAAAAATTATATTATTTTATTGCTTGTGTTGATGAACAAAAAGATCAAGGAGGAGGTTTAAGGGAAGAGGGAGAAGATATAGATTTAATTGAATGGGATATGATGACTACAATAAATGCGATAAAGAAAAATAAAATAGTTGATTTAAAAACGGTTTTATTAATTGAGTATTTCAAAAATAACAAGCAATTATTTTTAAATCATTAGGTTATAAGGTATAACTTTATAATTATCTTTTCGAAAGTGATGATAATTGATAAGATGTAAAATTAATTTAATATTTTACAGGTTACTTGTTTAAGAAATAATAAATGTTAGTTTAGGATTATTAACTTTTTAAATTAATGTTTAATTCTTTTGAGAGTTAGAAATAAAGATAACTTTTTAATTTAAGAATAAGGAATAAATCGTGGTATTTCGTCGGGATCTTTTGCGTACTACGGCAGGAGCTTCCTTGGTAGGAATGATGGGTGAAATTGCAAATATTTCTCCAATATCTCAGGCTAGGGCAGAGGAAAATAATTTAGCAGGTCAAGGAAAGTCATTTGATCAAACAACCGTTCAGCAATTGGCTAAAGCAATGGCTCAAAAAGAATATAAGGTTCCTAATGATCATTTGCCAGATGCAATTGATAAACTGGATTTTGATGGTTTTAGGGGAATTGCCTTTCGTCATGAAAAAGCACTATGGAATAATGAAAATTTAAATTTTGCTATTGAATTCTTTCCGAGAGGTTTCCTTTACCGACCACGTCTTGATATTTATGAAGTTGTTGATGGTGTTGCGAAACCGGTTTCATATCAAGCCGATATGTTCACCTATTCAGATCCAAAACATCGTATTGATCAAGATCTTGGCTTTTCTGGTCTTAAACTGATGACTAAACTTAACCAATCTGAAACGATGGAAGAATTTGCTGTTTTCCTAGGGGCTTCTTATTTCAGAGCGATTGCTAAAGGTCAACAATATGGGTTGTCAGCACGTGGATTTGCTAAGGGAACGGCTGATCCACAGGGAGAAGAATTTCCTTTATTTCGTTCATTCTGGATAGTTAAACCTAAAACAGGTATTGAATCATTAGTGATTTATGCATTGCTTGATAGTCCTTCCCTAACGGGAGCATATCGTTTCACCATTCGTCCTGGTAGTATGACGATATTTGATGTTGAAACTTATATTTACCCTCGTAAGACGATTGCTAATGGAGGGATTGCACCTTTAACGGGAATGTTTTATTTTGATGCAAATAATCGTAATCATATTGATGATTGGCGTCCTGCTGCACATGATAGTGAAGGCTTGCTTATGTGGACAGGTACAGGACAAGAAATTTGGCGTCCTTTAACAAATCCTATTGATTTACAATATTCTGTCTTTGTTGATAATGCGTTAAAAGGATTTGGTTTAATTCAGAGAAAACATGCTTTTAACCAATATGAGGATTTATCTTTGCATTATGAATTGAGACCTTCAGCTTGGGTTGAGCCCGTCGGTGAATGGCAGGCTGGAAGTGTTAATTTAGTTGAAATTCCTACACCCAGTGAAGTTAATGATAATATTGTTGCTTTTTGGCGTCCAAAAGAGGTTTTTAAACAAGGTAAAGAATATTCTTTTACTTATCGATTATATTGGGGGTGGGATAATCCATGGACTACATCCTTGGCACGAATTGCTGCAACAAGAATAGGGGCTGTAGTTGATAAACCTAATGTACGTTTTATTTGTATAGATTTTTTTGATGGGCCTTTAAATGGTTTTTCATCTGATAAACAATTACACGTCAATGTTACAGCTTCAACAGGGAAAATTAGTAATATTAGTATGTATTTTGATGCCAATTTACATAAATGGCGGACAACATTTGAATTTGATCCAAAAGGAACAAAATTGGCGGAATTGAAATGTGTTTTAATGGATAGTGATCAGCAAATTTCCGAACAATGGGCATATCGATGGACGCCATAATTTAAACGAAAGATAATGATAGTAAAAAACCCAAGTGTAGATGCTTGGGTTTTTTTGTAATGTCATTTAAGTAGATAAATGATTGTTTTGGAAAAAGTAATATTAATTTCAAGTAATTTATTTCAAATCAGTTGATATATATTTTTTTGTAAATTATGGTGCATGTATTTTTAATAGGAGAAAAAAATCTAATGGTTGAGTCAAAAGCAAATAATGAATTGAATGCGCAAAATAAAATAGATGGTTTGCACATACAAAATGCAATGAATGAGAAAATTCGTTTTGCTTCTTTACCACCAGAATCTCCTATTTTAATGCAAGAACAAAATTTATATGACTATCCTAAAATTTACGGTCGTTCTAAGGAACTTGCAACAGAACCCAAAACGATTTTTCTTAGAAGATTATTTGTCTTTTCTTTGTCTTTTCTATTAACTGCTTATGCCTCCTATGAAATGAATCTTGTTTTTAATAGTGCGGGGATGAATTCTTTAGGTGTTATTATCCTGATTATATTTACAGTTTTATTTTTATGGATTGCTTTTTCATTTGTTTCTTCTCTTGGAGGTTTTTTTGAACAATTAAAACAAAGGGGAGGATTATCTTTGGGCGTGAATCCTAAATTATCTTTGCCAAAATTATCAAAAAAAACCGCAGTCTTAATGCCAACCTATAATGAAGATCCCCATCGTGTTTTAGCAGGATTAAAAGCTATTTATGATAGTATCCTTGCGACAGGACAAGGCGATTATTTTGATTTTTTTATTTTATCTGATACAACAGATCCCGATGTATGGGTCGAAGAAGAAGCTACTTATTTGCGATTGCGTGAAGAAATTAAAGGTAAGGAGAATATATATTATCGACGTCGTTTTAAAAATACTGATCGCAAGGCGGGTAATCTTGGGGAATGGGTTCGCCGATTTGGAGGGGCTTATGATCACATGTTAACGCTTGATGCAGATAGTTTAATGGAAGGGGATACAATTGTTCGGATTTGTTCAGCAATGGAAAAAAATCCTGGTGTTGGTCTTATTCAAACCCTTCCAGTCATTGTAAATGGAACGACTTTATTTGCACGTTTACAACAATTTGCTGGTCGCGTTTATGGTCCAACTATTGCCTATGGTTTGGCATGGTGGCATGGTTCTGAAAGTAACTATTGGGGACATAATGCCATTATACGTGTTCAAGCTTTTGCAGAACAGTCTGGGTTGCCCCATTTGCCAGCCATAAGAAAACCATTTGGCGGCATGATTATGAGTCATGATTTTGTTGAAGCTGCATTAATGCGCAGAGGAAGATGGGCTGTTCATATGATTCCCGCCTTGCAAGGTTCTTATGAAGAAAGTCCACCATCTTTAACGGATATTGCCATTAGGGATCGTCGTTGGTGTCAAGGTAATCTTCAGCATGCGGTGATTATTCCAACAAAAAAATTAAGTTGGATCAGTCGTATTCATATGCTTATGGGAATTGGTGCTTATGCCATGTCTCCTTTATGGCTGTTATTTTTATTGGCTGGTATTCTTGTATCATTACAGGCCTTGTTTATGAAACCAGAATATTTTAGTTCCACGGATAGAGTTTTATTTCCTCACTGGCCTCAAGTTGATCCTGTTCAAGCTGAATATGTGTTCATTTTAACGATGCTTGTTTTGTTGGCCCCTAAATTCTTAGCTTGGATTGCACTTTTGGCTAATCCTTTTTTACGAAAAGGTTGTGGAGGAGAAATTAAGGCCTTATTTTCTATTTTGATTGAAACGTTAATTGGTGGATTAATGGCACCTATTGCTATGTTAATTCAAACAGCTGCGGTAGCATCAATTTTATTAGGATACGATTCTGGATGGAACGCACAACGTCGAGATATAGGATATATACCGTTAAAAGATGTCATAAAAGATTATTGGCCTCATACTGTTATAGGAATTTTAATGGGAGCTGCAGCATGGGCGGTTTCATTTTCTTTATTTTTGTGGATGACGCCTGTCTTATTGGGTTTATTATTGGCCATACCTTTAGTATGGATAACATCTAGTCAAAAAATTGGAATGATGGGTCGTAAAATGGGTTTATTAATTATTCCAGAAGAAATTAATCCCCCTGACATTTTACAAAAAGATAAAATTGAAAAAGAAAAAATTGCTTTGCTTGAAATTAAAGATGCTTTTGAAAATTTATTAGATAATAGGCTTGTCAAATTTCATTTAACACAATTACCTAGCGAACGTGTCAAAGGTGAACCTATCAATGCTGATGAATTGGTAAGTATAGTAAAAATAGAAGAGGCTGATAGTCGTTGGCAGCTTTTAGAAAATTTAACTAAGTCAGAAAAGTCTGCTGTATTGGCTTGTAAGAAAGCCCTTGTTAATTTTTTTAAATTACCTTTTTGAAATAATGTTTTGATTAAATTTTCGTCTTTATAAATGATAAATTATCTATAAAACATAAATTTTGAAATAAGCAAGTTTTATTTAAGATTTAAAAATATAGATGTTTTTAGTTTTTTGAATCAAGTGGGTTAAATGAACATTTTTTTCTAAATCAAAAATTTTTTTTGTTAATTCACTGGCAGATTGTTGTGTTTTTTTTCCTTTTTGTGTTAGTAGGACGAATTCAACATTATTAGCTTTATCTGAATAACGTTGACTGCTAACACGATAGCGTTTATAACTTTTAGCGAAAATAGAAACATTGCCTATCATGCAATTTTGATGAATCATTTCGTCCAAGGGGATAAAACCATCTGTACTATAACTTGTCATAATCCATTGTGTAGGAAGCGTGTTTAGAAGTTTATTATAGGCAGAACTTGCTTTTCTTCGAATAGTATAGGAACTTTTTCGATTATCTCTCCAGTCTTTGCGAATTGCGGATTTTTCTTTTTTAGTAATATAAGGAGAAACATAAGGTTTATCCCATAAAGCAATACTATTAAGAACGTGATAATTTGAACCATATGGGTGTTGATTATAAGGAGGATCCAGATATGCAATACTGTATTCTGGCAAATTGATCGTATGTAACCATTCTGCAAGAAGTTGCGCGTCCATTTGAAAGATTTCATTTTTTTGATAATTGTTAAAAAACTGAATTGGATGAAGTATTAAATCACCAGTAATCCTATATAAAGCGGTTTTGGTTTGTCCACCCCAACCTTTATGAAACCCTTTGAATACACCACTGGTATTGGCGTGGTAACAAGCACAATAAAGTAATGGAGCAAGTATACAAGCAATTTGCGATGGATTTAATAAATTTTCTTTTTCCCAATTAGCAATTTGTTCTCGAATTGTATCAATTCGTAGACCATTTTTACGCATGTAAAAAAGACGATCTTTTGTAAGATCATAATTTTCATCATCATCAGGACATAAATGAGTCGTTACCCAATTTTCAATAGGAGGTAATTTATTAAGATAATCAACGACTTCTAGGTAATTTTTTTTATTAAAATAAATTGGAGGAGACGAGGTTTGAATAAAAGCGAGATTAAAAATTTTACTATACGGTTCCCAATCATTGGCAAATACGCGATAACCCATTTTTTTTGCCAGCCGACTGACAACACTGCTGCCTGAAAAAAAATCTATGAATAACCCATTTGCTGGATTACCAAAAGTTTCTTTTAATCCTAATTGTATTATATTCAATAGTTTTCTTTTATTTCCTATATAGGGAATAAGTTGATTGAATAAATAATTGTCAGTTTGATAGGCTGAATGTTTTTTTTTATCCCATTCCATTTGATGAACCAGCCAATGTTTATTTATGATGATAACTAAGGAATAATTTTTTTGAATGAAATTATATTTTGGTTAAGTGAGTCCTTTAATTTATTGTTGTATGATAAATTCAGAACGTTTATAGCCTTGGATAAATAATGCTGATGTTAAAGAAGTATGTTGAATTTTATTTACAAGTTGTTTAGCAACGATTGGTTTAGGATAAAATCCAAGCCCCAGTCCTGCGTATTTTAGCATAGGTAAATCATTTGCACCATCGCCAATAGCTATAGATTCCTCAATTGATAAATTTAATAACTTAATTATTCTTTTAAGGTGATGTAGCTTTGCTTCTTTTCCCAAGATAGGCGGAATAATAGTACCATCAAGTTTATTATTTTGAATACTCAATTTGTTTGCATGATTTTCATTAAAATGACAAGCTTGGCTAACTCGTTCGGTAAAATAAGTAAAACCACCGGAAATTAAGACTGTATAAGCTCCATGGTTTTTCATAGTTGCAACTAATAATTTTGCACCTTTATTAAGTTTTGTTTTATTCCAAGTTTCTTTTAGATAATCTACGGATATATTCTTTAATAATTTAATTCTTTCCTTTAAAGCTTCTTCAAAATTAAGCTCACCATTCATAGCACGTTTGGTAATTGCTGAGATACGTTCACCAATTCCTACTTTACTGGCAAGATCATCTAAGGTTTCAGTACGTACAATTGTACTATCCATATCTGCAATTAAAAGACGTTTTTTTCGATTTTGACTTGTGGTAAGAAAAAGATCGGCTTGATTTAAAGGAAGGTTATTTTTTATTTGATTATAAATTTCAAGAGCTTGGTCTTGATGTTTAATGAAGGCTGGAGCATATAAATCAATTGCTTCATCTTGTGAAAGCCATTGGTGATTCAGAAAAGGAAAATTATGTTCAATGATTTTAGTATAAGATGAAGTTAGGTAAGAAGGTGGCGTAACTAGGGTAAAAATAAAAGACATAAAATCATCCAAAATTGAATTAATGCTTAACTTTGAAGAAAAGTAAAATAATTTATAAATAACTTTTAATGAATTTTCTTATAAAAACAAGAACTTCAAAAATAATTTTTTTTATGGGTTATTTATAATTAGCAATATAGATGAATTATAAAATTAAAAACTATATAAATACTTTATGAATATGGGAAAATACATGGTTGATACAGTGTTGAAATTACATTTATTAAAAAGAAATTTGGAAAATGATAAACCATGGTCTGTAATCGTTGCTGGTCCCACATGTTCAGGTAAATCTTTTTTGGCTTTAAACCTTGCTCAAAAATTAAATGGGTCCATCATTAATGCTGATGCAATGCAATGTTATAAAGATTTGCGCATAATCACCGCACGTCCTTCTTTAGAGGATGAAAAGCTCGTTTCCCATCATTTATATGGTATTTTATCTTGGAATGAAATTGGAAATGTTAGATGGTGGCGTGAACAAGCTATTCAAGAATTAGAAAAAATTTGTGATAAAAATCGATTGCCTATTTTGTGTGGTGGAACAGGAATGTATTTTCATTCTTTAATTCATGGTATAGCGATGATTCCAGAACCTGATCCTCAAATAAGGGAAAAAGCCCGCCAATGCGTTAACGAAAATCAGCTTCATCTTCTATACGATGAATTATTAAAAGAAGATCCTGAATCAGTTGAACATTTAAATGAGACAGACTCTCAACGGATTGCAAGGGCATGGGAGGTGTGGAAATCAAGCGGAAAAGGTTTAAAATATTGGCAGAAAAATGCTCATCAACCAGGTATAAAATATAATTTTATTGTTATTCATTTAGCTCCGGATCGATTAGTATTACAAAAAGCTGTGGCAAATCGTTTCGAATTAATGGTTCGGCAAGGAGCATTAGAAGAGGTTGCTAGTTATCTAGACAAAAAACCATCCTTATCAGCACCTTTATCTAGGGCACATGGGGTTCCTGAGTTTATTGATTATTTAAAAGGACAAAGTTCATTATCAGAAGCAATTGGACAAGCTGTTAAAAATACGCAACGTTATATTAAACGACAGGAAACATGGTTTTCGCACCGAATACTAGCACCAGACTCTCAGGTTTTTATTATTAATACAAGAATAGACAAATCAACGCAATTTTTGCAAAGAATTACAGATAGAATAGAACTTTTTATTAAGAGTTTTATTGACGGATGATTATTTATTGATTAGGGTGTTTTAATTATAATTCATTATGGTGAACTCAAATATTATATTAATTTATTTTTATAATTACTAAGGATTGATTGAAAATGACAGAGGCTATGCAAAAGGACGATATAAACGCTTCTAAACCTAAAAAATGCAATGAAATGACTGGAGCAGAAGTTCTTTTACAAGTACTCGTTGATCAAAGTGTTGACATTATTTTTGGATATCCAGGGGGAGCGGTGCTCCCAATTTATGATGTGCTATTTAAGCAAAAGAAAATTCGTCATATTCTTACTCGACATGAACAAGCAGCAGTACATGCTGCTGAGGCTTATGCACGATCTACTGGTAAAGTTGGTGTTGTATTGGTAACAAGTGGTCCTGGTGCTACAAACACTGTTACAGGTTTAGTTGATGCTTTGATGGATTCAATCCCAATTGTTTGTATTAGCGGACAAGTATTTCGTAATCTCATTGGAAATGATGCTTTCCAAGAAGCAGATACGGTTGGAATTACTCGAGCAGCAACTAAATTTAACTATTTAGTAAAAGATACACAAAAATTAGCTCAAAAACTACATGAGGCTTTTTATATTGCGCGAACTGGTCGACCAGGACCGGTTTTAATTGATATTCCAAAAGATATTATGATTGAAAAAGCTCCATATGTAAAAAAAAGTAAAGTTGAACCTTATCCTTCTTACAAGCCTAAAGTTATGCCTGATGAAAATGCTGTATTCAAAGCTATAGAAGCAATGAAGAAAGCCAAGCGTCCTTTATTTTACATTGGAGGTGGCATTATCAATGCCGGGAAAAAAGCGAGTGATTCCTTTAAAAAACTTGTGGAGTTAACGGATTTCCCTGTTACTTCAACATTAATGGGGTTGGGAGCATTTCCAGGTACTGATGAGCATTCTTTAGGCATGTTGGGTATGCATGGGACTTATGAAGCTAATATGGCAACGCATGATTGTGATGTATTGATTGCCTTAGGCACCCGTTTTGATGATCGTGTTACAGGGAATGTCAAACATTTCTCGCCTAATTCTTTAAAAATTCATGCTGATATTGATCCATCACAAATCAATAAAATTATATTAATTGACGTGCCTATTATTGGTGATGTAGCCAAAATAATAGAATTAATGGTTCAGTTTTGGGAAAAGGAAGGTAAACAAAGCGAACAGAAAAAAGATTTAAAAAATTGGTGGAAACAAATTGACGAGTGGCGTTCGGTTGAGTGTTTAAAATATAATCAAGATAAAGCACCAGGTAGCATTGTAAAACCTCAACATGCTATACACTCTTTATACAAAGCTATTAGAAAAAGAAAATTAGACGCTTATATTACGACTGAAGTTGGACAACATCAAATGTGGGCAGCTCAATATTATCTTTTTGATTCACCTAATCGTTTTATGACTTCCGGTGGACTTGGAACCATGGGATATGGGTTGCCGGCCGCAGTTGGAACCCAAATTGCCCATCCTGATAATTTGGTAATTGATGTTGCTGGGGAAGCGTCAACTATGATGAATATTCAAGAATTGGCAACAATTAAACAATATCGGTTACCTGTTAAAATTTTTATTTTGAATAATCATTATATGGGAATGGTTCGTCAATGGCAAGAACTTATTCATGGTGGACGTTATTCAGAAAGTTATAGTGAGAGTTTACCTGATTTCGTAAAACTGGCTGAAAGCTTTGGCATAAAAGGATTAAGAGTAAAAACGATTGATGATCTTGATAAGATTATCGATGAAATGCTTGATGAAAAAGGATCTATTTTAGTTGATATTATCGTTCAACAGGAAGAAAATTGTTTTCCAATGATTCCTGCTGGGGCAGCGCATAATCAAATGATATTGGGACCAAGCAAAAAATAACAAATTGTATATTTTGATTTTATCCTAATGTTGGAAACAAAATAATGACTCATCATTTAAAAAAAAAATTACTATCTAATTCAATAGAAGAAAAGGATAAATACGTGAAGGCTGTTTTTTCATTAATAGTGGAAAATGAAAGCGGTGTTCTTTCTCGTGTCATTGGGTTGTTATCAGGGCGGGGTTATAATATTGAAAGTTTAACAGTAGCACCTGTTAATAAGGATGAAAAGAAATCCCGAATTAATATTTTAACTTCTGGGACACCAATGGTAATTAACCAAATCAAAGAACAGTTAAGCAGGCAGGTTCCTGTCTATCATGTTGTTAATTTATGTGAACAAAATTCTTATGTTGCACGCGAATTAGCATTAATAAAAGTTGTTTCCAAAGGAAATGAAAGAACAGAAGCGTTAAATTTAGCTGATGCTTTCAGAGCACAGGTTGTTGATGCTAGTATTGATTCTCTTGTTTTTGAACTGACTGGTAAAACTGAAAAAATAAATGCTTTTGTAGATTTATTACGCCCGTTAGGTTTGGTAGAATTATCCAGAACGGGTATTGCCGCTATTGGACGCGGTTGTCGAACAATTTATTAAAATTAAAATATTGTAAGGATTATTAAAATGCGTGTTTATTACGATCGTGATGCAGATGTAAATTTGATAAAAAATAAAAAAGTAGCTGTTTTAGGGTACGGAAGTCAAGGTCATGCCCATGCTAATAATATGAAGGATAGTGGTGTTAAAGAAATTGTTATTGGACTTCGTTTAGGTTCAAAAAGTTCTAAAAAAGCTGAAGCAGCAGGTTTAAAAGTTATGAGTGTTGCTGAAGCAGCTGCTTGGGCAGATGTTGTAATGATTTTGACCCCTGATGAAACACAAGGTGATTTATATCGTGTGGAACTTGAAAAAAATTTAAAACAAGGTGCTGCCATTGCTTTTGCTCATGGTTTGGCTATTCATTTTAAAATTATCGAGCCACGTCCTGATTTAGATGTATTCATGATTGCTCCAAAAGGTCCTGGTCATACTGTTCGTTCTGAATATCAGCGTGGTGGTGGTGTTCCTTGCTTAGTTGCTGTTCATCAAAACCCATCAGGTAATGCACTTGAAATTGCTCTTTCATATGCTGCTGCGATTGGTGGCGGACGTTCTGGTGTTATTGAAACGACTTTTCGTGAGGAATGTGAAACAGATTTATTTGGTGAACAAGCAGTTTTATGTGGTGGCTTGGTTGATTTAATTCGAAATGGTTTTGAAACGCTTGTTGAGGCTGGTTATGCTCCAGAAATGGCATATTTTGAATGTCTGCATGAAGTAAAATTGATAGTTGACCTTATTTATGAAGGTGGTTTTGCAAATATGAATTATTCTATTTCAAATACAGCTGAGTATGGTGAATATATTTCTGGTCATCGAGTTATTACTCAACAATCACGTCAAGCTATGCAAAATATATTAAAAGATATTCAGGATGGTTCTTTTGTTAATAAATTTATGACCGATAATAAAGTAGGTCAAATTAGTTTGAAAGCACGGCGTCAACAGTTAAATAATCATCCGATTGAACAAGTTGGTGCAAAATTACGTGAAATGATGCCTTGGATTACTAAAAATCGTTTAGTAGATAAAAGTAAAAATTAATTTAATTACTTTTTAAGAAAAACCTAATTCTTTTGGAATTAGGTTTTTCTTAATATTTAGAGAAAAGTATATATTTTATGAAAAATTAAACTACGAATTACCACGTAATTGAACGATCTAATTGTTTATTTAATTTTTCAGTTTTATTCAAAATATTAGCTATAAATTGGTCTTTATCATAAGGTTTAAAATAATTAAACATATCTTGTATTATATCAAGAGCTGTATAACCACGGTTATTATTGAATAAAATCTCTGCACGATCGTACATACCTTTTGCGATTAACCGTTTCATATTGATGTCTTGATCATCAATATAAAAATTAACGAGTTGGTCATAAGTTTGTTTAATTTCTTTACCTTTTTGTAGTTTGATAAGTAACTTTGCTTTTTCTATAATTGCTATGGCACCATTATATCGGGTTCTAGGGTGATTTTTGTGATGGGCTACAGCTATGAAGCCTGTATAAGTCGATAAAGCTTGATCATATTGTTGTAATTGAGCTTCTAGCTCCGCTTTAGCGAGATAGGCATTACTTACTTCATAATAAAGTCTTTCATTCTTAGTATTTTTGTAAAGATCAATAACCTTAGATAAAAAACGTAAGGCAGTTAAATTATTATTTTGTTTTTCTAATATAATACTTTTACGTATATAAGCTTGGATAATCGCATTATTTAATTCGGTTTGAGTTAAATCATCTAGAGGTTTGTAATGTTTGAAAATAAGATCATAAACAGCAGAAGCTTGGTTAAAATTATTTTGATCGGTTAAAATTTGAGCTTTGGTAAGAAGAGCATTTGCTATAACTCTATATATTTTTGGATTTGGATTATTGATAAATGAATTATAAATTTGATCACATAAAGCTAAGGCGGTGTTTTTATCGTGTTTATTATTTAAAATTTGAGTTTTACCTAGCAATGCAATGGATTGATAATAAGGTAAATCATTATTCTTACTAGTGTTTTCAGCAATTTTAGCTAATATTTCATTATAAGTTTTTAAGGCTTTATCTTGAGGATTATGACCAAATAAGCTTTCTTCATTTTCTGGAATATGTGTAACCCGATGCAAGATTTCTGCACGATATAATAAATTTTGTAAAAGATACTTCTTAATTTCTGGTGTAGGATCATTATGATAAAGACGAATGAAAGCATTACTATTATAAAGTGCAATTCCCCATTCTTTATGATCTAAACGATTTTTAGTTCTTGCCATAATTGCTTGAGCAGTGATTAAGCGAAGTTCAGGGTCTTTCTCATGAACGAATTTTTCAATAATAGAAGAATGGATATTAAGGGCTGTATCTGGATGTCCTGTTGCATTTAAAATAACGGTTTCGTTATACATAACATGGGCAACCATGCGTTTAATCTCTATTTTTGGATCTGTCCCATATTTTGTTACGAGATAAGAAAAAGCAAGCATGGCTTCTTCATAATGTTTTTCTTGAAGCAGTAAATTCCCTTGATTAAAACGTGCTTTTGCAACATCATAACGTATTTTTTTATTGTTGCTATTCATATAAAGATCACTTAATTGTTCGTAAGTAAGAATAGCCCCATCAATATCGTGAAGGTTCGTTAAAATTTCCGCTTTTTTTAACAAGCCTTTCGCAACAATTTTTTGAACAGTTTTATTGCGACGATTTCCATAATATTCAGCAAGAAAACTAAAATCACCCATTGCTTGTAAGGGTTTACGATTTTTTAGATTTAGATAACCCGATTGCAAAGCGGCATCTGCATGATTTTCACTTTGTATTTCATAACGATAATAAATACCGATACTTACACAAATTGTTAAAGCAATAGTATATAATAAATATTTTATACGCATGAATACTACTTTACCTTTAATCAAAGCATTTAAGGTTAACATAGCTTATTTTATTGTTTTTTAAAATAATAACACTTTATTTTCTGATAAATTATTTTTTTACTGATTTTAACTTATTAGCTTTGATTAGAAGAAGATATAAATTAATTTCTATGAATTTAGCAATTAAAAGTTATAAAAATAAAAGACTTTGTTATTTATTTAATTTTAGGTACTATTGATATTCACCATAATAGTTTAATAATATGTTGGAATAATGATGGAGAAAAGAGTTTTAGGTAAAACAGAATTTGAAATTGTCCCTTTAGTTTTTGGAGGAAATGTTTTTGGTTAAATATTAAATGAAAAACATAAGTTTTGAAATTTTAAATGTAATTGTAGATTTCGGTTTAAAAGTAAAACAATTATCAGAATCTATACAGATAACGAAGTGTAATCAATTACTATTTTATCAAACGCTTTAACCAAAATATAATCTTTATGATTGTTAACAGTTTAATCGAGTATTACGAAATTTATTAGTAAAAAAAATATAGATATAATTACATAATTATAGTTTGGCGTTAGGTTTATCAGCAAGTAAGTATTGTGATTTAAAGACAGTTTAGTCAAAATGCTAGAAATGATAAGATTCAAATCTATACATTTGAAAGATTTGTTAAGTTTATTACATGTAAAACTATCATCGAATGAAATTATTGAATTAAACAAGGTTGGAAGTTTATAAGTTTTATTACAGGATTATAAAAGGATCAACTCTTGAAATAGATATTAAACTTTTTTTATTGCCAAAATTAATATCATGCTGATTATACATGCTGTTCCCAGCCAATCAATTAATGTGAAACGAACGTTTAATAAGAAAACAGAAAAAAATACTGCTGACAAAGGTTCTACAGTCGCAAGAATGCTTCCTTTTGTGCTTCCGATTAATTTTATGCCAATAAGATAAAACAAAAAGCCGAACATTCCTCCACCAAAGATCACGATCATTAATTCTATCCAAGAAATCAAGTTTAAATGTTGATCCAGTTTCCAGAAAGGATAAAAGAAATTGAGGATTATCCCCCCAATGAACATACCCCATCCTGCGACTGTAGAAGTATTGTATTTTTGAAGAAGTGGGATGGGATAAAGTGTATAAACTACTGAACCAGCAATGCTAATCCCTCCAAACAATAAAGCTTTGGCGGGAAGGGTAATTTTATATATTGATCCATTTGTAATTATACAGAATGTACCTGTAATTGCTAAAATAATAGATAAAATGACATAAAATGAAGGTGGTTTTTTAAGATAAATTGTTAATATAATCGCAATAACAATTGGATATAAATATTGTAAGATTGTTGCTGTTGCCGCATTAGAATATTTTACAGTTAAGAAATAACAAAGTTGTGAAATTAAAATACCAAAAATAGAAAAATTAATTAAATAGACAATATCTTTTTTATTTTCTAAAGGTAAGAAAATATTATTCCCATATTTTCGATAGCATAAGATCAGTAAAATAGAACCGGGTAACCACATGCGAATGGCAATCATCCAAGCTGTATTGATTTTTACAGTTTGCAGAAGATATTGTCCAATAACACCACTTAATCCCCATAAACAGCCAGCACAGATGGTAAAAAAAACACCCTTTGTCTGATCAGGTATTGATTTTAATTTAAGATATATATCATTGGGTATAGATGAAAGCTTCATGCATGGTTACTTTAATCAGAACTATAAAAATATAGCTAGTACATTATTAAAATTGAATAATTCAGTTCAAGTGTTTTGTTTTATTTAATTAACTTTTAAGAAAAATAAAGTTTATTTTTCGTGAGTTTGATAGATTTTTCTTGAGCTTAAAGAAAATAATGTTTATATAACACACTACGTTTACGGGTTGGGCTTTAAAAAGGGCTGCCCTTCTTGTGATGTAAGTTTAGGCGTTAGTAATAACATATTCAGAATTTTAAGGAGTATGAAATGCCCAAGATCAAGACTAAATCTTCAGTCAAGAAAAGATTTAAGATCACGGCAACGGGTAAAGTGTTGGCTGGTCCAGGTAACAAACGTCATGGTTTGATTAATCGTACACAAAAAGCAAAACGCAGTAATCGTGGCACACAAGTATTAGAACCACAAGATGGTCGTACAATTAAACAATGGGCCCCATACGGTCTGCCACGCTAAGGAGTATTTGAAACTATGGCAAGAGTTAAAAGAGGGGTTACTACACACGCCCGTCATAAAAAAATATTGAGTCAATCCAAAGGTTTTCGTGGTCGTTCGTCAACGAATTATCGTATTGCTTTGGAACGTCTCGAAAAATCTTTACAATATGCATATCGTGATCGTCGTGTTAAAAAACGTGATTTTCGCTCATTATGGATTCAACGTATCAATGCTGCTGTTCGTGAGTATGGTTTGACTTATAGTCGGTTTATCAATGGTTTAAACAAGGCTGGTATTGAATTGGATCGTAAAGTATTATCTGCAATTGCTTATGATGATGCAGCAACCTTTGCAAAAATCGTTAAAAAGGTTCAGGCTGCG
>CAMPDW010000002.1 GCA_946699565.1 uncultured Commensalibacter sp. | reverse complement strand
TTGCATTGATTCGTGATAATGCGAAGGCTAAATTTGACGAAACAGTTGAAATTGCTATTAATCTGAGTGTTGATCCTCGTTATGCAGATCAAATGGTTCGCGGTTTAATGTCATTACCTCATGGTACGGGTAAGACCTTGCGTGTTGCCGTTTTTGCACGTGGTGAAAGAGCCGAAGAAGCTAAAGTAGCTGGTGCAGATATTGTTGGTGATGAAGATCTTGCGGAAAAAGTACAGGCAGGTCAGGTTGATTTTGACCGTTGTATTGCAACTCCTGATATGATGGCTTTGGTTGGACGTCTTGGTAAGATTCTTGGTCCACGTGGTTTAATGCCTAATCCAAAACTGGGAACGGTTACAGTGGATGTTAAATCTGCTGTAACAGCTGCCAAGTCAGGTCAGGTTGAATATCGTGCGGAAAAGGGTGGTGTTATTCACGCTGGTGTGGGTAAGGCATCTTTTAGTAATGAAAATCTTCTTGAAAATATCCAGGCTTTTGTTGATACTGTTCAAAAAGCACGTCCAACTGGCGTTAAGGGAACTTATATGAAAAAGATTTGTCTTTCTTCAACAATGGGGCCTGGAATTGAAGTGGATATTGCTAGCGTCAATGCTGGTTGATTAAAGAGTTTTATTGTTTCTTCATAATTGAGGGGCAATATATTGGGGCATTGAAAGTGTCCCGACCCTGTCCAAGACCGTACGTAATTAAAAATTTTAAAGGTTTGTGTAAAGCCGCGGATGGAAGACGGGACTGGTAATATAGATTGAAAAATTATTTATATACTGGTGAATCCGTTTAGGACAGGCGAACCGGATTGATAAATTTATTTATTGATCTAAATGGCAACCTGAACAGTTTGTGAGTTAAACTGATCAAAATGGAGACGGGATTTGAACCGCACGGAAAAACAAGCTTTTGTTGCTTCCATGGCATCTGTTTTCGCAAATACATCAATGGTCGTTGTAACGCGTAATGCGGGATTAACGGTTGCTGATGTAACAGATTTGCGTCGTCGTATGCGTGCTGCTGGAGTAACTTATAAAGTTGGGAAAAACCGCTTGGTTATCCTTGCTGCAAAAGGCACCCCATTCGAAGGTATTACGCAAATGTTAACTGGACCAACAGCCCTTGCTTGGGCAGAAGATCCAGTTGCTGTTGCGAAAGTGGCCGTCGAGTTCGCCAAAACCAATGATAAACTTGTTGTGCTTGGTGGAGCGCTCAGCGGGCAAATGCTTGATTTAAATCAAGTTAAAGCCCTTGCAGAGCTTCCATCTTTGGATATACTTCGGGCACAATTAGTTGGGCTTATTTCTACACCTGCTACACGTATTGCTGGTGTATTACAGGCTCCTGCTGGGCAATTGACACGGGTTTTTGGTGCTTATGCGGACAAAGGTGATGCACAAGCGGCTTAATTGAAGATTAAGTTTTTAAAAAGTTACTGAATAATTTAGTGGACTTATTTTAAATCACTTATTAGTATATAAATTAGGAAGAATATAAATGGCTGATCTAGCTAAACTTGTTGATGAATTATCTGCTTTAACCGTATTAGAAGCTGCTGAGCTTTCTAAAATGTTAGAGGAGAAATGGGGTGTTTCTGCGGCTACTCCAGTTGCTGTTGCTGCTGCTCCAGCTGTTGGTGGGGTTGCTCCAGTTGAAGAAAAAACAGAATTTGACGTAATTCTTGCTAAATCTGGCGATAAGAAAATTAACGTTATTAAAGAAGTTCGCACCATTACAGGTCTTGGTTTGAAAGAAGCTAAAGATCTAGTTGAAGGTGCTCCTAAGACGCTTAAAGAAGGCGTAAGCAAGGATGAAGCTGAAAAGATTAAGAAAACTCTTGAAGAACAAGGTGCTTCAGTCGAAATTAAATAAGAATCTGAAGCGAACAGTGAATATATTTGCTCACTGTTAGATTGAAAAGGTAAGGCGGAAACCTTAGTAGTGGGTTCCGCCTGCTTGGTCGTTAAAAGGAAAGTAATTTTAACGATTGTAAAATAGATTTCCCCTTATATATTAAGGGATAGGTAGTGTGATCTTGTATGGGATCATGAGTTTATAATTATCCTGATAGTTTTTTATCTATCCGGACATAGGCGATAGGGCACAATATACGATGAACGCGGTAAGCAAATCGTTCACTGGGTGCAAGCGCATTCGTAAAAATTTTGGACGGATTCCTGAAATTGCTCCGATGCCAAATTTAATTGATGTGCAACGGGCAAGTTATGAGGCTTTTTTACAACGAGATGTAAAGCCGGAAAATCGTTCATTAACTGGTTTGGAGGAGGTATTCCGGTCTATTTTCCCAATCAGCGATTTTGCAGGGAACGGTCGTCTTGAATTTGTAAATTATGAATTTGAAGAACCAAAATATGATGTTGAAGAATGTCTTCAGCGGGGTTTAACTTATGCTGCCCCTTTAAAGGTTATTCTTCGTTTGATTGTTTGGGATATTGATGAAGATACGGGTTCTCGTTCTATTCGTGATATTAAAGAGCAGCCTGTTTATATGGGTGATATGCCTTTAATGACAGAAAATGGTACTTTTATCATTAATGGAACTGAACGTGTTATCGTATCTCAAATGCACCGCAGTCCAGGTGTATTTTTTGACCATGATGGTGGTAAAACGCATTCATCTGGTAAATTCTTGTTTACAGCAAGAATTATTCCCTATCGTGGTTCTTGGTTAGATTTTGAATTCGACAGCAAAGATCTTATTTATATTCGAATTGATCGAAAACGAAAAATTCCTGTTACTACTTTTTTGTATGCGCTGGAAGGTGCAAACTCAATTACTTTGCGTGAAGCAAAAATAGTAGAAGGTGGTGATGTTGATTCTGTTCCAATTCATGGAATGGATGATGATGAAATTCTATCTTACTTTTATAATACTGTCGTTTTTAGTAAAGTTGCTGAAGGGTGGTCTCGTGTTTTTGAACCTGAGGCTTTTCGCAATTTAAAGCTTTTATCACCTTTAGTCGATGCTGATACAGGTAAGATTGTTGTTGAGGCAAATGTTAAATTAACAGCACGTCTTGTTCGTAAGATTGCTGAAAAAACAAAAAATGTTTTAGTAAAAAGAGAAGATCTTTTAGGTCGCTATTTTGCTCATGATCTTGTAAATGAACAGACAGGTGAAATTTATGCCGAGGCTGGTATCGAAATTACAGAGGCTATTTTAGACACGTTAGAAGAGCTTGGTTTAAAAGAAATTCCAACGTTGGCGATTGATAATAATGTCGGTCCTTGGATCAGGAATACCATGGTTGTTGATAAAAACACATCCAGAGATGATGCATTGGTCGATATTTATCGTGTTATGCGTCCAGGAGAACCTCCTACTGCTGAAACAGCGGAAGCGTTATTTTACGGTTTATTTTTTGATCCTGACCGTTATGATCTCTCTGCGGTAGGACGCGTAAAAATGAATATGCGTCTTGGTGTGGAGGGAGACGATACTATTCGTACGCTTCGTAAAGTAGATATTTTACGTACGATTAAAATTATGTGCGAATTGAAGGATGGTCAAGGAAGCGTAGATGATATCGATAATCTTGGTAACCGTCGTGTACGTTCGGTTGGCGAATTGATGGAAAATCAATATCGTCTTGGTTTATTAAGAATGGAACGTGCAATTCGTGAGCGTATGAGTTCTATTGATATTGATACTGTCATGCCACATGATCTTATTAACGCAAAACCGGCTGTTGCTGCTGTTCGTGAATTCTTTGGCTCATCGCAATTGTCGCAATTTATGGATCAAACCAACCCATTATCAGAAGTTACGCATAAACGTCGTTTATCTGCCTTGGGACCTGGTGGGTTAACACGTGAACGGGCAGGATTTGAGGTTCGTGACGTTCATCCAACGCATTATGGACGTATTTGTCCGATCGAAACGCCTGAAGGTCCAAATATTGGTTTGATTAACTCTTTGGCAACTTATGCTAAGGTTAATAAATACGGTTTTATAGAAACACCTTATCGTCTGGTGAAAAATGGTCAGCTTCAAGGTGGATGGAAATATCTTTCCGCCATGGAAGAAGAAAAATTGATTGTTGCTCAGGCTGATGCTAAACAGGATAGTCAAGGTTATTTAACGGGTGATCTTGTTTCTGTTAGACAAAATGGTGATTTCCAATTGGTAAAACCCGAGGAAGTAACTGCTTGTGACGTTTCACCAAAACAATTGGTTTCTGTTGCTGCTGCTTTAATTCCTTTTTTGGAAAATGATGATGCGAATCGTGCTTTGATGGGATCTAACATGCAACGGCAGGCTGTTCCTTTAATTCGATCGGATGCACCGCTAGTTGGTACAGGTATGGAAGCGTCAGTTGCAAGAGATTCTGGTGCTACGATAGTGGCTCGTCGTGGTGGTATTATTGATCAGATTGATGGTGCCCGTATTGTTGTTCGTGCAACGGATGAGAATGGTTCAACCCAAGGTGTTGATATTTATCGTCTTCGGAAGTATACGCGTTCTAATCAGTCCACATGTATTAATCAACGTCCATTAGTATATGTTGGCGATCATATTAAGGCTGGCGATATTATTGCGGATGGTCCTTCAACAGAACTTGGTGAATTAGCATTGGGTCGCAACGTTCTTGTAGCTTTTATGCCATGGAATGGATATAATTTTGAAGATTCAATTTTGATTTCAGAACGTATTGCGCGGGATGATGTATTTACTTCAATTCATATTGAAGAATTTGAAGTGATGGCTCGTGATACGAAATTGGGGCAAGAAGAAATTACGCGAGATATTCCAAATGTTGGAGAAGAAGCACTGCGTAACTTGGATGAAGCTGGTATCGTATATATTGGCGCAGAAGTGAATCCTGGTGATATCTTAGTTGGTAAAATCACTCCTAAAGGTGAAAGTCCAATGACACCAGAAGAAAAGCTTTTACGTTCTATATTTGGTGAAAAGGCTTCTGATGTACGTGATACATCTTTGAAATTGCCGCCAGGAACAAGTGGAACGGTTGTTGATGTGCGTGTTTTCTCTCGTCGTGGTATCGATAAAGATGAACGTGCAATGGCAATTGAGCGTGCTGAAATCGAACGGTTAAGCAAAGACCGTGATGATGAAATGGCTATTCAAGAACGTGCGTTCTATAATCGATTGAAAGAGAATCTTCTAGGACAAACTGCAGGTGCTGGATTCAAAGGCATCAGGTCCGGAACAGATTTAACTGAAAAAGTATTATCGGAATATCCCCGAGGAACATGGCGTCATATTATTGTCGCTAATGATTCAGTCATGGCTAATATCGAGCAGATTAAACGTGATTTTGATCGTGAGGTTTCCAATATTCAGGCACGTTTTAATAATAAAGTTGATAAAATTCAACGTGGTGATGAGCTTCCTCCTGGAGTTATGAAAATGGTTAAGGTTTTCATTGCTGTCAAAAGAAAGTTACAGCCTGGGGACAAGATGGCTGGTCGTCATGGAAACAAGGGTGTTGTTTCTCGTGTCGTTCCTGTTGAGGACATGCCATTTCTTGAAGATGGAACTCCTGTAGATCTCGTGTTAAATCCATTGGGTGTGCCATCTCGTATGAATGTTGGACAGATTCTTGAAACTCATTTAGGATGGGCTTGTGCCAATCTTGGAAGGCAAGTCAGTCAAATTGTCGATCAATACATGAAAACGGGTGAAAAGAAACAGGAGCTTTTGAATCGTTTAAAACTGATTTATGGTGAAAAAACGTTTAATGAAAAAATAGCCACTCTTTCTGAAACCGAATTGCTTGATTTTTGTAATGATCTACGCAAGGGTGTGTCTATTATGACCCCTGTGTTTGACGGGGCAAGTATTCCAGATATTGAAAACATGTTGAAGGAAGCAGGACTTAATCCTTCTGCACAAAGTACATTGATTGATGGACGTACGGGTGATCCATTTGAACGTCAGGTAACGGTAGGCTATATTTATATGCTTAAACTGCATCACTTGGTTGACGATAAGATCCATGCACGTTCAATTGGTCCATACTCTCTGGTTACGCAGCAGCCATTGGGTGGTAAAGCTCAATTTGGTGGACAGCGTTTTGGAGAAATGGAAGTTTGGGCCTTAGAAGCTTATGGTGCCGCTTATACGTTACAAGAAATGCTTACCGTTAAATCAGATGACGTTTCAGGACGTACAAAGGTTTATGAAGCAATTGTAAAAGATCAAGATGATTTTGAGGCTGGTATACCTGAAAGCTTTAATGTGCTTGTAAAGGAATTAAAATCCCTTGGCTTAAATGTTGAACTTGAACAAAATGCTGAATAAAGTAGGTTGTTAGAGTTTGTGAATATTATCAATGAGGTGTCGGACAATACGGGCACCTCAACCCCCCAAAAGGTTTTTGGCGAATGAATGAACTTATGAAAATTCTTGGTCAGTCTGGCCAGGCAATGACGTTTGATCAGATTAAAATTCAATTGGCCTCGTCTGAACAGATACGGTCTTGGTCTTATGGTGAAGTTAAAAAGCCAGAGACAATTAATTATCGTACTTTTAAACCAGAACGGGATGGATTGTTTTGTGCGCGTATTTTTGGTCCAATTAAGGATTATGAATGTTTATGTGGTAAATATAAACGGATGAAATTCCGCGGCATTGTATGTGAAAAATGCGGTGTTGAAGTTACGCTTGCCAAAGTACGTCGTGAACGTATGGGTCACATTGAGCTTGCAAGTCCAGTTGCACATATTTGGTTTTTAAAATCTCTTCCAAGCCGTATTGGTCTTATGATTGATATGACTTTGAAAGATCTTGAAAGAGTTTTATATTTTGAAAATTATGTTGTTTTAGAGCCAGGAACTTCTCCTTTAAAACAATATAGTTTATTAACTGAAGAACAATATCTTGATGCCATGGAAGAATATGGGCATGAAGGAATTGAAATTGGTATTGGTGCAGAAGCAATTAAGAAAATTCTGGTTAATATTGATTGTGATGTTGAAAAAATTGAATTACGTGCTGAATTAAAAGAAACTACTTCAGAAGTAAAACGTAAGAAACTTGTAAAACGTTTGAAACTTGTTGAGGCTTTTGCAGAAAGTGGATGTCGTCCTGAATGGATGATTATGAGCGTTGTACCTGTTATTCCACCAGAATTAAGACCATTGGTTCCATTGGATGGTGGGCGTTTTGCGACATCTGATCTTAATGATCTATATCGTCGTGTGATTAATCGTAATAATCGTTTGAAGCGGTTAATGGAATTACGTGCTCCAGATATTATCATTCGTAATGAAAAGCGTATGCTGCAGGAATCAGTTGATGCGTTATTTGATAATGGGCGTAGAGGACGTGCGATTACGGGGGCAAATAAACGTCCATTAAAATCTTTGGCAGATATGCTTAAGGGGAAACAAGGGCGTTTTCGTCAAAACTTGCTTGGTAAACGTGTTGATTATTCAGGTCGTTCGGTTATCACGGTTGGTCCAGAATTGAAATTACATCAATGTGGCCTTCCTAAAAAAATGGCTTTGGAATTGTTCAAACCATTTATTTATTCCAAATTGGAAAAATATGGCCATGCAACAACTATCAAAGCTGCAAAGCGTATGGTTGAAAAAGAACGTCCAGAAGTATGGGATATTATAGAAGAGGTTATCCGTGAACATCCAGTTATGTTGAATCGGGCACCTACGTTGCATCGTCTTGGTATTCAAGCCTTTGAACCGATTTTGATTGAAGGTAAGGCCATTCAATTGCATCCATTGGTTTGTACCGCTTTTAATGCGGATTTCGATGGAGATCAAATGGCTGTACATGTGCCTTTGAGTTTAGAGGCCCAGTTAGAGGCACGTGTCTTGATGATGTCTACGAATAACATTTTAAGTCCAGCAAGTGGTAAACCAATTATTGTTCCATCCCAAGATATTGTTTTGGGATTATATTATCTCAGTTTGGAGATTCCTGAATTCAAATTGACACTTGATCAGTCAGAATATGATAAGAAAGGATGTTTGGTTAAAGAAGGCGCTCCTGTTTTTGCTAATATTGGTGAAATTGAACATGCGTTAGCTGCTAAAGTTATCAAATTGCATGATAAAATTCGTAGCCGTTATGAAACTAAGGATGCAGATGGTAAAACAATTTATCAACGTGTTACTACAACGCCTGGTAGAATGTTGATTTCTCAGATTTTACCAAAACACCCTGCTATTAGTTTTTCATTAATTAATCAACAATTAACAAAAAAGACGATTTCCGATATTATTGATATTGTCTACCGTCATTGCGGTCAGAAGGAGTGTGTAATTTTCGCTGATCGTATGATGGGACTTGGATTCTCTTATGCTGCAAAGGCAGGGATTTCTTTTGGTAAGGATGATATGATTATTCCTGATGCAAAGAAGGAACTAGTCGCCAAGACAACAGAAGAAGTTAAAGAATTTGAGCAACAATATCAGGATGGTCTGATTACTGCTGGTGAACGTTATAACAAGGTTGTCGATGCTTGGTCACGATGTACAGATGAAGTTCAGGCGGCAATGATGAAAAAGATTTCCCATGTTGAACCAGGTCAGCCCATCAATTCTGTTTGGATGATGAGTCATTCAGGAGCTCGTGGGTCACCAGCTCAGATGAAACAATTAGCAGGTATGCGGGGTTTGATGGCAAAACCATCAGGTGAAATTATTGAGCAGCCTATTATTGCAAACTTTAAGGAAGGCTTATCCGTTCTTGATTACTTTACGTCGACCCATGGTGCACGTAAAGGATTAGCTGATACTGCTTTGAAAACTGCTAATTCTGGATATCTTACTCGTCGTTTGGTTGACGTTGCTCAAGATTGTATTATCGTTGAATCAGATTGTGGAACAGAACGCGGATTGGTTGTTCGTGCTGTAATGGACGGTGGTGAGGTGATCTCTTCACTTGCAGAACGTATTCTGGGGCGCACGTTGGCTGCTGACATAACTGATCCTGCAACAGGTAGGGTTCTGTATCCTCGTAATACGTTTTTGGAAGAAGCTGAGGTTGAAGCGATTGAAAAAGCTAATATTGAAAGCGTGATGATTCGTTCTGTTTTGACTTGTGATAGTCAGATTGGTGTTTGTGCTCATTGTTATGGTCGTGATCTTGCCCGAGGAACGCCTGTTAATATTGGTGAAGCTGTTGGTGTTATTGCTGCTCAATCAATTGGTGAACCTGGAACACAGCTTACTATGCGTACATTTCATATCGGTGGTGCGGCCCAAAAAGGGGCAGAGCAATCAATGGTTGAATCCTCTCGGGATGGTAAGATAAAAATTGTAAATCTAAATGTTGTTCAAAACAGTCAGGGATTTGACATTGTTATGTCTAGAAACTGTGAAATTATCCTTTTGGATAATAATGGAATTGAACGAGCTCATTATCGTATTCCTTATGGGGCGCGCTTATTGGTTAAGAATAGTGCAAATGTAAAACGTCATCAGAAAATGGCTGAATGGGATCCATATACTTTACCAATTATCACTGAAAAGTCAGGTACAATTGAATATCAAGATCTGATTGAAGGTATTACCCTTGTTGAACGGATGGACGAAGTTACAGGGCTTTCTTCAAAGGTTGTTGTTGATTATAAGCAAACGAGTAAATCTCGTGACTTGAGACCACGTTTGCAGTTAAAGGATTCGAATGGCGAGGTCATGAAACTGGATAATGGTAACGATGCACGTTACTTTTTATCGCCAGATTCCTTACTTTCTGTAGAAAATGGTGCACAGATTAATGCGGGTGATGTGCTGGCTCGTATTCCAAGAGAAGGTTCCAAGACACGTGATATTACGGGGGGGCTACCTCGTGTAGCAGAACTTTTTGAAGCTCGCCGTCCAAAAGATCATGCGATCATTGCTGAAAATGATGGTATGATTGAATTCGGTAAAGATTATAAAGCAAAACGTAGAATCGTCGTCCGTAATGATGATACAGGGGAAGAAACAGAATATCTAATTCCAAAAGGAAAACATATCTCTGTTCAAGAAGGTGACTTTGTCCGTAAGGGTGATCCACTTGTTGATGGTCCTCGTGTTCCTCATGACATTTTAAAAGTTCTTGGGGTTGAAGCTCTATCTGATTATTTGATTGATGAAATTCAAAGTGTTTATCGTCTTCAAGGTGTAAAGATTAATGACAAGCACATTGAAGTAATTGTTCGTCAGATGTTGCAGAAAGTTGAAGTAACGGATCCAGGTGATACTACCTATCTAATTGGTGAAACGGTCGATCGTTTAGAATTTGAACAAGAAAATATCAAACGGATGAATGCTAATGAACGTCCAGCAATTGGTTCACCTGTTTTACAAGGTATCACTAAAGCTGCATTACAGACCAAGTCTTTTATTTCAGCCGCATCTTTTCAAGAGACAACCCGTGTATTAACTGAAGCTGCTTCAGCAGGAAAAGTTGACAATTTAATGGGATTGAAGGAAAATGTTATTGTTGGACGCCTAGTTCCAGCTGGAACAGGAAGTGTAATGAATAAATTCCGTGCTATGGCTTATTCAAAAGATAAGCAGAGAATTTTAGATGCGAATAAAGAGAATAAAGAGCCAGAATTTGAGCTTTCCTCTGTTGCATCTGAAAATAATGAAATAAAAGACGTGACTCAAGCTACAGAATAGAGTATAGAAGAATAAATTTATTCGTTTCAATTTTATTAAATAGGTAGAGGTACCTATTTAATAAATTAAAAATACGGGTTGTTTTTGTCTTTTGGCAAAAAATAAAATGCTTTTTTATAAGATTCATAGATTTGTTTATAAGTCTAAAATTTCGTTTTTTAGCTTGCAAATGTGACAGGATCTTGTTAAAAGAAGCATCAATATCTGTTGAATAAATTTAAAGTTATGTTAAATAAAATATTATAAAATTAAGTAATTTTGAATTTATAAATCTAATCGTGGCATTTATTTATGTAAATGTTAGTTGTTGTAATGACTGTTAAGTAATATTTTTATTGCTTGACCTAGAAATAGTAAGGATCGGGAAAGGCGAATGCCGACCATTAACCAATTAATCGCTAAAGGCCGCGAACCTGCTGCCAAGCGCAATAAGGTTCCTGCTTTGCAGGGATGCCCGCAAAAACGAGGGGTATGTACTCGTGTTTATACAACAACACCTAAAAAGCCAAACTCAGCATTGCGTAAAGTTGCAAAGGTACGTCTGACGAACGGTTATGAGGTGGTGAGTTATATTCCTGGTGAAGGTCATAACTTGCAAGAACATAGTGTTGTCTTAATACGTGGTGGACGTGTTAAAGATTTACCAGGCGTACGTTATCACATATTACGCGGCGTCCTGGATACACAAGGTATTGCAAAGCGACGTCAACGTCGTTCTTTGTATGGTGCTAAACGTCCAAAATAAGAGGAATTAAAAGGCATGAGTCGCCGACACCGCGCAATAAAGCGTGAGATACTTCCCGATCCTAAGTTTGGTGATGTAGTCATCACGCGTTTCATGAATGCGTTGATGTATGATGGAAAAAAATCTATTGCTGAAAAAATTGTCTATGGCGCATTGGAATCTTTACGTGCCCGTGGAGATGAAGCAGCAGATCCTGTAAACTTGTTTCACGAAGCTTTGGATAATGTAAAGCCAGCCGTTGAAGTTCGTTCTCGTCGTGTAGGCGGTGCAACGTACCAAGTGCCTGTAGAAGTTCGTGCTGACCGTCGTCAGGCATTAGCAATTCGCTGGTTAATTGATGCTTCCCGTAAACGTGGTGAAAATACTATGCAAGAAAGATTGTCAAATGAATTGCATGACGCTATCAATAATCGTGGAGCAGCTGTTAAAAAGCGCGAAGATACTCACCGTATGGCTGAGGCTAACAAAGCTTTCAGTCATTATCGTTGGTAATATAATCTTGAATAAAATCTAATTAACCGAATTTCTTGGAAAATCAAGTTAACGGAGAAAGACAATGGCAAAGGCTAAATTTGAGCGGAATAAACCGCATTGTAATATTGGAACTATTGGTCACGTTGATCATGGTAAAACAACATTAACGGCTGCTATTACGAAAGTATTGGCAGAAGCTGGTGGTGCAGAATTTACTGCATATGACATGATTGATAAAGCACCTGAAGAACGTGCTCGTGGTATTACTATTTCTACAGCTCATGTTGAATATGAAACAGCAAAACGTCACTATGCACACGTTGATTGTCCCGGTCATGCTGATTATGTCAAGAACATGATTACCGGTGCTGCCCAGATGGACGGAGCAATCTTGGTTGTATCTGCTGCAGATGGTCCAATGCCACAGACACGTGAACACATCCTTCTGGCTCGTCAGGTTGGCGTTCCAGCATTGGTTGTTTTCATGAATAAATGTGACCAAGTTGATGATCCAGAACTTCTCGAGCTCGTTGAAATGGAAATTCGCGAATTGCTTTCATCATATGAATTCCCTGGTGATGATATTCCTATTATTAAAGGATCAGCTTTGGTTGCACTTGAAGATGGTGACCCAGAATTAGGTAAAAACCGTATTCTTGATTTAATGAATGCTGTTGATGAATATATTCCTCAACCAGAACGTCCAATTGATCGTCCATTCTTGATGCCTATTGAAGATGTTTTTTCTATTTCTGGGCGTGGTACTGTTGTTACTGGTCGTGTAGAACGTGGTGAAATTACAGTTGGTGAAGAAGTTGAGATTGTTGGTATCCATCCAACAACAAAAACTACTGTAACTGGTGTCGAAATGTTCCGTAAATTACTTGACCGTGGTGAAGCAGGGGATAATATTGGTGCGCTTCTTCGCGGAACAAAACGTGAGGATGTTGAGCGTGGTCAAGTTCTAGCTAAACCAGGTACTATTAAACCACATAACAAATTCAAAGCGGAAGCCTATATTCTTACAAAAGAAGAAGGTGGACGTCACACACCATTCTTTACAAATTATCGCCCGCAATTCTATTTCCGTACAACTGATGTGACTGGTGTTGTACATCTTCCAGAAGGTGTGGAAATGGTTATGCCTGGTGATAATGCGGCAATGGATGTTGAGTTGATTGCACCTATTGCTATGGATGAAGGTCTACGTTTCGCTATTCGTGAAGGTGGACGTACGGTTGGGGCTGGTGTAGTTTCTAAAATTACCGAATAAGTCTCGGTAGACTAGTTTTGGATTCTCAACCGTCTTTGCGGTTGGGAATCTTATTGTTCTTGGGATCCGAAAAGGGTTCGTTTTTATAGGTAGAAATAAATGGAAAGCCAAAACATCCGTATTCGCCTGAAAGCTTATGATTATCGAGTGTTGGATAACAGCACGCGTGAAATCGTAAATACAGCGAAGCGTACAGGGGCACAGGTAAGGGGACCAATCCCGTTGCCAACGCATATTGAGCGTTTCACAGTAAACCGCTCTCCCCATATTGATAAGAAGAGTCGTGAGCAGTTCGAAATTAGAACACACCGACGTTTGTTGGATATTGTTGAGCCCAATCCGCAGACCGTGGACGCTCTCATGAAACTTGACCTCGCCGCTGGCGTTGATGTCGAGATTAAGCTATAAGGTCCAGACGATGCGTACAGGATTGATCGCAAAAAAGTTGGGAATGACCCGACTATTTAAAGAGGACGGTACACATGTGCCAGTCACTGTATTGTACTTGGATGAAGTGCAAGTAGTTGATACTCGTACAAATGAACGTGATGGATATACTGCCCTACAATTAGGATATGGTAGAGCTAAAGTTAAAAATGTTAGCAAATCTAATCGTGGTCATTTTGCACGAGTTAAAATTGAACCGAAACAGAAACTAGTAGAATTTCGTGTCACTGAAGATGCTGTTGTCCCAGTGGGGTCTAAATTGACAGCCGCTCATTTTGTAGTAGGGCAAAAAGTAGATGTGACAGGTACCAGTAAAGGTAAAGGTTTCTCTGGTGGAATGAAGCGTTGGAATTTTAAAGGGTTAGAAGCAACTCACGGTGTTTCAATTAGTCATCGTTCACATGGTTCTACAGGGAACAGACAAGACCCTGGTAAAACGTTTAAAAATAAGAAGATGGCAGGTCATTTAGGTAGTGAGCGTGTAACGACACAGAATCTTGAGGTTGCTGCTGTAGATATAGAAAAAAATTTGATTATGATTAAAGGTGCAGTGCCTGGTGCTAAAAACGGGTTTGTTCTCTTACGTGATGCGATCAAAAAACCTGGTCATGTGGATGCACCATTTCCGGCTGCATTGACAACGGTTGTTGAGGGAGGTTAAGCACTATGGACGTAGCAATCAAAACCTTCGATAATGGAAGTGCTGGTAATGTTACACTTCCAGATGAAATTTTTGGAATTGAACCTCGTCAAGATATTATGGCAAGAGTAGTGCATTGGCAACTTGCTAAACGTCGTTCCGGTAATCACAAGGTTAAGGGACGTGGGGAAGTTTCAGGAACAACGAAAAAACCTTATCGTCAAAAAGGTACAGGTAATGCCCGTCAAGGTTCATTACGTGGCCCTCATTTTCGTACTGGTGGTATCGTTCATGGCCCAGTTGTACGTGATCATGGTTATAATTTACCCAAAAAAGTTAGACGTCTTGGTCTAATTTCTGCTCTATCTCAGAAATTGGCTGAAGGTAAATTAGTAATTGTTGATGAAGCTAATCATATTGCTAAAACATCTGAAATAGCTGCGAAATTAAAAATTTTAGGTTGGAATTCTGTCTTGATTATTGACGCAAGCGTTAATGATAATTTTAGTCGTTCAGTAAGAAATATTGCTTCTGTAGATATTCTTCCAACAATTGGTGCGAATGTGTATGACATATTAAATCATGAAATTCTAGCAATTACACGTGCGGCAGTTGATGGGTTAAAGGAGCGCTTAGTATGACGAATATTCTTTTAATTCGCCAAAAGGCTGAAAAAATGTCTCGTGAAGCGATGTTCAATATTATTCGCGCACCTTTGATTACTGAAAAAGCAACTTTTTTATCTGAAAAAAATCAGATTGCATTTAAAGTTGCTTCTAATGCTACGAAACCACAAATCAAAGTTGCGATTGAAACTTTATTTGGTGTAAAGGTATTAGGTGTTAATACGCTGATTTTAAAAGGAAAGACAAAAAGATTTCGGGGTCGTTTAGGACGTCGTTCTAATGTTAAGAAAGCGTTTGTTCAACTTGCTGAAGGTCAATCAATTGATCTGACAACTCAGTTGTCTTAAGCGTGAGGTAGGAATTAATGGCATTAAAGCATTTTAAACCAGTTACTCCAAGTCTCCGTGGTACGGTCTTAATTGATCGCAAAGAGCTTTGGAAAGGTAAACCTGTTAAGACCCTTACCGAAGGTAAGAACAAGACAGGTGGACGTAATAATAATGGTCGAATTACCTCTCGTTTTATCGGGGGTGGGCATAAACAATCATATCGCTATGTTGATTTTAAACGACGTAAATATGATATGTCTGCAACGGTGGAACGGTTAGAATACGATCCTAATCGCACAGCTTTTATCGCATTGATTAAATATGAAGACGGTGAGTTATCTTATATTTTGGCTCCACAACGTTTAAAAGTTGGAGATATTGTCATTGCAGGTCAACGTGTAGACGTTAAACCAGGTAATGCGATGCCTTTGGCTGCGATTCCAGTAGGAACCATTATTCATAATATTGAATTAAAAGAGGGAGCTGGTGGTAAACTTGTTCGTTCAGCTGGAACTTATGCTCAACTTGTTGGTAAAGATGCTGGATATGCTCAAATCAAATTGCAGTCGAACGAATTGCGTTTGATTCGTGGTGAATGTATGGCAACTGTTGGTGCTGTATCTAATCCAGATAATATGAATCAACATTTTGGTAAAGCAGGGCGTAGTCGTTGGTTGGGTCGTCGTCCTCACAATCGTGGTGTTGTCATGAACCCAGTTGACCATCCACATGGTGGTGGTGAAGGACGTACTTCAGGTGGTCGTCATCCAGTGACCCCATGGGGTAAACCAACTAAAGGTTATAAAACAAGAGTCAATAAGCGTACGGACAGTTTGATTATCCGTCGCCGTAAGACAGGCAAATAAAAGGGGCAAATAGAGATGGCAAGATCCGTCTGGAAAGGCCCGTTTGTAGACGGGTATTTACTTAAGAAAGCTGAAACTGCACGTGCTTCTGGTCGTAATGACGTGATTAAAATTTGGTCACGCCGTTCCACCATTTTACCGCAGTTTGTTGGTTTGATTTTCGGCGTTTACAACGGCCATAAATTTTTACCAGTGCAGGTCAGTGAAAATATGGTTGGACATAAATTTGGGGAATTTTCTCCAACACGTACCTTTAATGGTCATGCAGCAGACAAAAAAGTAAAGCGGGGCTAGGTATGAGTAAACCAAAACATGATCGTGCGCTCGCTGAAACCGAAGCTCAGGCAATTGGGCGTAATATACGAGTAAGTCCACGTAAATTAAATTTGGTAGTTGGATTAATTCGTAAGCAACCTGCATCTACAGCTTTAGCAAAACTAACCTTTTCTAAAAGAAGAATTGCTAAAGAAGTTAAAACGATTTTGGAAAGTGCAATTGCAAATGCGGAAAATAATCATCAACTAGATGTTGATCGTTTGATAGTCTCCAGAGCCGAAGTGGGTAAAGCGATGGTTATGCGTCGTTTTCATGCTAGAGGTCGTGGGCGTTCAGCACAAATTCAGAAATTCTTTAGTCATTTGAAGATTGTCGTTGCTGAGCGTGACGAAAATGATTCTTCTGAAGGAAAGGCGGCATAATATGGGTCAAAAAGTTAATCCAATTGGGTTGCGTTTGGGTATTAATCGTACTTGGGACAGCCGTTGGTACGCAGATAATGATTATACAAAATTATTATTTGAAGATTTCAAACTTCGTGATCATTTACGTAAAAAGCTTGCAGGTGCAGGTGTTTCTCGTGTTGTTATCGAGCGGCCAGCAAAAAAACCACGTGTAACGATATATGCAGCTCGCCCTGGGATTGTAATCGGTAAAAAAGGTCAGGATATTGATAGTTTGCGTAAAGAATTAACAACAATGGCAGGTGCGGATGTTGCATTGAATATTGTTGAAATACGTAAACCTGAAATCGATGCGACTCTTGTTGCTGAAAATATTGCCCAGCAGCTAGAAAGACGTGTGGCATTCCGTCGTGCTATGAAAAGAGCAGTGCAATCAGCAATGCGTTTGGGTGCACAAGGAATTCGCATTAATTGTAGTGGTCGTCTTGGTGGGGCAGAAATTGCACGTGTCGAATGGTATCGTGAAGGACGTGTTCCTTTACATACTTTAAGGGCAGACGTTGATTACGGTGTTGCTGCAGCTCATACAACTTATGGGAAATGTGGTGTCAAAGTTTGGATCTTTAAGGGTGAAATTATGGCTCATGATCCATTAGCCCAAGATCGCCGTGCCGCTGATCAGGCGCCACAAAGGTAATTGATTAATTGGAGCATAATAGTTATTAATAATACTATTACAACGCATGAGGATTTTTAAATAATGCTATCTCCGCGGCGGACTAAATTCCGCAAAGCTCATAAAGGTCGTATTCACGGAATGGCTAAAGGTGGAACAGAGCTTAATTTTGGGACTTATGGTCTAAAAGCACTGCAGCCAGAACGTATTACAGCTCGTCAAATTGAAGCATCTCGTCGTGCGATTACACGTGCGATGAAACGTATGGGACGTGTATGGATTAGAATATTTCCAGACCTTCCTGTTTCTAGTAAACCAGCAGAAGTTCGTATGGGATCTGGTAAAGGGTCTCCTGAATTTTGGGTTGCTCGTATTAAGCCAGGTCGTATCTTGTTTGAAATTGAAGGTGTAACTCCTGAAATTGCAAAGGAAGCATTAACGCTTGGTGCTGCGAAGTTGCCAATTAAAACAAAATTTGTAACCCGTATAGGAGAGGCCTAGAATGGCAAAGGTAAACAAGCCAGCTGATCTTCGCGCGAAAACATTGGATGAATTAAAAATGTTGTTAATTGATTTACGACGTGAACAGTTTAATTTACGTTTCCAACGTGCGACTGGTCAAAATGAGGGTGTAGGTCGAATTGGTGTAATTCGTCGTGATATTGCACGGATCAAAACTATTATAACTGAAGTTAACAAAAACGCCGCAGGTGCGATTGCATCTGCCGGCAAGTCCTGAGGAGTTAATGGGCGATGCCAAGGCGCGTTCTTACAGGTAGGGTGACAAGCGATAAAATGAACAAAACAGTTTCTGTTTTGGTTGTTCGGCGTGTTATGCACCCACTTTATAAAAAATTCATTCGTCGTTCTAAAAAATATGCGGCACATGATGAATTAAATGAGTGTAAAATTGGGGATATGGTTCGTATTATCGAATCACCTCCGATTTCCAAAAGAAAAACATGGACTGTGATTTCTCGCAATGGGGCACCTCTTAGTGCTACTGAGCAAGTATCCAGTATAGAAGCTTAAGGGAGGCTAAACTATGATCCATCCCGAGACCAACCTAACCGTGGCTGATAATTCAGGTGCAAGAGAGGTGCAGTGCATTAAGGTGCTGGGCGGTTCAAAGCGGAAAACCGCTTCGGTCGGCGACGTGATCGTCGTTTCTGTCAAAGAGGCTATACCTCGTGGCAAAGTAAAAAAAGGTGATGTCCATCAAGCTGTGATTGTTAGAACAAGTTATCCTGTTCGTCGTCCTGATGGTACCTCTATTCGTTTTGATAAAAATGCTGCTGTATTGATTAACAAGCAAAATGAACCAATTGGCACACGTATTTTCGGCCCAGTGGTCAGAGAATTGCGTGCACGTCAATTTATGAAGATTATCTCCTTAGCTCCGGAGGTTTTATAATGGCTGCTCGTATTAAAAAAGGCGATCAAGTGGTCGTTATAACAGGTTCTCAGAAAGGTGTACAAGGTCAAGTCCTGTCCGTTTTTCCTGTAGAAAATAAAGCAGTGGTTCGTGGTGTTGCTGTTGCTAAACATCATAAAAAACCCTCTCGTATGGGTGATGTGGGGGGTATTATTGAGCGTGAAAAAGCTGTTCACCTATCCAATCTTAAATTGGTGGATCCAAAGTCAGGGAAACCAACTCGTGTTGGATTTAGAGTGTTGGAAGATGGACGTAAGGTTCGAGTTGCCAAAGCTACCGGTGAAGTGATTGAAGGTTAAAAGAGGTGAATATGTCGGAAAATAGCAGAGTTCGCTCTGAAGCACGCCTTTATACGCTTTATAAACAAGAGTTGCGTCAAAAGCTACGTGAACAATTCAACTATAAAAACGAGATGCAAATTCCGCGTCTTGAAAAAATTGTTTTAAATATGGGTGTTGGTGAAGCTGCAGGTGATCAAAAAAAATTAGATGCTGCAACTGAAGAAATGACCTTGATTGCTGGTCAAAAAGCCGTTAAAACACTGACTAAGAAAGCGATTGCAGGATTTAAAATTCGAGCTGGTTTACCTATTGGTTGTAAAGTTACTTTACGTAAGAACCGTATGTATGAATTTTTAGATCGTTTGGTTACAATTGCTTTACCTCGTGTTCGTGACTTTAGAGGGTTGCCAGCAAACAAAGGGTTTGATGGGCGTGGAAATTTTGCAATGGGTTTAAAAGAACAAATTGTATTTCCTGAAATCGTTTATGATAAAGTAGACGAAGTACGTGGTATGGATATTGTTTTCGTAACCACTGCTAAAACTAATAACGAAGCCAAGGCTTTGTTAAAAGCATTTTCTCTTCCATTTATTGGATAGGGTTTGTTCTTTCGCTGCAAGGTAGTGACCTATCTTGCAAATTTGTTTTTTTTGGAAAACGGTCGATGGAGTCGACAGGTTCCGGAGGGTAAAAATAAACATGGCAAAAACTTCAGCCATTTATCGTAATGCTAAGCGTGCACGTATGTTAACGCGTGATAAAGCTAAACGTATTGCGTTAAAAAATATTGTAATGGATAGAAGTTTGCCAGTTGAAGATCGTTTCGATGCTTCTTTGAAACTGGCTAAACTTCCTCGTAATGGTTCACGAGTAAGAGTGAGGTTGCGTTGTAAATTGACTGGACGTTCTCGTGGAAATTATCGTAAATTCGAACTTTGCCGTATCGCATTACGTGAATTGGCATCTACCGGGCAGATCCCGGGTATGGTTAAATCAAGCTGGTAAGGGATAAGTAGATGTCATTATCTGATCCATTAGGTGATATGCTCACCCGTATACGTAATGCGCAATCAGCTCGTCATTCATTTTGTGTGGTTCCTGCTTCTAATTTAAGAATTAATGTTTTGGAAGCGTTAAAACGCGAAGGTTATATTCGTGGATATAAGAAAGAGGAATTATGTAAAGGAATAAGTCAGCTTCGCATTGAATTGAAATATTCTGAAGGTGCTCCTGTTATCAAAGAAATTCATAGAGTTTCGAAACCAGGTCGTCGTGTATATTCTAAAATTAAGGAATTACCACGTGTTTATGGCGGTCTTGGAGTATCAATTTTATCAACACCACAAGGTGTTTTATCTGATATCGAAGCACGTGCTGCCAATGTTGGTGGTGAAGTGCTCTGTCGTGTATTCTAAGGGGAGGGATCAATGTCACGTATAGGCAAAAATCCCGTGCTAATTCCGCAAGGGGTACAAGTTTCTTTAAATAATGGTAAGATTATCGTTAAAGGTAAAAGAGGCGAGTTATCCTTGTCTGTTTCAGATCATGTTGAAACAGTTATTGAAGGTAATCATGTTGCTGTTAAACCAAAAGATAGTGGTGTCGCTGCACGTACAATGTGGGGTACTACAAGAGCATTAATTGCAAATATGGTTAAAGGTGTTTTTGAAGGTTATACTATAGCTTTAGAAATTACAGGAACTGGGTTTCGTGCTGCAGTTCAAGGTTCAAATCTTGTAATGAATCTTGGTTATTCACACGATGTTGTTTATCCTATTCCATCTGATATAAAAGTTACGACGCCACGTCCAACAGCAATTATTGTTGAAGGAAATGATAAGCAGCGTGTTGGTCAAGTTGCATTAGATATACGTAATTTTAGAAAACCTGAACCTTATAAAGGTAAAGGTGTTCATTATGAAGGTGAGATTATACGTCGCAAAGAAGGCAAGAAAAAATAATGGGTATGCAACGTGAATTACAAACGCGTCGTCGCAGACGGTTGCGTTATCAGCTTCGTCAGAAAGGAAACGGACGTCCACGTCTTTCAGTTTTCCGTTCAAGCAAAAATATTTATGCTCAAGTTATTGACGATATGGCTGGTAAGACTTTGGTTGCTGCTTCAACTTTGGATGCAGCGGCTAAAGAAAAAATTAAAACTGGAGCTGATATTAATGCTGCTCGTATCGTTGGCAAGTTGATTGCTGAACGAGCGAAGAAAGCAGGATTGGGACAGGTCGTATTTGATCGTGGCTCCTATATTTATCATGGGCGTGTAAAAGCGCTCGCTGAGGCTGCCCGTGAGGGCGGACTCTCGTTCTAAGAGGAGTCGCGAATGGCACGTGAAGTTAAAGAAGGCGGTCGCGGTGGACGTGAACGTGAAAATGAAGATTTAATTGATAAATTGGTATCGATTAATCGTGTTGCTAAAGTTGTTAAAGGTGGTCGACGTTTTGCCTTTGCTGCATTAGTTATCGTTGGAGATCAACGTGGACGTGTAGGTTATGGCGCTGGAAAAGCTCGTGAAGTTCCTGAAGCTATTCGTAAAGCGACTGAACAAGCTAAAAAATCCATGATTCGTGTTCCTATGAAAGAAGGTAGAACATTGCATCATGATGTTCAGGGTTTTTACGGTGCAGGTAAGGTCGTATTAAGATCAGCTGATTCTGGAACAGGTATTATTGCCGGTGGTCCGATGCGTGCAGTTTTCGAAAGTCTTGGAATTAACGATGTTGTAGCTAAATCAACTGGTTCTCGTAATCCACATAACATGGTTAAAGCAACTTTTGATGCTTTACGCAGATGTGCAAGCCCAAGAATTGTCGCTGCTAGACGTGGCAAAAAAGTTTCTGAGATTCTTGGTCGTCGTGAAAATGCACATACCGCACAAAATGTGGAGGCTGTAAATGGGTAATAATATTGTAAAAGTAACACAAATAGCATCTGCAATTGGTCGAAAAAAAGATCAAAAGCAGACTTTAGTTGGTCTTGGTTTGAATCGTGTTGGTGCAACCCGCGAGTTGGAAAATACACTAGCTGTTCAGGGAATGATCAACAAGATTCGCCACCTCGTCAAGGTGGAGGAATAAATGAATCTAAATGAACTTCGTGATAATTCAGGTGCAAGATATCGTAAGAAACGTCTTGGACGTGGTATTGGTTCTGGAAAAGGTAAAACATCAGGTAAGGGCGTTAAAGGTCAGTTGGCACGTTCAGGTGTTGCTATTAATGGCTTTGAAGGTGGACAACTCCCACTTTATCGTCGTATGCCTAAAAGAGGATTCAAGAATATTTTCCGCAGAAATTATGCTGAAATTAATCTTGGAACCCTTTCTTCTGCTATTGAACAAGGCAAACTAAATACTTCTTCATTAATTGATGAGAGAGTATTGCGTGAAGCTGGTTTGTTTAAAGGTAAAAAATTTACAGGTGTTTGCATATTGGCAAATGGTAATGTGAATCAAGCTCTTGCTTTGGAAGTATCCAGAGCTTCAGTAGCAGCTGTTGAGGCTATTAAAAAAGCTGGTGGTTCCTTAAAGCTTTTATCGTCATCTGGGGATGTTTCTGCAGATGCCTTAGAAATGAAGAGGTGATATAATTTAAGTTTGATCAATTTTGTGGTCAAAATATTATGTTACATGTGAATTTTAAGGTAAAATTACAGCGTCCCGTTTCGTAATGGTGGCGCTGTTTTTTTTGAAAGGATAATAATTATGGCCTCTATGGCCGAACAACTAGCAGCAAATATTAATATCAGTGCTTTTTCTAAGGCGACTGAATTAAAAAAGCGAATTTGGTTTACATTAGGTGCATTAATTATTTACCGACTTGGTACTTATATTCCTGTTCCTGGGGTAGATGCCACGGTTATGGCACAATTACTGGCGAAACATCAAGGGGGAATCCTTGGAATGTTTGATATGTTCAGTGGTGGTGCTTTGGGTCGTATGACAATTTTTGCCTTGAATATAATGCCCTATATTAGTGCATCCATTATTATTCAATTAATGTCTTCAGCGATGCCTTCTTTAGAAGCATTGAAAAAAGAAGGAGAGCAGGGACGGAAAAAGTTAAATCAGTATACGCGTTATTTAACAGTATTTATTGCTTTATTTCAAGCCTATGGAATCGCTATTGGATTGGAAAGTATGAAGAGTGCTGCTGGTTTTGCGGTAACCAATCCAGGTATATTTTTTCTCTTAACCTGTGTGATTACACTTGTTGGTGGTACTATGTTTTTGATGTGGTTAGGTGAGCAAATTACAGCCCGTGGGGTTGGGAACGGTATTTCCTTAATTATTTTTGCAGGTATTGTTGCTAATTTGCCAACTGCTTTAGCTAGTTTATTTCAATTAGGGTATACAGGTGCATTATCTCCTTTCTTCGTTGTTGCTTTTCTTGTTTTAGCAGCAATTACGATTGCTTTTATCGTTTTTATGGAGCAGGCTCAAAGAAGAGTCGTTATCCAATATCCTAAAAGACAAGTAGGACAACGTATGTATGGAGGAGATTCCACGCATATGCCATTGAAAGTAAATACTGCGGGAGTTATTCCACCTATTTTTGCATCTTCGGTGTTACTTATACCTGTAACGATTGCTGGTTTTTTATCCAGTGATTCGACACCAGGTTGGCTAGCATATCTGGGACAGGAATTTGGACAAGGACATCTTTTATATATGATATTTTATGCTGCTATGATCGTATTTTTTTCTTATTTCTATGCAGCTGTATCCTTTAATCCAAAAGAAACAGCAGATAATTTACGTAAACAGGGGGGGTTTATTCCTGGTATCCGACCTGGGGCCAATACAGCGACATATTTTGACAATATTTTAACGAGACTAACTACAATTGGTGCACTTTATTTGGTCGTTGTTTGCTTACTACCTCAATTTCTAATTAATCATTATAATGTTCCTTTTTATTTTGGTGGAACAAGTTTAATTATTATTGTGTCGGTAACAATTGATACGGTTACACAAGTTCAATCACATTTGGTGGCACATCAGTATCAAGGATTGTTACGTAAATCTCGGTTAGTAAAAGGAAAAAAACGGTGAAGTTGATATTTTTAGGCCCTCCTGGAGCAGGTAAAGGAACCCAGGCACAACGTTTGTCTGAAAAATATCATATTGCTCAGATTTCAACAGGGGATATGTTAAGGGCAGAGGTTCAGTCAGGTTCCGAAATCGGTTTAAAAGCTAAAAAAATTATGGAAGCTGGGTCATTATTTCCTGATGATTTAATGGTTAAAATGATTAAGCAAAGAATTGAAAAAGATGATTGTAAGTATGGATTTATTCTTGATGGGTTTCCACGGAATGTTGATCAAGCCAAAGCTCTCGATCAAATGTTTGCTGAACAACATTTAAAGTTGGATGCAGTATTATTATTAGAAGTAGATGAAAAACGTCTTGCTGATCGGATTTCTAATCGTTTTAGTTGTGCTAAATGTGGAGCAAGTTATAATAAGCAATTCAAGAAACCGAAAAAAGAAGGTGTTTGTGATGTTTGTGGTTCAACGGAATTAGTTTTTAGAAGCGATGATAATAAAGATACTGTTTTGGAACGTTTACGAGTATATCGTGAACAAACTGCACCATTGTTGCCATACTATAAAGAAAAAAAATGTTTATATCCTATAAATGGTATGAAATCAGTCGATGCAGTTACAAAAGATATTGATTTAATTTTAAAAAAAATTAAAATGTAGTATAAGATTTTTGTAAAAAATTATTATTCTATATTGACTCTATAAGTACGAAAGTTATATTGGTGCTTTTAAGGGTATTTCACATATAAGCTAGTTGCTTTGAAACAGTTATTAATTTCATAACTGTTGCTTTTTTAGTGGCTAGCTGTTAAGAATAGACCTAAATTATTAAGGCTAATTAAGGAGTATTGGGCGTGGCGCGTATTGCCGGCGTAAACATCCCGACGAATAAGCGGGTAACGATTGGTCTGCGTTATATTTACGGCATTGGGCCGACGAAAGCGCAGGAAATTTGTAGTAAATTGTCAATTCCTGACGAACGCAGGGTTAACGAACTTTCTGATAATGAAGTTTTAAAGATTCGTGAATTAATCGATAGTGAATATCAGGTTGAAGGTGATCTTCGTCGTGAAGTGTCGATGAATATCAAACGTCTAATGGATTTAGGATGTTACCGAGGATTACGCCATCGTCGTGGTCTTCCTGTTAGAGGACAACGTACTCATACGAATGCTCGTACACGTAAAGGTAAAGCAGTCGCAATTGCAGGTAAGAAAAAAGTAACACGCTAAATATTTAGTTTGTTTTTATTTTTGTAACTAAACAGACAGGATAATAAAAGCCATGGCGAAACCTGCCACACCGCGTCTTAGAAAAAAAGAACGCAAAAATATTACTTCTGGCGTAGCTCATGTTTTGTCTACGTTTAATAATACTATGATCACTATTTCTGATGTCCAAGGAAATGCTATTTCATGGTCTTCAGCAGGTGCTCAAGGATTTAAAGGTTCACGTAAATCTACACCTTATGCTGCGCAAGTCGCAGCAGAAGATGCTGGGCGTAAAGCACGTGAACATGGTATGGAAACTCTTGAAATTGAAGTTTCAGGCCCAGGCTCAGGACGTGAAAGTGCTCTACGTGCTTTACAAGCCGTTGGATTTACTGTTACTTCAATTCGAGATACAACTCCAGTTCCACATAACGGATGTCGTCCACGTAAACGTCGTCGCGTTTAATGATTTGTTTTGTTTCTATTATTAAGGTAATAGAAAATTGTTTAAGTAATAAAAGCTAAATATAAATTTAGATTTTGTTACTTTTTTTGGTAATAATTTGAATTGAAAGGCCACCACCTTGGTCCTCCAGAAAAACTGGCAATCTCTTATTAAGCCGGAGAAGCTGGAAGTCGAACCGGGCTCGGCGTCACAAAATGTGGCGACCGTGGTGGCGGAGCCGCTTGAACGTGGCTTCGGCATGACGCTCGGTAATGCGCTTCGGCGAGTACTTTTATCTTCTCTTCAAGGGGCTGCTGTTACAGCGATTCGTATTGATGGCGTTCTTCATGAATTTTCTTCTGTGAATGGCGTCCGGGAAGATGTCACTGATATTGTTTTAAATGTTAAGCAACTAGCTATACGTATGTATAGTGATGGTCCTAAACGTATGATTTTATCTGCAGTTGGACCTGGTCAAGTTACTGCTGGGCAAATTCAAACAGATCATGATGTTGAGATTATGAATCCTGATTTAATTATCTGTACTCTTGATGATGGTGTAAAGCTAGGTATGGAATTTACCGTGGAAATGGGTAAAGGTTATGTACCAGCTTCTACTAATCGTCAAGAAGATGCTCCAATTGGCATGATTCCTGTTGACGCAATTTATTCACCTGTACGTCGTGTTTCTTATAAAGTTGAACCTACACGTGTTGGTCAAGTTACTGATTATGACAGGTTATTGTTAACCTTGGAAACAGATGGTTCTGTAACGCCTGAAAATGCTGTAGCTTTGGCTGCGCGTATTTTACAGGATCAGTTTCAATTATTTATTAATTTTGATGAACCTAAACCTGTTGTTACAGAAGAGCCTAAAGAAGAATTGCCCTTTAATCGTAATTTATTACGAAAGGTTGATGAGTTAGAATTGTCTGTTCGTAGTGCGAATTGTCTTAAAAACGATAATATTGTTTATATTGGTGATTTGGTTCAGCGTACAGAACAAGAAATGTTACGAACACCTAATTTTGGACGTAAATCATTGAATGAAATCAAAGAAGTTCTTTCTTCAATGGGATTGTCTTTGGGTATGAATGTACCTGCTTGGCCACCAGAAAATATTGAGGAATTAGCTAAACGACTTGATGAGTTGTTTTAGCATATAATGAGTAGAAGAGGATTGAAATTATGCGACACGGTATAGCTGGTCGTAAATTGGGCGTGACAACAACGCATCGCCTTGCAATGTTCAAAAACATGGCAGTTGCATTAATTAAACATGAACAAATTACAACAACTTTGCCTAAGGCAAAAGAGTTGCGTCCTGTCGTTGAAAAATTGGTTACTTTGGGCAAGCGCGGTGATTTACATGCACGTAGACAAGCCTATGCTATGTTACGTGATAAAACAATCGTTGCTAAATTATTTTCAACTATTGCTGAACGTTATAAATCACGTCAGGGTGGTTATTTGCGTGTTTTAAAAGTAGGTGTTCGTTATGGGGATGCCGCTGATATGGCCGTTATTGAATTTGTAGAGCGTGATATTAATGCAAAAGGATTAGATAGTGGTCCAAAGCAAACTCAAGAAGATTCAGATGAATTAGCAGCTTAAATTTAATTTAAAATTAGAAAACTATTTAGATTTATTAAAAAGAGATAGTTTCCTATCTCTTTTTTTTATTTATAAATCAAAAAATTAATATTATAGTAGAACTGTTAAAAAATAGATATAAATTGATGGATTATATCATGAAATCTTAATGCGAATTAAAGAAAGAGAGACAGATTATGTTGAAAATTGCTTTTATTTGTCTTTTTATAGCGTTCTTAGCTTGGCTTATAGGAAACCCTAGTGTTGCAATAATTGCATCGGGTGTAGCTAAAGTTATTTTCTTTCTTGCATTATTATTTGCAGTATTGTTTTTTGTATTAGCTTTTTTAGTTGGAAAAAAATTAGTCAATAATTAATATTTTAATAAAAGCTTTTATGATATGTTAAAATTTATTTCTTAAAAAATTAAACCTTTACAAAATTGAATAATTTTTAAATATTAATTTTTGTTTTGTTGAATAACAGTAGGTATAAATGGTACATTTGATGTTAGTGCAGAATGTGTAGGGATACGGTCGTCTTTCCATCCACCTCCTAAGTTTTGAATTAATAAAACGCTATCAATCATTCTTTGTTGCTGAATACCTAAGACTGTTTGTTGGTTATTCAAAAGTGTAACTTGTTGAGTCACAACAGTGGTATAATCATGTGTTCCTGATTTGAATTGATCGAGTGCAACTTTTAAGGTTTTATTTGCATAATTAACGGCCAATTGCTGTTGGATTTTTTGTTCTGCCAAAATGCGAAGATTTGAAAGTTGATCTTCAACAGATTGAAGGGCAGACAACACTGTCTGTCGATATTGGGCAACTGAGGCATCATATTGTGCTTCAGCTTGTTTAACCATCGAACTTCTTACCCCACCATCAAATAAATTTTCTGAAGCTGATGCACCTAGGGTCCATACACGATGTGCAACTTCGATAAGACTACCAAGTGGGTGTCCTGAATAAGTTAAATCGGCTGTTAATTTTACATCAGGGTAGAATGCTGCAATAGCTGAACCGATTTGAGCATTTTTTTGCTGCATTTGTCTTTCTGCAGATGCAATATCAGGTCGTCTTTGAAGTAGAACTGCCGGAACTTCAACGGGAATTTCAGGAACTACATCTGTTAATAAACCGTGTGGAATGGATAACTCTGCTGGAGGTTTTCCGATTAAAATAGCAATTGCATGTTCATATTGTGCGCGTGCTACACCAGCAGAAACAAGTTGAGCTCTTGTTTGTTGTAATTGTGTTTGCGCTTGTAATAAAGCCGTCGGTTCAATAATGCCGGCATTAAGCTGATCTTGGGTAATTTTCAAGGATTGTTCATAAGCATGAACCGTCGCTTGATATAAATCAATTAAAGAATCCTGATACCGTAAATTAAAATAGCTTTGAGCTAACTGACTTTGATAGGATAACCTTGCATTGGCAAGGTCAGCTGCACTTGCTTGTGCTGCGGCAACTTGGCTTTCTGTATCACGGCGGATTTTCCCCCAAAGATCAAGATCCCAGCTTGCAGCAGTATCCAATTTATAATCTGTATTTGTACCGCCTTGTGAATAATTAACTGGTTGGCCCATGGGCAATATTTGACCGTTAGGTCCAGTATCAAGTGTTTTTTTGGGTGCACCTGTTCGGGTAACACCTGTTCCTAAATTTAGGACAGGGAAAAAACCTGCTCTTGTTTGATCAATCAAAGCACGTGCATAGCGATAATTTGCTTCATATTGTTTTAAATTTTGGTTTGAAATATCCACTTGTTCTTCAAGTTGGTTGAGAAATGGGTCATTATAAATTGTCCACCATTCTCCTTTGGAAAGGGAGGCAGCATTAGGATTAGCAATTTGCCAACCCTGAGCTGGTTTTAATTCTTTAAAGTGGTCTGAAATAATTGCAGAGGGGCGATGATAATTTGGGCCAACCATACAACTGCTTAATAATAAAGAAACAATAATGGTAAGGCATTTAAAAGATTTATTGAAAGGAATCATTGGTGAATTACGCACGTTGCTGACCTTTATGAGCAAAAATTCGCTTTAAAATGTTATTATGTCGCAGTTGATCCATATAAATATAAATAATTGGTGTAGTATATAAAGTTAGAGCCTGACTAACAATTAATCCACCAACGATTGCGATTCCCAAGGGTTGTCTGATTTCACAACCATATCCATTGGATAAGATAAGAGGAAAAGCCCCGAATGCAGCAGCAATAGTTGTCATTAAAATTGGTCGAAAACGTAATTTACATGCCAAAAGAATTGCAGATTTTGTATCCATATTGTCGGTTTCTTCAGCTTTAATAGCAAAATCAATGAGAAGAATAGCATTTTTTTTCACAATACCAATAAGTAAAATAATACCGATCATTGTTACAACTGAAAATTCTTCGCCAAATAAATCAAGGGCTAATAATGCACCTACTCCAGCAGATGGAAGCGTGGAAATAATCGTTAAAGGATGAATATAACTTTCATATAAAACGCCTAATGTAATATAAACAGCAGCAAGTGCTGATAAAATTAGAAGAATGTTATTTTGGACGCTGCCTTCAAATTGGGCTGCATTGCCAGTAAAGCTACCGGCAATATTTTTTGGTAAATGAATTTTTAAGGTTTCATCTCTAATTAATTGAACTGCATCACTAAGGGATTTATTTTTCGCTAGATTAAAGGATAGGGTGGCAGAAACAAATAATCCTTGGTGATTAATTGCCAAAGGTGTCAAAGCTTTTCGCGTATTGGTAACAAAGGATAATGGAATCATTGTCTCTTTATTTGTTGAAACAGCCGAACCGTTTGATGCACCACTACCACCGGCAAGTTTATTTGCAACTTGGTTTCTAAAGTTTTCTTGATTAATTTCATCCTCTTGAGTTAAAGGGGAATTTGGTTTTACACGAATTGTATTTGATACTGTACCACCACCAGGAGTACCGCCGGCAACACTAATCCATACTTGATCAAGAGAATTTGTATTGGATGCATATTTAGGATCAGTTTCCATAATAACCCGATATTGATTTAAAGGATTATAGATAATGGAGGCGGCTCTTTGTCCAAAAGAATCATATAACGTGTTGGATATAAGTTGGGGTGTTAATTTAACACGTGCTGCTACGTCCCTAAGAATATCAATATTGAGAGCATTACCACCTTGTTCAACATCCGAGGAAATATCGGTAAGAATGTTGGGATGATGTTTTAAAGCCTCAACAAGTTTAGGCATCCACTCATATAACTTTTCTGATGAATCGGATTGTAAAGTATATTGATACGTGGCGTTACTGGAGCGTCCACCAGAGTGAAGAACCGTGGGTTGTCTTACATAGAATTTTGCACCAACCATATTTTTAAATTTATCAGATAAACGGTTCTGAATTTCAATGATGCTGCTTTTTCTTTTTTTCTTATCCTTTAATGAGATAAAAAGGTTACTTTGGTTAATTGCTCTACCACCTGTAAAGGAGGAAATGGTGTTTATATCAGGATCATCTAAAATTTGTTTTTGAACATCTTCAAGCTTTTGTTGCATATTTTTAAATGATATGGATTGATCCCCTTGAATGCTTCCAAATAAAATTCCGATATCTTCATTTGGAATTAAACCTTTTGGCATAGTAATAAATAAGAAGATCATCAAGATAATTGTAAAAGGTATTGTTAACGCAACCGTTAAAGGAAATTGCATTATGTAATATAATGTATCTTGATAAATTTTATCGATATAATTGAAAAATATTTCGAAGAATTTGGCAATTTTATTGGGTTTTTCATCTTCTCTTTTGGGATTATAGACAAGAAGATACGCACACATCATCGGTGTTAATGTCAAGGAAAGAATCATTGAAATAATTAAGGTAATGGAAAGAGTCATTGCAAATTCATGAAACAATTTTCCCATAACACCTTGCATTAACAAGATGGGGATAAATACGGCGATCAAAGAAATTGTAATTGAAATAACAGTAAATGAAATTTCTTTTGCTCCATAAAGTGCAGCATCTTTGGGTGCAATGCCATCTTCAAGATGGCGATTGATATTTTCTAATACAACAATCGCATCATCTACAACAAATCCTGTTGAAATTGTTAAAGCCATTAAGGAAAATGCATCTAGGGAAAATCCTAATAAATGCATAATTGCAAAAGTTGCAATGGTTGATGTCGGTAAAACGATGGATGGAATAATAATGGAGCGGATATTTCTTAAGAATACGAGAACAACGATGATAACCAGAAAGATAGATGTAATTAAAGTCATCTGTGTATCGGATAACGTTGCCCGAATTGTAAAAGAACGATCAATTGCCAGATTAACCTTGATATCGGCGGGTAAAGCCGCTCTAATAAGTTTAAGTTTTCTATGAATTTCATCGGTTGTTTTAATGACATTACTACCAGCTTGCGGAAAAATAACAAGAACAACAGAAGGCTGGTTATTGAAATAACCGGCATTATAAATATTTTCCACGCCATCGTGAATTGTTGAGACATTTTTCAACATAACAGGGGCGTCATTTCTATAAGCTATGATAAGGTCACGATAAGCGTCGGCTTGAACAGCCTGATCGTTTGTTGCTAATTGATAGCGTTTATCTCCTTCATCAATAAATCCTTTTGGGGTATGCGCATTTGTAGAGGCTAGTGCCGCTCTAACATCTTCAAATCCGATACCATATTTGTAAAGTGAATGAGGATTAAGCTCAATTCTAACAGAAGGAAGGGCACCGCCTCCTAATTCGACCTGACCAACACCTTTAACGCTAGCCAATTGATGCTGTAAAACTGTTGTCGCATAATCATAAAGTTCTGGCATTGTTTTGGTATTAGAGGTTACAGCTAAAATCATAATCGGTGAAATAGCCGGATTTGTTTTAAAATAAGCAGGATTGGAACGCATAGATGTGGGAAGATCAGCATGTGCTGCCTGTAAAGCAGCTTCAACATCCCGTGCCGCATCGTTAATGTCTTTTGATAAATTAAATTGTAAAGTGATACGCGTCTGATTTCGAGTTGACTCTGAAGTCATCTCATTGGTGCCAGGAATTTGTCCAAGTCTTCTTTCCAGAGGTTCAGTTACCGAACTGGCAATTTCTTCTGGAGTACCACCTGCTTGTTGGGCACGGATCATAATGACGGGTAAATCAACATTGGGTAAATCAGCAATAGGTAAAGCTAAATATCCCAATATACCGATCAAGCAAAGCGTAATTGTTAATAATATGGTTGCAACAGGACGTTCAATAAAAGGCTTGGTGATATTCATGATTTTTGTTTTTCATCAATAAATTTACGAGAAGAAAATGATGAAAAAGAAATTGATGCCCATTTTTTTAATTTTTCCATGTATAAATAAATAACGGGCGTTGTAAAAAGAGTTAACAATTGGCTGGCTAATAGCCCCCAGAAAATGCTTATTCCTAATGGATGTCTTAATTCAGATCCTGTGCCTGTACCAATCATCATAGGAATGGCGGCAAGCATTGCGGCTAAAGTAGTCATGATAATTGGTCTGAACCGTAATAAAGCAGCTTGATGAATGGCATCTAAAGAAGACTTCTTTTCTTTTCTTTGTGCTTCCAAGGCAAAGTCAATCATCATAATGGCATTTTTCTTAACAATACCAATCAAGAGAATAATACCTATGATCCCCATAATATCCAAGTTGCAACCATCAATCCATAAGGCAAATAAAGCGCCTATTGTTGCAGATGGTAGTGTTGATAAAATTGTTAAGGGATGGATAAAGCTTTCATAAAGAATTCCCAAGATGATATAGACTGCAACAACTGCCGCAATAACAAGGAAAAGTTCATTTTTTAAGCTTTTTTCAAATGCGGCAGTAACACCTTGGAAGCTGACAAAAAAGCTTGATGGTAGGTGAATTTCTTGTTTGATATCATTAATAATGTGTGTTGCTTCACCTAATGAATGATTTTTTTGAATGTTAAATGAAATAGTAATGGCAGGAAATTGACCAAAATGAGTAATGATCAAAGGGGCAGTACTATGAGTGATTTTGGTTACTTGTGTCAGAGGGACGAGACCCGAAGTCGGATTTCTTGTTGGGCCAGAGGTGGAATTGGATGTATTACCATTGATCCCAGGTAAGTAAAGCTGATTTAACGAAGATAATTGTTTGTGAAATTTCGGATCAGCTTCAAGAATAATACGATATTGATTTGATTCAGTAAAAATTGTTGAAATTTGTCGTTGCCCAAAGGAATCGTATAAAACGTTATCAATCGTTTGTGGGGTAATAGAGTAACGTGCGCCTGTGGTTCGATCCAAAGTAATATTAGCAACTAGGCCCTTGGATTGTAAATTAGAGGTTACGTCTGAAAATACTTTATTTTCTTTTAATTTATCAATAAGACGAGGAATCCATATTTCCAATTGTTTATAATCAGGATTTTCAATAAGAAGTTGATATTGGGTTGCTGAAAAAGTTGTTTCCAAAGAAAGATCTTGTACAGGTTGTAAATATAACTGTACACCAATAATTTGTTTAGAAGCTGTTATAATTCGTTCTATGGTTTTTTCTATAGGATCTTTTCGATCATGGTGGCTTTTCAGGTTAATTAAAAACCGACCTTGATTGATAGTCATATTTTGACCGTCAATTCCAATAAAGGATGATAGATTTTCGATGTCGGGATCTTTAAGAATAATATCTGCTAATGCTTTCTGTTTTTCCGCAACAGCTTTTAAAGAAGCATGCTGGGGCATCACTGACATGCCTTGAAGTGTCCCATTATCTTGCACAGGAAAAAATCCCTTTGGAATGTAATATGCCATAATGACAGTTATAATAAATGTACAGCATGTAATAAAAAAGGTTAAAGGCTGATGTTTGAAAACAAGTTTTAAACCAGAATCATAAGATTTAATAACACGTTCAATAATCCTATCAACTAGATATTTATGCTGTTTTTTAGGAGTTTCTGTAAGAATATATGCGCATAACATTGGAACGAGCGTTAGAGAGACAACTGCGGAAATAATAATGGTTATGGCAAGTGTTATGGCAAATTCATAAAATAATCTTCCGATAATATCCCCCATAAACAGAAGAGGAATTAAAACGGCGATCAAAGAAATTGTTAAAGATATAATTGTAAAACCAATTTCTTCGGATCCTTTTAAAGCTGCCTGAAGCCGATCTTCACCCATTTCTATATAACGTGTGATATTTTCAATCATGACAATCGCATCATCAACAACAAATCCCGTTGCGATTGTCAAAGCCATTAATGATAGATTATCGAGTGAGAAATCGAGTAAATACATAACCGCTAATGTTCCGATTAATGATAATGGAACGGAAAGGCTGGGAATGATTGTTGCTGAAATATTTTTTAAGAAGATAAAAATAACCAAAATAACCAGAATAATAGAAAAAATAAGTTCGAGTTTTACGTCATGAATAGATGCTCGAATTGATTTTGTTCTATTTGTTAAAGAGGTAAGTTCAATCCCTTTAGGTAATGATTGTCTAAGCTGGGGTAGTATTTTTTCAATTTTATCTACAACAGCGATAATATTTGCTTTAGGTTGACGCTGGACATTTAAAATTAATGCTGGTGTTTTATTTGACCATGCCATTAATTGGTTATTTTCTGGCCCATTGATAATTTTTGCAACATCACGTAAACGGATAGGTCCGTTATTGTTATAAGCAATAATTTGATTTAGTAATTGTTCAGGATTTTGAATTTGGCCATTGACCTGTAAAGTGACAGCTCTTTGTGTACCATCTAAATTACCTGTTGGAGAGTTGACATTAACATTTCCAATGGTTGTTCGAATGCTGTCTAAATCAATACCATAAGAGGTAACTTTTGGAATATTGATTTGAACACGAATGGCTTTGCGTTGTCCACCTGATAGCGTTACTAATCCAACACCGCTAATTTGACTTATTTTTGCAGCAAGTCTGTTATGAACATAATCTTCTACTTCTGTTAAGGGAAGTGATTTGGAAGTGATGCCAATCGTTAAAATAGGTGTATCTGCAGGGTTAACTTTTGCATAGACAGGTGGTGAAGGTAAGTCAGTAGGTAAAAGGGAATTGGCTTGATTAATAGCTTCCTGTACTTCTTGTGCAGCAACATCCATTGGAATGGATAAGTTAAATTGTAGCGTGATTAATGATGCCCCCCCTGAAGACTGAGATATCATCTGCGTTAATCCAGGTATAGATCCTAATTCTGTTTCCAATGGGGCGGTAACAGATGTCATCATGACATCTGCACTCGCGCCAGGATAGAAAGTTGATACTGTTATTGTCGGATAATCAACATCAGGTAAAGCTGATAAAGGTAAAAAACGGTAGCCTAATATTCCGCAGATTAAAATAGCAATCATTAATAAAGTTGTGGCTACAGGGCGCAAAATAAAAAGGCGTGAAGGATTCATTGAAAACTCTGTTCGTGGAAGAATATACTTAATTAATTAAATATAAGACTCTATAATAATTTATTTAGAAGATTTATGAACCTTCGGGGATGGTAATTTTCGCACCATCATGTAACTGATCGGTACCGTCAATGACAACTTTATCTTTTTCTTTTAGGCCAGCAGTAATGATTGTGTGTTCACCATCATTATATCCTGTATGTATGTCTTGTACTTTTACGGTTGAGTTATTCTGAATAATGTAAACGAAAGTTCCATTTGGTCCTGTTTGAATGGCATTATTGGGTAAAACTAAAACATCCTTAAGCGTTTTAACATACAAATGAGCATTAACGAATTGATTCGGGAATAATTCCCAATTTGTATTCGGGAATATAGCCCTTAACCTTACAGTACCAGTAGAGGTGTCAATTTGGCTATCGAGCACACTTGTTTTACCTTCTGCAAGTTTAACTGTATTATCATTATTCCATGCTTCAACAGGTAATTCTTTTTTTGCATTCAAAGATTCTAACACAATACTTAATTGATTTTCCGGTAAAGTGAAAATTACGGAAATGGGAGTCATTTGGGTTAATGTTGCCAATCCACCGCTTTGACCTTCCGTAATATAATTTCCGGCATCAACTTGTCGAATACCGATACGACCACTTATAGGTGCACGTATATGGCAGTAAATAAGATTAAGTTCCTGTTGACTGATTAAAGCCTGATCTGTTTTAACCTGACCTTCAAGTTGGGCGACTTTATATTGCTGATCTTGGGCAGTCATTGGGGCGATACTATTTTGTTTTAACAAAATTTGATAACGTTTATTATCTAATCTTGCTTGTTGTAATAAAGCTGTATCTGCTTTTAAAGTTCCTTCATATTGCGCTTTTAAAGCTTGAGAAGGACGAGGATCAATGAGGGCTAGTAAATCATTTTTCTTAACAACCTGCCCTTCTGTAAAATAAACGTTTTGTAAATATCCTGATACACGTGTTTGAACAGTAACATTGGAAATAGGAATAACCGTACCAAGTTCGGTTAAAATAACGGGTAATTCACTTTTTTTAACAATTGTAGCTGCTACTGGTTGAGAAACAGTAAAATTCTCATTTGTTGATACGGGGAAAAAGGTTCGATAAAAACGATAAAGTAATAAAATTACTATAATACTGACAGTAACGATAAGAAGTCTTTTGATCCACGGATGGGAAAAAGAGGTGTTTTTGGACAATGACATAATAACAGACTTTAATCAAACAACATTAATTAAATATATATCGTTAGAAAACAGAATAACAAAACTAAATATAATCGAATAAATCGTTGTTGTTGAAGAATTGATATATAAAATTATTCGATTAATTAAAAGTATTTTTTATTTTAAGTCACCCTTATTTACAAAAGATATAGTAAAATTCAGTATTTTATAGACTTTTTAGATTGGAATTGTCATAATTACAATAACCTATTGGTTAAATTTTTTTTGAGGGTTTTAATCATGAGTACTATAAAAAATTTTATTAAAAATACGACTGAAAAAGTTGAGAATACTGTAACAGAAAGTAAAGAAAAATTACAAGAAGTTGTCGACCATGCTAAAGATAATTACGATAGTATAAAACAAGAAATTAAAGATAAATTCAAAAATAATAAAAAATAAATCATTAAATAGTAAAATAAAATACGGAGAGGTAAATGTCAAAAGATATGGAAGACACTTTAAAAAAAGTTGGCGCAAAAGTCGGGGGAGCAATTGATGATGCTAAAGATAAAATGCAAGATACCCTGGACCAAGCCCAAGATAAAAAACAAGATACAATTGATCAATTAAAAGATAAATTACAAGATGTTACAAATCAGACTAAAGAAAATGGGCAAGATCTTAAGGATAAAATGAAGGGAAAAACTCGGCCTAGGGGGCAAAGTTTTGAAGATTTTGCTGGTATTGTAGATGATGAATTTTCACGTTTGTATGGATCGAATGGCAAGATAGAAACGGTAATGAATTTTATTCGTAATCATCCAGTTGCTTTTTTAGTGATTGTTCTAATTGGTGGAATGATTGTATTCAAGATGTTAAAAGGTTGTTGTGAACGACGCAAATATAAAAAATAATTTTTTTAAAATTTGTTTTTTTTAAAAGCTGTTAATTAAAGTTATTAACAGCTTTTTTTATTTTTATTCATTTTAGGACTATCCTTTTGCGACTCGTTGAGTATAGTAAGTTTATTAAATAGAAAATAATTTTTAATTTATATTTGACAAAAAATGCTGAATAAAATCGCTATTGCAGGAGTAGATGAGGTGGGAATAGGATGTCTGGCTGGTCCAGTCGTCGCTGCTGCGGTAGTATTTTTAAGTGATATTCCCAACGATGTATTAGTTGTTCTAGATGATTCAAAGAAAGTAAAATCATCGGTAAGACAAAAAATTTATGAAATATTATATCATTTACCGATGGTTAAAATTGGTGTGGCAGCAGCGTCCGTTGATGAAATTTTTATTTTGAATATCCGAAAAGCTGCAAGTCTTGCGATGAAAAGAGCAGTATCAAATTTAAATTTAAAGCCTGATCTTGTTTTAGTGGATGGAATGCTCTTTCCAGATTTTGGTTGTATGACACAGGCGATTATTAAAGGAGATGGCTTTTCATATTCTATTGCGGCAGCATCAATTATAGCAAAAGTTTTAAGAGATAAGCTGATGCAGGGTTTGGCTAGAAAATGGAATTATTACGGGTGGGAGCATAATGTTGGTTATCCAACAGTAACGCATCGGGAGGCCATCAAAAAATATGGTTGTTCCCCTCATCATCGTCAAGGATTTATAACTGTAAGGCAATTTTCATTTTCAATGGATGTTGATCATAAAGCACAGAGAATAAGGTCATAAATTTGATGAGTGAAGCAGTAAAACTAAATATCCCTTTGGATCAAATTTTTAATGGCGAATGTATACAGATTATGAAAACCATTCCGTCTACATCTATTGATTGTATATTTGCTGATCCGCCTTATAATTTGCAATTACAGGGAGAATTACGTCGTCCAGATGATAGCGTTGTCGATGGGGTTAATGAGGATTGGGACAAGTTTAAAAGCTTTGAATTTTATGATCGTTTTTGTCGAGGGTGGCTTAAAGAATGTCATAGATTGTTAAGAAAAGATGGTACGATTTGGGTTATTGGTTCGTATCATAATATTTTTCGTATTGGAACTATATTGCAGGATCTTGGTTTTTGGATTTTAAATGATATCATATGGCGCAAATCCAATCCAATGCCTAATTTCAAAGGCAGACGTTTTACAAATGCGCATGAAACCTTAATATGGGCTGCGAAAAATGCTAATAGTAAATACTGTTTCAATTACCAAGCAATGAAAACGTTGAATGATGATATTCAAATGCGTTCCGATTGGTTTTTACCTTTATGTACCGGTAATGAAAGACTTCGAAACGAACATGGCTTGAAATTACATCCAACGCAAAAACCAGAAAGCTTATTATATCGCGTCATTTTATCTTCAACCAATATAGATGATGTTATTTTGGATCCTTTTGCTGGAACGGGAACGAGCTTAGCAGTGGCAAAAAAACTTCAACGACGATTTATAGGTATCGAACGTCATCCAGATTATATGAAAGCTGCCGTTCAAAGGGTGAAAAATGAAAAGCCCTTATCTGTGGATGATATTAAAGTAACGCCTTCTAAACGTGAAATTCCAAGGGTTCCTTTTGGAAATTTAATTGAACAAGGTTTTATACAACCAGGCACGATTTTAATGGATAAAAATAAGCGTGTTTTTGCAACGGTAACTTCTGATAGTACAATTATTAGTGGTAATAAACGTGGCTCTATACATAAAATAGGAGCATGTGTAACAAATGCACCCTCGTGTAATGGATGGACATTTTGGCATTTTGAAAAAAATGGAATTTTATGTGCTTTGGATGTTTTACGTTCGGAATATAATGATACAATGAAAACAAATAAGATATAAAATTCTAAATCTTAATATCCTAACTTTTATGGAAACCAAGAAAACCAATTTCTGGTTTTGTTATTTCATGGTTATAGCGTGAATATAAGCTTGTTTTATTTTTATTGGATGTTGTTTTATGTTCGTTTTTGCCTTTAACGGATAAATATCCTTTGTCATTTTTCATGGAAATAGTTGCGATCTCACTGTCAGAACCTAAAGATTGTGGTGAATTATTATAACCCCGCATGGACAAGAGTAGAAAAGTAATACGATCCCTATTAAGGTCAATGGACATTTCTAAGGGTGTTTGACCTAATATATTGGTAGCGTGTAAATCAGCCCCTCGGTTCAAGGCATCCTGAGCCGCATAAAGATTGCCAACATTAATGGCTTCAAAAAGTGATTGCGTTGGATTTTTATTATCATCATCATTTGAATCATCATCATCATCATTTGAATCATCATTATTATTATTTGCACTTTGATTATTGGCATTATGATTTTGTTTAGGGTTTTTTGATGCAAAAGGTGTTTTATTGGAATGTGCGGGCTTAACTGTCTGTGCAGAAGTAGATAAAATGGATGATGCAATAAATCCGCTAATTGCAAGAGAGGATAATAAAAATAATAAACGAGATCGATAATTCATGTAATTATGCTCTTGATAAAAACTAAAACCCTATAGCCTATATTCCTTTTACCAAATCATATCTCAATAAGAAACATTTTCTTTATGCCACCTACTTAAAAGACATCACAAGGTTGGAATAGAAAAAGCCAATTTGGAATAGGTTGATTTTTAGAATATTCTTCAAAAGTAACTAAATACTGCGGAACATTAATATAAAATTTACAATTTTGAAATAAATTTGGGTGATGAACGTGCATTTTAGGAAGATAAAGATTATTTGGCTTATTACCAAGCCAATAAATATATTTCTTGTTATGATGTAAGAAAGAATTAATTTTCCCCATGGTTACATGTAACTCTGAAAATTCCAAAGGGTCAAAAAAGAAGATTTGATATATTTCATGGTATTGTAATGAATAATTTTCCAAATTCTAAATTCTCGTTTAGTAAAATCATCTGATAGTTTTATTCCTTGATTGGGTTAGATTATTTGTTTTATTGTCCGATTAGACGGTGAAATAATTATAAATTTCTGGGGTTCATTTCTAATAAACTGTTCTACTTTATCTTTAATTGATGGTTATTATGAGATGTGGTTATAGTTGTAAATTCTAGGGAAGGTTCTTTCATCAACCAATAGGATGTGCATCATAATAGCTCGCTTTCTAGTTGACTATTCAGTTCTTTTTTGACCAGAGCCACATTTGGTCAGAAAGAAATAAAGCAATTCTTCCTTTATTAAATGAGATTCAAGATCAAGAGCAGAGATTGATTGGGTGTTTTTAATACAGCTTGTCCATTGAAAGTATCTGTTTTTAAATAGCGAGATCAATTTGTTGTATTTTGTATTGAATGTTCCAAAAAAAAGAAATGATAGGGTGTTTTTCTCTAGTTTAGATAAATGAACGATAAAAGCTGTTGTAATAAGATCTTGGAGGGATGAAATGGTAGCTAGTAAAATTGATTGCAAGGGAGAATTTTGTAATGAGGAAGATTGAAATATTCTGAACTAGCAATAAAAAAGACTTTCTCTATTTTTTACATAGTTTTTGATATTTTCAATATAGAAAGGATGAAGAAAATGCGTTTTTACAAAGTTATCCAATATAACGAGATCAAAATAGGGTAATTTTTTTAAAACAAGTTATCTACTTGGAAGATGATCAGGACAAGATTATTTTCACTCGATATGAATTATTCCAATGTTCTTAAAATATTGAAATGGACGAGATTGATGGATGGATCTTATTTTAAAATACTTCTTCAGTTTTGTGTATTCTGATTAGAAAAATCGGAGATCGGCAAAACTTTGTGTTTATTTCTTATTTCATTGATCTCTATTATTTGTTGATTGTTTAAAAAGTTCGCTTCTGTTTTTAGATCAAGGACTTTTAAAGTAATTATATTTCTCACTATGAGGAATGGATATTCTTAAATCATAAGGTTTATCAATTGGAACTTGTTTTATAAGTTTAAGTGAAGATTTATTTCGTTACTAAATTGTTATAATTTTTGTTTATGAACATCATCAATTTGCATCTGAATTTTAGCTTTTTCTCCAATGATGGTGTATGAGGGTGGAGGTAAAATTTTAAGATTACGATTCGTTTCTTCATGGACTGCGGAAAGAATAAAATTAACAGGGATTTGTTTGTGATGAATTATCAATTTGTTTGGAAAATTATGAAGTTGTCTATCCGAGATAATTATGATGTCATGAATGAATGGATCATTTTGTAAAATAGGTTCTATAGCTGTAAAAGTTTGCGTTCCCTGATAAGGCTGATGACCAATATTCATAAAAAATTTAATATTTGATGGAATTTCTTTTTTTGATTTTTCTAATGCTGAATTTGCGATTTCAATTCGATTTTTTATTATCATGGATTGGGGCTGATTCATAACGATAAATAAGGTTAGAGGAATTTGATGTATCCTATTTTGTATGGATAATTGGATTTCATAATCAGGTGAAAAGGAATAAAAAAACAAAAAAAGTAAAAATTTCTCTGATATGATCTTATTTTTAACTCGAATTAAGAGAACAATAAAATTGAATATCCCTAGAAAGGTAAGAATTTTTATAGATAAAAAAAAGCTGCTAATTGATTGTAAAAGAAAGAAAATTCATTCAGAAAATTTCCATAGATGTTTTATGAGGACATACATATGAATTTGGTTGATTTTATAATTTTTAGTCATAGCGTAAATAATAAGGTTAATATCAAAACGGTAACTTAGAATGTGTTTTTTTACTGTATTTGGGAAAAAATCTGGGTTAATATTTGATCATCAATTAAAGCCCACGCATAAGCTTAACTATTTTCACTTACTATAAAGAGCTTACACTATCATTGATTAAAGGGTTGGCTTTTGATATCCATATAGGTATAGCATTATATTGTCCTTGAAAATTATGTAAAATGTAAAAACATTTACTTAAAATATGCTGATCAGATAATAAAGTTAAAGGTGAAATGAATAGATTTTCTGTAACTTTTTTAAGGATTGTTGAGTATTGATAGGTTCATCGGTAAAAAATTTCGGATGAAGGAGCTGAATTGTTGAATTAGGATTGTGTTTTTGTATGTCTAAAATCAAGATTCCTTCCATGATTAAGACAATTATTTAAATTTCTGTCTCTTTGAGGATTGGGTTCAATATTGTTTGTTATCGGCCAATATAAAAGAGGATAATAAATTAGAGTATCCTGTTGTTTTGGCTTAACTCCGTCAGGGAGAAAGATGCAAATTCATTTATTGATTAATATATTGAGATAAAGCCTATAAGTCTTTTTGTAAAAATTGGTCAATATCCGAATGATGCGCAATAATATAGCTTAATTTTACGTGTAAAATTACATCGGGAATTGTTTGGGCAAAACTTTGATGAATGGAAAATAAAGTTAGAATAAAAGGAACGAAAAATACTTTATGATATTTATAAAGGTTAATTTTATTGATAAATATCTGTAAAATGAGATCTAATAAAATCAATAAAACTGAAAATAAAATAACTGCCAATCGGATAGGAATTTTCCAATTGGTAAAGATGGGGTCAAGGGTAAATGTTTTTGAAAATTTAAATAAATTTTGAGGTTATTCCTATGCCATTTTCTCGTTTAACTATCGTATTGTATGAGACAAGATAATAGCAAAAAGGGATCATGGGTTTTATTTTTTGGAGAAGTTTGTGTTAAAGAATGGGTTAATATCGATCTAGAAAAACATATAAATATCCTGCCATTTTGAATCCATTTTATTTATGGGTTAATTTACGAATTAAAAATATAATAGAAATAATTTTTTTGTGATTCAATTTCATAAAAATTATTAAATTTATTTAAAATCGTATATAAACTTGAATGCGTATTTTCACGGATCCCATTCGATAAATAGAAAATTTTTTGATAAATTTGCTTTTGAGTTAGATTTTTCAAAATACTGGGCGTGGCTTGTTGATCTCTGACTCATGGATAGGGATGTAAAGAATGAATTAGATTAGTTGATTTTGCTGTATTTTCAGGTTTTATCAAATTTTAAGAAGTCATTATGTTCATTGCGTGTTATTTATAATAAGTAAACTGGGGTACGATTTAAATTTGCTTGGAATACAATTTGTTGAACAGTCTGTATAAAATGAGATCATAAAGTAAGTTGAAGCCTAATTATTATCCAAAATAATGAGAATAGGTTAAGTCATTCTTATAATTAAGGTAAACGCAGGATAAGCAAACGTAGAACATATAATTATTAGGTAGTATACGATTATTATTTTGAATAGGATTTTTGAGTTTATAAAGAAATAAAATAGGGGGAAGAAAGAACGTTTTATTTTTTTGTGAAGAAATTGCTTAATTTTATCAACAGAATTTTTATTAATTTTTTTATTTGATATGTTAAAAAGAAATTGCCTGATTGAATACAATAATCGTGAATAAGTGTTTGATGTGCAAGCCAAGCTTTTTTGTAATTGTTCATTATATGATCATTTACTGTTTAAGTTAAGCGTTGTTCATTATTTTCAAGACCATCAAATTCGATGATCCCTTTAAGAGGTATTTTGTTCTGCTGGTAAAGATGGATCAGAACACCATTGAGTGAAAGAGGAGATATTACATTATAAATAAAAGCTTTGACTATTTTTTTTCCTTGAAAAATATTGTTTTATAAAAGGGAAGTTGTGGTTTCAGGGCGTGCATTTCTATTGGTTAAAGGGATTTGAGCAATAAGCATTTTATCAATTGGTAAGCGGCGGGTTCATTTTTATGTTTGAAGAAGCTCAATTATTATGAATAATATTTTGAGATTTATAGTTGTTTGTCAATATTGTGGCGATAACCATGGCCTTTTCTGATTGCTTATCAAGATACCGTAAATTAATCTAGATCATAAAGCAATTCAACTGAGCTTTTGATAAAGGATAGGTTCCCTCTTGTTCAATAGGATTTTGGGTGGCAAGGATATGAAATGGTTGTGTCAGGGGATAATCTTGACCTGAAACAGAAATATAATGTTCCTGCATAGCTTGCAAAAAGGCTGATTGGGTGTAAGGATTGGCGCAGTTAATTTCATCTGCCATAACAAATTGATAAAAGACGGGTTCAGGGGTAAACTAAAAATGACGTTTTCTTGTTCATCCTCGTTAAGAACTTCACTTCTTATAATATCGGTGGGCATTAAATCAGGTGTAAATTGTATGTGTTTTGCTGATAAACTTAGAATAATGAATAAGGTTTCAACAAGTTTTGTTGCTCCAAGATCAGACGTTCCAACTAGTAAGGAATATCTTTTACTAAAGAATACAGACGATGACTTTTTTTGTAATTGTATAATGTTCATAGATTGTATGATGTGTTTTATAAAGAACCTATTTAAATTTTTTGCGTGAAAAAATCAGCTAATTTGGTATCATTCTTATATTTAGCAGTTAAATTAATAAGAATTCTTCATAAGAAAAATAAGTTAAACCCATATATAATTTAATATAAATGAACTAATAGTTTAATATATTAGGAATATTTGTTTTGGAATAAACAGTTTAAATTTTGACGTTAAATTTAAGCTTAAACATTAGATTATTTTAATGTGTTGAAATTCCAAACAGATGGTTTTTAAAAATTAAGGGATTAGTTAAATTACGGATGACAATTATAGATGAATTACCTGATCAATCTAAATTGGATTTGGATAAATTATGGGTTATCTTTCCAAAGGCAAGATTGGTTGGAGGTGTTGTAAGGGATTTAATCGCTGGAAAAGTTGTTTCTGATATTGATGTGGCAACTCCAGAACCTCCTGAACTTATCCTAGATCAATTAAAAATAGCAGGAATTAAGGTTATACCGACAGGAATAAGTCATGGAACAGTTACAGCATTATTTGATCATCGTTCTTATGAAATAACCACATTGCGTAAAGATGTTGAAATGGACGGGCGACATGCCAAAGTATGTTGGACAAAAAAATGGCATGAAGATGCAGCTAGGCGAGATTTTACCATTAATGCTTTATATTGTGATAGAAAAGGAAAAATCTGGGACTATTTTCATGGTCAGGAAGATCTTAAAAGAGGTCATGTTCGATTTGTTGGGGCTGCAAAAGCCCGTATTTCAGAAGATTATTTACGCATTTTAAGATATTTCCGTTTTTATGCACGATATGGCAAGGGAGAAATGGATGCTGAGGCTGTTGAAGCTATTCAACTATATGCGTCTTATCTTAATAGCTTATCGGCTGAGCGATTATGGTTGGAATTTCAGAAAATCATTATAGGTCCAAAAGTTGTTTTAATCATGAAAGAGATGGATTTTTATGGAGTTTTACCCGTTCTAATTCCATTACACTATGATCTCGACTTGTTTAATCAACTTATCAACAAAGGTGTTCCAGCGGATGCCATTCTTCGTCTTGCTGGTTTAGTCAAAGATCATGTTTTACAATTAGCAAAACGTTTTAAACTTTCTAATAAAGATGCAAAAATTCTGTCCAACTTAAATAAATCTTTACCTTTATCAATAGAGAATACAGAAAAACAGCTTATTCAGTTAAGAGCTTCCTATCCTTTAACTCAATTAATTGGTCGAAGTTGGCTCGAACAAATGAATGATAATATATATTCTTCAGAACTGTGGGATCAATGGCGTGAACGGGTCAATAAATTATCTCAACCTTTATTTCCTATAAGAGGTCAGGATTTAATAAAGTTGGGTATTGAAATAGGGCCGGTTCTAGGAGAATATCTTGATGAGGTTAAAAATTGGTGGATGGAGGGGGGATGTATAGCTTCCGCGCAAGAGTGTCTTGAGTGGTTTAAAAGTCACAGTTTAAAAAGATTGAATTAAACAATTTAATTCGTATTTTAAAATCAGTTAAAAAAGCTTTCATATTATTTTTTTCATTTAGAAGTATCAAAGTGTGAACCAAGAAACAAAACAGATAAAGAAAAAAGTAAAAAAAAATATCATTGTATCGTTGATCTTGGGAGAAGATAGAAGTTTACCGTTTCTGCAACGTCTCTGGAAAGAACAAATACGCTTTTATCCAAAGCGTATATTGTTGATTATTATTTCTACTCTTTTTATGGCGAGCTTAACAGCGTTATACCCTTTGGTAATTAAACGTGCGTTGGATATGTTCAAGGATAATGATTCAAAAATATTATATCAAATTCCTTCTTTGGTGATTATGGTTACGGCAATAAAGGCACTTTCTCAATATTGTCAGACATTATCGGTACAAGATCTTGTTTTGCAAATCATTCGTGGATTGCAAAAAAAGATGTTTCTTCATCTAGTTTATGCAGATATTTCTCTTCTTGAAAATGAAGCACCAGCCCAACTTTCATCACGGTTTACAACGGATGCTTTATCTATTCGAGAAGCAATGATTCGTATGGTTAATGCTTTTGGCGATGTCATTACGGTTGTGAGTTTAATTGCTTCAATGTTATATATGGATTGGGAGCTCAGCTTGATTGCTGCCTTATTATATCCGATTGCTGCTGTTCCCATTCAGAAGTTGGGAAAACGTGTACGGAAAGCTTCTGGAAATATGCAGGAACAGGTTGGAAAAACATCGGCTTTATTGAACGAGACATTTTCACAGGCACGAACGGTTCGTGTCTATGGAATGGAGAATCGTGAGATCAAACGATTAGATGAATCATTTGACCAATTATATAATGCTACTCTTAAAATTATTCGTGGACGGGCAAAGATTGATCCGATTATGGAGGTTTTGGGAGGAAGTGCTGTTGCTGCTGTTCTTGGTTTTGCTGGATGGCGTGCTGCGATGGGAGGGGCAACATTAGGTGATTTTTCTGGTTTTGTGGCGGCTTTATTACTTGCGGCAAGACCTTTAAGAGCGTTGGGTTCATTAAATGCTGCAATGCAGGAAGGTATTTCAGGATTAAACCGTATTTTTAATATTCTCGATAAACCTATTCAAATTAAGGATAAATTGAACGCAGCATCTCTTCCTACAGGAAAAGGAAAAATTCAGTTCAAGAATGTTCATTTTATTTACCCTGGACGGGAATCAGGGTTGCATGGATTAAATTTTGATATTGAGGCAGGACGTACAATTGCTTTAGTTGGTCCTTCTGGGTCTGGAAAATCAACGGCCTTAACTTTAATACCAAGGTTGCAGGATGTCCAAAAAGGAAAGATTATTTTTGATGGATTGGATTTACGAGATCTAAAAATTAAGGAGTTACGTTCGGCAATTGCTTATGTGCCACAGGATCCGTTGTTGTTTGATATGTCTATTCTTGACAATATTCGGATTGGTAATCCTCAAGCAAGCGGAAAAGAAATTAATAAAGTAATAGAAGGTGCTGCAATTAATCGATTTTTAGCGGGTCTTCCTGATGGGTTGGATACAAAAGTTGGTTATAACGGGCAATGTTTGTCAGGGGGACAGCGTCAAAGGGTTGCCTTGGCGCGGGCTTTGTTAAGAAATCCTCGTTTATTATTACTGGATGAAGCCACAAGTGCTTTGGATATTGAAAGTGAACATATTATACAGCAAGCTTTGATAGAGCTGCGTAAGGATTGTACAACATTGGTTGTGGCTCATCGTTTATCAACAATAAGATCAGCTCATATTATTGTTGTCATATCAGATGGAAAAGTTGTAGAACAGGGTGATCATAATTTGTTGATGCGGCATAAAGGCTTATATGCAAGATTAGTACAAACACAAAATTTGAACTATACATAATTTTGGGCGGTGTTTATGGTTGGGGATAAAGAAGAAACAAATCAGGATCATGATTTATTAAAAAAAAACGAGTTAAATAATCCTAAAAAGAAAATTATTAAACATTTAATGATTATTCTAGCAATTGTGGTTGTAATAATTATTGGTCTATATTGGTGGTTTACGCGTAACGATGTTAGTACGGATGATGCTTTTACAGCAGGTCGTGCGATAACGATTGCACCCCATGTTAATGGTTATGTTACTGAACTTTTAGTTGATGATAATCAGTTTGTTCATAAGGGACAGCTTTTATTAAGAATTGATTCAAGGGATTATAATGCTTCTTTTTTACAAGCCCAAGGGAATTTAGAAAGAGCAAAAGCAAAGCACCTTGCGTCACAATATTTATTACAGGTGGCTATAAAGAATTATCCTGGTCAGTTAAAGGTTGCACAAGGTCAATTAGAAGCTGCAAAAGCACAATTATTTAAAGCAAAAACAGATTATACGCGTCAACATAATATTGCTCGTCCTGCCACAACCCAACAGGCTGTAGATTATGCTACATCAGCATATAATCAGGCAAAAGCTGATGTTGCTCAATCAGAGGGTAATTTATTAATTGCAACTCCTGTGGAAGCTAATATTGGTAATGTAAGAAGCCGGGTTTATGATCAGGAAGGTGCTGTAAAAGCCGCGGATGGGCAATTAAAAACAGCAGCTTTAAATGTTGAATGGACAGAGATTAGAGCTCCGCATGATGGATGGATTTCAAAGCGTAATGTAGAACAAGGAAGTTATGTAACAGTAGGTCAATCACTTTTATCCATTGTTGAACCTGAAATTTGGGTGATTGGTAACTATAAAGAAACGCAAATTACGGATATGAGACCAGGACAAAAAGTAAAGATTGCTGTGGACGCTTATCCTTTTATGAAATTAACAGGACATGTTGATTCTTTACAGGCAGGAACAGGCTCTGTTTTTAGTACTTTTCCCCCAGAAAATGCAACAGGTAATTATGTGAAAATTGTCCAACGTGTTCCCGTTAAAATTATAATCGATAAAGGGTTAGATCCAAAAGTTCCATTAGCAATTGGTTTATCTGTTGTTCCAACGGTTTATGTAAAATGAATCAATCTGTAAGTCAAAATATTTATACAGTACAATGGGTTCCCAAACACAACTCTTGGTTGATTGCAATCGTTGTAACCCTTGCTGCTTTTATGGAAATACTTGATACAACAATCGTGAATGTGTCCCTACCTCATATTGCGGGAAGTTTATCAACAACGTATGATAATGCAACTTGGTCATTAACATCTTATTTGGCTGCGAATGGTATTGTCTTAACCATATCGGGATGGTTAGGACGTGTTTTAGGACGTAAAAGATATTTTCTGATTTGTATTTTTATGTTTTCTGTATCCTCGTTTTTATGCGGTATAGCTGACAGTTTGGCACAGTTAGTCTTATTTCGTTTGATGCAGGGGTTTTTCGGAGGTGGATTACAACCAAACCAGCAATCTATTATTCTTGATACCTTTCCTCCAGATAAACGAGGGGCTGCTTTTGGTTTGACCGCCATTGCAACAATTGTTGCCCCTGTTTTGGGACCTTCTTTAGGGGGGTGGATTACGGATAATTATTCATGGCGATGGATTTTCTTTTTGAATGTTCCAATCGGTATTATTACCGTTATTGCCGTAGTATTTCTTATAGATGACCCACCCTGGGCAAAAAAGCGTAAAGAACGAATTGATTATATTGGGGTCAGTTTAATTACATTAGGGCTTGGTTGTTTAGAGGTAATGGTTGATCGCGGTGAGAATGCTGATTGGTTTGGATCTAGCTTTATTTGTTGGTTAGCTTTTCTATCATTTGTAGGTATTGTCGGGGCAATATTTTGGTTATTTTATATAGATAAACCCGTGGTTGATCTTCATGTATTTAAAGATCGTAATTTTGCCATAAGTTCAATCTTGATGGCTGGACTTGGTGGATGTTTATATGCCTCCGCCGTGATTGTTCCACAATTTACCCAACAAATTATTGGTTATACCGCGTTTCTTTCTGGATTAGTTTTAACACCAGGTGGAGTAGTTATAATTATATTAATTCCTATTATTGGCAAAGTTATTAATGTAGTACAAATACGCTATGTGATTGCTATAGGATTTTTTTTGTTTGGGTGTGCATTATTTTATTCAGCTAATTTAGTGCCAAATTCTGATTTTATACATTTAATCATGTACAGAATTGCTCAATCTATTTGTCTGGCTTTTTTGTTTGTCCCTTTATCGACCATCGCATTTATGACCATAGAAGAAAAATATAATGCAGATGCCTCCGCTTTATTCAGTATGACACGAAATGTATTGGGAGCTTTATGTATATCTGGGGCAACAGCGATAATCACAGAAAGACGTCAAGTCAATCAAGCTCATATGGTTCATTGGATGTCGCCCTTTCACCAACCTTTTAATGATTATCTTGCACATATGCAAGGAGTGGCTCAACAATTAGGATATGCTTCTCAAGAACAAGCTCAAGTAGCATTGAAATATCTTTATCAAGATTTTATCAAACAAGTCGCAATTTTGGCGTTTAATGATATTTTTATGATTCTTGGGTGTCTTGCTTTTTTACTTGTTCCTTTTTGCTTTTTCCTTGATAGCTATACTGCCCAGAAAAAGAAAGGTAAATGATTGAAATTTATACAAGGTTTTGAAAATAGGTTGCTATTTTTAAATAAAGGTCATGTTTAAAACCTGTATTGATTTTTTCAAGCTCCAAGAAAGAAATCCATTTCCAGGCATCAAATTCTTTTTCCTTATGGGTATTAAGATCAATATCTGTGTCTTTACCTAGAAATCGGACGGCAAACCATTTTTGTGTTTGTCCCTTAAATTTTCTTTTTAAAGGATTGCCTACGGCATTAGGTAAAAAATTATAAGATAACCATTCAGGATATTCAGCTAATATTTCAATATGGTTTGTACCAATTTCTTCCAAAAGTTCTCTTTTCAGGGCTTCTTCAGTTGTTTCAGAATCATCAATACCACCTTGCGGGAAAGCCCAAATTTTATCTTTAGCCAAATCATGACGTAATGCGATAAAAATTTCCCTTTTTTTGTTTAAAATGAACGCAGCGACATTACGACGATAAGGGAGGGCTTTCATAAAATGTTCCTTTAATGAGTACGAGCAGCAGAAGGATTATTAACAGATTTATCCTCCTGACGCACAGGTTGTTTTTTATTTTCCTGAGATGAATTTATTTTATTATCATTCGAAGGTTTTTGAGCTGTTTTTTCTTTATTTTTATCATTCTTGACCGCTTCTTTTTTCAAGGGAATAGGAAAAGCCTTATCATTTGGTAAGTTAGCCATAGCACGGACAACTTTTATTCCTTGTTGTAATTGAAAGTCGGTTGAAGGATTAGTATAATCAAATTTAGACCAATCTTTTGGTGGTTGAGCAGGAATGGATTGAGCAATAGGAGGTAAATCATTCCGAACTGGAGCTTTGGTTTGATTTCCTCCTTCATTTTTAATGATATGATTAAGGTCAGCCTCACGGATACTGAATTCAGGTGCTTCATAGCTATCTTGGACTTTGATATCAGGACTTATTCCCAATCCTTGGATAGACCGGCCAGAAGGCGTATAATAACGTGCAATTGTTAGACGTATGGCACCATTTTTAGGAATTGGCATTACGGATTGAACCGAACCTTTACCGAAGGTTTTTTCGCCCAACAGAATTGCACGATGATGATCTTGTAGGGCACCAGATACAATCTCACTAGCCGAAGCAGAGCCTCCATTAATTAAGACAACTATAGGCAATCCATTGGTAATATCATTTCCTTTGGCATTCCATCTTTGATTATCTTTTGGATTACGTGCCTTGGTGGAAACGATGGCACCTTCTTTGATAAAATCACGGCTTACAGAAATTGCTTGATCAAGAAGTCCGCCCGGATCATTCCGAAGATCAATCACGAGCCCGGCTAATTTATTATTGCTGTTTTTTTGAAGCTTTTCAAAAGCTAAACGCATGTTTTTTTCAGTTTCTTCATTAAATTGAGAAATACGAATATAACCTATACGATCATAGAGGTAGGATTTAATAACCTGAATATGAATAATTTCGCGTGTCAATGTTACTTTAATAGGTTTAGATTCTTTTAAACGTATTAAGGTCAGGGTAATTTGCGTTTTTGGTTTTCCACGCATTTTATCAACGGCGGCATTTAAAGTCATCCCGTCAATATTTTTACCATCAATAGCAATAATATAATCCCCTGGTTTTATTCCAGCCCTAGCAGCAGGGGTACCATCAATTGGAGAAACAACCTTGATATGTCCATCATCCTCTTGAACTTCCAGACCAAGACCACCAAATTCACCTTTGGTTTGAATTTGCATATTGGCAAATTGTTTTTCAGTCATATAAGAACTGTGTGGATCAAGCCCAGTTAACATACCATTTAATGCGTTGGTAATAAGATCTTTATCTGAAACAGGTTCAACATAGCTTGCCCGAACGCGTTCGAAAACATCCCCAAATAAGGTTAACAAACGATAGGTTTCAGCACTATTAGTTTGTACTTGATCTTTTTTTATATCTTCAGCCAAGGCTTGAATGGAAAGGGAATGGTTTGAATGTATCCATTCCTGAACCTGTGGTCCTATACCAATGCCAGCTATAAAAAGTGTCGTACTTAGTAATAATCCTGTACGGAACTTCATGCTGATTTTCTCCTAATACTTGATCCTAAAGTGAAAACGGTAATTTTCTGTTATAAATAAAATCATTCAATATGTTAAGTTATATCTTTTCATTTTTAAAATTATATAAAAATTAGTTTATAAAAATGGTGAGGGATTGATTGCCCTTTCTCCACGCCGTAATTGAACAAATAGTGTAGGTCTTCCTGTAATACCTCCAGACCAAAGTGGCATTTGTCCAACCATGATTCCTTTATTGATTGTTTGACCGATTGCAACTGATAAACTATTCATCCCTGCTAAAACAAAACGATAGTTTTTACCACAGTTCAAAATAATCATGTGACCATAACCACGAAAGGGACCTGAGAATTCGACAAGTCCGTTACAGGGTGATCGGACAGTTGCCTGGGATTGCGGGGCATAGGTTATTCCTTGCGCAGGTCCTGTTTCTGTTTTGCTGCCCCATAAAGATACTATGGGGCCAATGACTGGAGCATTTGTTTTTGAAGTCATTTTTGCATTTAATCCAGGACCATTATTGGCCGAGGCAATTATTTTAGATTCTTTTTGGGCTTTTTTCAGTTGAGCCAGATTATGCGCTTTTTTTGCACGGAGAATTTCAGCTTTTAATTGTTGCTGCGCCCTAATTTTAGTAAGATTAATTTGTTTAATGGCGTCATTAATATTTTTAGCTTTTTGGGCGGCATTAGCGGCATTTTGAGAAATTTCAAAAACAGCTTTTGCAGATTCCTGTTGGGCAATACGTGCTTGCTTCAATGCGGTTGTTAATTTAGATTGTTCATCTAGTTGTTTTTTACGTAATTGTGTTAATTCTGTTATCTGATCGTTAAATTGATGTTGTAATTGTACGATTTCTTGTTGATGTTGTTTAATCTGTTTTGCTTGTTTTTCAAGTTCTTTGGATAAAGTTTGGATAATCGATAAACCAAGTGTTGCTCGTATTGATTTGTGCGGGGCAACTAAGAGAGTATCAGAAGGGTATAAAGACAAACGTTCAATAAGAGGTAGGAATTTAGAAAATTTTTTTGATTCTATTTGCAATTGATTATTTAATTGCACGATTTTTGATTTTAACGCTGTTATTCGTTGATTTAAATTTTCTATTTTTGTTTCAGTTGTTTGAAGTTTTTCAGTCTCCACAACCATATTATTTTTTATCTGATGAGCTCTTTTTTGATCTTGTTGGGCTTTTAAAATTGCGTGTTGTTTTTCTTTTTGAATTGATTCTAAATTAGAATTAATTTTTTCTTTTTTTTTTAAAAGTTGTTTTTGCGTTTGTTCACTTTTATTAAGGATATATTGAAGTTTAGTCTGTTTTTGTTGTTGGGCGTAACAAGTTTTGGTTTCAATAAAAAAAGTAAAAAATCCTAAAAATATTAAAAAAATGATATTAAAAAGAGAATGTAAATGACGCAATTCTAGATAAATCTCGATCAAAATAAAATATATAGCGTTAATAAAAATGACTATCTTATTTTTTATTTTATTTAGCACCAAATAAAGGTTTAACATAAAATATTTATTTAAAGATAAAAAACCTTTAAAATGAAATATATCTTAAAGGTTTTGAAAAAAGAATGTGTTTGATTAATTGTAATTATTAATAAGCGATTTTCCTGTCATTTCTTCGGGTTGAGGTAAATTCATTAATTTCAAGATAGTTGGTGCAAGATCAGCCAATCTTCCATCATGAAGCTTTACGTTTTCAACGCCGTCAAGAATAACGGGAACCTTGTCAAGTGTATGTTGGGTATGGGGTTCACCTGTTTTTTCATCCACCATCTTTTCACAATTTCCATGATCGGCTGTGATAATCAATGCGCCATATTGTTTTCTGATGGCTGGAACAATTTTACCAATAGCTTTGTCAACAGCTTCAACCGCTTTAATAGCAGCTTCGATTTTACCTGTATGACCAACCATATCAGGGTTGGCGAAATTTACAACGATCAAATCATATTTTTTACTGTTGATAGCATTTACAACTTTCTCGGTTAATTCAGGAGCGGACATTTCAGGTTGAAGATCATAAGTTGCAACCTTTGGTGAATTGACAAGAATACGATCTTCACCAGGGAAAGGTTTTTCACGACCACCATTCAAGAAATAAGTAACATGAGGATATTTTTCTGTTTCTGCGGCTCTAAGTTGTTTTAATCCAGCATTGGAAACAATTTCACCTAAGACATTTGATAAAGTCTCTGGTGGAAATAATACGCCCATTTTTTTGATTAAGGTATCGCTATATTGGGTCATTCCTAATATTTTAGAGAAATGAATAGTTTTGGAGCGTTTAAATCCTGCAAAATCAGGTTCTAATAAAGCATCCATTAACTGTCGAATGCGATCAGCACGGAAATTGAAAGATAGAATAGCATCTTGATCTTCCATTCCTTTATAATCGTTAATAACGGTTGGCACGATGAATTCATCGGTAACTTTTTTGTTATAAGATTCCGAGATTGCCGTTAATGCATCTGTCTGATGAGGGCCTTTACCTTCAACAATAACATTATAGGCTTTTTCAACACGATCCCAGCGTTTATCACGATCCATTGCATAATAACGCCCTGAAATTGTAGCAATCTTTACATCTTGGGGAATTTCTTTTAAAGCGGCTTCAATATAGCTTTTTGCTGATTCAGGGGGAGTATCTCGTCCATCTGTAAAGACATGTAATGCAATTTTAATACCATAATTATGTAAAGCTTTTGCTAAACCAATGGCGTGTTTCTGATGTGCGTGAACACCCCCTGGTGAGAAAAGTCCCATTAAATGACAGGTTTTGCCATTTTTCTTTAAGGTTTCAACAAATTCTTTGAATAAAGGTTTTTCAAGAATGCTTCCATTTTTAATGGCATATGTAATTTTTGGAAGTTCTTGCATAATAACACGACCAGCACCGATATTCATATGACCGACTTCTGAATTTCCCATTTGTCCATGAGGTAAACCTACATCTTCATTGCTTGCTTTAAGAAGGGCATGAGGGGAATTTTTAAAAAGAGCATCGATATTAGGAATATTAGCGTTTGCGATAGCATTATCTTTTTTATTAGGGTTATATCCAAATCCATCAAGGATAGTTAGCATAACCGGGCGGTATTTTTTTTGTGTCATTTTATGTCCTGTTAATTTGTTCTTTAATTTTTGATAAGAATTTCTTTTATTTTGTATTGAGTATATATTAAATAAAATTTAGTTAAGTAGTGAACTGAATGCAACCTGAATTTAATAAAAGTATAATCGTAGTCATTCATATTAAAAAGGAAATTCATTTTATTTATGTAGTAATTAAAAATTAAAATATCAATTTTTACATAATAAATTAGTTACTTTACGTAATGAGATAAATGGTGATATTACAAAAATAGTTAATTAGTTTTTTTATTTCAAATGAATTTACATTATATCAAGGTTAAAATTTATGAAAAAAGAAAATTTATGGTTAACAGAATTATCTTCGGAACAACTTCATGTAATTAGAGATAATGGAACTGAAGCTCCTGGTAGTAGTCCATTAAATTATGAGTGGAGAGATGGTGTTTATAAATGTGCTGGTTGTCATGCGCCTTTATTTAAAGCTGGTATGAAATATGAAAGTGGATGTGGTTGGCCATCTTTTTTTACTGTCATTAGTGGTTCCATTGGAACAAAGCTTGATACAAGCCATAATATGAAACGAATTGAAGTCCATTGTGCAAATTGTGAGGCTCATTTAGGACATCTTTTCAAAGATGGGCCTGCACCTACTGAGGAACGTTATTGTATAAATGGAATAGCTTTGCAATTTGAAAAAGTGTGAATTCACAAACAAGAACGGTTATATGTTATACTTAACCAAAAAATCAGGGTGCAGAATGCAATAAAAGCAAGACATAAAAAACATTTATTATATCTGTAACATTTTGTTTTTCATCCCTGCTAAAGAATGACAAGTTGTGGTATAAAATTTTTTGTAACATAAATATTATATTCAATCCAGTGTTAAAACGTCCTGATCCTTGTAATATTTTTACAGCCAAACTTGGGCGGCTACACCGATTAAACCCGCACTAATCCCATCTAGGGTTTCAGCAGGAATTAAAATAAAAGGATTTTGAATAAGTCTAATCAATAAGCCTCGAAGTGTTAAAGCCATCAAGGCAATACTAAAAATAGGTTTATGACCGTAATGTCTTGTAAGATATGCTGCAATAAAAGCTATAGGCATTATGGTTGTTTTAAATGTTTATTATGGTAGGTGCAGCATAGGATCCTGGTTTTTAATGATATTATTTGTTATTATTGACTGACTTAAAAGAGATAATATTGCTTGCATTACCAAGATGCAATAAGCTAATCGTAATGGTAAGAACAAAAAAATTTTTATTTTTGAAAAAATTTGAAAAAGGTTTAGATTTGATTGCTATTTTATTATTAATTTGTTTGATGGGAATTAAGGAAAATGTAGAAATTACTAATATTGCTGAATAGCTCATTAAAATAAAAATAGCTTGTAATTTCAGCAATAAGTGTAGCACAGGTATTTCTTGTATGATTAAACGATTCATTATGGCCTATCTAGTAAATTAAATTGATCAGATTACTAATCCTATTGTAATGCTTATGGTAGTAAAGGATATAGTTGCTTCTGCAATTGTAATTAAAATCTAGGATAAAGCTGTAATAGGGAAATTAGAATAATGATAGATAAAATAACAACCAATAATAATACTGATTGTAACTAAAATATTAATATTTTTTTATAATGGATATGGTCAATCATTATACTTACAAAGTGGTTATGATGACGTTGGTTAATCTAGCTAGGGTTATAATAAAACTAATTTTATTAACTTACCAATAATTTTGTTGAGGTAAAAAAGCTAAGAAAATGACCTAATCTATTGCGGATATCTACAATAAAAAAATAAAAAAGGACATAAGATATTAAGTTATAAAATATTATTTAAATAAAAAGTGACAAAATTCGTTTTTATTTAAATAATTATACTTAAATTCTTTCGACAGTATATTTTTCTCGTAATTTCTGAATAATTTCTTCTGCATGTTCAGCACTACGTGCTTCTGCCATGATCTCAAGAATTGCAGATTGTACGCTAGAGGTAGAGAATAAACGCTGATGGGAAACTTCAATAATATTTCCGCCTTTTTCAGTTCCAATAATATGTGAAATATCTGCTAATACACCTGGACGATCAGGAATAGAAAATCTTAAACGTAATAATCTACCTTCTCGTAAAAGAGTACGAAGTAAGGTATTGGCAAGAATACGCGTATCGATATTGCCGCCGCTGATTGGAAAAGCAATGTTCTTGCCTTTAAATCGTTTAGGATTCGTTAAAACTGCGGCTAAACCACTCGCACCAGCCCCTTCAGTAATTTGCTTGGCATGTTCGGCAATTAAGGTAATGGAATCCTCAATTGCTTCTTCAGGAACAGAAACAATATCTTCTACATATTTTTTAATAACCTCAAAAGGATAAGTTCCTAATTTACGAACGGCTATACCCTCGGCTATTGTTGCTCCCCCAGGAGGATTTAAGGCTTTATGAGTAGAAAAAGAATAGGAAAAATAACGATCACTTTGAACGCCGATAATTTTCGTATAAGGGCGTAAAGCCGCCGTAACTACGGCACAACCAGAAATTAAACCACCGCCACCAATTGGAACGATTAGATAATCAAGATCAGATTTGATATCTTCAAACATTTCTAAAGCTAAGGTTCCTTGACCAGACATGACTGCAGGATCATCATAGGGATGAATTAAAATCCTTCCATCTTCTGAAGCAAGTTTATTGGCATATTGTGTGGCTTCGGCGAAATCTTCTCCCTCTAGAACAATTTTGGCACCCCAGGCTGCTGTTCTATTGATTTTAGTAACAGGGGTAAATTTGGGCATGACAATAATTGCATCAATACCTAATAATTGTGCATGACGAGCTACGCCTTGCGCATGGTTTCCAGCGGAAACTGTTATAACACCACGTTTTTTTTCTTTATTCGTTAATAAAGCAAGTCGATTAGCTGCCCCACGCTCTTTGAAAGAACCAACAGCTTGAAGATTTTCAAGCTTTAAAGTAATATTTGCATTTATTCTTTTTGAAAGAGATTGGCAAAATAAAGTTGGTGTCCGAATAATATTTTTATTTATTCGTTGAGCAGCATCATAGATATCATTAATAGAAATCATTTTTATAAATCAGGTTTATGCGTAAATAATATCAAGGATTTCATAAGATCGATCACCGCCAGGTGCAGGAACGGAAATCGTTGTACCTTTTTCTTTTCCAATAAGTGCTTTTGCCAATGGAGAAGATATCGATAATAAACCTAATTTAATATCAGCTTCATGTAATCCGACAATTTGGAATGTAGATTTTTTTTCTGTTTCTTCATCAATCAAGACAACTTTAGCGCCAAATTTAACAGTATTCCCAGATAAACTTGATGGATCAATAACCTGAGCGGATGAAATAATTTGTTCGAGTTCCAAAATACGTCCTTCTGTAAAAGATTGACGTTCGCGTGCGGCTTCATATTCTGCATTTTCGGAAAGATCACCATGACTGCGTGCTTCAGCAATAGCACGGATGATTTCTGGTCTTTCTTTATCTTTAAGTCTTCGTAGCTCTTCTTCCAGACGTTGTAGCCCTTGAGCCGTCATTGGAAATTTTTGCAAAATTCATGTCCTTTAAGAAACAGATGATCAATGGTCTAATAAAAATATTTTATAGAATAACGTTGTCATTATATACTAAGTTTTCTATAAATAAAATTTTTGTATATATTACATTATTTTATTTCTAAATCAATTCTCAAATCTATTAATTTTATTTTATGAAGATAAATTGAAATGAGCAAGTTATCCTCAACAGCAATTTCAATTTTCAAATGAAAAGATTGATTGGTTATTGAATATGGGCTTTTTGACAAAACGGTTGATTTATTTGAGTTAGAATCATTTTTCATTAAGAATTATCCCCGAGAGTAACCAAGAAATAAGAGAGGATAAATGTGATTTCTTGAAAAAATTCACTTTCATTATCAAACCCATGTAAGAGAAATTGTTTTACAAGGCTATAATCAAGATTGGTTTTATACCTGCAACATCATTTTATCCAAGCGTCTAGAATGGGAATATAAATATTAGATAATCAGTCTTTAGGTTCTATAATATTTCGAGGGTAATAAATTTAAACGGTCAAATATTGAAATAACTAATTATTCACAGAATTTATTACTTAAATGTCATTATTTCATCAATTTATTAGTGAGAAGATAGGTTTTTTCTAATGGAATAATATTTCTTCTTGTGCAAGAAATATTTTTATCAGATTTATGGTAACAAATTATAAAAGGAAAAAGAACAGATTGAAATGAAATAATCTGTTCTTGTTTGAACTTTAGTTATTAAAATAAGATTGAATAGGAGCTACATCTAGCTGATGATCACGTAAAGTGGCAATTGCATGAATGGCTGCTGCTGCCCCTGCCATAGTTGTATAATGGGGAATATTATGCGTCAGGGCAGAGTGTCTAATATCAAAACTATCGGCGGTAGCTTGAGCTCCTTGAACAGTATTGATAATTAATTGAACTTTACCAGAAAGAATAGCATCAACACAATTTGGACGACCTTCTAATACCTTATTGACAATATCTGCATCAATACCGGCATTTTTTAATGTTTCAGCAGTTCCACGTGTAGCTAGGATTTTGAAGCCCATTTCAACTAGTTTTCGTCCAAGAGAAAGTAAAGATGGGCGATCACTATGACGAACAGAAAGAAAAGCTGTTCCAGATAAAGGTAAAACAACGCCTGCACTTAGCTGAGATTTAGCAAAAGCACGTTCGAAAGAGGTATCAATTCCCATAACTTCGCCTGTTGAACGCATCTCAGGGCCAAGAATAATATCGACATTAGGGAAGCGTGCAAATGGAAAAACAGCTTCTTTTACGGCCACATGTCCCCTGACAGAACGTTGTTTTAAAGAGAAAGATTTCAGTTTCTCTCCAGCCATAATTCTTGCGCCAATTTTAGCAATAGGTACGCCAGTTGCTTTGGCTACGAAAGGAACGGTTCTTGAAGCACGTGGATTAACTTCCAGAATGAAAATTTCATTGTTTTTAATGGCATATTGAACATTCATTAATCCAACGATCCCCAAAGCTTTTGCCAAAGTTGTGGTCTGTGCTTGAAGTTCTGTTACCAAAGCAGGTGATAGAGTATAGGGTGGAATTGAACAGGCACTGTCACCGGAATGTATCCCAGCCTGTTCAATGTGCTCCATAACACCAGCAACATAGACATCCTCACCATCCGCTAAACAATCAACATCGGTTTCAATGGCATCGTCTAAATATTGATCAATTAATAATGGACCCGAAGAAACATCAGCACCTGCGGATAAAAGAACTTCATTAAGATAACGGTGCAGGCTGTTTTTGTCATAAACGATTTCCATAGCACGTCCCCCTAATACATAAGAAGGACGAACAACTACAGGATATCCAATTTCATCTGCTACTTTTTCGGCATTTTTGGAATTATGGGCAATCCCATTTAAGGGTTGACGTAATCCAAGCTTTTTTAATAAATCCTGAAAACGTTCACGATCTTCAGCTAGGTCAATGGCATCAGCTGGAGTTCCCAATAAAGGAATATTGACCTTTTCCAAAGCTTTAGAAAGTTTTAAAGGTGTTTGACCACCATATTGGACGATACAACCTTTTAAAGTACCTTTCTCTTGTTCACGATGAATAAGAGCAATAACATCCTCTGCAGTTAAAGGTTCAAAATAAAGACGATCAGAAGTATCATAATCAGTGGAAACGGTTTCTGGATTACAATTGACCATAATAGTTTCATAACCGGCTTCTTTTAAAGCATAAGAGGCATGAACACAGCAATAATCAAATTCAATACCCTGTCCAATACGGTTTGGACCACCTCCTAGGATAATGATCTTTTCACGATCAGTAGGGTTACTTTCACAAATGGGTATATTAAAACCACCTTCATAAGTCGAATACATATACGAAGTGAAAGAGGTAAATTCACCGGCGCATGTATCAATACGTCTATAAACAGGATGAACGTTTAATTTATCTCTATATTGTGCTATTTCTTTTTCAGATTTATCCGTTAATTCAGCAAGTTGTTTATCTGAAAAACCTAAAGCCTTGATTTCTCTTAATTCATAAGGGTCAGAGGGTAATCCATTTTTTTGGATTTGCTTTTCAACTGTAACAATATGTTTTAATTGCTGTAAAAACCACAGATCGAAATGACATGCGTCATGTATATGTTCCAAGGAAATCCCTAAGCGAATGGCTTGGGCCGCCATAAGAATTCGATTGGGTCTCGGTTGGGAAAGAACAGCGCGGAATGAATCTTCATCTCCATCTCCTGGAACAGAAACAGGATTAAGGCCTGTCAGGCCAATTTCCATTGAACGTAAACCTTTTTGAAGAGCTTCAGAAAAACAGCGTCCAATGGCCATTGCTTCACCAACGGATTTCATACTTGTATTTAGTAAAGCAGGGGTTCCAGGAAATTTCTCAAAGGTAAAACGAGGAATTTTTACGACAACATAGTCAATGGTTGGTTCAAAAGAAGCGGGTGTTGTTTTGGTAATATCATTTAAAAGCTCGTCTAAGGTATAACCGATTGCTAATTTCGCCGCAATTTTAGCAATAGGAAAACCTGTTGCTTTTGAAGCTAGAGCAGATGAACGTGAAACGCGAGGGTTCATTTCAATAATTGCCATTCTTCCGTTTTTGGGGTTTAAACCAAACTGCACATTGGATCCCCCTGTATCAACTCCAATTGCTCTTAAACACGCAATGGAAGCATCTCGCATTCGCTGATATTCTTTATCCGTTAGCGTTAAAGCAGGTGCCACGGTAATAGAATCTCCAGTATGAATTCCCATAGGATCAATATTTTCGATGGAACAGATAATGATACAATTATCGGCTTTATCGCGAACAACTTCCATTTCATATTCTTTCCATCCAACAATACTTTCTTCAATCAAGACTTCTGTCGTTGGAGAGGCTTCTAAACCGGCATTAACGATTGCTTCGAATTCATCAGTATTATAAGCAATACCACCTCCAGAACCACCAAGCGTAAAGGAGGGACGAATAACAACTGGTAAACCGATTGTCTTAATAGCTTTTTTTGCTTCTTCTATTGAATGAGCAATTGCACTGCGTGGACTTTCAATGCCGATAGCATTCATGGTTTCACGGAATTTTAAACGGTCTTCGGCACGATCAATAACATCCGCTTTTGCGCCGATTAATTCAACATTATGTTTTTCCAGAAAGCCTGATTTGGTAAGGGAGATAGCGATATTTAATGCTGTTTGCCCACCCATGGTTGGTAAAATCGCATCAGGTTTTTCTTTCAGAATAATACGTTCAACTGTGACTGGTGTAATGGGTTCAATATAAGTCGCATCCGCCATATCTGGGTCGGTCATGATCGTCGCAGGGTTCGAGTTTAATAAAATAACGCGATACCCTTCTTCTTTTAAAGCTTTACAAGCTTGGGCACCTGAATAATCAAATTCACAGGCCTGACCAATTACAATTGGACCAGCACCAATAATCATGATTGAAGATATATCAGTTCTTTTAGGCATATTAATTACTCAATGATTTTTTGAAAGAGGAAGGATGCTGGTCCATCAAGCCAACAAAACGTTTGAAAAGGTAATGGCTATCAGTTGGACCAGGACTTGCTTCCGGATGATATTGAACCGAAAAAGCTGGATAAATATCGGATGCAATACCTTCATTTGAATGATCAAACAGATTGATATGAGTTTCATGAGCTGTATCAGGTAAGCTTTTAGGATCAACTGCAAAACCATGGTTTTGGCTTGTAATTTCAACTTTCCCAGTTTTAAGATCTTTGACGGGTTGATTTGCACCACGGTGCCCTTGTTCAAGTTTGTATGTTTTTCCCCCAAGGGCAAGGGCAAGTAATTGATGTCCAAGACAAATGCCAAAAATTGGAATATTTCTTTTTAATAGTTCTTGTAAAACAGGCACAGTGTAATGGGCTGTAGCGGCTGGGTCGGCCGGGCCATTTGAAAGGAACACGCCATCAGGATTGTAGCTTAAAATTTCTTCTGCAGTTGTAGTGGCGGGAACTATAATAAGGTTACATCCAACATTGACTAAGTTACGGAAAATATTATGTTTTGCACCATAATCAATCGCTACGACTTTATAGTGTGTTTGATTTTTATTTTTTGTATCGCTATTCCAATACCAAATGTCTTTTGTCCAAAGATAGGATTTAGAACATGTAACTTCTTTGGCAAGATCCATCCCTTGTAATCCGGGCCATTTTTTTACTTGTTCTTGAAGATATACAATATCAAAATTTTTATCTTCAGGCCAGAAAATTAATGCATTTTGAGGACCTTTTTCACGAATAAGAATCGTAAGATTACGTGTATCAATACCGTAAATCCCCGTTATATTTTGTTTTTTTAACCAATGATTTAAATGATCATTGGATCTCCAGCTGGAAGGTTCAGTAATTTTTTCTTTAACTATTAAACCTTTGGCAAAGATTTTATTGGCTTCATTATCATCATTATTCGTGCCAACATTACCAATATGGGGAAAAGTAAAGGTAATAAGCTGTCCAGCAAAAGATGGATCAGTCAAGGTTTCTTGATATCCAGTCATACCCGTAGAAAAACAAATCTCCCCCAAAGCAAGATTTTTTTCGGATGAATAAGCGCCAAATCCTATCCCCCAAAAAATAGTTCCATCTTTCAATAAAAGTAGAGCATCTGCTTTTGCTGGTCGGGTATTATTTAATTTAGCAAAATTATCATTATCATTATTTTCATTCGGCTGTAAATCTTTTAAGGTAAGACCTGTCGCTTGGATAATTGTAGCCCAATGTTTAGAAGGAATAGCATGTGCCTGCTTCCATTTACGAATAGCTTCGGTAGAGACTTTAGTAATTTTTGCAGCCTCTTCAATACCACCGAGCTTGGAAATAACTGTATCAATGTCTGTCATATTCCTTATACCTTAATGTTGGACGAATGTGGTTATACTAATATATATAGGATTGGGAAAAAAAATCCCAGTATCGAATGCAAATAAATTATGCCGGGAATTTTTTTCCTTGGTAAAAAAAAGCTATATTATTTAGAATAATGGAGAGTGAAATGAATTTGCGTGACCGTTTTAAAGATGAATTAAAAATTGCGATGAAAGCAAAGGAAGTAGAAAAAATTGCAACTTTACGTATGATTGGAGCAAAATTAAAAGATCTGGATATTAATGCCCGACCAACAGGGATTGAACAGGTTGGTGAGGATGAAATTATTACAATGCTTAAAAGTATGATAAAATCTCGCCGTGAATCTGTTAAAATGTATCAAAAAGCTAATCGTCAGGATTTGGTTAATAAAGAACAAAGTGAAATTAAAGTTATTGAATCTTTTTTACCAGCCCAATTGAATGAAAGGCAAATGCAAAAGGTTGTTGAGGAAGCAATTGTTACAATAGAAGCAACATCAATTAAGGATATGGGTAAAGTCATGGGTTTTCTTAAAGAAAACTATGGGGCAGTTCTGGATTTTTCTAAAGTTAACAGATTAGTAAAAGCTAAACTTTCCTAATTTATCAGGATTCATTGTGGCGTTTAATCAAAAATTTCTAGAAGAATTACGGCAACGCATCCCTATTTATACTGTCATAGGACGAAAGATAAAGCTTGTTCGTTCGGGGCGTTTTTGGAAAGCCTGTTGCCCTTTTCATGGGGAAAAGACTCCTTCATTTTATGTTTATGAAGATCATTTCCATTGTTATGGGTGCGGTATTCATGGCGATGTGATTTCTTTTGTTATGCAAAGCGAGGGGAGGACCTTTAATGAAGCTATTACTGAACTTGCTGCATTGGCTGGATTAGAAGTTCCAGAACAGACGCCCCAAGACAGACAGAGAATTGAAAAACAACATACGCTTTATGATGTAATGTTGGCTGCTCAGGAATATTACTGTTCAGCCTTAGACATGTCTGCTGCCAAAGCTGGCAAACATTATTTGCTTGAAAGAGGAATTCAAAAAGAAACTTTTGAATCTTTTAAATTAGGATGGTCAGGTGATGGTCGGGGAGGACTTATTCATTTTTTACAAAAAAAGGGTTATAGTCTTGACTTGATCGGAGAAGCAGGTCTTTTAAGAAAGAAAACTGAAACTGAATGGAGTGGTGAATTATTTTTTAATCGTGTTATTTATCCCATTCATGATTGTAAAGGAAGACCTATCGCCTTTGGAGGAAGAATTATTGGTGATGGACAGCCAAAATATTTAAATAGTCCTGAAACTCCTTTATTCTCTAAGCGTCGAATCTTGTATGGTTTAAATCGTTTATCTTCATTATTTAAACGAAACAAAATAGACCCTCTTTATAATACTGTTGTGGTTGTTGAGGGTTATATGGACGTCATTGCTTTGTATCAAGCAGGTTTTTATGGAGCTGTAGCACCTTTGGGAACGGCTTTGACTAAAGAGCAGATGAAACTATTATGGCGGGTTACTTCGGAGCCTGTTCTTTGTTTTGATGGGGATAAAGCTGGTTATAAGGCAATGTTGCATGCTGCCGAAGAATCTTTGCCGATTTTAACCCCTGAACATAGTTTAAATTTCCTTCCTTTACCAGAGGGTGAGGATCCAGATAGTTTTGTTAAAAATAATGGGAGTGAAGCATTTTTATCTCTTCTTTCAAAAAAACAGAGTCTTTGTGATGCATTATATGGAATTATATCAGCTCATGTTGATAGAAATTCACCCGAACAGCGTGCCTTTTTAAAAACGCAATTACTATCAATTGCCCAGAAAATAAATGATGAAACGTTATCAAAGGAATATCGACGTATTTTTATGGATCGTTTTTATCAGCAATTTCATTCCAAAAACAATCAATTCAGGAATAACCAATACGTCAATAAAAATTTGCTTATTTCCATTCAGAAAATTGATAAAATTCAGGTTGATTATGAAAGAATTTGTATATTATTTGCTATTTTACTAAAATACCCTGATTTATTATTTTCGGTTGAATCGGCTTTTTTCAAATTGGATTTACCAAATCAATTTGTTAATTTAAGAGCAGCCATGCTTGAAATATTTCTGGAAAGTGAATCATTTGAAAAGAGAATTAAACGTTTGAAAGAAGAAGGATTTGCTGATTTAATTAAAGAAATTAATAACCAGTCAAGTATTTTCATACCTCAACAAGAATCAACTAAATGTGATGCACATTTAGTTGAAAGGCATTGGTGGCACTTTTATGGATTATTAAATATTCATGAATTAGAGTTTCAAGTTGAACAAGCACGCAAGAAATGGGTTCAATGTCCAGACGAACATCATCAAAATATATTTATTGCACGGCTAAAGGCTTTGAATATTGCAAAAACAGGCTCTAATACCGAACAGGAGGATGAAATTTTATGAGATTATCTTATAGAAGGGTTAGAAAGACTTGATTTATCTTTTTATAGATATCATGTCATATATGTTGCTTTAAATTTGGCAGTAGAAGTTTAGAAATAAGTGTTTTGTATATTATTTACTGTGCAAAAGTAAGTTTTGGGTGCCAATATTAATATTAGCAAGCATATATTTTATTAATAATTTGGAACATATCTTATTTTTAATAAGGTTAGGTTTTAGGTAGAAGAAAGCTTTTCTGAGGCAAAAATGGCAGTCACAACACAGTCTAAAATTGAAGAAAATTCAAGTGATAATGATACAAGTGTATTGGATACACAATCATCAGTTGTAAAACGTCTGATTAATAAGGGAAAAGAAAGGGGTTATGTAACTCTTGATGAGTTAAATGCTATCTTGCCTCAAGATAAAATGTCTTCAGAACAAATTGAAGATATCATGGCTATTTTTTCAGAAATGAATATTCAGATTATTGAAAATGATGAGGAAGATTCTGAAAACGATGAATCTGGTGAGGAATCTGATAAAGAAGAATCTGAAGACGCGTCACCCACGGAAATAAATACTGGAAGAACGGATGATCCTGTTCGAATGTATTTACGTGAAATGGGGGCAGTGGAGCTTCTTTCACGTGAAGGTGAAATAGCTATTGCTAAACGGATTGAGGCGGGTCGTAACCAAATGATTAGTGGGTTGTGTGAAAGTCCTTTGACATTTAGAGCGATTATCGGTTGGTACGAGCAACTTAAATCTGAAAAAGTGTTGCTGAGAGATATTGTTGATTTAGAAGCAACTGAAAATAATGATGAGCAAGTTGAACTGTCTGGAATGGATGAAGATTCAATATCTGATTCTTTGGAAGATGATAATAATGATAGTGATGAGAATGAAGACAGTGAAGATGGTGCAGATGAGGAAAATAATCTTTCATTAGCGGCCCTTGAAGAAAAACATAAAGATGAAATCTTAAAGCATTTTTGCGAAATTGAAAAAAACTACCCTAAATTATATGAGTTACAAGTTCAACGTTTGGAAACAATACAAGCAGGTGAAAAGCTTACGAGTAAATTTGAAACCAAATATAAAATTTTACGGGATAAGTTGATTGAAGAAGTTCAACAAATTCATTTGCAGAGTAATAAAATTGAATTTTTGGTTGAGCAATTAAAAACAGTTTCAAAAAAATTAGCAAATTTAGAAGGTACAATGCTGAGAATTGCTGAAAAATGTAAAATTTCTCGTGATGATTTTCTTTCTAAATATCATGGACATGAGTTAAATCCTGATTGGCTTGAGGCTGTAGGAAATTTATCCAGTAAACATTGGAAATTATATGTTGAAAAATATGGAAAAGAAATAGGTCAATGCCGTGATCAAATTGCTGAGTTATCTCAAAAAGTTGGATTGCCTATTGCTGAATTTAGACGTGTTTTTTCAACTGTTTCCTATGGTGAGCGAGACGCTTCAAGAGCAAAAAAAGAAATGATTGAGGCAAATTTACGTCTTGTTATTTCGATTGCGAAAAAATATACTAATTGTGGTCTTCAGTTTTTGGATTTGATTCAGGAAGGCAATATTGGTCTTATGAAGGCGGTTGATAAATTTGAATATCGTCGGGGTTATAAATTTTCAACTTATGCAACTTGGTGGATTCGTCAAGCCATTACTCGTTCAATTGCAGATCAAGCTCGAACAATCCGTATTCCTGTTCATATGATTGAAACAATTAATAAACTTGTTCGAACATCCAGGCAGATGTTGCATGAAATTGGTAGAGAACCAATGCCAGAAGAGTTAGCTGAAAAACTTGGTATGCCTTTGGAAAAAGTAAGAAAAGTTTTAAAAATTGCCAAAGAGCCAATTTCACTGGAAATTCCTGTTGGTGATGAAGAAGATAGTCATCTTGGAGATTTTATTGAGGATAAAAGTGCGATTATTCCTTTGGATGCTGCAATTCAAACCAACTTACGGGAAGCAACCACACGTGTTTTAGCTTCTTTAACTCCAAGAGAGGAACGGGTGTTAAGAATGCGTTTTGGAATTGGTATGAATACCGATCATACATTGGAAGAAGTTGGGCAACAATTTAATGTTACACGTGAACGTATTCGTCAGATTGAAGCGAAAGCTTTGCGTAAGCTGAAACATCCAAGCCGAAGTCGGAAATTACGTTCTTTCCTTGATGATAATTGAGAGATAGTGAAGCTTTAATAATTATCAATGTAAAAAATATTCTGAATAAATTTTATGCGTAAGATTATAATGTTTTTAAATTGTACAGAATAATAGCTGATAAAGACTTGCTTTTTTTTGTTTTTTATGGTTTTTAGGAAACTTCTTTCCTGCCAGGGTTTTAACGGCTATACCTTGGCTATACCCATAAGTTAGAAGAATATATGCCAAATTTTTGGCAATTTTGGGTTGAAGTCAGCCGAAGGGAGATATTATGCCATTATATGAATGCGTGTTCATTGTACGTAACGATGTAACTCAACAACAAGTTGAAGACATTGCTAATGGAATTACTTCTTTGATCGAAAGCGAAGAAGGTTCTATTAAAAAAAGAGAATACTGGGGTTTGCGTAACCTTGCTTATCGTGTTAAGAAAAACCGCAAAGGTCATTATATGCTTTTGGGTATTGAAACGAAACCAGAAATAATTAAAGAAGTTGAACGTCAATTAAATTTAAATGAAGATGTTTTACGTTTTCTGACTTTAAGAGTTGAAGAAATTGATGATGCACCATCCCCCACTTTATCTCGTAAAGGAGATGAAAAAGATCGTTCATCAAATACACGTTCAGCATCTAAGTCTTCAGGAAGGTACGAAAGCGGTCGTAAACATACTTCAGAAGAAGATGAACAAACTGAAGATATGCTTGAAGAAAGCGTTATTAATACTTCTGTTGATGCTGGAGAAGATAGAGAGGCTTAATCATGTCAGAAACTATTCAAGTCAATATTGCTGCACGTCGCATTGCTGTTGGAGCTCGTCGTCCGTTTCATCGTAGACGTAAAACGTGTCCTTTTTCATCAGCACATGCACCAAAAATCGATTATAAGGATATTCGTTTATTATCTCGTTTTCTTTCAGAAAGTGGAAAAATTGTTCCAAGTCGTATTACTGCTGTATCAGCAAAAAAACAGCGTGAATTGGCGCAGGCAATTAAACGTGCACGTTTTCTAGCTTTATTGCCATTTGTTCAAGACTAAGGAGGAACGTTAATATGTCTGCAACTGAAGTTATTTTGCTTCAAAGGATAGCAAAATTAGGGCAAATGGGTGATACTGTTAAAGTAAAACCTGGTTATGCTCGTAATTATTTACTTCCCCAAGGTAAGGCAATTCGTGCTACGGTTATGAATCGTGAACGGTTTGAGAGAGAACGTAGCCAATTAGAAGCTCAAAATATCAAACATCGCGAGGAAGCTGAACGTTTATTAGAACGTTTAGAGGGAATTACTATTATAATTATCCGTCAAGCAGGGGAAAGCGGAAACCTTTATGGTTCAGTTTCTGCACGTGATATTAGTGAAGGGATTGCCAAAGAAGGATTAACAATTTCACGTCAACAAGTTGAAATTCATCATCCTATTAAAATGTTAGGATTATATCAAATTAAAATTCAACTTCATCCTGAAATTCATCTTGACGTGAAGGTTAATGTTGCTCGTTCTGTAGAAGAAGCTGAACGTCAAGCACAAGGCGAAGCAACAGCTATTAAAGTCTTTGATAATGCATCATCTGACACAAAAATAGAAGTCGTTACTGAAGAAACTATTACTGAAAAAAATAATATCTAAGATAAAATATTATGATTTATTTAGACGGGAGGTAAAACCTCTCGTTTTTTTTCTATTCAAACGAAATTATTTGCGTTACTATTTGATAAAAGGGTGAGATTATTTACTTCATAAACTATTTTTAATTAAAAGAAATAAAAATAATATGTTGAAATTATTGGATTTTATTTTTTTGCGGTTAATTAAAAAAGGATATTTAGAAGTTATATTTCCTAATCATCAGCATAAATTTTACGGTTCTATTCAAAATAAAAATCATGCATGTATCGAATTACTAACCTATAATATATGTATGCGCCTTTTGATAAATCCAGGGTTAGCTTTTGGTGAAGGTTATATGGAAGGATCCATTCGACCTGTTGCATGTTCAATTTATGATGTCTTAAACATCTTAATGGATACTGACCTTCAAGGAGATCATATGGGTGAAAAGGTTAATTCCTTTCTTCGCTATTCAAAGCGTTTTTGGACACAGTTTAATCGAATTTCACAATCTCAAAAAAATGTTGTTCATCATTATGATTTAAAGAAAGATCTTTATACATTATTTTTAGATAAAGATATGCAATATTCTTGTGCCTATTTTAAAACTGGGAATGAAACTTTGGAAGAAGCACAGTTTGTCAAGAAAAAACATATTGCTGATAAGTTATTTATTCATAAATATGGTCTAAGGATTCTTGATATTGGTTGTGGTTGGGGAGGGATGGCTTTATTCCTTGCAAAAGAATATGGAGCACAAGTAACGGGAATTACACTTTCTGAAGAACAATTACAGGTCGCCAAGAAACGTGCTCATGAAAAAAATTTAGAAGATAAAGTTCATTTTTATTTAATGGATTATCGTCTGGTTCATGGGGTTTTTGATCGTATTGTATCAATTGGTATGTTTGAGCATGTGGGAATTCATTACTATCTAGAGTTTTTTAAAGAAATGAAAAAACTGTTAACACCTGATGGTGTTATGCTTCTTCATTCGATAGGTCGTTCTGATGGCCCAGGTTCAACAAATGCTTGGATTAATAAATATATTTTCCCAGGAGGGTATTCTCCATCTTTAAGTGAAACATTTACTGCAGTGGAAAAAAGTGGTCTATGGGTGACGGATTGTGAGATTCTACGCTTACATTATGCTAAAACTATCCATTTCTGGTTGGAAAATTTTAAAAACAACAAGAACAAAATAATCAATATGTATGATGAACGGTTTTACCGTATGTTTGAATTATATCTTTCAGCAGCTGAATTATGTTTTTATTATCATCATCATATGAATTTCCAATTGCAGATTTCTCCTTCATTGACAGCGGTTCCTATAACTAGAGATTATATGATTAAAAATTAAGTAGCTTATTTGAGATTTTCTTCATGATAAAGACGGGCTAATAAATCAAATTCATTAATAGTTAGGGTTTCGGCTCTTCTTTTTTCATCAATATTTGCCTTTTGAAGTAGTGTAATTCCATTTATTGATTTTAATGAGCTTCGGAGCATTTTACGGCGTTTTCCAAAAGCAGCGGCAGTAATTATTTCCATAGATTTGAATAATTTGGTTGAAGGTTGTTTTTTATGAGGAAGAATCTGAATAACAGCTGAATAAATTTTGGGAGGAGGAGAAAAAGCACCTGGAGGGATTTTTTTAAGGATAGAACACTGTGCAATCCATTGAGAAATAATAGATAAACGACTATAATGTTCTGTACTTGGAGCGGCACAGATGCGATAGGCAACTTCTTGTTGAAACATTAAAGTTAAACGTTCCCATTTTGTTGCTTGTTTTAACCAATTAAGCAAAAGGGATGTGCTGATATTATAGGGTAAATTTGCAATAAGTTGTCTTGGTTTAGGACACAATGTTGTTAAATCTAGATCAAGAGCATTTTTTTCAATAATAGTAAATCGATGAGGATAGAATTCCTGTAATTCACGTAATAAATAGATGGCTCGACGATCAATTTCTACACCTGTTACTGTTTTTGCATTGCTTGCTAAAATTGCACGCGTTAGACTACCTGGTCCGGGTCCAACTTCAATAACATTTTTGTTAGTAAGGTCACCAGCTAAATCGATAATTTGTTGATTAATTCTTGGGTCAAGGAGAAAATGCTGACCTAGAGATTTTTTTGCTAAAAAATTATATTTATGGATGGTGTCTTTTAAGGGTGGAATGTAGTTTTGCTGGTTGTTTTTGATCTGATTCATTATTTTGTATAGGAGTATGATATTCAATAATAGCTTGTCTATGCAAATCGCGATCCAATTGCAAGGAAGCTTGTTCTACACGTTGATTAAGTAGTTGGTTAGCAATTTCACTTGCAGAAATATCAGAAAGATTTTTGCGTTCTTTTGAACAGACCATAATTAAAGAAATTCCATCATAAGAGACAAGAGGTTTACTCATTTGATGGGGTTGTAAATCTTTAAGAATAGTGGTCATTTCAGGATTTAAACGTTCCAGTTGAAGCTCACCTGGGTCTGAAAGCTTAATATTGTCAGCTTTTTTATTTATTTTTTCAACTTCTTGACAGCTATGAAGCGTGCTTTTTAATTTTGTGGAAAGATTAAGGGTTGTAACTTGTTGGGCCGTAGGTTGTTGAGGATTTAATTTTGAATTAAAAGGTAGAAAAATCTGTTTTATTCTCATTAAAGTACCCATTTCATTTCCAATTGTTCTACGCCCGCTAAGCATAGCAATAACATAACCTCCTGCTACTTTAATTGGATTTGAAATAGCGCCAATAGGCATTTTTCGGGCAATGTTTACAACTTCTGGATCAAGGTTATCTTCTTGTACCCATCCTAGTGCACCACCTTGTAATGCACTTTGTGATTGTGAAAATTGTGCAGCGACAATGGGGAATGCTGCACCATTGCGTAGTTGTTGGATAATGGTTTCGGTAAATTGTAATTCCTGTTCTGGATGCCTTGCGTTTTCCACTGGAACAAAAATTTCATTGATAAGGTATTCTGGTTGCCCCACTTCTTGTTTTAAAGCTGTTTCACGTTGTTCTACTTCTTTTGCTGTAATATGGGATTGGGTGCCAAGCTCTTGTTGAACTACTTTTACCCATCCTAATTGCAAGCGAATTTGATCTATCAACGTTGTCAAGGAAACATCATCTTGAGTAAGTTTATTCTTTAATGCATGTTCTGGCATATTATTCTGTTTTTCAATACCAGCAATTGCTTTTGCAATTTGTTCTGGGGATATATTTATATTGCGTCTTAACATTTCTTGGATATGTAAACGTTCAGTAATCATTTGTTTGATTAACTGTGGTCGCATATGTTGCATAACTTGTGGATCCAAACGAATTCCAGCTGTTAATTGAAATAATTTTTCACGGTTGTTAACATCACGTTGTGTAAGTAATTGTCCATTGATAATGGCAATAATTTTATTCTCATCGTCAATAGATTTGTTGGAAGATGATAGATCTTCATTATTGTTCAATGTATTAGAGGAATTTTGAGAAAGAACGTGATGTTTTTTTGTCGCTGCAAAAGAAGCGGGATGATTAATGGAAAAAAAACAACTTATTGTAATTACAGGAATAATATAATGTTTAAACTTCATTGAAATTTTTGAAATTATATGTTGAATATTTGTCATCATCCGTTAATTCCAAATACACCAATTGTTTTAAAGTTAAGCATAAATAAAACCATGTCACTATTTTCTTCACCATTGATCATGGTTTTTTGTTTGAAGTAGATTACGTCAGCACTAAAGCAATCATTTCTATATCCAATTGTTCCTCCGTAAGCAACAGTTTCTTTACGAGATATACTTCTTCTTCCAAAAGCAGAAGCATGCCAGTATTTCCAGTCCGTTGATAAACCGAGAGTGAATTCGTTTGTTTTTTTCCAATATAGATCAGAAGCCCCCTCATGAGAATAGGGATTTCTCATGAAATAATAATAAGGGGTGGCAGGTTCATAAATATATCCACCATTAATACCAAAATGTGAAAAACCAAAATTAAATAAAGCATCAGCAAAATTGACTTTTCCATTATAAGGATCAATTCTGGTTCTTCCTGTAGCGGTAAGCCATTGAATGGGGGATACTCGCAAACGGGATACAATATCAGACATATGATGGTTAAGCCCTGAATAAGGGGGCATATGTTTTTGAATATGTTCCTGATAACTTTGCCCAACCAAGAAATCAATCTGATGACCATTCCAAGTCCAATTTCCATGAATACCAATATTAGCACGGGCTCCGCCATCCAAACGGTCTGTTCCTTGGAAACGGTTTAAAGCAAAGAGTGTGGTATCAGTAAATTCATAATTTAAACTGTCTTCGTTTGCCATTAGGAAATGACGGCCTCCTTTTGAATGAGGTGCCGCAATTAATTGAACAATGGGTTCAAGCAATTGTGTACCTGTTGAATCGCCAACATGAAATTCTCTCATAAAGGGCCAATTCATTTTAACGGCAAAAGTAGGTAATGCCTGTCCTGTAAATTGACGCTTTTTTGTCTTTAAATAGAGAGGTTGTTCGTCAAGATGGCTTGCACGATAAATATTGGAATCAATATGAAGGGTAATCAACCATTTTCTTCCTGCATTATCATTAAAAGGTCTATCCCAATTTAGTGCAACTTCACCCCGCTGGTCGTTTACGCCACGGGGGCGGTAAAGAATAAAGTCAGTTGTATTTAAAGAAAATCTTCCTCCCAAAGCATCAGGCTGACCAAAATAACTGTAAGTATATCTTGGAAGTGAAAAGGGAAGGTCAGAGTTGTTGATAACTCCACGATTTAATCCTTGGAAAGCTTGAACATTAACTTTTGAATAGGAACCCTCTCCAAATCCTTCAAAATAAAAATCGGATTCTAATGTATCCTGTCCATAACCGTTAATACGATAATCACGCATATAATTTGCTGAACTAGCGACATTGATATTGGCACCATAGCGCCAGTAATTATTGAGAGACCATTCTGTTTTAAGGAATAAATAACCCTGAGCACCTTTCTTAAATTTTTCGATGTTACGATCTGCATAAGAATTGTACCAGGCATGTTGTCCAACAGTATCATCAGCAACGCCACCTTCGACTCTTAACATTCCTTTGTTGAAGCGGGCACGATAAACAGTTGAAAGTTGTGGACCTGTCTTTGTTGAAAAAAGAGGGATGAATGTTGCATCAGACCATTTATTAATGGCCCAGTAATAGGGAACCGTTGTATAGGCACCAATATATTTACTGCTCCAGCTAAAGCTAGGGATTAAAAAACCGCTGCGTCGTTTAACGGATGGATCAGTAATGGAAAAAAACGGCATGTAAAATACTGGAACTCCTAAAAAATCTATAAAGGTATCAGAAAAATCAATACGTTGGTTTTCCATATCCCGAATGGCTTGATAAGAACGAAATTGCCAGAAGGGTGATTTCTTAGGATTCTTTGCACAGATAGGACAGGCTGTATAAACGGATCGGCTAAAATCATGAACCTTGCCTCCTGTACGGCGTGCACCATTAGCAGCAAGTTTTCCATTATCAGCCAATAAGGCATAAACCTGATCCATCACGCCTTCTTGCATATTATTTCCTAGTTGGCTATGTTGCGTAAATAAAATTTCTCCATCGGGTTCAATCATAGCAACATTGCCAGATGCCGTAGCGATATTTGTCGTTTTATTGTAAATAACCTTGTCAGCTCGTAATGTGTGATCGTTTTGCCAAATATGGACATCTCCTTCCCAGACAACCTCTCCAGCCTTGGAATCATAAGATACCTTATCTGCTTGAAATGTAATGGGATCTTTGCCAGAAAAAGGTGCGCCATTAGTTTTACCAATGTTACTATGTGCCATTTGCATTTGTTGTTGAGCCTGTGCAACAGAGGTAAATATCCAAAAATTGGTAATAAAAGAACCACTTAAAATACTAAAGGCAAGAAAAGAATAATATTGATTCTGAAGGATTCTTGCTTTTAATAATTTTTTGATAAGTAAGGAGGATATAGATTTATACATCAGCCATCTTCCAGATGAATAAGAAGGGATATTGCCAAGCACAATCCAGCAATTGTTGGTGCCCATGCAGCAATGAAAGTAGGTAACGCACCAGATTCTCCAAAACGTTCAGCAATTTTTGATATCGTAAATAAGGCAAATCCTGCTGCTACACCTGAGCCAATCATTCTTGCAACACCACCTCGACGTGTTGATCGTGTTGCAAATCCGGCAGCAACAAGCGCCATGGTGCTCGCTAATAAGGGTTGTGCCAATAAAGCTTGGAAATGAAGCCGATGGCTGATGGAAGAGAAACCAGATTTGTCTAACAATTTTATAAATCCCGGTAATGCCCAAAAAGATAACGTTTCTGGAGATGAAAAACTGTCTTCGATATTATGTAAAGTTAAATTAGTTTGAATTTTGGTTGTTCCCAATTGGACTGGAAATTTATTTGGCCTTACAGAATAAGCATTATATAACACCCAGTAAAGATTATGTTGTAAATATCCTGAAGGGGATTCAATACGTTCAAGTAAATGATTTTCTTCATCTAATCTAAAAACACTAATACCGTTAAGATATAAATTACGATTTTTAACATGAACTTCTTGGGCATGTAAAATTGCCACACCCTTGGATGTAATTTCATGATCTGATTGTCTTATCCACAAAGAACCACCAGACATGTTGGTTAATTTACCGCCACCAGTTGTTAAATAAGTTTGGTCAAGGATTTCCGCTTGTCTGTATAAAGTTGACGAAACAGGCGATATAATTAAAGTTGAAAATAGTCCTATCATGAAAGCACAAACTATAGGGGCTAGCAAAAATTGCCATGCAGAAATCCCTGCGGCTCTTGTGACGATAAGTTCTGATGAACGGGTTAATTTCCAAAAGCAAATAATTCCACCCAATAAAATTCCAAAAGGAAGGATTTGCATACAGAAATTGGGGACATGATCAAGCGCGATATAAGCAACAATACTTGTTGAAACACCAGGTCTTGTTGCAATACGCCGTAGTAAATCAATGAAATCAAATAAAGATACTAAACCTGTTAAGGCAAGGATCATAGATATGGATGCCGAAAAGAACTGCCGAGCAATATAAATTGAAATTGTGTAAGCAACCAACATAATCTATGACTTTCGGCTGGGAAGCGATAGCAATGAGAAAGAATAATGTTGAAGTTTAAGGATAATTTCAGACCCAAATAAAATAAGGCTGGCGATAATTCCAGGTAATATTGAAATAACCCACATTAAAAAGATTAGATTTGTATTGCGGCTGGCTAGGTTTTGCATAATAAGAGAGGCTGCTAATAATCCAACGATTGTAAAAATGGCAGCTAAAGGTCTTAAAATATTGCCAAATCGAGCAAAATTACCTTTCAAGATACTTACAAGGGCAATCAAGGTAAAGGAAAGAATGGTTAACGGAGAGGTTAACCGTCTGTGCGCTTCAACAGCAAGTTTGCCATAATCTTTATTGGCTACTTCTTCAGAATCAGGGTGTAGTAATTCATAAATTGACATTTCTGTAGCATCACGTGATCGTGCAGCATCATTTCGATTTGATGACAGATCAATAGTATTTCTTTGGAAATTTAAGGTGTTTAAACGACCTGTTTTATGATCAATTACCTCTCTAGAGCCATTAAAGAGGACAACTTGGGGTTGATCATTTAAAACAACTAGATTTCCTCTTTCTGCCAGGATTGTTGCTTTATTATTAGGTTGGCGGTCATCCTCAATAAGGATGCCTTGTAAATTGCCATTACTATCTTTGGATTTAATATAAACAGTTAAATTATCAGAGGCGTTTGTAAAAACGCCTTCTTCCAACATAAAGGCTGCCATTTTATTTCGAATTTTGAACTCGAATTTTCTAAAATTATGGTATGAAATTGGAACAACCCATATATTTAATAGATAACAAAAAAGCATTGAAATGACAGAACATATCATGCCAGGCCTGGCAAGGGAATATGAGGATATCCCTGCAGCACGCATGACAATAATTTCTCGGTCCCCATCAAGACGTTGATAAATAAATTGTACGACAACAAAGGTTGTAATGGGAAGAATAACTGCAATGAAAGATGGAATTAATAAACCAGTTAATTGTAAAAAAACCTTTAGGGAAAGTCCTCTTTCAACAACAAGGGACACAAAGCGTAAAGATTGTGTAAGCCATATTAAGGCCGCCAATCCACCTGTTGTTGCAATAAGTGCAATTAATAATTGACGTAAAATATAACGGTCAATCATAGGTAGACGCAAGAATGTTAAAAAATGCATTTGATACTATCCTGCTTTTTACCTAAAAGAACTCTCTTTATTTAAATACAAAATAAAAATAATGATTGAAAGAATGATAATAGCAATATTTTATTCTACGCAATTAATGCAAGAATAAAATATTGCTAGGCTATTTTTTTTCTTAATTTAACATTGATACTATAAATTTGACTATTCTGGAAATATTTTGCCTGGATTCAAAAGATTATTAGGATCAAGCGTTTTTTTTATTTTTTTCATAAGGGATAATTCAGTGTTGTTTTTCCAATTTAACATCATATAATTTTTAAGTTGTCCCACACCATGTTCCGCTGAAAAGGAGCCATTTAGATCAAAGACTATTTTACATACTGCATCCATTAAAGCATGACTTTTTTGCATAAAATTTGTAGGATTATCATTTTCAGGTTGAACCAGATTGAAATGAATATTCCCATCTCCCAAATGTCCAAAAGGTGTAACACGAATAGCTGGATATAGCTTTTCACAAGCTTGTGTTGCACGTTCAATGAATTCTGGAATGGCAAAAATAGGTACGGAAACATCGTTTTTGATATTTGCCCCAGCTCTTTTTTGTGATTCAGCTTGTTCCTCTCTTAATTTCCATAAATTTAATTGTTGCTTTTCATTTTCAGCTAAAACCGCATCAACAATTATTTCTTGTTTAAGTGCTGCTTCAAGAATAGTTTCTAATAATATTTTGAGACTATCTCCTTCTTGAGGTAATGCTAATTCAACTAAAATATAGGTTGAAGTTTCTGTCTCAAGTGGAAAAACTACATCATCAATGTATTTTTGAAGCATTTTCATAGCGGCTCCTGAGATATATTCAAAAGCTTGCAAAGCAGCAGGATTATATTGGTGAAACAATCTTAAAAGCTTTAAAGCTTGATGAGTATCGTTAAGGGCACAAAGTGCAACTTCCGTTGATTTGGGTTTTGCATGAAGTTGAAGCACTGCAGCGGTAATAATTCCCAAGGTTCCTTCAGAACCAATAAAAAACTGTTTAAGATCATAACCTGTATTGTCTTTACGTAAATGGTGTAAAATGTTTAGAATTTCACCGTTGGCAGTAACCACTTCAAGTCCAAGCACAAATTCGCGTGTATTTCCATAGCGTAGAGTATTATTTCCCCCGGCATTAGTTGCTATAATTCCACCAATTTGTGCAGAACCTTGTGATGAAATCATAATAGGTAAATATAAATCTGATTGAAGCGCAATATTCTGGGCCTCTTCTAATATAACTCCAGCTTCAGCCGTTATTGTATAATCTATTTTATTGATGTCTCGAACCTTATTCATTCGATTTAGACTGAGAATAATTTGATTTTGATTGAAAATAGGCGTTGCACCTCCTACAAGGCTTGTATTTCCACCTTGCGGAACGATGGCTATTTTAAACTTATCGCATAATTTAACAATATCTGCGACTTGTTGGGTTGTTTTAGGGCGGACAACTGCAAGACAGTCATTATGAAAAATACCCCGCCAATCAGTATCATAGGTAATTTTTTCTTTTGAATCGGTAATAATATCCTGAGGATCAAGTATTTTATTTAAAGCATTAATGAAATTAGTAATATCCATAAAAGTTCTCACTATTAATTGAGATAAATTGAGTTATTAGGAGGAGGGCTGGATGTAAATGAATGAATGATAGCAGTACTTGCAATGCCCAAAAACAAACCAAAAAAGAAAAAAATGATGAGGAGAATTTTTTTAAAAGGTTCTTTTGCTTGATTCGTATAAAGAAGCGATTGGATTTCAGCACGGGATTGCTGTGTCAAATTTAATTCTGACCGCAAAGATTCATTTTGCATTCGCAAGCTGCGAATGATTGAATCTAGATGATTAATATCTTGGGTCAATGCATTAATTTGCGAACGTGCTTTAAGAAGATCAGGTATGGTATCTGTATTTTTTCGATTGCGTGATGATGTTTTTATTTCAGGTTTAGGTGGATTTTCAGCAATTGAATTGAAAATATTTTTAAGAGCACCTCCTGTAACCATATTTTTTCTTGCTCTTTTTTTAATGGCTTCAATGGCATTAATTGATTGTCCCGGTTCATTTTCCAGAACAAGGGCTAAAATATCGCTTAAAATTTTGAGTTCTTTTTTGTCTATTTTTTCAGTCATTGCTTTGATGAGGATCGAGGTGCAGCGGCTCTTTGCAGTCTATCACAAATTGCGTGACCAATACCATAATTTGGAATGGGCATAACAGCAATCTTTTTAAGGCCTAATTTTTTTCCTTCTGTGTCAAGTAGTCGTAAATAAGCGAATAAATTATGTGCTGCTTCATTCAGATTAGCAGTCTTGCTTAGGTTAATTGTAAGGGGGGCTTGAAGAGAGGTTTTACCAAAAGCAAGAAGTGCCTCATCAGGTTCAAGATAATTGCAATTTAAGCGTACAGACAACGAGGGAGCATAATGCGAGCTTAATTGTCCAGGCGCAATGATTTTGTTTTCAATTGATTCTTCAAAATTTAAAGAGCCACAAATCGGTGTTAGATCTTCTAAAGAAATACCACCAGGGCGTAAAATTTTGGGTTGATCTTGACTGATATCTAAAATAGTACTTTCAACACCAACCTCACAGGAACCGCAATCAAGAATACCGTCAATTTTATCGTTTAATTCTTGATAAACATGATGTGCGGTTACAGGACTAATTCTCCCAGAAATATTGGCAGAAGGTGCCGCGATGGGTTTTTGACTATAGTTTATAAGCTGTTGTGCTGTTACGTTTTGGGGAATTCGTACAGCTATGGTTGATAAATGAGCTGTTGCAATTGAACTGATGATTGAATTTTCTTGTTGATTCAAGATTAAGGTTAAAGGTCCAGGCCAAAATTTCTTTCCCAACTTATAAGCAAGGTCATTTTTTTTGACATATTGAAAGACATGATCTAAATGAGCAAAATGAATGATCAGGGGATTAAAATTGGGTCTTCCTTTTACAGCGTAAATTTTTTGAACGGAGTTGCTGTTAGTTGCATCGGCACCTAACCCATAAACAGTTTCTGTTCCAAAGGCTATTAATCCACCGTTTTTTAAGATCAAAGCAGCTTTTTGTATATTTTTATGTGTATTAGTGAGAAATAGGGTCATTTATTGATTAACGGAATGAAATTGATTTAAATAAGCACTAAGCGGCACACTTGAGCAAAAGAAATTATGATTTTTCCATTTTTTTTTGCCATATTGCAATGGTTTATTGTTAAAATCACAAACATACCCTCCAGCAGCTTCAAGAATAGCTTGTGGCGCGGCAGTATCCCACTCCATTGTTGGGCTAAAACGTGGATGTAAATCAGCTTTTCCTTCCGCAATCCAAAGGATTTTAAGCGTTGATCCAATTTCATGAATGGAACTGTTTGGGAACAAATTTACAAATTCTGAATAATGTGGGTTTTTAGTGCATCGGTTGGAAATTAAAATGCGAAATTTTTCATGAAGGGGCGGGGTAACATGTAGAGGTATGACTTCAGCCTTTTTGCTGAGTTTCCATGCTCCATGATGAATAATACCATAAAAAATTTCGTGATAGGCAGGACAGGCAACAATACCTAAAACCGGATTACCATTTCGGATTAGTCCGATATTAATAGTAAAATGGTTGCTTTTTTTAATAAAGCCTTTTGTGCCATCCAAGGGATCAACAAGCCAAAATTCATTTTGAACATGTATTTTTTTTCCAGAAGATATTTGTTCTTCCGCAATGATAGGAATGTGGGGTGTTAATTTTTTTAATTCTTCCAGAATAATTTTTTCTGAAACTTGATCTGCAAGGGTTACTGGACTGGAATCTTTTTTAATTTCAATATTGAAATTAGTATGACGAATATAATTAATCTTATCAGCAGCTTTTTTTACAATTGGGATAATCTTTGATACAAGATCGGTATCAGAAAAATGATTCATTAAATAAATTCCAACATAAAGTTTTACTGATCTGATAAGATAGGTAGAAATTTAAAAAATTAGTTTTTAATTAAAATTCTTAGTTGTTTAAACTAACATAATTTGTAGTAATAAAACTACGATAAAATATAAATTTAAATAGCAAATAGAAACTTTATTTTAAAAGGGGTAATTTCGTGACACTTAATATTCAATTTATGAGTTTGCATATGCCAGAAAATCGCAATGTTGTATTATTTGCATTTGAAAATAATATGACTGGCTATTCTATTAGGGCTATGAACAAATCTGTTCAAAATGCTTTGGATCGTGCGATAAAAGTTGATCATTTTACCGGTAAATTCGGTCAAGTTTGTAAGCTTGTTTCTCCTGATGAAAATTATAATTATATTATTATTATTGGGTTGGGTGACCAGAATCAGTTTTCAAGAAGTAAGGCAAAAGATGCTGGTGGTATAGCAACTCGGACTTTACATAATAAAACTGAATCTTTTTTAATGATGGTTGATTGGGATTTTACCGAATATACAGGGTTTTTTGTATTAGGTGCTTTTCTTAAAAATTATGAATTTAAGAAATATTGTGAAGATAAAAGTCAAAAGGAAGGATTAAAAAAATTAACATCAATTGATGTTATGGCTTCTGACTTTGAAGGTGCAAAGAAACAATGGGAAGGGTTATCTGCAGTTGCAGAAGGCACTTATTTAACACGTGATTTAGTTAATGAACCATCTAATCATTTATATCCGCAAGAATTTGTGAATCGGATTAAAAAACTAGAATCTCTTGGCTTGACAGTTGAGATCCTTGATAAAGACAAAATGAAAGAATTAGAATTTGGTGCTTTATTAGGGGTTGCACAAGGAAGTAATGCGGATCCCTATACAGTGATCATGCAGTGGAAGGGAAATCCTGATGATAAAGAAGCGCCTCTAGCATTCTTGGGCAAAGGTGTTACGTTTGATTCCGGAGGAATTTCGTTAAAACCGGCTAATGGCATGGAAGATATGAAAATGGATATGGCCGGTGCTGCAACAGTGATAGGATTAATGTCAGTACTAGCTAAACGTAAAGCAAAAGTTAATGTTATAGGTATAGTTGGATTGGTTGAAAATATGGTCTCAGGTCATGCACAACGTCCCGGTGATATTGTTCGTAGTGCTTCAGGTCAGACAATTGAAGTTTTGAATACTGATGCGGAAGGTCGTTTGGTTTTAGCTGATATTCTTTGGTATACCCAAGATCGTTTTAAGCCACGCTTTATGATTAATCTTGCAACCCTTACGGGTGCAATGGTTATTGCCTTGGGATATGAATATGCTGGGTTATTTTCAAATAATGATGATTTGGCTGAAAAATTAGTTGTGACAAGTCAAATTTGTGGTGAGAAATTATGGCGTATGCCGATGGGAGAACCTTATGATAAAGCGATTAATTCAGATTTTGCTGATATGAAAAATATCGGTGGACGTGATGGTGGATCAATTACAGCAGCACAATTTTTAAAGCGTTTTGTGAATGATACACCATGGGCACATTTGGATATTGCTGGAACGGCTTATATTAGTAAACCCAATCACTGCGGTCCAAAAGGTGCTACAGCTTTCGGAGTTGCGTTACTTAATCAGTTTGTAGAAACTTATTTTGAAAAATAAGGCAAGTTGAATGACTTCTGTTGGATTTTATCATTTGACAAAAACAAGCTTAGAACAGGCATTGCCTGTTTTACTTGTTCACACCATGCAACGAAAACAAAAAACAGTTGTTTTATGTAAGGATAATGAACAAATTAAATCTCTGACAGAAGTTTTATGGAATGTAACCCAACCTATATGGTTGCCGCATGGATGTCATTTTACAAAGCATCAGGATGAGTATCCCCAATGGCAACCTATATGGTTAACTTTATTTGAGGAAAATCCTAATCAGGCGACTTATTTCTTTGTAATAAATGGTCAAATGATTAAGGATATTGATCAATATCAGCGTGTCTTCGACTTATTTGATGGTAAAGACGAACAGGCTGTATGTGCTGCTCGTGAACGTTGGAAACGATTGAAACAAGAGGGGCATGATTTAACATATTGGAAACAAACTGAAAAAAGATGGGTTAAAGAATAATTACTTTTTATCTTTTAACTTTTGTTTAATCTGTAAGAAATTCTATAATTAAAATTATTTTGTCATATTATTTTTTCTAAGAGGGATAAGATTCTGTCTTTGTTCATTTTATGTCTCATATTGGTAGATATTTCTTTATTATTCTACCAAGTCAGTATGTGTAGTTTTGTTGATGTAGGACTTATTTCATCAAGAAAGTTTATTTTATTAAAATTACCTGATTATTTTCCTTTATATGCTTCTTTAACGGGTGCTTTTCTGACTTTTTTGGTACTAGTCTTTCATATTCCTACTTCGCTATTATTTTTATCAAAATTAAGTATTATTTATAGAGTTAATTTTTATTTGGATGGATTAACTTGTTTTTTTCTTTTTATAATTTTTAATATAAGTTTTTTATTTTTATATTATCAAAAAGATTTATGCAAAAATAAGTATTTTCTTGTTTCATATATCCTTTCATTATCCTTAATTTTAGCAGGAAATTTATATTTTTTTACAATCGTCTTGGCTTTATTATTTTTAATGAATTACAAAAATAGGCAACGCAATGCTTCACTTTATTGGTTAATACTGCCTTGTTTATTAGGGTTTATGAGTTGTATTCCTGTTTTAATGAACAATCAACAGGATTTATTTTATATTGTTTTTTCAGGAAAAACATCTTCATTAAATTTAAATTATTTGATCTTTTTTTTAGTATTACCTGTATGTTGTTTACTCGGTTTTTTTGATTTTAGGGGCGAGGAAAAAAACAATCTTCATGCTATTTTTGAGGATGAAAAGATTTATTACACAAATATTTTCAAAAACTTAATTGGATTTTATGGATTATTAAGAATTTTTATAAGTTTTTATAATTATAATCTTTCAATGATTTTTATTGTTTTGTTCGAATTTATAGTAGTTATTACAGCATTAAAAGCTAGTTGGTTCTGTTTGAAAGTTTCAAATTTATTTAACCGTTTACGTTATTTATTTATCTTAAATAACGCAATCAGTATTCAGCTTATTGTTATATTATTTTTGGCTTTATATTTGCAAAAAACAGCTTTATTGGAATTGAATTATATCATTCTTTTTTTTAGTTTGTTTATTCAAAATCATGGATTTGCTTTGGTTTTTTTACTTAATTCGTTGAAAGAGAAAATTAATAATTCTTTTTTTATCGATTCTTTATTCTTTTTAGGATTATTGTTGTCAGGTTTTCCACCTTTTGCTGGTTTTGTATTATTTTGGGGAAATCTTCAACTCGGAATTAGCCTTATATTAAATCATTATTTATTTGATATGATATTGGCTTTATTTTTCATTGGATGTAATGCGGTAATTTACCTTTTTTCTTTATTGGGATGGGTTAATCTTTTTCTTGCTTTATATAAAAATTATAATGATAGACTAACTGCAATTGGATCATATTTTAATTTTCTGTTAGGATATGGAAAAGGGATTAGAATATATCTTTTATCTTTGTTTATTTTTTCTGTATGTCCAGGAATTATTTTATATTGGACGTATGGTATAAAAAATAATTTTCCTTCTATAGGTAAATTTCATTTTTTTAGTTTTAAAAGTGAACAATTACATATTGCTTTTACCCCTGTTTTTTCAGTATTTATTTTTGGGATGGTTGTTTATGTTTTCTTTTTTATTAAAAAAAAATATTTCATTGTTTCCATGGATCCACAAAATAATCAATTCAAAATTTCGGATAGGAAAAAATATAAAAATTATCTTGATATAACTCGGTTTGAATTTGGTACAAAAACAATTTTGAATGTTTTGAAAGATAATTTTTCATTAGATATACATTCTTATCTTTTTTTACGTAAAAAAACTGAATATTTAAAAATTTATAAAACTATTCGACTTTATAAAAAAAAGTTTAATATTTTGATATGGGAACATGAGCAGGCAACGTTATTCATTTTAATTCTTATTAGCTTATTATCGATAGGATTATTGGTTTAATGGTTGTCATTTATTGGCTTATATCTTTATGCATCATAGGTTTTCATTTATTGTTATTTTTAATTATGGCACCCTGGCTTATGGTGTTTATAAAAAAGCTTGATGGGTGGATACAAGGCATATCGACGGAATCATTTCGTCATTCATTTTATCGAATTAGAATAGATTTAAGCGAATCCATTCGAATTTTATTATATAAGACTTTATCACTTAAGGATTATATTTTTCTGGTATCATTAGGGTTATTATGCACCTTGGCGCTTTTAATACCGTTTTATACAACGGATATGATTATTAAAGGAAATTCTGATTTTTTATTTATTATCACAATTTTGGTCATGATTCCTGTTTTCAATTTCTTTATTGTTTATCATGATACTTCTTTGTTAAGTTTTAAGAAATTTCAGCATATGATGATCCAGATCTTATTGTTTTTACCGACGCTTTTATTGATAGCAATGGTTTGTCGAATGAATGTGAAAAGCACAGAACTTAATTATATTATTGTGTTTTTTCATAATTCCACGCGTTTCATGAATATTGCTTCATGCCCTTTATTAATCAGTGCATGTTCTTTATTTTTTCTTGTTTTAGATATGCCAGATCTTTCCGATATAATCCAAAAAGATGGGTTCAGTCGTGAAGATAAAGGAATTTTGCTTTATATTAACAGTTTACAATTTTTACTTTGGTTATCTTTAATTGCTTTTCTTTTGTGGCCACAAAGCATTGCTTTATTTAATTTTCAGCAAGAATCTTTGACATCATGGTTATTGGCGGCCTTTTTTGGCTTGCTGGCCTGGTGTATAAAAATTATTATCGAGTGTGCCGTTATTGCATTAATGAGAAATTTTTTATTTATATCAAAAGGTGTCTATAAGATTGGGTTTGCTACTGTTTTGAATTTTCTTGCGATTATTATTTATTTTGCTGGGTTAAGTGGAATATAAAATGATATTTGCTTTTTTCATGAGTTTGCTATTATTAATCACGATTGGAGGTATCTCTCATCCATCTTTTCAGGCAACATGTCATACACTTTTAACAGGATGTTGTCTCATGGCAGGCTGGAATAATGCTTTACATGTTCAAATTACGGTTTTGTGTATTTTTATGCTCTTAATTATCACTGTTATTTCTAATCTTATTTTAAGAAAACAATCTTTTCAACGTTCATTAAAAAGTCTTTTTATAGGACTTTTATTGGTTATTCTTGCTATTTCATTGGTTATATATATATTGCCACCAACCTTATTTCGTTTAGAATATGGAATAGTTTTCTCAATTATCCTTGTAGAGTTTTTTTACAGTATTTTAAGTCACACAGTGGGTGGACAAATTGTTGGAATGTTATGTACCTTAAATGCATTAACTTTGGTTATTGGGTTGAATAGCCAAATTTTCGCATTTGTAACGTTGGTCATTTTATATAGTTTGTTTTTAATATCATCTATTATGATTATTCAACGTTTGGGATAAAAAATTGTGGCTAGTGTAGGAGATTTAGCAAAAATCTTATATTGGGGTTGTGTTATTTGGCCCTTAGTAGGGGCTATTGGTATTCTTTCTTGTCATGGACAAAAGGCTAAAATTCGCTGTCATATTATTGTAACTATCATTTTAATCGTTATTACTCTTTTGTCAGTAATGATTCCCAATGATTTTAACTTTTCCATCCTTTGGAATTATGATTCTTTTACTGGTTTTTTAAGGGTTATGATTGCTTTGGGGATTATTATTTCGACCTTTTTAATTAAATTATGGATGCCTAATCGTTTTATTACTTCAGGTAATGAAATGAAGACATTAATGAATTTGATTTTTTTTCATGTTTTTGTTTGTGTTGCGATGCTGGCTGTCGCTATTAATAATTTTTTTATTCTGTTGATTTTTCTTTATCTATTAATTTTTCTTTTATTAATAGTTTGTTTTATTAATGGAGGAAGTGAGAAAGTAAAGTCGGCTTGGAATTATTTCAGATATATTCTTTTTTTTATGATTATTGCTTTGATGGGGGTATTTATACTGGCCTTACCCATCGTACAATCTTATGAATTATTGCCAAAATTCGGTAGTTTTATCTTGGTTTTTGGAATAATACAAGCGTATGGTCTATTCCCAGTTTGTACTCTTTTTTATCGATTGGTCATACAGTTACCTTCATTAATAGGTAGTGTTGTTTTATTTGTTGTACCTATTGTTTTTCTTTCCTTGTTTGTAAAATTATTTCAAATTTCAGGTTATCAAAATCCACAACTATTTCTTATTGGTTTAAATTTGTTAAGTTTTATTATTGTTGTTTTAAAAGAAAAAGATGACCTCTTTGTTTTGGCACCGTTTTTATTGATTATTTTGACAGGATTATCTGCAATTTTTGCTAATTCCATAGAAGGGATTTATTGTGTTTGTTTATTTGTTATAATGTTAGTTATATTTGCTCCTCTCGGGTATCTTCTTGATAAAGGTAATTTATCGTCAGTTTTTAAAAATTGGTTTAAACTGGCTTTATCAGCATTTCCACCATTTGGAATTTTTTATGCTTGTTCAGTGTTAATTGCTTATTTAGTGCTTCAATTACCTTGGTTAGGATATAGTTTGTTAACTTTATTCTTTATAAGAGGATATTTCCTGTTTAGAAACAGTAATTATCAATTTTTTTCTAACGAAATTTTAACGAAGGAAGGGTATTGTTTAATAGGTTTGATTATATTGCCATCAATTGTTCTTCCAATATTATCTCAGTATTGGATATTTCAAATTGCATTGCAATTTGTACATAAGTAATTGCACAGGAAAATGGTTGATAAAAAAGAATTTTTGCAACGATCGACTCGGTTGATTGATTGTCTTAAACAGCATCAAACCGACAGTAAATTTTTTATCAGTCTTAGTGAAGAAGATTGGGTAGAGATGGTTAATACTTTAAAAACGGATCGTTTAGTATTTCTAATGATGTGGTGTAAAGAAGAAACGATAAATATTTTATTTCTAGAAGGCGGTTATAAACCAATTGGTGTGAAGATACCTGTTTCTTTAGATCGATATCTGGCATTATCTACGGTTAGACCTGCAGCAATCCTTTATGAGCGTATGATTTGGGAGCTTTGGGGTAAAGAAGCTATGAATGCTGTTAATTTAAGTCCATGGTTGGATCGAGGTTTATGGAAGAACTGTTGGCCTTTATCAAAAAAACCAGGGCCTGTGTTATGGCCCCCTGAAGCGCCTGAATATCAATCTGTGCCCCATTTAGTGGATGAAGGAGGAGAGATTTCCCTTATTGATCCTTCTTGTTCTTGTGAAGATTTACCTGTTTTATGGCATTTTTCTAATTTTGGTGAACGGATAATTAAAGCTGAGTCGATTTATGGTTATACACATAGAGGTGTTTTAACGAATTTATATAATAAGAATGCTTTAAAAATAGTTCCAATTATAAGTCGTATGAATGCCCTTGATTCAATTTCTCATCAAATTGCTTTTTCTCATGCGATTGAAGATATAGCAGGATTTATACCATCATTATCGATTTTAAGAAGACGTATATTATTTTTAGAATTATCAAGAATTTCTGCGTATTTATTTTATTTATCTAAATTATTTCGTAAATTGGATATAGTGTTAATTTCAAGTCGGTGCGATTTGGCACGAGAATTATTAATGCGTTGGAACTTATATTATTTTGGTCATCGTTGGTTGATGGATTGTGTTTTTCCCGGTACTGTATTAAAGGATGAGCGAGATAACAAAGTAATTCAATTGCCGCAGAAAATTAAATATTTGATTGATCAAGCTTTTAAATTAGTAAGTAGTTTGCCAGGATTAAAAGATTACCTCCAAAATAAAGGTATTTTGCCTTTTAAAAAAGCTGTAGAATTTAATTTGGGGGGGGTTGTGGGGCGCGCATCGGGGCGAGATATTGATTTGCGTCGTTATATGTCCGAATATCGATTAGAATGGTTGCCACCAACAAATTTTATAAAGGGTGATGTTGATGCCCGCATGAATTCATGGTTTGTTGAAATTAAGAATTCAATCAATATAGTTGAAATTATTTTACAAGAGAATGATATAGAAGAAGGTTCTGAAGAAGTAGTAAAAGACATTATCATTGAATCGTTAAATGGTGAAGGTATCGGGGTTTGTGAAGGCGTACAGGGTGATTTATGGTATTATGTTTATTTAGAGGGGGGTAATATTAAAGATATTTTTATTCGTGATCCTGCGGCAAACCAAGCTTATATTTTACAGAATGTTTTAACTAATGAATCTATTGATGACCATGCCTTGATTCAATCTTCATTTGGAATTTTAACTACAGGTGTAGATTTATAAAATGGTATTTATACGTGCAATTATAGATTCATTGACGGGTAAGCTTCAACCTTTAAATAAATTTTCAAATCAAACTTATCAGGATTTACGTATACTTCACATTGCATGCGGGGATTGTAACGGTTGTGCCTTGGAGTTACAGGCTTTAAAAGGGGCAGCGTATGATATTCAGGAATCTGGAATCAGTTTTGTAGATCATCCTGCTAATGCTGATTTACTCTTGATATCTGGTCTTTTGAATAGAACCATGGTTCCCTATATAGAAAAAAATTGGCTTTTGATGAAAGAACCAAAAGCTATTATTGTAATGGGAACATGTGCAATAAATCATCACATTTTTGAAAGTAATTATACGGTTTGTGAAAATTGTGTTGAAGGGCATGAATGTATTCTGGAAATCGAGGGATGCCCTCCATCACCTCAAAAAATTATGAAAAATTTGATGAATTTAGAGTTGAATCAGAACACTGGTCTGTTTTTGAAAGGTTGTCATTCTTCTTCGCCTCAACAAGAATCGTCTGGGCATCAGCTTTCAAACGATGATAACTGTGATAACTTAACGGTATAAGACATAAATAGAGAAACCCACTTAAAGCCATCGTCCCCCACGGATCAGCAACTAAAATAGTTGCGTAGATACAGGTTCCTAAAAAGATAGGGATGACATAGTGGGTTGGAATTTTAAAATTTTTAAAAGACCAGATAGGTAAAGTTGAAATAAGTAAAAAGGAGGTAAAGATTAATATAGCAATTGTCAATATTTCCCAATGAGCAAAAGAATCAAGAAAACTAAGATGTAAATGTTTACTTTCTAATCCTAAAAACACTGGAAATAAGGCAATTCCAGCTCCTGCTGGTGCGGGGACACCAGTGAAAAAATTATGAGCATATTGAGGTTTCTTATCATCAAGTGCTGCATTAAAACGTGCAAGTCGTAAAGCCATGCAAACGCAAAAGATTGCACATGGAACAAATGAGTAATCACCGTTATTTTTTAATGACCACATGTAAAGTACAAAACTTGGTGCAACACCAAAGGATAAAAAGTCTGCTAAACTATCAAGCTCTGCTCCAAAGCGGCTTGTTCCACGTAAAAGACGAGCAATACGCCCATCTAATCCATCAAAACATGCGGCAATAAGAATGGCGATGACAGCTTCATTAAATCGTCCATGAATTGCACCGCGTATACTTATTAATCCTGCACATAATCCAAGAATAGTTAAAAGGTTAGGAATCATTCGATTAAATGAAATTCCTTTAACTCGTGGACGAATTTTTTGTCTTAACATTCACTTATGATTTTATTTTGTTAAAAAATTAAATTTTTGTAACGACAGTTTCGCCACCAATCATTGTTTGACCTATTTCAACACAAGGTTGGCAACCTTCTGGAAGATAAAGATCAACTTTTGAACCAAAACGAATAAGTCCGTAAATGTCCCCTTTATCAAACTGATCGTCAATATTGGCGTTACAGACAATACGACGTGCGATTAAACCCGCTATCTGCACAACAACAATTTTTTTATTATCAGGTAAGGTTATACAAATAGCATTTCTTTCATTGTGTTCGGATGCTTTATCAAGTGAAGCATTTAAAAATTTTCCTTTTATATAAGAACGTGCCGTTATTTTTCCTGTGGCAGGAATACGTTGTAAATGAACATTAAATATAGAAAGGAAAATTGAAATACACCAGACAGGTTTCTCTCCCAAACCTAAATCTAAAGGAGGCTGAATATAATGAATGGATGAAATGATCCCATCAGTAGGAGAAACAAGAATATTATTTTGTTGGGGAATAATTCGTTTGGGATTACGGAAGAAATACCAGCAAAATCCGAAAAATAATGCCCCAATTGAACGAATGAAATTTCCAAACCGATTATGAATACGAAATCCGATAAGACTTATAATAGCAGAGCTGATTATAAAAGGGTAACCAGCTTTGTGAGGTTTGCTGATATTTGTACGTATTGAGTGTAAAATGGACATTTTTAAATAATTCCTTAAGAATAATTATTACTTTTTTATAATTTTTTTCGATTCCAATTTGGTCTGGATATATTTTGTTGCCAAAATTTATTTTTTTCAACAGGGCTAATTGTAATTGGAGCGTAAAGTTTTTTTCGAATTTCAATTAAATGGTATTCTCCTCCAAAAGGAATAAAAAAATGACCTATCCTTTCTAACAGTCTATTTCCTGATAAGGAAAGAGAATTTGTTAATTGAGGTGGAAAATATACAATTTTTTCATAATGAATAATTTGGAACATATGTTCTTTTAAAATGTTTTTTATTTGATACTGATAAAAGCAGTGTTTCCGATTTTGATATAAGGTAACGATATTAAAAATTTTCCACCATTTTAATTTATTTGGTAGTAAAAGCAAGATTTTACCGTCATCTTTTAAAATTTCCCAATAAGAGCGGAGTATGGGGCTTAAGTTTCCAAGGTTTATGTTCCTTGAGGGAAACAGAATAATTCGGTCAAAACTGCATTTTTGAAAAGGAAAATGATGGTAGGTAAAATAACAAGTGTTTAGGGTTATATGAGATGTTTCAAGGGTTAAAGATTCAGATGAATGATAGAATTGACCATGAATATGAAAAGCAGGCTTGGATTGTTGAATAAAATAATAAGGAATTTTTTCTAAAGTTAGTAGGGAAAGACCATGAAGATTAGACCATAATCGAAGTAATTTATCGTTAAGATAAAATTCAGTACCTTTGTGAGTGTTATAAGGTAAAATAGAAGAGGTAACCTTATGATACATTAATATTTCCTAAGAGAATAAATTATCCTTTGTCCACTATAAATGATGAAACAAGAGAAGAAAATGTCTGTTACGATTGAACCTATTCCCTTTTTCGAAACAAATTACACTTGGTTATTATATGAAGAGGAAACAAAAAATGCCCTTCTTGTTGATCCAGGTGATTTTACGCCAATTGATTCTATTATAAAAGATAAACATCTGAATTTGCAATCGCTTCTTATCACGCATCACCATTCCGATCATACAGGTGGTCTTCGACAATTTAAAGAAACTTATTCTTGTCAAGTTTTTGCACCAATGAAAGAGCGAGATAGAATTTCAGAAGCAACGCATTATGTTCAAGATATGGAACAAATTTCTATAGGATTTGCTCAATTTATTGTCATTAATACACCTGGACATACATTAGGCTCGATATGTTATTATGATGCTAATCTAAAAATTCTTTTTACAGGGGATACTTTATTTAGTCTCGGGTGTGGACGTTTATTTGAAGGAAGTCCAGATCAGATGTTTCAAAGTTTACAACGTATCAAATCTCTACCAGATGATACTCTGGTTTATCCAGCTCATGAATATACCGAAGATAATGGACGTTTTGCTTTGTCATTAGCTCCCAATAATCTAGCGTTACAAAAAAGGTTTGAACAGGTAAAACAGTTACGTGATGCTCATAAGCCAACCCTACCTGTTTTATTAGAAACTGAGAAAAAATTAAACCCTTTTTTGTTGGCAGCAATCGTTGAGGAATTTACGCGTTATCGTAAAGCAAAGGACCAGTTTTAATTAATTTACATTTAATTCATTAATAGAAACAGATTATTTGATGAAAATATTAGATGTTCTGTAAAGATTTTACCTTGATCTAGAAAAATAGGGATTCCAATATGATTGGGATAATCATGGAAAGAATTGAAGAAATGAAGTTGAAATAATTTATTAGGCAAGAACGTTTAAATTCCATCAACATCTAAGATTAATTCCCTAGTTGGCTGATAGAATGACGTCGGAAGGTAAAGTTTTTCATTGAGGTTAAAATAAAGATGTTGTCAATCTCCATTGAGCATATGAATAAGTAATTTATTGTTTTTATTAACTTTTGTTATATTTGAAATCCAAGCAAAAATTAAGTTTCAAAATTCTTTATGGTTTGAGAATGATTATTTTTTAATAATAAATGGATGGTTTTAATGTTGATAGAAGTAGACTTTATTAATTGATTAGCTTTTGTGTCTAGGGTATAAATTTACCTTTTATGATTTTTATTAAAATAGATTTAATATTTGGTAAGAGATTAGATGATTGAATAAAAATTTCATCAGTTGAAAATTTTGAATTTCCAAAATTATTGAAAGGGATAAGTATTTTGATTTGATTGCTATGGATTTGATGATAACTGGTAATTGAAGTATTCATGCAAATAATTTGATCTCCGTTGATTATAACAGATATTGTAAAGGGATGAAAAAAAGAATAGTAAAATTTAATTTTTTTGAGATACTATAGTATTAAGTATTGATTTAAAATTTTTTTTGAATATCTATTTTTTTAAATTACAGTCGAGGAAAATAGCTTGAATACAACGTAGAGTTTGTCTGATAATTTAATTGATATTGGTTGTTTTGAAGAATTACGTATTCAGTATTTAAAAAATGATTTATTTTATATATCCATAGAAAATGGAATCAAAAAAATATGATCAAAAATGTGGGAAAAAGATAAATAAAATAATTTATTCTTTTAATAAATTTTTTAAATGATTATGAATATTTAAAGATTGGAAATAGTGATAATTATTAACTATAGGTAAATTATCCACAATTATGAGAATCTTTTTGATTTTTATGAGAGACTTGCAAAAAATGACGTAATTATGCAAATTATTTTGAGATTTATTAATAAAAAATTTTATTAAATAAAATATTTTATTAATAAATCCACTAACTTATCCACAATTTTATTAATATTTAATTTAAACTATTATTCCATTTTTCTTCAATTGATGACATTACTTCTTTTCGATTTTTCAAATCTGTAATGGCGGAGTGTAAAGTAATATAAATCGTTCCTGGTTTTTTTAAAAAAGCATTGCGCCCCCAATGTAATCCAGAATTTGTACTAACAGGGACAATATTAAGATTCAATTGACTTGCGATGGCGACCACACCCGCTTGTAATTTAGCTTTTTCTCCATATTGGGTACGTGTTCCTTCCGGAAAGATAATAATTTGTCGTTGATCATCAACAGCTTCTTTACAATTTGCTATCAGATTTTTTAATGCCTTTGTTCCTCCATTACGGTCAAGAGGAATCATTCCTGCTAATATAAGCATTGGACCAACAAGAGGAATACGGACTAATTCTTTTTTCATAATATAAGCAGGACGTGGGACGAGATTCATCCAAACCAGAGTGTCAAAAGCGGATTGGTGCTGTGAAGCAATAATATACGAGGAATTTTTAGGTAAGAATTCCTTTCCTTGAATTTCAATTGAAATTTTACATATTCTTTGGAACCCTTTGATTGAAAATTTCGTCCATAACTGTGCATAAGACAGAGCATGTTGTTTTGCAAAAATACGAAAATAAAATGCAATAAGTCCCATTATGAGGGTTAAAGTGAAAAAATAAATTAAAAATAAAAGAGATCGTATAAAAGTCATGGAAATTATTTAATCCCTGAAATGCTTAAGATTGATTAAATCTTGTTTAGGTTTTGTTGTATGGATGAGTCCACTATAAGCCAAGAGGAGCTTATTATATTCAATAAACAAAAGTCGAAAAGAAGAAAATTGAAAAAGGTTGTTCATATTAATCGTGTTTATAGCGTAAGGATATAGAAACGTATTGGAAAGTAAAGTTCGAAGTTCTAGAATTGCGCGACGGATATGATAATTGGAAGTGATAACTGTCAGGGATTGTAATTGATAATTATGTACCCATGCCGCGGTTTCGATGGCATTTCCCATTGTGGACGTTGCATTATGACCAAGTAAAATATGATTTTGACATGAAAGAGGTGAATAAGAATCGGTATTTATTTTTTGTAAATCTTGCAGGGTTGTATTAAACCCCACGCCTGAAATAAGAAGATATTGAGAACAATCTTTTTCAAGTAATTTAATTGCAGTATTAATACGCCCAACACCACCCGTTAAGACTACGATTCCATCTGTCAAAGGGGGAACGGATGTAAAATGAATTACATCATAGATAAAAACAAAAAAACCACTTAACCATATGAATAAGAGAGTTAAAATAATTGTTAGTAAAAAATGATGCAAAAAAAATTTTTTCATATTTTTAAGTCAAATGTCTTAACCAATAATAAACAATTAACGTTGTAGAAATCCATCCTATAAAATAATTACATAAAGGTAGAATAAGAAATAATATTAATAAATTAAAGGGGAGTAAAGTTAGAAAACTAAACCATCCTTGATAAATAATTTCCCAATTTGGGTTGCTGCTGAACGGTAGAGTTAAATAAGTTAAAAAAAGGAGTAAAGGGATCGAGAAAATACTACCTATCCATCCCCCAATAAATGCTAGAAAAGCATTTCTTCTGGCAAATCGAACTGAAATATAGTGGTCAGAAGCTCCCAAATTATGAAGAATCTCAATGGTTTGTTTACATTGTATCAAGCCTGTGCGTGTGGCAATGGCTATAACGATTGCAGCAATAAAGGTGACAATAAACAAAGCTAAAAATGCACAACTTTGAAGGCTATTTGCCAAAATATTCAAGCGTTGACTCCAAAAATTGCTTTGTTCAATGATAATGTCAGGATTAATATGAAGTAAGGAATTTTTCAGCTTTTCAGAAATTATCGTATTTTGTTTTAAGTGTAGCTCGATAATAGCGGGGATAGATAAAGCAAAATGATTGATATCTTCATGAAGCCAAGGCGTTAATAATTGATTTATTTCTTGATCACTAAGTTTATGAAATGAAGCAAGTTCTTTTGAGGAAGATAAAAGTTCAATAATTTGGTTAAGGGAAGCAAGTTTATTAGAATTGTCTGACACTATTGTTGAAGTATCAGATATAGAATTTTCGGGAGAATTGATAATATTTTTGGGCGGTATTTGTAAAATAACAATGGAAGCTGCTCCATTACTCCAACGATGGGCAAGATTTTGCCCAGCATAAGCCCCCGCAATCATTAAAGCCGCCAGAAAGGTCATTGCCGCAACAAGAGGAATTAAAAAATGTCCAGGTAAAGCAAGGTTAACCTTTAATCCATCAGTTGTTTTATGTTTGAATAGCATCATCAACCTTTATTTGTCCCTTTTCCAATTTTAATTTTGGAGCTGGAAATTGTCGGATAAGGTTATCATTATGGGTGGCAATAATAATTGTACATCCCAAATCATTAAGATCATAAAAAAGATCCATTAAACGTAATACTTGTTCTTCATCCAAGGCATTGGTTGGTTCATCTGCTAATAAAATATCGGGTCTATTAATAATAGCACGTGCGATGGCTATACGTTGTTGTTCCCCTCCAGAAAGTGTTTTGGGATGAAGCCTAGTTTTATTTTGCAAATTCATCCATTGTAAAATACGATTTGTCCATCGATTTATAATAGTTTCATCCATATTTTGTAATCGGAGTGGAAGGGCAATATTGTCATAAATCGTTAAATTTGGAATGAGTTTGAAATCTTGGTAAATAATGCTTATTCTTTGCTTTAAATTACACAGGGTTGAACGTCGGCTTTTTAGTATATCCGTATCAAGAAGTTGTATATGTCCTTGATTAGGTTTTATTTCAAGATGAAACATCCGTAATAATGTTGATTTTCCTACACCGGATGATCCGGTTAGCCAACAAAAACTTCCTTGAGGAATGTATAAACTGACATTAGACAAAATAGGACTACTTTGTTCATAATATAGATTTACATTATCAAGTTGAATCATTGTTAAAAACTTTGAAATTATTATTTACGTTTTAGATCTTTCGTCCAAGATAAGCGGTCAATGTTGCACATAAAGAAGTTAAAATAAGCAGAAGAAGGCTATCTATAATTAATTTGCCTGCGGATAAACTGTGACCGGCGACCATAATAGAATATGGGATAAAATCATTATTGTGTTTGAGGATATTACCTGTTTGAAGATCTGTAGAAGAAATTATTTTTATCAATGATTCTGTTGCAATGGGTAAAATTTTCCACAGAATTCCTGTAACAAGTAATAAAGGTGCAAGAATCTCAGCCAGTTGTTGAATAAAATAAAAAACAAAATGACATATGAGCCAAAATATTGTTAAAATAAATTTAAAATGCTTGTTATTGGTTTGTTGTGAGTAGTCTTGTCTGACATTGCTTAATCGCTCTTCTGCTCGTGGATTATTAGAAAAAGATGTGTTCACAAAATTATCCTTAAACTTAAAAAAGAATGTGTAATGTAGCATATTGATAAAAATTTTATAATAAAACTCTTTGATTGTTAAAAGATTTTAATATTTATTTAGGGAAAATTGAAATGTTTACTAAAAATTGAATTTGTTTTCATAGTTTTTTAGAAAAAAAATAAATAATGTTTCAAAAAATCTATTTGCATATCATTTTCTTAAACCATATTAATTTTATTAAATCATTTTTTAGAGAATAAGGTATGGGTAACAATACACATCCTGCAATTTTAATTATTGATAATGATTCTAAAATTTTAAAAGAATTTAAGGAAATTTTAGGAAACGATTATTCCCTATATTTAACCGAATCTTCATATCATGCACTGGATATGATTAAAAAAGGGGCTCATTTTTCAACGATTATCTATAATAATTTTATGCCATGTATGTATGGTAATATTTTTTTTGCACGGGTACGTAATCTTATTACCGCGACACGTATTCTTTTAGGCCCTAAGGATCGACCTGATATTTTAATCAAGGGTTTGAATGAAGGAGGAATTTCTTTTTTTATTCCAAAACCACTTAATGCTTTTATGGTTAAAGAAATTGTTAAACGTGCGGTTTCCCGTTCTGATTTTCAACGAAAATTGATGCATGAACGCTTATTATTAAAAGGCTTACTTGATAATTTACCCTATGGGCTTGCGTTTAAAGATGAGGAGGGTCGATTTACTCGAATGAATCAACTGGCCGCCGCACGGCGTGGTTTGACAATTTCGGAATGTCTTGGAAAAACAGAAGAAGAAATTGAACCGTCTTTTACATCTCAAGAATTATCCCGTTTTAATGAAAGATTAAAAAAAGAAGAGCGTTTCGTTGAGATTCTTGAAGTTCCTCCAAATGATCGGAAAAAATCTTTGAAATGGTTTATGATTACTCGATTATTGCTGGATCGTGCCAAAGGTGAGATTGCACGACCTTCAGTTTTAATGGAATTGGATATAACCAAACGAAAAGAATTAGAAATGCAATTGCAACAAGCTGAAAAATTAAAGGCATTAGGAACTATGGCAGGTGGTATTGCACATGATTTCAATAATCTGTTGACTACAATGATAGGGTCTTTGGAATTATCTGAGGAATTATTGGAAGTTTCAGGTAATTCTGAAATTATGGATACCATTAAACAATTACAAAATAATGCTTTAAATGCCGCAAAAAAAGGCAGTACTTTAACAGAGCGATTACTGAGTTTTAGTCGCCGGAAAAAACTATCTGTTCAAGAAATGGATCTTGTTAAAATTATTAACAAAAATTATGATTTGTTACTTCAGACTTTACAAATGCGTTATGCCGCAAGATTTAAAAAACAAACCGAATATAAAGTGGAAAATGCTATTCAACTTAAAATTCAAAATAATTTATCACATTCACTTATTATTAAAACGGATCCCGCACAATTTGAACTGGCAATTATGAATTTATGTGTTAATTCGGTTGACGCTATGTCAAAAGGAGGAGAAATAACACTGGTTCTGGATAAAAAAGATATTCATTCTGATAAAGCTAAACGACTTCATTTAAATCCTGGTTTATATGCCATTATTACGGTACAGGATAAAGGTGAGGGGATGAGTGCAGAAACTATTGCTCATATTTTTGAACCTTTTTTTACAACGAAAAAATTGGGACTTGGAACGGGACTTGGAATGGCAATGGTATATGGTTTTGCACAACAATCAGGTGGTCAAATACATGTTCAAAGTCGTCTTGGTATAGGCACTAAAATTAGTATTTATTTACCAATATATGATGAAATAAATTAAAAACTTTTGGTTCTTTTGAAAGAAATGAAATATCTAGGAATAGAAAAAATTAAAGCTAAGTAATAATTTAATATTATTTTTAAATTTTAATTAATTTGACATTTTTTTTAATTAAAAATTGATATTTTTTTATTCATGAATTGATTTTTGGTTACTTTTCAAACGATAATAATTTATAATATAGTAGAATATAGTTTTAAAATGAGTCTATTTTTTTATAAAATTTTTTTTCCTTTTGACTTAGAGGCATTAGGAAATGATAGCTGAAGTACAAAAACAGAAAACAAAAAAAGTAATTCTGGTTGCTGAGGATGATTCCGTTTTAAGACCATTATTGGTTGAATTGTTGGACGAGATGCAGTTTGAGGTTATTGCTGCTGAAGATGGTACTAAGGCAATGATATTATTGGAAGAACTTAAACACAAGCAGGTCAAGATTGATTTGCTGCTTACTGATATTGGTTTACCAGGTATTAATGGGAATAGGCTAGCTGAATTTGCTAGGAAAATTTGGCCCAATTTATCCATTTTATTCATTACGGGTTATGCTCATGGTACTGGTAATATTGCTTTGGATCATAAAATACAGTTATTGATGAAACCTTTTTCCCTTGGGGTCTTGACAAAGCGTATAGAAGAATTGATTTCTTAATTAATTACAAGAATGATTGTCATATAATTTTATATTAAGGTTAATAATCTATTATGTACAATAATAATGTTTCTACGTATGATTCTATTCAATGGCATGGTACGACCATTTTATCTGTTCGCTACAAAAATAAAGTCACGATGGCAGGCGATGGACAAGTTACACTTGGAAACACTGTTGTCAAAGGAAACGCAAGAAAAGTAAGAAGGATAGGACAAAATGGTTCTATTTTGGCTGGTTTTGCAGGGGCAACAGCTGATGCTTTCACATTATTAGAAAGACTAGAAAAGAAATTAGAACGTTATCCTAATCAACTTGAACGGGCTTGCGTTGAATTGGCTCAAGATTGGCGTACAGATCGTTATTTGAGAAGACTGGAGGCAATGATGCTTGTTGCCGACCGTACGCATTCTTATACATTAACAGGGAATGGTGATGTATTGGAACCAGAGGATGGTGTTGTTGCCATTGGTTCAGGTGGAAATTATGCATTGGCTGCCGCAAGAGCACTTATGACAATTGAAGAAGGATTAACTTCAGAAGAAATTGCACGTCGAGCTATGAAAATAGCTGGCGATATCTGTATTTATACAAATCATTCCCTTGTTGTTGAAACGTTATAAGTAGAAGGTAAATTATCTATGGAAATTCCAACTTATACTCCCCAAAAAATTGTTTCCGAACTTGATCGTTTTATTATAGGTCAAGATGATGCAAAAAAAGCGGTTGCGATTGCTTTGCGTAATCGTTGGCGGCGGGCGCAATTGTCTGATCGTATGCGGGAAGAGATTGTTCCTAAAAATATATTAATGATTGGTCCAACAGGATGCGGTAAAACTGAAATTGCCCGTCGTTTGGCCCGTTTATCCCAGGCTCCTTTTTTAAAGGTGGAAGCTACCAAATTTACTGAAGTGGGGTATGTAGGGCGTGATGTTGAAAGTATTATTCGGGATTTAGTTGAGGCATCTTTGGTTATGTTACGCGATGTAAAACGTCGTGATGTGATGGAAAAAGCTAAGGATACGGCAAATCAACGGATTGTGACGGCATTGGTGGGAGAGGGTGCAACTGCAGAAACCCGACAAAAATTTTTGCAGATGCTGATGAATGGTGAATTAGAAAATAAAGAAATTGATATTAAACTAGCTGATAGTTCATCTCCAATAAATCAGATGGATATTCCTGGAATGCCATCTGCACAAATCATCAATTTTACAGATATGATGAAAGGCTTTATGAATCGTTCTGAAAAATCGCGTCGTTTAACAGTTGCAAGGGCACGAGAAGCATTGATACGGGAAGAATCAGACAAGCTATTGGATAATGATGCATTGGTGCAAGAAGCCATCCAACGTGCTCAAAATCATGGAATTGTTTTTCTTGATGAGATCGATAAAGTATGTGCTCGTTCTTATGAAGGAGGTGGTGGTCGCGGTGGTGCTGATATATCTCGTGAAGGTGTTCAACGTGATTTATTGCCTTTAATTGAAGGAACCACTGTTTCAACGAAATATGGTTTGGTAAAAACAGATCATATTTTATTTATTGCTTCGGGTGCTTTTCATTTAGCGAAACCTTCTGATTTATTACCAGAATTACAAGGACGTTTGCCGATTCGTGTTGAATTGTCAGCATTGAGTTGTGACGATATGCGCCGCATTTTAACTGAACCTGAACAATCATTGTTAAAGCAATATATTGCTTTGATGGAAACTGAACAGGTTAATCTTCATTTTACCGATGATGCTATTGATGCAATTGCTCGACTCGCAACAGATATTAATGAGCGGGTTGAAAATATTGGGGCTCGTCGTCTGGCAACCGTTATGGAGAAACTTTTAGAAGAGGTGTCATTTACCGCTTCTGAACGTTCGGGAGAAGAGATTCAAATTACAGCGAATGATGTGAAAGAAAAAGTTGCGACCTTGGCAAATAAAAGTGATTTAAGTCGTTTTATTCTTTAATTTTAATCATCTGATGTGCGAGATTTACTAATGACCAATTCAAATCCTTTTATTATACCTCAAGAGACAAGTGCACATGAAGCAATTGAAGCGATTCGCGAGGATTTCGAGCTGTTTGATGATTGGACACAACGCTATCGGTATTTAATTGAATTAGGGAATAATTTACCTTTTTTCCCTGCTGAGTGGCAAAATAATAAATTTCGCGTGGCTGGTTGTCAAAGCCAGGTTTGGTTAAATTATTCCCAAGATGGTGATGTATTTTATTTTGCTGGTTCCTCTGATGCGGTCATTGTAAAAGGATTAATAGCTTTATTATTAAGAATTTATTCAGGGAGGACAGCCACTGAAATTTTAGCTATTAATCCTGTTTTTATTAAAGATTTAGGATTGTCCAGTGCATTATCGGCAAACCGTAGTAATGGTATTATATCAATGGTCAAAGCCATACAATCCATTGTTTCACGATAGTGTTAATTTTGTTAGATCTTGATTTTGTATAGTCTTAGATTCTTCAATTGAGATAACTGTCTTTAAAAATCAAAGCTTCTTTATTATAAAATTATTACAAAATTAGGGGATTATACATGAAAAAAACAATTGGGGATTTTTTACTAGATAGACTATCTCAAATTGGAATTCATAAGATTTTCGGTGTACCTGGTGACTATAATCTTCAATTTTTGATGCAAGCAGAAAAAAGAAAAGATATAGAATTTGTTGGGAATCGTAATGAGTTGAATGCTGCTTATACTGCTGACGGTTATGCACGTATAAAAGGAATTTCAGCAATCTTAACAACTTATGGAGTTGGAGATTTAAGTGCGTTGAATGGTGTCGCTGGAGCTTATGCGGAATCAGTGCCTATGGTGTGTTTATCAGGGGTACCACCATTATATAGTATTAAACAACGTGCTTTTCTTCATCATACCACGGCAGAGGGTAATTATGAGGATATTATGAATTGCTATCAGCCTTTTACCGTCGCACAAGTCCGAATTACGCCTCAGAATGCTATTGAAGAAATAGATCGTGTGTTACAAGTTTGTATACGAGAAATGAGACCTGTTTATATTCAAATTCCATCGGATATTACTTTTTTTGAAATTGAAGTTCCAGATAATAAAATGATAAGTTGGATTCAAAAAAGTGATCCTCTTCAGCTTTCAGAACTTTTACATGTTTTAAAGAATCGTTTACAACGTGCGAAATCCCCAGTAATGCTATTGGGTAATGCCATTGATCGTTTTGGGCTTAAAGAAATAACGCAAAATTTATTAGAAAAATTAAATATCCCCTTTGCCACACAATCAGCAGCTCAGGCTGTATTGGATCAAGGTTTACCTCAATGGATTGGTGAGTATAATGGCGGGGCATCCTTGGATTCAGTCAAAAAACTTGTTGAACATTCTGATTGCTTATTTGGTATTAATGTTAAATTTACAGATAGTAATTCAGGGTATTTTACACAAAATATTCCTGAAAATATGATTGATATTTTGCCTTTTAGAACAACAATTGGCAGGCAAGTATTTGAAGATGTTAATGCTGCTGACATTTTAAATGCGCTTGTTAAAAACGATTTACCTAAAAACACCACTATTTATGCTTCTTCAAATAAGTTTAACAGTCAAACCCGATGGGTTGCCGAACATGGTAAGGGATTAACGCTTGATCGTTTTTGGTTAAAAATGAATCATTTTATTCAGGCTAATGATGTTCTCGTCACGGATGCTGGAACTTCTATGCGGGGTGTAAGAAGTTTGTCGCTTCCTTCGGATATTATGATTATAAATCAACCTTTATGGTTATCCATTGGTTATTCATTACCAGCTTTATTCGGATCTTTAATGGCTGAATCTGAAAGGCGTCATGTATTATTTATTGGTGATGGATCTTTTCAATTAACAGCACAAGAAGCTTCAGCATTTTTTACGCATGATTTAAATCCCATTATTTTTTTAGTCAATAATAAGGGATATACGATTGAACGAAGTATTATGGGTTTATATTCAGCGTTTAATGATATACCAGAATGGAATTATCAAAAATTATTTGATGCTTTCAGTAACAATAAACCTTATTCTTATTATCAAATTACAACTGAAGATGAGTTAGAGGTTAAATTACAAGAATTAGAAGCTAACCCTCATAAACTTCGTGTTGTTGAAATTATGATTGATGCTTTTGATATTCCTAAAAAAGTTCAGGATTCAGCTGATCGTATTGCTTTCTTTAATTATGGAGAAAGAGGTCTAAAAGAATTGAATAGGAAAATATAAGATAAAGTTCAAAGGAGCTTCAAAAATGGAGCTTCTTTAGATTTAAAAGAAGCCTTCATGACAGTTGGTATTAATTAATTATTTGTATTGTTGAGGTACTTCAATGTCTATTTCTAGTGTTGAACAGGCCGACCCTTTATCAACTTTAATCTGTATTTTTTCTTGATCAATCGTAATATGTTTCTGAATGACCGCCATAATTTCTTTTTGTAACTTCTGAATTAAATCTGAATCACTCTGATTACTTGTTGCAGAGCGTTCATGGGCCAATAAAATTTGTAAACGATCTTTAGCAACGGGAGCTGAATTTTTTTTATTAAAAAAATTTGAAAAGAAAAAACTCATTATCTATTCCTTTTTAGTAACCAGTCAAAAAACCCTTTTTTGTCTGTGGGAATGGTAATTTCTATTTTTTCCCCTTGAAGACGTTTAATAGCATCAGTATAAGCACGGGAAGGTGCAGAATCAGGGGCAGAAAGGGTTACGGGGGTTCCTAAATTAGAAGCTCTTAATATTTCATCACTTTCAGGTATAATACCAATTAAAGGGATGGAAAGGATATCAAGAATATCATCTGTATTCAGCATATCACCATGAGCAGCCCGATTTGTTGCATATCGTGTGATCAAAAGATGTTTGATAACTTTTTCACCTTTTTGGGCTTTTTCTGTTGTACTATCTAAAATACCGATAATTCGATCACTATCTCGAACTGATGAGACTTCTGGGTTTGTAATAACTATTGCTTCATCTGCAAAATGCATTGCCATCTTTGCGCCGCGTTCAATACCCGCAGGACTGTCACAGATTATCCAGTCAAATTTTTCTTTTAATTCATCGATAATTTTTTTTACACCATCTTCGGTTAAAGCATCTTTATCCCGCGTTTGAGAAGCAGCTAAAATGGAAAGGGTTTCAATTCGTTTATCCTTAATTAAAGCTTGGGAAAGAGAGGCTTCACCTTGGATAACATTGATAAAATCAAAAACTACGCGTCGTTCTGATCCCATAACAAGATCAAGATTTCTCAACCCCACATCGAAATCAATAACAACTACTTTTTGTCCTGTTTTGGCAAGTGCTGCACCAATAGCTGCGGTTGTAGTAGTTTTACCTACTCCGCCTTTACCAGAGGTAATAACGATTACCTTCGACATACTTAATTCCCTTTATTTATTCCATTTTTCTAACTTTATAAATATCATTTTAAAATAAATAAAACACTATAAATTGTATAATTTTTTTAATCTTTTATTTTGTTTTCAATAACGGCATTACATGAATTACATTTTCTTTAAGCAAAACTTGTGCGGGTTTGGTATATAATCTTTCCGGTATCTCTTCCGAAGCCATATAATACCCATTAATCGCTAATAGCTCTGCTTCCATTTGATTGGCAAAAATTCTTGCCTTGGATTGTCCACTAATTCCAGCAATGGCTCGACCACGTAATGCACCGTAAACATGAATTGAACCTCCAGCATTAATTTCGGCTCCTGAAGCAACAGAATTTGTAATAATCACGTCACCTTCTGGAAAAAAAATGGTTTGCCCAGATCGAATAGGTTCATCGATAATATAACAAGGAATAGGATGATTTTTAGGCAGGGAATCGATTGGCGGATCAATATTATCTATATCTCTTCCACCCGTTAAAATAAAATTTTTTGGCCAGCTCTTTAGAATTGATGATGTTGCCGGTAATCCTTCAATGCTGATAATCTGAATATTTCTGGCAAATAAATCGTTGTAAAGTTGTTCCAACCCGTCTTCATGACCTGTTAAAAGTTCCAAATTAAGAATAACGGGTTTTCCAAAGAAAAATTGTGAAGAACGTTTTATTTGTGCATCTAAACTAAATAGCCAATTGGAAAGAGGGGCTTTGGGAGAAAGAACCAGAGCAAGAAATGATCGCCCCCGAATTTGTAAGGGGGGGAGTGAACGTAAAGAATTATTCACCACGAGTGTTTTTTCCTGTTATACAGATGGATAAAGAGCGTAACATATAAAATATTATGTTTTATTAAAGATTAAAAATAAAAAATCATTTTCCACGCAAATAATTATCTTGTATTTAAGTTAAAAGCAAATTTTAAGCTTTATCATTTATTAAAATTTAAGCTATATGATTATAGGTATAATTTGTAAAAGATATAAAATATTTAAGTAAAAAATATATTGTGTTACAGTAGGTAACTTTTGTTAAATAGTGGCAAACTAACTATATGCGTATATTGTATCATCTTCCTCTTTGTCCATTCAGTCGTAAAATTCGCTTGCTAATGTCAGAAAAGCGGTTATCTTTTGAATTAATGACCGAGGCTGTTTGGAAAAAAAGAGCTGATTTTTTGGCAATAAATCCTGCCGGGTCTGTTCCTGTTTTAGTCGAGGAAACAGGTCTTATTATTGCTGATTCTTATGCAATTTGTGAATATTTAGAAGAAGCCTATCCAGACACTTCATTAATGGGACGTACTTTAGCTGAAAGAGTAGAAGTTCGTAGATTAATTGCTTGGTTTGATGATAAATTTAATCGTGAGGTTACCCGCAATCTTTTGTTTGAAAAAATGTTTAAAAGGCTTTTTGGCAATAGTAATCCAAATGCACAAGCCTTGAGGGAGGGCTACCAGAATATTAAATATCATCTTGATTATGTTGCTTATCTAGCTGAAAATCGAGTATGGTTAGCAGGTAATAATTTATCAATTGCTGATTTTGCTGCGGCTGCACATATTTCCACTTTGGATTATATTGGTGATATTAATTGGGATAAAAATCCATTTGTTAAGGAATGGTATGTTCGCATTAAGTCCCGTCCGAGTTTTCGTGCTTTATTAAATGATCGTGTAAGTGGGATTATTCCTCCTAAATATTATGCTGATTTAGATTTTTAATGAAGTTTAAATGGAGATGAAAAATAAACCTGTTATATTACAAGTATTGCCAGCTTTGGGTACAGGAGGCGTTGAACGAGGCACTATTGATATGGCAAGAGGTATTATACAAGCTGGTGGAATTGCAATCATAGCCAGTGAAGGAGGTGTCTGGCGGCAGCATCTCGAAAAAATAGGGGCTATTTATATTCATTTGCCACTTAATTCAAAGAATCCATGGACGATCTGGAAAAATTATTATGCTTTAATGAAAGTTATTCAGACTTATAAAGTTGATGTTGTGCATGCACGTTCAAGGGCACCTGCGTGGTCAGCGTGGTTGGCGGCAAGAAAATGTAAAACGATTTTTATAACGACGTGGCATGGTGTTTATCAGGCTAAGTGGTTTGCAAAACATTGGTATAATCGAGTTATGACTTATGGGCAAAAAGTTATTGCCATAAGTCATTATATTGCTGAACTTTTACAAAACCAATATCATGTAGAAAAAGAAAGAATATCAATTATTTCTCGTGGTGTTGATTTAGAAGTTTTTAATCCTAATTTATTTTTAGGAAACCGTATAAATTTACTCGCTCAAAATTGGAGCATTTCAGAAGAGCAAAAAATCATAATTTTACCAGGACGAATAACGGAGTGGAAAGGGCATGAATTATTAATGAGGGCTTTTGCAGAAATTAAAGTTAAATATCCCGATTGGATTTGTATTTTTGTCGGACCTGTTAAACATAAGGATCATTTTTTAAAAAAATTGTTGGAATTGGCGGATTATTTGAAAATTAAAGATTCTGTTTATTTTGTTGGGAATAGTCAAGATATGCCCGCTGTTTTGGCTTTGGCCAATATTGTAGTTGTGCCTTCAATCAAGCCGGAACCTTTTGGACGGGTTGTTATAGAAGCACAAGCAATGGAAAAACCAGTTGTTGTTGCCAATCATGGTGGGGCAGCTGAAACTATTGAGGATGGTGTAACAGGTTATCTTTTTACGCCTGGAAGCGTTAATAATTTGGCTATGATATTGGATCAGTTAATGCAAAAGTCTGATGATGATTTAAAATGGATTGGAAGAATTGCCCGAGAAGAAGTGCAAAAAAAATATACTTTGGAAAAGATGCAACAAAAAACATTGGAGGTGTATAATGAAGTTTTACCAACTCCTAAAAAATTATTTTAAATAAATATGAATAGAATTTTAATTATGCGTTTGGGTGCCTTGGGCGATTTTATACAAAGTTTTTACCCTTTTGCTGCTATCCGCAAGGCTTTTCCAAAAGCTGAAATTACGTTATTAACCACAAAGCCTTTTGTAGAATTGGCAAAAAGATCACCTTGGTTTGATCATGTTATTGTGGATGATAAACCTTTTTGGTTTAATATTTATGGTTTATTTAAATTAAGAAAAAAATTACAAGGATTTGATTATATTTTTGATTTACAAACCTCTCGTCGATCGACATGTTATTTTAAACTATCAGGGCAAAGGAAGGGTTCAGCAATAGCTAAAACGGCAACGGATAGACATGACGCGGTTAATCGTAACTTTATGCATACAATTGATCGACAAAAAGATCAATTAAATAAGGCTGGTATAATAGATTACCCTATTTTAGATTTATCTTGGTTTTTATCCGAAATAATTGATATTTCAATAACTCAACCTTATGTTGTTTTAATTCCTGGTTGTTCTGCACGACGTTCCGAAAAAAGGTGGCCTGTTTATTATTATGGTGAAATTGCAAAAATGTGTCTTGAAAAGGGACTGAAACCCGTAATTGTAGGGGGGAAAGATGAAGTTGAAATCTCTCGACAAATTTTGCATTCGTGTCCTCAAGCTATAAATCTGACTGGTAAAACAAATTTGTTTCAATTGGGTTTCCTAATGAAAAATGCACAATGTTCGCTGGGTAATGATACGGGACCAATGCACATAGCTGCTTTAGTGGGGGGATATTCGATTGTACTTTTTTCATCGGCGAGTAATCCGGGTTTAACAGCGCCACGGGGAAAACATGTTAAAATATTGTATGAATCGGATTTACGTAATCTTTCTGTAAAAAAGGTTGCACAAGAATTGAACTGGGTTCATTAAAGTTTATAATTATTGAGATTAATTTTCGTTCTGGAGTTTTAAGTATGCCATCTATTACTTTGCCTGATGGATCTGTTCGTGAATATGAAGGGTCGGTAACGGGTTTAAATATTGCGCAATCAATTGGGGAAGGTTTGGCCCGTGCAGCTTTAGCGATGGAGCTGAATGGTAAATTAGTTGATTTATTAACGGAAATACATGAAGATTCATCTGTAAAGTTCATTACAAAAAAGGATGATGCCGTATTAGAGCTTATTCGTCATGATGCCGCCCATGTATTGGCTCAGGCGGTTCAAGAGCTTTATCCAGGCACCCAAGTTACAATTGGGCCTGCTATTGAAAATGGTTTTTATTATGATTTTGCTTGTGAAGAACAGTTTAAACCAGAAGATTTGGAAAAAATTGAGCAAAAGATGCATGAAATCATTGCACGTAATGAACCTTTTGTAAGAGAAGCATTGCCTCGTCAAGAGGCTATTGAATATTTTGAAAAAATTGGTGAAAAATATAAAGCACAGCTTATTCGTGATTTGCCAGATTCTGAAAGTATTACAATTTATAAACAGGGAAACTGGCTTGATCTTTGCCGTGGTCCGCACTTAAGAACAACAGGTGATGTCGGCAAAGCCTTTAAATTGATGAAGGTTGCCGGAGCCTATTGGCGTGGTAATTCCAAAAATACTATGTTGTCACGAATTTATGGGACTGCATGGCGTGATCAGAAAGAACTTGATGTCTATTTGACGCAATTGGAAGAAGCAAGCAAACGCGATCATCGACGCATCGGGAAAGAAATGAATCTTTTCCATCTTCAGGATGAAGCTGTAGGATCTGTATTCTGGCATCCAAAAGGGTGGCAAATTTATACTGAATTACAAGCTTATATGCAACGTGTCCAACATCGATATGGATATGAAGAGGTGCGGACCCCCCAGCTTGTTGACCGTTCTTTATGGGAGACTTCAGGGCATTGGGATAAATTTAAGGAAAATATGTTTATTGCCTCTGTAGAGGATGAAGATCGTATTTATGCTTTGAAACCTATGAATTGTCCATGTCATATCCAGATTTTTAATCATACATTGCGTTCTTATCGTGAATTGCCTTTACGTATGGCAGAATTTGGGGCATGTCACCGTTATGAACCTTCCGGGGCATTACATGGAATTATGCGTGTTCGTTCTTTTGTCCAGGACGATGCTCATATTTTTTGTACTGAAAACCAAATTACTTCAGAAACAGCTTTATTTGTTCATATGTTATCAGAAGTCTATAAAGATCTTGGTTTTGAGAGTTTCCGTATCAAATTTTCTGATCGTCCAGAAAAAAGAGCGGGAGATGATGCGATTTGGGATCGTGCAGAAAATAGTTTAAAAGAAGCATGTAAGCAAGTTGGCGTGGAATTTGAACTCAATAAAGGAGAAGGTGCCTTTTATGGTCCTAAATTAGAATTTGTTTTACGGGATGCAATTGGACGTGATTGGCAATGTGGTACGTTGCAGGTTGATTACGTCCTGCCAGAACGTCTTAAAACCGCATATATAGGTGAAGATAGTGCAAGACATCGTCCAGTTATGCTTCATCGGGCGATCTTGGGGTCTTTTGAACGATTTATTGGTATTCTCATTGAACAATATGCGGGTCATTTCCCATTATGGTTGGCTCCTGTCCAAGTTGTAGTTGCCACAATTGTTAATGATGTGGAAGATTATGCTCAGGAAGTTGTGAGTCTTTTAAAAATTCATGGAATACGTGTTGAATTGGATAACAGAAATGAAAAGATTAATGCAAAAATTCGTGAACATAGTTTACAACATATTCCGGTTATTTTGGTTATTGGACGTAAAGAGGCTGAACAACGTCAGTTGGCAGTTCGTCGTTTAGGCGGGAAATTTCAAGAGGTTATAGATTTGGATAAGACCGTTAATCAATTATCAAAAGAGGCTGCTCCACCCGATAAAGGACGTGTCTCAGTTATATCGCAGAAAGCTAAATTTTATTGTGGAGGCTAGATAGTTTTTGTAAAATCTATTATAGTATTTTGAATAATTATTTTATTATTAAATTAAAGAAAGGGATTATTTACAATATTGGATTTTTTGATAAATTAATTGTTAATTTATTCAAGTAAATAATTTACTTTTAATAATTTATTTATAGAAGGAGCTAAACCATAGTAAAAACATCGATAACCCCTGCGACTAATCGTGAAGGGCCTTTGGTTGATGATGAAATCCGTGCTGCACAGGTTCGTCTTGTAGGTGCTGATGGTGAAATGTTAGGTATTGTACCAACGCGTGAAGCTTTGAAAATGGCTTATGCTGTTGGGTTGAATTTATTGGAAGTCAGTCCAAATGCTGACCCACCTGTTGCTAAGATTGTTGATTACGGCAAATTTAAATATGAACAACAAAAAAAGAAAAATGAAGCCCGTAAAAAACAAAAAGTTATTGATATTAAGGAAATTAAAGTAAGACCTAATATTGATGAAAATGATTATCAAGTCAAATTAAATGCGGTAAAGCGCTTTATTGCTGGTGGGGATAAGGTCAAAATTACGTTACGGTTTCGAGGTCGTGAAATGGCGCATCAGGAATTGGGTGTTCAATTATTAGATCGATTCCGTGTTGATATGGAAGAGGTCGCAAAACCAGAACAGACATCAAAAATAGAAAATCGTCAAATGATTATGGTTTTAGTAGCTCGTTAAAGTTATTCATAAATTATTGAGATTTGAGAAGGTATGTATATTTTACATACCTTTTTTTTTATATTAGGGTTAGGGAGACAAAATTTTATTTTTGATTTAAAAAAAGAATAATTGAAATTATAAAAGGTATAATTCTATGAATACTCAATCACGCTGTACTGGTTTTTGTCAAAGAATTAAAAATGAAGTATTCGTAGGTTGGGCTATTAATGTATTAAAATCGAAAGAGCCAACGGTTATTTCAGTCTACATTGATGATTTAAAGGTTACAGAAGTAAAATGCAATGAAATTAATGAGGTTGTCCAAAAAAAACTTAATTTTTTCCGTAGTGATATAGGTTTTCAATTTAAAATCCCAGAAAAATATAGAGATAATAAAAATCATAAATTATTTTTTCGATTTGTAGACGAAACACCGCTATTAATCTTGGATCCTGCATTGAAAAATAAACAAGCTGTTTATATAAATTTCCAATTATTAAGGGGAAATATGACCAAGATTCAATATAAGTCTTATATTGATGGGTGGAAAAATGGATCGGTGATTGGATGGGTATTAAGAAAAGATCTGCAAACAGGAAAATATACAGGTAATTGTCAAGTTTTAATTGTTATGAATGGTGTTGAACTTAAAACGGTTCAAGCGAATAAATACCGGCCTGATGTAGCGAGTGTTTATGATGGAGACCCTAGATGTGGTTTTTCTGTATTTATCCCTATGGCACTTCGAAAGTCTCTTACAGCAGAATTTCACATTTATTTATTGCCTGAATATATTGAATTACAAAACAGCCCCTATAAAACAAGCCTTATTGATGATTTATTGGAACAGAAGTTATTAACCCTAAATAATCATGTAGAAAGCTTGTATAAAGAAATTGTCTCTTTAAAAAGTGAGATTAAAAATCTTATTTTAAATCCAGAATATAATTTAGATGAATATTATATATGGGCACAAAAATATTATTCTTTTTTATCTCTTTTTTTAAATCAAAAGCGTCAAGAGTGGAAAAACAGGAAAGAAGAAATTGAGCAACCTTTAATTTCCATTATTTGTCCTGTTTACCGACCAGATCTATATTTTTTCAAAAAAGCAGTTGAATCGGTTTTAAATCAAACTTATGACAATTGGGAATTGATCTTAATTGATGATGGTGGGAAATCAAAATTAATTCAACAAGAAATAAAAAAATTTGTTCAATTGGATAAACGAATAAAATCAATTGCTTTAAAACAAAACAAAGGAATTTCAGAAGCAACGAATGTTGGTTTAAAAAAGGCAAAAGGTCAATGGATCGCATTTTTTGATCATGATGATTTATTAGTGCAAGAGGCATTGGAAATAATGATATTGGCGGCACAATTTCATAATGCTGATTTGATTTATTCTGATGAAGACAAAATTGATTGTAATGGTGTTTATACAGAACCAAATTTAAAGCCTGATTTCAATTATCGTTATTTATTGAGTTGTAATTACATTTGTCATTTTGTCATGGTTAATATTAATTATGTTAAAAAAGTTGGATCTCTTTCTTCACATTATAATGGAGCACAGGATCATGATTATTTATTGAGATTGATAGAGATTTTAAAACCTTCTCAAATATATCATGTGCAGGAAATTTTATATCATTGGCGAATAACGCAAAATTCTACAGCTGAAACAACTAGTAATAAACAATATGCGGTAGAGGCAGGAATTGCCTGTGTATGCGATCATTTAAAGCGTATTGGAAAAGTAGCGACTGTTTCTTCGATTAAGGAAGCTACAATGTATAAAATTGATTGGAGCCAGCATAAAATTAAATCTTCCGTAACGATTATTATTCTTTTTAAAGATCAGCTTCAAATTACAAAAGAATGTGTCGATCGTATTTTACTGAAAACGAATGATTCAAATTATAAGCTTTTACTTGTTGATAATGGATCAAAAGAACTAGAAACATTAGAATTTATTAGAAATTACTCTCTTAAAGACAATATCGAGTTTTTAACAATTCAGGAAGAATTCAACTTTGCACGTTTAAATAATCTTGCTGCGAAAAAAGCTAAATCAGATTTTTATTTATTTTTAAATAATGATGTTTTCGTTGAGTATGAAGGTTGGTTGGAAAAGATGCTAAACGAAGCGGAATTATATAATGATGTGGCAATTGTAGGAACAAAGCTACTTTATCCGAATGGCAGAATTCAGCATGGAGGTATTATTGTTGGATCTGGTGAGATTGCTCATCATATGAATAGGGGGCTGACAAAAGATGAATATGGATATTGCGGTCGTTCCATTTTATCACAAGAATTATCAGCGGTAACAGCAGCCATGATGTTGGTCAAAGCATCTGTTTTTCATGAAGTGGATGGATTTGATGAGGTTCATTTAAAGGTTGCTTATAATGACGTTGATTTTTGTTTAAAAGTAAGGGAAGCGGGATATCGCATTATTATGTGTATGGACGTTATAGCTACCCATCATGAAAGTTTTTCAAGAGGTAGTGATGATCGTCCTGAACATCAAGAACGATTTAATTATGAAATGAAATATATGGAAAAGAAATGGGGTGGAAAGTCAATTTATCAAAATGATCCTGCTTATTCACCCCATTTTAAAGTAAAACCTCAACTGTTTTATGAATTATCAAATCCAGTTAAAGAATAAAGCTGATTATTTTTCGATTTGATCGAAATCAGCAATAAGATTTGCGATATAATCGATCTGATTTAAAAGTTTCAGCCTATTTTTACGGATAGCTTCATTTGAGTCATTAATTACAACTTTATCAAAAAAGCTATCTAGTTCAGGTCGTAATGCTGCAATATTATTCATCGCTTTTTCGAATTCTTTATGATCAAGTGCTGTATGAATGGTTTCAACTGTTTGTCCCAAATGATGAAATAGATTTTTTTCTTCATCTTGATTAAAGAGGAATGGATCGGGTTCACCCTGATGTGGCCCATCTTTTTTATTTTCAATTTTAAGGATATTACTTGCTCTTTTGACAGCGGCTAATAAATCTTTTCCCTCAGCAGTTTTAATTATTTGGTTGATGGCATTGACCTTTTCCAGAAGTTCAGAAATATCTGTTAAATAATCTTTTTGTGTAACAGCTGATAAAATATCATATCGTAAACCTTCGCTTCTTAATTGAACAATAAGCCGTTCATTCATGAAATTCGACAATAGTTTGGAATTCGAAGCATATTGTAAGGACTCGGGAAGTGTTTGAATTGCGAATTCAAATGTTTTTTGAAGATTGAAAGAAAGTTTATTCTCACGGATAATTTTAATTATTCCGAGTGCAGCACGCCTTAATCCATAAGGATCCCCCGAACCTTTTGGTTTTTCACCTATGGCAAAAAATGAAGTTAATAAATCAATTTTATCAGACAAAGCAACAATGATTGAACAAGAAGCATTAGGCACCTTGTCATTTGAACCGCAAGGTTTATAATGTTCTTTAATAGCAAGTGCTACCGCAGGATCTTCGTTATCATGTTGGGCATAATATCCTCCCATAATGCCTTGTAATTCTGGGAATTCTCCAACCATTCCTGTTGTTAAATCAGCTTTACAAAGGAAAGCTGCACGTTGCGCATGATGGGCATCGCTATGAAATTGATTTGCAAGGAAACCTGCAATTTTAACAATACGTTCTACACGTTCATATTGATTACCAAGTTTTGCGTGAAAGATAACATCATTCAAAGCTTTATTATGGTCTTCTAGTTTTGCTTTACGATCTTGCATCCAGAAATAACGAGCATCTGCAAAACGTGCTCGTAAAACACGCTCATTTCCAGCGATAATGAGGAAACCATCATTGTCTGGTTTAATATTAGCAATAAATATGAAATTCGCAGCAGGAGTACCATCTTGATTTTTTAAGGCAAAATAACGTTGATTCACTCGCATGGAAACTTGCATTACCTCTTGTGGTAAATCCATAAAAATAGGATCAATTTTACCGATATAGGCAACTGGCCATTCAACAAGCCCTGTTACTTCATTTAAAAGTTCATCATCGGCAACAAATTGAAGTTTATGGCTTTCTGCCAGCTGGATGATATCTGTCAGGATCTTATTACGACGCTGCTCGGGATCAGCGATAACATGATGAGAAAATAAAGTATCCTGCCATTGTTTTGTGTTCTGGATAGCAAAAGGTTCAGGGGAAAGAAAACGGTGCCCTTCGGTTGTTCGATCGCTGATTAAGCCGTAAGCGTTATCATTTTCTTTTGCAAGAGTAAAAGGAACAACGTTTCCATCAAGAATACAACTTATACGATGAAGAGGACGAACCCAAGTAAATTGGCTGCTATTTCCCCATCGTTGAGATTTTGGCCAAGGAAATTGCCATAAAATTGAGGGTATAATTTCCTGAATAAATTGGATTGCTTTTTGTTCGGGTGTGTTTTTCTTCAAAACCCAAAAACCATTATTTTCGATCAAATCATTTTTTTGAGCAGTGTGTTTATGTAAGAAACCCTCCAACGCTTTTTCAGGTGCTGAAACACGGGGGCCTCTTTCTTCATGCTCCTGTGCGGGAATAGTAGCATTGATTTGTAAAGAGATTGCAATACGTCTAGGTGTACTATATGTTTTAATATTGGTTGGATTAAGTGCCACAAGCGCATCACTCAATAAACGTTGTAGGTTTTCTCTGGCTTGCTTTTGCATACGTGCAGGAATTTCTTCCGAGAATAATTCTATAAATAATTCAGACATATTATTTTTCTCCAGCCAACCAAGTTTCACAACATTGTTTTGCTAAATTACGAATGCGATTAATATAAGAAGCCCGTTCATTTACGCTAATAACGCCACGGGCATCAAGTAAGTTGAATAAATGGCTTGCTTTTAGGCATTGATCATAGGCTGGTTGGGCAAGCTTCTGTTGCACTAACGCATTAGATTCTTTTTCTGCATCTTTGAAATGGTTAAATAAAAGTGTCGTATTTGCACACTCGAAATTATAACGGGAGTAATCTTGTTCAGCTCTTAGAAAAACATCTCCGTAGGTAAGACCATGGTCATTAAAGATCAGATCATAGACATTTTCAACACCTTGGATATACATGGCTAGTCGTTCTAGGCCATATGTCAGTTCAGTTGATGGTATAGAGGTTGTTATTCCTCCAACCTGTTGGAAATAAGTAAATTGAGTGACTTCCATTCCGTCACACCAAACTTCCCATCCAAGCCCCCATGCACCGATTGTTGGATTTTCCCAATCATCTTCAACAAAACGAATATCATGTTCTTTTGGATCAATACCAATAGCTTTATAGCTTTTAAGGAGTAGCTCTTGGCTATTTTCAGGAGAGGGTTTTAATAAAACTTGATATTGGTAATAATGTTGCAAACGGTTTGGATTTTCTCCGTAACGTCCATCTGTAGGACGACGGCAAGGTTGTACGTAAGCTGCCTTCCAAGGTTTGTTTCCTAAAGCCCGTAAAGTTGTATGGGGAGATAATGTTCCTGCACCAATTTCAAGATCATAAGGTTGTAATAATGCACAACCTTGTGAATTCCAGAATTCGTGTAATTTTAAGATAAGCCCTTGAAAAGATAAAAGGTGTTTGGTTAATGGTGATTGAGAGGGTATATGCGATAGCATGAATTATATAATTCCAAAAGAATGCCGAAATAATGAATAATAAGCTTTAATTATTTATTCGCTTATTAAAAGGTTAAGCGTAAGATTCAATAAATAATACGATCTAGGAAATAAGACAAGAAAAGTGAATCATCTTCAAAAATTTGTCTTATAATTAGGGTAAAAAATAAGTCTATGGAATTATTAAAGGATAGTATGTGATGAATAATGACGAACAACAATTAATTAATCAGTTTTTTGAGCGAGTTAGCGGCAAAAATACATTCCCGTCAAATACGATTGGAACGGCACATCCCCTACCTCCTATTGATGTAGAAGCTAATCAATTGATTAATAGTAATTTGCAAAAATATCCTGAAGCAGGTTATCGTATGACACAGATGGCCATAGTTCAGGAAGCTGCTTTGGTTGAATCTCAGAATCGTATTCGTCAACTGGAATGGCAGTTGCAGCAGATGCAGCAACAGATTCAACAGTTGAGACAGGATCAACAGACACAACAATCTCAGCAACATTCGGGAAGAAGTGGATTTTTGGGTGGTTTTTTTAGGGGTGGAAATCGTCAACAGTCACAAGCCCAGTCGCAACAGATGCCACCAGGATGGGGAGGTAGTTCGAATCGTCCACAACCACAACAAAATCAACTATTGAATATGCCTTATAGTCAACAACCTCCTCCAGTTAATTACCCTTCTGGGTATCAACGTGGAATGTTTAATCGGGGTGGGAATGGATTTTTAGGAGGTGCATTGTCAACGGCGGCAGGTGTCGCAGGTGGAATGATGGCTTATAATGCATTAAGCGGTTTATTTAGTGATCATCACGCTGCAGGAGCAGGGACAGTATCAATGCCTGCTGCTACCGATCAAAATGATTCATTTATAGGGGGTGCTGCTGCGGCAGGTAATGATCCTTTTACCGATGCGGGAACTGCCGTTGATCCAAATTTTGATGCGAGTAATGCTAGTGCTGGATTTGACAATAGTGCTACTGATAATGGTTTTGGTGGCAGTGGTGTAGATTCAAATTGGGGTGATTCAGGGAATTCTGTCGATTGGGACGGTGGCGATGATGGCGGTTGGGGAGATGATAGTTTTTAAAAATTTTTAAAGCTGAATTTAATTTATCATTGAAATGGGTAATAGACACTACAATAATTATTTCTATTGCCCATCCATCGTAATCTTAATTTTAAGATAAGGACAGATGGATAAAAACATGGCAATGATCCGATAAATCAAATTGTAGGTCAGCGTCTTTTTCTTTATAAGCTATTACTTTTAGGAATTTTGGAACCTTTTTTTGGTTTAAAAAGAAATCAAAGGTAAAGACATCAAAAAAATAATTTCCACCCCAGCATAGTGAAGCTAATTGTGTTGTAGGTATATGAATAAAGCTGTTTGAGGTGATAGATTAATAAAGAATTTGTTATGAAGAAATAAAATACGGTTAAAATCACCTAGAATAAGAAAAGCTTGTTTATTGTTGGTTGGTTGATGAACTCATTGTTGTAAAATAAATTTTTGTTTTTCAAGATCAACACATGCTTGTTTTGGTGTATTTCGAGGCTTATCTAAACAATTTGCTTTTAAATGAATAATTAAAATACGAATAATTTATATTTTAATCAAAAAGGATAATAACAAGACCATTTCGTAAAGGGTGTTTAATATCAATCTGACTTAATTCAATTAAATCTGGATTTTGCAAAATGTGATAGGGAAGCGTTTTGCGAATAGTAAGAATGAGATGTTGCGGAATAGAAGCTTGTGTAATATTAAAATTATATTGATTTTCAGGTAAAATCTTTTTTTTATAGACTCAATTGATTCGACTTCTTAGAAAGCGAATATGACACTATCGAGTTTCTTTGTATAATAAGCAAGCTTTGTAAAAATTTTTTGGGTAATTTCTTTTAATATTCTTGGGAATATTATAGTTTTTATAATCAGAGGCGGATAATAACCACTCAAGATTTTAAGTGGTTATTTTAATGGTTCTTACTTGATGTAAAAAACAGATTGAAAAAAGAATAAAATTAAAATTGTAAATAAAAATATTTTTATAAAAATCAAGATTGTAATTCAATTTTTTTTTGTAACATTTTAATAGCTTCTTCAACGGTCATATCGTTTCTTGTTTCTTCATCTAATATAAAGATTTTACCTTTTGGAATATCATAATACCATCCTTGTAATATAATTTCTTTTTTTGCTAAAGCCCCTGCAACTGATGGATGTGTTCTTAAATGGGCAAGTTGAAGCAATACATTATGTTCTGTTAAGCTTTGAATACTTTCAGGTCCAACATCCGTGGCAGAGAGTGCGTCTGTAATGGCATGTGCAGTTTCTGCATATTGTAACCATTTTTTAACTGCTGGCATTGATTCTAATTTTTCTGGATGAATAAGGGCGCTCATTGCTCCGCAATCAGAATGACCACATATAATAATCGTAGAGACTTTTAATGCGCAGACTGCATATTCAACGGCAGAGGTAACACCTCCAAAACTATTACCATAGGCAGGAACAATATTTCCGATATTGCGTAAAACAAATAAATTTCCAGGACGTTGATGGGTAAGAGACTCTGGGCTGATACGACTATCTGCACAAGTAATAAAAAGAGTGGTTGGTGATTGTCCATTAGCAAGTTGACAATAAAGCTCTTTATGTTTGGGATATATATCTGTTTTAAATCTTTTAACGCCTTCTAAAATAGCAAGTAGGGTTAGTTGAGGGTTAGTTTCCGACATAATATTTACTTTCGTTTCGGAATGAAATGAACAGCTAACACTATGATATTTATAATTTTACGGCAAAAGTGTGATGTTAAGGAGGTTAAATCATGTTTTATAATCAAAAAGCAGGTATTATGAAACCTGCTTTTATTGATATTATAAATTATGAAGGTAACTTCTAATTTTTTCAAATATTTCATTTATTTTACTTGTATCCGGCCCACCAGCTTGGGCCATATCAGCTCGACCACCACCACCTTTCCCACCGGCAATAGAGCTGGCCAATTGGACTATATGGACAGCACTTAGTTTTTTGCTTAGTTCAGGTGTTACAGCGGCTACAATGGAAGCTTTTTGTCCAAAAGATGAAATGATAACTGCTATACCATTTTCAAGTTGTCTAATAAGACTTTCAGCAAGTGGCTTCAATTCTTTAGGAGGTATTTCTCCTACATCTTGTAAAATGACTTCAAGATTATTAATTGTTTCAATTTTATTTTGTGTATTAGTACCAACAGTTAGTTGATGTTGAAGTTTTGATATTTGTTGTTTAAGCTCTTTACGTTCATTAAGTAAGGTTTGTACGCGCTCTGCCAGCTGGATAGGTGACGTGTTCAGACTAGAAGCTAGATCATTTAATATTGCTAAATTTTGTTTGAAATATTTTTCCGCAGCTGGCCCAGCAACCGCTTCAATACGTCGAATACCGGAGGCTATGCCACTTTCAGAAATAATATGAAATAAACCGATATCTCCTGTGCGATTTACATGAGTACCACCACAAAGCTCAATAGACCAGGCAGTTTGCGGATTCATTAGTTCATCTTCATATCCCATAGAGACAACACGGACTTCATCTCCATATTTTTCATTAAATAAAGCCATAGCCCCTAATTGTTTAGCTTGTTCTAGTTTCATGATTTGTGTTTTGACAAGGAAATTCTTACGAATTTGAGCATTCACTTTTGATTCAATAAGCTTTAATTCATCATGGGTGATGGGTTTGGAAAGACTGAAATCGAATCGCAAACGATCAGCATTATTCAGACTTCCCTTTTGTGTAATATGATTACCAAATTGTTCACGTAAAGCACGATGTAAAAGATGAGTGGCAGAGTGATGTGCTTGAATCGTTTGTCTGTACGTTGTGTCAATTTCAGCAATGATTAAATCCCCTGTTTTAATTTGACCTTGTTTAATGGTGCCGTGATGGATAATCAAATTACCAAGCTTCTTTTGTGTATCTGTAATCTCAATACGCGCATTTTTATTAAACAACACTCCTTGGTCTCCAGCCTGTCCACCGCTTTCACCATAAAAAGGTGTTTGATTTAGAAGAATAGAAACTTCAGATCCTTCATCTGCTTTATTTACAACTTGATTATTAATGATAATAGCTTGGATTTCAGCATTAGTTTTATTATTTTTATAACCTAAAAATTCTGAAGAGCCGTATTTTTCTTTAAGTTCAAACCAAATGGTTTCAGTGACGTTATCACCTGATCCTACCCATGCCGCCCTAGCACGGTTGCGTTGTTCAGTCATGGCTTTATCAAAGCCTTTTTGATCAACAGTTAATCCTTTTTCACGAAGTGCATCGGCAGTCAAATCTAGAGGAAAACCATAAGTATCGTAAAGTTTAAAGGCTATATTTCCAGGCAATTTACCATGGGATGATAATTTGCTGCTTTCTTCATTCAAAAGTGTAAGACCACGGTCAAGCATTGATTTGAAACGTTGTTCTTCATTATATAAAGTTTCGGAAATTAATGTTTCATATTGTATAAGTTCAGGATAGGCACTTCCCATTTCTCCAATCAAAGCTGGAAGGAGCTTATAAAAAACAGGTTCCTGTGTTCCAATCATATGTAAGTGACGCATTGCTCTGCGCATGATGCGGCGTAAAACGTAACCGCGTCCATCCTTGGATGGTAAAACACCATCAGCAATAAGAAAAGCGGATGAACGTAAATGATCGGCTATTACACGATGGCTTACTTTATGAGTTCCAAAAGGATTAGTATGTGTAACATCTGCAGAGGCTTTGATTAAAACCTGGAAAGTATCAATGTCAAAATTGTCTCTTTTATCCTGCATAATGGCCGCAAATCGTTCTAGACCCATACCTGTGTCAATAGAAGGTCGAGGAAGAGGATTTCGTGTTCCTGGTGGATTTTCCAGATATTGCATAAAAACCAAATTCCATATTTCAACAAAACGGTCACCATCTTCATCTTTAGAACCAGGAGGTCCTCCAAAAACATCTTCACCATGATCATAAAAAATTTCAGAGCATGGACCACAGGGACCTGTATCACCCATACGCCAAAAATTGTCTGAACTGTTGATGCGAATAATTCGATCATCAGAAAAATCAGCAATTTTTTTCCACAAGTTAGCTGCTTCATCGTCATTAGCATAAACAGTGACAAGTAATTGATCCTTGGGTAGTTTGAATTCACCAGTAATCAAATTCCAAGCGAAATAGATGGCTTTTTCTTTAAAGTAATCACCAAAAGAAAAATTACCAAGCATTTCGAAAAATGTATGGTGACGAGCTGTATAACCCACATTATCGAGATCATTATGTTTGCCTCCAGCTCTGACCACTTTTTGAGCGGTTGTAGCACGTGAATAAGGACGTTGTTCTTGTCCTGTAAATACGTTTTTAAATTGTACCATTCCTGCATTTGTAAAAAGAAGTGTTGGATCATTTTGGGGAACTAGTGAGGAAGATGGTATAATTTGATGGTTATTTTTTGCAAAATAATTCAAAAAATGTGATCGTATTTCATTTGTGCTAGGCATAGAGTTGGACATGGTAAAATGGACAATCCTAAAAAGGTTAAAAGTAATATTTTAAACGATGTTGAATTAGCAATATAAGAAATTAACCTTATCGTATATATTATTATTTAATAATTTTTCAAAGTACAGCTATTTAAACTTTTTTAATGAAAGTCATGATTTGATGTTTATTGATGCTAAAAATACATATTCTTTGTTTACTAAAGGGTTGTTAGGTAGGTTACGTCAAGATTGTCATAAGGATTGGAGAAAATTCATTCACCATCCTTTTGTAAAGGCATTGGGAAAAGGTATTTTACCAGCTGAAGCATTTAAAAAATTTTTAATCCAAGACTATTTATATTTACTTGATTACAGTCGTGTTGAAGCGTTAGCTATTTACAAAAGTAATCATCTTCAAGAAATGAAATATTTTTTATCTTTACTGAAAGGTTTGATCGAGATTGAACTACCGTTACATTTAACATATTGTAAAAAATGGGGAATCGATATTCGTGTAATTGAAAAAGAACCAAAATCTATAGAGTTAATCGCATATAGTCAATATTTATTGACGAAAGCAATGCAAGGAGATTTACTGGACATTGTTATTATTTTGTTGCCTTGTCTGGCAGGATATGGTGATATTGGATTTAATTTATTACATATTGATCATGTTAATTTAGATAATCATCCTTATTCATCTTGGTTAGAAGTGTATAGTGGCAATAAATATTATCATTTAATTGAACAAAATTTATTATTTTTAGACCAAATTTCAAAACCATATGGGTTTGAACAGCGTTATCCAATATTATTGCAAAAATTTAGGGAAGTTGTTCAATTAGAAACATCTTTCTGGAATATTGGACGATGGAATGAGGTTGATCAAGGAGCTTCTGTATAAACTAATTTGCGAGATAAATGAAAATTTGCGAACATTCCTGTTGCTGCTCCGATGATTAAAGGGATAAACGGATTATTTTTGCAAAATTGACTAATAAAGAAGAGGCTAAAAACAATACCTCTATTACAACAAAATCCTAAAATATTCGTCATAATGAATCGTATCCATTGTTTTACAATAGAATGGCGATGTTTAATGGTTTTGAAAGTCCATAGATGATTCATAAACCAGTTGGAACTTGTTGCAATGAAATATGCGATTAAGGTGGCTGCGGATAGACCTATTAATGATCTTAAAAGATATATAGTACAAATATCGATAATTAATCCAGATGAGCCTACCATTCCAAATTTTATAAGTTGAAAGAATTGTTGTGTATCATGAAAGATGTAAGTAAATAGTTGTTTAAATAAATTCCGCATCAATTATTACTTAAAGTTGAATATAAATAAAAAAAAGGAATACTTACTATAAGTATCCCTTTTTAATTTATTCAGATAATTTTTAAAAATTATTTAAGAATAATTTCTACGCGACGGTTTTGTGGTTCACGTGTATTTGGTCCTGTTGGAACCAATGGGTGAGATTCACCGTAACCATGAATATCAATAGCTGTAGCTGGAACACCATCACGAATCAGCTCAGCTTTAACGCTTTTTGCACGTCTGATAGAAAGACCCATGTTATAACGTTGACCACGAGGACCAGGATGAGCAGAAGAGTTGTCTGTATATCCGTTAACTTCAATACGTGTTGTTTGAACGCGTGTTGAAGCTTGAGCAGCTTCTCTTACGATTTCACGTGCACGTGGTGTTAAGATAGATTTATCGAAATCAAAGAATACAAGATATGTACGAGCAACTGATTGAACAGGTGGTTGCGTATAAACAGGTGGAGGTGGAGGAGGTGCTGGTGGCGCAGTATCGAATGCATAGCGCAGACCTAGGATAAATTGATGATTGAAGCGGTGATCCATTTTAACACTTCTGTGACCGTGGTAAAGACCGCCACCAACCCAAGAATTAGAATTGTAAGAACGGTGATCATCCAATTGACCCATCATACGATATTCAGTTGTAACAGCCAAACCTGGAACACCTGGGATATCATAAGCAGCACCGACGATACCTTGGTAAGCAAAGCTACCGCCTGTTCCACCGATACGTGATTTGTTTCCATTACGGAATGTTGTATCTAATGGAGACATATTTTGCCATAAGTAACCAGCACCAATACCAACAAATGGTGTAACAGGAACATCAATGCCAAATTGACGAAGATCAATATCGTAAAGAACATTAATTAATCCACCATAACCTTGATCATGTCCTTTGGCTTTACTACCAGGAACTGGGGTTCCATGACGACCACTGATATTAGAATAGTTGTAAACACCTTCAACTTCTAAACGAAGCCCATTACCAAGCCCCCAACCGAAAGATCCAAAGGTTGTGAAACCAGTATTATGTCTTAATTTGGAAGTAGTTCCTTTGCCATTATCAAGTCTGCCACCGGCATTAGACCCATTTTTGAAATGTGCATGTTGTGTTTGAACTAAGTTATAACCACCGCCTAAACTAACATATGGGCCAGTAATTGTGCTAGCCATCGCTGCAGCGGGAGTAGCAACCGCGAAAGTCGTTGCAAGTAATGCAGTGCGAAGACGCATCTTGACACATCCTTCTTTTTATAAGTTTCGAGCGATTGACCGCCAATTAAGGCGGAAGCTCTTTTTGAATTTCTCTATAATTTACTATAATCTATATCTTAAAAAAACGAGAGTTTTTTTTAATGTGTTCATTATAGTTATTGATACAATGTAACTAAAAGAACACAGATTAGCATTTAACCCCTAGTTTTTTTAAAGCGTTTCAGACAAAGGGTAATTTATAAAAGAATTCAGCAAATGACAATTACTCAAAGTTACTTTATTTAATTAGATTAAGCTTCTGTGTTTAATATGCAACAATTTTAGTCCTGTATACAGCCATCTTGAATTAACAGCCTGTAAAGCTGCTCTTGACTAACTTTTTGAGAAGTAAAGGCTTTTCCAATTCCTTTGACAAGGATAAAAGTTATTTGATGATTTTGACTTTTTTTATCATGTTTTAAATGTTCAAGAAGATTTGAGACTTTAATTTGTTGTGGTAATTCTTGGATAGAAACAGGTAAATGTATAGATTTAAAATGATTGATGACACGTTGTGTATCCGATTCAGGACATATACCCATTTGAGTGCATAATTTGAACATCAAACAGCATCCAAGTGCAACTGCCTCGCCATGAAGTAACCGACCATCATACCCTAATTCAGCTTCAAGAGTATGACCTAAACTATGTCCAAAATTGAGCAAATTCCTTCCTGTTACATGTTTTTCATATTCGTCTTTTTGAATAATGTTTGCTTTAAATTGACAAGCAAATTCTACAGCTTTTATTAGGGTAGCTTGATCTTTATCGATGATTTTTTGTCCATTATCTTCACACCACTTAAATAGTTTTGAATCATTGATTAATCCAGCTTTGACAATTTCTGCGTAACCAGCTTGTAATTCTCTTTGCGATAATGTGTCTAATAGTTTTGTATCGGCGATAACGGCTTTGGGTTGGTAAAAAGCACCCACAAGATTTTTACCAGCAGAAGTATTAATACCTGTTTTTCCACCAACAGAAGAATCGACTTGCGATAATAAAGTTGTAGGTATTTGAATAAAAGGCACGCCACGTAAAATTGTTGCTGCAGCAAATCCTGTTAAATCTCCTGTAACACCACCACCGAAAGCTATAATAGTAGAGTTTCTTTCTATTCCTTTTTCCAAGAGGAGTTGTATTATTTTTTCGTAGGATTGGAAAGATTTAGATTGTTCACCAGAAGGAATTAAAATTATATCATATTCGATATGAACAAGGTCAAGACTATGTTTTAATTGATCTAGATAAAAATTAGCTACGGTTTGGTCAGCAAGAATATATACTTTTTTTTGCTTTAATAAGGGTAAGATAAGCGTACCGCTTTGTTGTAGAAGATTTTCTCCAATAAATACATTATAAGGGCTATTTGAAAGTTGAATGGGTAAAATGTTCATATTTTTTGATTTTTCTATAGCAGCAGTTACAAATTGAACGGTTGTTTCAATATCTTTATCTTGACATTCAACAATAAGGTCAGCTTCAGCATAAATGGGATAACGTTTTTCTATTAAAAGAGCAAGAATAGCTTTTTTATTTTGAACATTTAATAATGGGCGATTGGTGTTTTTGGAAACACGGTTGTAAAGGGTTTCTAAATCACAATGAAGCCAAACAGTAGTTGTTTTTTCTTTTAAAAGTTGACGTGTTTGAGGATGCATGAAAGCACCACCGCCTGTTGCAAGAATCAAAGGAGACCGTTCAATAAGGCGCTGAATAACTTGACTTTCAAGACGACGAAATTCATCTTCACCATATTGTTCAAAAATATCTGCAATGCTACACCCCGAAGTTGTTTCAATTTCCTTATCTGAATCAACAAAAGGTATTGAAAATAATTCGGCAATTTTTTTACCAATTGTTGTTTTCCCCGCTCCCATAAGACCGATTAAAACAAGAGGGCGATTTGATAATTTATTTTTTATGTTCATCATAGAGGTAATCAAATTCAGAAAAGCAAATAATGAAATAATTATTTTATAAAATTGAAATAAATTTATAAAATCTGACTATTAAAAATTAATTATAGTATGGTATGAAATCAAGTTATTATTATTTAATCATTTTTGAAATAGCATTTCAAATAGTAGGAAGCCACTTATGCGTCGATTATTTTTTATTTTTTTTGGATTAATCCTTATTTTGTTCGCTGCTGGGGCTATTGTGTTTGGATTGAAAACACCAGAAATGCCTATTAAAGAAGTGCATAAAGTCATTTCGATTCCTAAAGCTCAGCAACAATCGAGATTACCTGCTGTTCCAACCGTTCCTAGTGTTTCCGTTCCTACTTCATCTACTCTAGGAATGTCGTCATTATCAAATAATGCATCGGAAACCACCAATAAATCTTCTTTTTCAGCAACTACGCCATCAGTTGCAACACCTTTACCTGCTTCTCCACCGATCATTATTCCTTATCAAAATCAGAACGCAATTACGCAACCTGTAATAAATTCGGCCTCTCCACCCACAACAATTCCTTCGATTCCAAGTTCAGGTAATGTTTTAGGAAATGCACTTAATCAAAATACCAATTCTCGTTAATTGATTACGATGAATACTGACTTGATTGAGTTTTTTTTGGAGATGCTTGTTGCTGAACGGGGTGTTACTACAAATACCTACCAAGCCTATCAAACGGATCTAAAAGAATTTGTTGTTTATCTTCAGCATAATCAAATTGATTTGGCAAAGGTCTCCAAAGAAACTATACAACATTATTTTGAATTTCTTGGTCAAAAGGGAAAAACAGCTCGGACAGCGTTGAGAAAATTATCGTGTTTACGTCAGTTTTTTGGTTTTTTGGTTCAAGAAAATATACGGAGTGATGATCCAACCTATTTAATGCAATCACCTCGTTTGCCTCAAACGTTACCTAAATATCTTAGCGAAAAAGAGGTTGCTGATTTATTGGATGCAAGTGAATTGCTTGGTGATTTAAGAAGGTCATTTGTAGCAAAGGCAGCGTTGGAAATATTATATAGTTCAGGATTGCGCATTTCAGAACTTTTATCTTTACGTCGGGATCAAATACAAAGAGATATCAAGATTCTACGTATTTATGGAAAGGGAAGACGTGAACGGTTAATACCAATTTCCGAATCAGCCCTCAAATCAGCTTTGAATTTGAAAAAATACAATTCGAATCTAAAAAGTTTATTCTTATTTCCTGGAAGAAATCCGCAAAAACATCTGACACGACAAGGATTTGATAAAATTTTACATGAAGTGGCACTAAAAGCGAATATTGATCCTGACAGGCTTTCACCGCATGTTTTAAGACATTCTTTTGCTAGTCATTTATTGGCACATGGTGCGGATTTGCGTTCTTTACAAATGATGTTGGGTCATGCAGATATTTCCACGACTCAGATTTATACACATTTGCAAACAGAACAATTACATAAAACGGTGCAGTCTTTCCACCCTTTAAATAAAAAAACAAATTAATTTTAAAAATGTTATTATGTTATATAATTCGAGAAAATTCTTAAAATTTAAGACTGTTTAAACAATCTAAGTTGGTTTATCATTTATATTAACTTTGGTAATAATTCATAATTATGCGTCAATTTTTAGACTTTGAAAAATCTGTTGCAGAGCTTGAAAATAAAATTTCAGAATTGCAACGTGTTGAAAAATCCTCAGCAATCAATATTGCTGAGGAATTAAAAAATCTTAAGGACAAAGCTGATAAGCAATTACGTGTTCTGTACAGTAAGTTAACACCATGGCAAAAAGTTCAAGTTGCTCGACATGCTCAACGGCCACATGCATTAGATTATATTCATGGGATGATTAAAAATTTCATGGCATTGGCTGGGGATCGTCTTTATGCCGAAGATCATGCCATTATTGGTGGGTTAGGTAAATTTCAAGATCAGTCTGTTGCTGTTATCGGTATTGAACGAGGTGCTGACCTTGATACCCGCCTACAGCATAATTTTGGTATGGCAAGACCGGAAGGTTATCGTAAAGCACAACGTTTGATAAAATTGGCTGGGCAGTTTAATTTACCTATTATTATGCTAATTGATACACCTGGTGCATGGCCCGGTATTGATGCGGAAAAACATGGTCAGGCCGAGGCTATTGCAAAGTCAATTGAAACATGTCTTCGCGCTACAACACCTATTGTTTCTGTGATTATTGGTGAGGGTGGATCAGGTGGAGCTATTGCTCTTGCAACCGCAGACAAAATCTTAATGTTGGAACATTCTATTTATTCCGTTATTTCTCCAGAAGCCTGCTCATCAATTTTATGGCGTGATGCCTCGCAAGCTTCACAAGCTGCCGGGGCTTTACGATTAACAGCTCAGGATTTGCTGAAATTGAAATTAATTGATGAAATCATTGAAGAACCCGTTGGTGGAGCACAACGTGATCCAAAAGTTGTGATTAAAAAAGTGGAGCAAGCTATTCAGTTTGCTTTTGAAGAGCTTGCATTGGTACCTGAACAAGTTCTTCAATCTAAACGTAGAAATAAATTTCTTGCTATGGGTCGTGAGGAAATAAATTGAATTTTTGACTATGAAGGTTCACCTTGATGGGGTTCATAACCCATTTGTTTAAATAAATCATAAATTTGTTGAGCTGCTTGTTCAATAGCTTTTTTATCTTGTCCTTTTACAACTAATGTTATTCCATTTTGGTTTTTATTTTTGTAAAAAGGATAGGATCCAATATCAAGATTTAAGTATTTATGCTGAATCTGTTCCAAATCATGTGCAATTTTCCCTTCTGAAGCATGAAAAGCATACCAACTTTTTGAAATAATAGGATTTCCATGTTGCAATGTTGGTAAAATTTGATCAAACATCGCCTGCATAATTTTAGGAACCCCAGCCATTACATAAACATTGTTCATTTTGTAACCAGGCGCAATAGAAATCGGATTGGGGATAGGAGTGGATCCTTGAGGTAAATGGGCCATTTTTTGGCGTGCTAAATTAAAATTCTCTTTACCAATATAATCTTCCAAAAGTTTGTAGCTTTCAGGATGAATAGAATTTGAAACCCCAAATGCGTCAGCAATTGCATCTGAAGTTATATCATCATGAGTTGGCCCAATACCGCCAGAGGTAAAAACGTAATCGACAGCAGCACGTAATTCATTAACTGTTTTAATAATTATTTGATGATTATCAGGAATAATACGTGTTTCAATTAATTTAATACCTGCATTCGTTAGTTTCTTAGCAATATAATTTATATTTATATCCTGTGTACGACCAGAAAGAATTTCATTTCCAATAATAATAATTGCAGCGGTTGGAGTGGACGTCATTTTATACCTAATTTCATTTATCTAAAAAAGATGGGTTATTTAATTATTTAAAATTATAGATGTTATTTTCAAAAATGGTGAATATTTTTAAGTCAAGAAAATTTACATAGAAGATCGTTATTTAAATTATATTGTTAATTTAACAATTTTTATATTAAACTGTAAAATCTATTGGAATAAATAGTTAAGAGTTACAACTATGATTAATTCATTTGCTTTATTTAAACCTTCGTCCATATGGAAAACACAGTCCAAATTAGGGGAAGGAGTTGTTTGGATTGAATCTGAAGAAGTTGTTTATTTTGTTGATATTGAAGGCAAGAAAATTTGTCGATATTCCATTGAGAATGATCAAAAAAAAGAGTGGAATTGTGAGAAAAAACCGACTTTTGTTTTTCCGACCAATCGTTCTGTTTTTCTTTGTGGAATGGAGGATGGACTTTATTGGTTTGAACCCTTTAATGGGGAAATAAAAAAATGGATTCCCTTTGAAGAACAATATTTCAATAATCGTATTAATGATGGGTATATCGATGCAAAAGGTCGGCTATGGTTTAGTTCAATGGATATTGAAGAGCAACAATTAACTGGTGCTTTATATTTGCTGGATTGGGAAAATAATATCCCTTACATTCATAAAAAGGCTGGTGGTGAATATGCTGTTTTAAATGGTCCTGTTATCAACGAAGAAAAACAAATTTTATATTGTAGTCATTCGAATGCTCATGAAATATATTCCTTTCATATCAAGGATGGTAAGGAACTTGTTGATAGAAAACTTTTTGTTCAGGAAGAGGAAGGTTTTCCTGATGGTATGGCATTGGATTCAGAAAATAATTTATGGGTATGTTTATATCAGGGTTATAAAATCAATGTTTATTCACCTGATGGAGTTAAGGTGAATTCAATTGATTTTCCTTGTCCAAATTTGACAAAAATTGCTTTTGGAGGAAAAGATTTGAAAACCGCTTTTGTAACTTCAGCGCGGGAAAAAACATCAGAAAATCAACTTTCGAATTATCAACAGGCTGGAAATTTATTTACTTTTGATACAATTAAAAAAGGCAAAAACCAAAATATTTTCTATATTCCTGTTGGTATATTATTAGAAAAGTAAGTCTTTTAAAAGAGGAATAAAGCGTTTATCCGCTTCCATGACAAGATATTGATCAAGTTCAGCAGAAGTGACCCATGCGAGTTGTTGGTTTTCTTTTGGCATAGGCTCATTTTTCCAACGGTGACAAACATATAATGGCATCAATAAATGAAAATCAGGATAGTCATAAGATGCAAAAGTAAAAGGTGCCAAGCAACTCTTAGAAATATTGACGTTAATTTCTTCTTTTAATTCACGTATCAAGGCAGCTTCAGGCGTCTCTCCTGTTTCAACTTTCCCTCCAGGAAATTCCCACATTCCAGCCATTGATTTTCCTTCGGGACGGCGTGCGAGTAAAAGTTGACCTTCAATATCGATTAATGCAGCAGCAACCACGAGTAAGATTTTTTTATCTTTGTTCTTGGTAGTAAAAGAAGTTAAATTCGTGGTGTTTGGACAAATATCTTCCCGTTGTAAAAGAAAATAGGAAACAGGTAATTCTGTTGCCTGTGCCAAAAATTTTTCTTTACCACGACCAAAAGGTTGGAAATTACATTTTTTCAAGACTGAAATAGATGCTAAATTATCATCGGCAGCAGTAGCATGAATATAATTAATATTTAAATTCGTTAAAGCCCAAGTTATTAAACGTGTCAAAGTTTTGGTGGCAATATTCTGCCCCCAATATTTTTGACCTATCCAATATCCAATTTTTGCTGATTGTTCAGCTAGATTAAGGGATAATCCAATACAGCCAATAATAGTTTTTGCCGAGCTTGTTGAATCAATAATTGCAAAATGATAGGATCTTCCTTCCTTTTTTTGCTGAATAATGGAGTCAATCCATTTTTCAAGTAAATCCAGAGGATAAGGAAAAGGGACATTACTTAGCATTTTTGCAACATTCCAATCATTGATATAATTGTGAATGCTTTTTAAATCCTCTTTTTGGATTAATCGTAAAATATATTGATCAATTTGTAAGTCTGAAACAAATAAATTATGTCTGGAAATCATTTTAAATCCTTGATTTCAAATAAATGGTATGAATGATTTATAAAAATGATGATGTTTGAAAAATTAGATATATTTACGGGCTGCAATTAAAAATTCTTTATTTCCTTCAGGGCCAGTAATTGGACTAGTTTCAATGCCTAGTATGTTCCAATTTGGTAAGGCCTGCCACCATTCTTTTATATCCATGCAAATTTTTTTGTGAATTTTAGGATCTCTTACAACCCCTTTTGACCTAATATGTTCACGTCCAGCTTCAAATTGTGGTTTGATTAAAGCAATAGCCCAGCCACCAGATTGACATAAAGATAAAGCTGCAGGTAAGACAGTTTTTAAACTGATAAAACTTGTATCACATACAACAACTTGAACAGGTTCAGGAATAATCTCAGATGTTAAATAACGTGCATTGCATTTTTCTTTAACAATAACACGGGAGTCTTGACGTAATTTCCAAGCGAGTTGTCCATGACCAACATCAATAGCATAGACCTTGTTCGCTTCATTGGCTAAAAGAACATCTGTGAATCCTCCTGTTGAGGCGCCAACATCAAGACACTTTAATCCTTTGGGGGAAAGATTAAAAAATTTCAAGCCATGGTTAAGTTTGATACCTCCACGTGATACCCATGAATGCTCCTGATTCTTGATACAGAGTTCAATATTTTCAGGAACGATTTCACCAGCTTTTTGGATACGTCGTTCTTTGGTAAAAACCAATCCTGCCATAATAAGCGCTTGAGCTTTATTACGGCTTTCAACTAAACCTTTATCAAATAAGAGTAAATCTACACGTTTTTTTGGGTTAGCCATTCTTTATCAAGATGCAATGAATAAAAGATTGATTAATTTTTTCGTGTGATAACATAATTTGCCAAAGTACGTAAATTATCTGCGGCAGAACCAAAGGGCTCTAAATGACGGATAGCTTTATTAATAAGGCGATTTGCTTCTTTTTTTGCATCTTCAATGCCGAGAAGAGAAACAAAGGTTGATTTTCCAGACGCATTATCCTTACCTGCAGTTTTACCAAGTTCACTGGCACTTGCCGTAGCATCAAGAATATCATCAGCAATCTGGAAAGCAGTACCTAAATCACGGCCGTAGCTGATAATATGATTACGTAAATTTGCATTAGCATGTCCTAAAATTGCACCTGCTTCAGCAGAATAGCAAATTAATCGGCCTGTTTTCATGGCATGTAAATTAATAACTTCAGGAAGAGTTAAATGGCGATTTTCACCTTCTATATCAATAACCTGACCGCCGACCATACCATTTGATCCACTTGCTTCGGCAAGAGATTTAACAAGTTCAATACGAATATTAGGGTCTTCGTTAACTTCTTCTAAGGTCAAAATTTCGAATGCCTTGGTTTGTAATGCATCACCAGCCAGAATGGCAATTGCCTCACCAAATTTGATGTGTGTGGAGGGTTTCCCACGTCGAAGATCGTCATTATCCATAGAGGGTAAATCATCATGAATTAACGAATACGCGTGAAGCATTTCAATAGAAGCGCCAACATATAAAGCGTTTTTCATTGGAATATTAAAAAGAGAAGCAACTTCTGTTACTAAATATCCTCTTAACCGTTTTCCTCCCCCTAGTACAGCATAACGCATGGCTTCAATTAAATTGGCCTCTCCACCTTTCATACTGGGAAGGAATTTATCAAGGGTTGTTTCAAGATTTTTTGCTCGAGATAAAAGAGATTGATTAAGGGATTGATTTTGTGCTTCAGAAGAAGTCATATTGCCTAACCTTAAATTTATTCAAAAGTTTCAGTATCAAGGCTTTGATCATCTTTTTTAACGATCATTTTTACACGAGCCTCGGCTTCATTCAATTTTTTTTCACAATAACGTTGAAGAAGAGCACCTCGTTCATAAGAAATGATCGCTTCTTCAAGTTTTTGTTGTCCAGTTTCTAAATTATGAACGATTTTTTCCAATTCATTGAGGGCATCTTCAAATGAAAGGGAAGATAGATCTTTTGTCATTTTAAACTTCTAACAATTTTATGTTTAAACACTATTTTTTTATACCTCTTTTATATGAAGAAACCAATTTATAGATTTAAAATTTTTTTTGCAATTTTACATTTTTTTAATAACAAACGACAAGATATGGTTATGTTCAGAAAATGCAATAAGAACATGTCCAGTTTTTTTGCAAAATTCCTCAAAATCTTTAATAGTATGTCGGTCTGTTGCAATGACGCGTAACAACTCACCTTTTCGTATTTTTTGTAAAACACGATTGACCTTTAAAATAGGTAAAGGACATTGTAATTCTTTAAAATCTAAAACGATCTCTTTCATAAAAGCCTTATGATTAATAGTTTGTTTATATCTTTTTTATCAGAATTAAAAAATTGAACAAGAATTGGCATTTTAATCTTATAATTTTATTTTTTATGTTGTCTATATTGGCACACGATAAAACGACATAGTGTAATTAAAAATAAAGTAAAACAACTTAAAACAATTTGGCCACGGCTGTCATGATTGAAGAACATAGCACAGATAATTAAAACAAAGGAAATGATGGTAAACCACGATAGATAAGGGAAAAGCCACATTTTAAAAGTAAGTTTTTGTTTTTTTGTTTCTATTTGGGTACGTATTTTTACTTCCGATAAACCAATTGCAATATATACAAAAAGAATGATTGATCCTGCACAGCTTAAAATATAGATAAAAAAGACTTTGGGGGAAATGACGGAGAAAATTGAAATTAAAATACCTATAATTGAAGCTGTAATGATTGATCTTTTTGGTACTCCGTTTTTACTAGTATGAATTAACCATCTTGGTGCGTCATTAAATTCAGCCAATTCAAAAAGTGTTCGGGACGTTGCATAAATAGATGAATTTAAACATGATAGAATAGCGATTAAAATTGTCATTGCCATAATATCAGATGCAAAAGGGATATGAAGTTTTTGCAAAACCATGAGGAAAGGTGAAACACCAGGAATGACGTGTTCCCATGGTAAAATAGATACAATAATCCCAATTGAAATGACGTAAAAAGTTATAACGCGAAATATAATCGTTTTACTGGCATAAGCTACGTTTTCAGCGGGTTTGTCAGATTCAGCCGCGGCAATAGTTGCAACTTCTGATCCTGTTACAGTAAATAATATTGTAGGAATGATAGTAAAAACGGCCAGAAAACCCTTTGGGAAAAAACTACTATAATGCCAAATATTATTTACTTTTGTAGTATAGTAGCCGCCTAAATGACTTATGGCGATGCTTCCAAGAATAATAAATGCAGTTATGGCTATAATTTTTAATAATGCAAACCAGAATTCAAATTCACCATAACCCTTAACTGAAAATAAATTGATTATCATCATTATAATGACCAATAAAGGACCCAAAATCATGGTTGATAAAAAATTATATTCTGGCGGAACATGAAGATAGGGGAGAATAATTATACCACCAGCAATCGCTTCTGCTGCTATTGCAGAAATCCAGAAAAGCCAATAGCCCCATCCCAATATAAAAGTTATATGATCTCCTAATCCACGTCGTATATGGTTTAAAAATGAGCCTGCTTCAGGTTTTTCAATGACGAGTTCACCAAGCATGCGCATAACAAAAAAGATAAGAAAACCAGTAATAATATAAGATAAGATAACTGCTGGCCCTGTTTGTTTAATAGAGGCGGAGGCACCAACAAAAAGACCCGCACCAATAATCCCTCCAATTGAAATCATAATAATATGACGTCGTTGAAGTGTATGCGCTAATTGTCCATCACTTTGTTGAGGGGTTATTTCTTTGGGAGAATTTGTTTCTAGCAAAGCGTTTTTCCGTATAAAAAGGTTATAGATAAAAATTTTTTTAAGAATTAAGTAATAAATTTTAAAAATAATATAAAACCTAAAATGCTAGAAATAAAATAATTTTTATGATTTTAAAAGGAGTATGATTATTATTATATTGCTTCATAAAGAATTTTACGAATGAAAACCATTAATGATTTCTTATTTAATGCTGGCTTTTCCAATTTATTATTTAAGGATAAATAAGATTGATTAAATAAAAATTTTACTATCTAAAAAAAAATAATTAAGGATTGCAATAAAAAATGAATATCAAATTCATTAAATTTTTTGTTTTTAATAAAAAATGGAAAGGTATTAAATATTAATATAACTGTAAAAATATTTTTTGTATCGTAATGAGAATAATCTATATTTTAATTGATTAAATATTGAAAATATTCATTTTGATTATTTTCAATATTTTCAAAATGATTTGGATGAATAAAATATAAATTAAAGTATTTATTTTATAAAATAATCGTAAAGCATATGAAGATTGCTTTTTTAATAAGCAATCTTTTATTATTGTTATTTTTCTATTTCTAAATTTTTTATTTGTTTTTTTATAGCTATTTTTGGTAAATTTAAAGATAACGAAAGTTCTTTCAATCGTTTTGTTGAAATTGGGGCAGGGGCATCCATCATTAAATCCTCACCTTGCTGATTTAATGGAAATAAAATAACTTCACGTATATTGGGTTCATCCATTAACAACATTACTATACGATCAATCCCAGGTGCTGCACCTCCATGAGGTGGTGCACCATAACGAAAAGCATTTAACATGCCCCCAAACCTTTTTTCAACTTCCTCTTCAGGATATCCGGCAATTTTAAAAGCTTTAATCATAATATCGGGTCGATGATTACGAATTGCTCCAGATGAAAGTTCAATGCCATTACAGACGATATCATATTGATAAGCGTTAATTTCCAAAGGGCTTTTATTGTTTAAAGCTTCTAGTCCACCTTGGGGCATTGAAAAAGGATTATGAGAAAAATCAATTAAACCGGTTTCTTCATTGATTTCATACATAGGGAAATCAACAATCCAACAGAAACGGAAAGCATTTTTTTCAATAAGATTGAGCTCTGTTGCAATTTTAGTTCTAACAGCACCTGAAAACTTAATCATATCAGCACCTTGACCTGCGACGAAGAAAACGGCATCACCGCTTTTTAGATGACAAGCCTTGCGGATCGTTTCATAACGTGTTTCATCAAGATTTTTGGCAATTGGACCCTTGGCACCATTTTTATCAAAGATGATATATCCTAGACCACCTGCTTTTTCTTCTCTGGCCCATTTGTTTAATTTATCGAAGAAAGAACGTGGGAAAGAGCCAGCACCAGGAGCAGGAATAGCACGAACTTCACCACCAGCTTTAACTATTTTGGCAAAAAGACCAAAATTGGAATTTTTAAATGTTTCGGAAACATCAACAAGTTTTAAGGGATTCCTTAAATCGGGTTTGTCACTGCCATATTCTTTCATGGCTTGTTTGTATGGGATACGTTTAAAAGGTGTGGAACTCACAGTATGTGTGGGCGCAAATTCTTTGAAAATACCTTCCATAATGGGTTCTAACGTTTCAAAAATGTCTTCTTGGGTGACAAAAGACATTTCTAAATCAAGCTGGTAAAATTCGCCGGGTGAACGGTCCGCCCTTGCAGCTTCGTCACGGAAACAAGGCGCAATTTGAAAATAACGATCAAATCCCGCAACCATTGTAAGTTGTTTGAATTGTTGTGGTGCTTGTGGCAAAGCATAAAATTTTCCCGGGTGGAGACGAGCAGGAACAAGGAAATCCCTGGCTCCTTCTGGAGAAGAGGCGGTTAAGATAGGGGTTTGAAATTCAGTAAAACCTTGTTCAATCATGCGTCGACGAAAGCTGGTAATAATGTTTGATCTCAACATCAAATTGCGATGAATCCGTTCACGTCGTAAATCAATATATCGATATTTTAGGCGTAAATCTTCAGGATAATTTTCATTACTTGCCACTTGAAAAGGCAAAACGTCAGCTTCTGAAAGAACCTCAAGTTCATGCGCTTGAATTTCTATTTCTCCTGTCGGTAATTTAGAATTAATTGTCATTCCTTCACGGGTCACGACTTTACCAACAATGCAAATAACGCTTTCTACTCTTAATTTTTCTGCTCTTTCCAATAAAGATGATCCTGCAGGAATAACAATTTGTGTTATGCCAAAATGATCACGTAAATCGATAAAAAGCAAACCACCATGATCTCTTTTACTATGAATCCAGCCAGAAAGTTTAACTGTTGACCCCACATCTTGGGACCTTAAAGCAGCACAATGATGGGTGCGATAGCGATGCATTGATTTATCCTGTTTAAATTAAAATAAGTTTTTTGACTATTAAATGATTGATGAATTTATTGCTTTACACGCTTTTGCAAAATTATAAAAGCATATCCTGTTATTTGAATGAATAGAAAAAGATAAAAATCTTTTTAGGCTTTATTACTATTCAGTAACTCAGGAATATTTAATATTGATTTTAATTGGTTAGGATCTGCAAAAAGATCGCTTAAAGAATATTTGTTCAGGGTTGAGTAAAAACTATTAACAGCTTCAACCAAAAAGCGTGGAAGATTACAGTTACATCGAATAAGACACTGATCACATTTAACATGAATTGTATCTTCTTCAGTATTCTTAATAATATCCCCTAATTTAATTTTCTCAGGTTCGATGTTAAGAATTAAACCTCCATTCCTGCCACGAAGGGTTTTAACTATTCCTTGTTTACCAAGTTGATGAACAATTTTCATTAGATGATTTTGTGAAATAGAATAATAATTTGCTATTTCATGGATAGAGCAAAGTCGATCACGATGCATATTTAAATAGATTAGTGTTCTTAGTGCATAGTCGGTATATCGAGAGAGTTGCATATTATTAAATTAACTTTATGATAATCTAAACTTTAAATAGAATATATATTTATATTAAGCTTTTGTTCTTTTTATCATATTTTCACAAGGAACACTATTTGTGTTCCTTGTAAGAATTGAATTATCGTTTCCACCATCCAGAACGAGGTTTTTCGCTTGGTTTATCATCAATGACAATAGGTTGAATTAAAGGCTGTTCATCATCATTGTCGATTTCAGCTTTTTTCGTTGATGACTTTCGCGTTGTCGTTTTCTTTGTTACTGGCGATTTACGTGCGCGTGTGACTTTTTTTACTTTTGTTTCTTTTTCTTCATTTTGACCCATTGATTCACTGCTTGTTTCTTTGACAGTCTCTTTTTTAGGAGATGCTCGTTTACGTGTTATTTTCGTGGTGTTTGAAGATTTAGTTTTTGCAGTACGACTTGTTTGGATCGTACGGCGACGTTTTGTGGATTTTTCCTCTTTATCAGTCGTTTCAGAACGTGCTGTTATCGACGTCTTGTTTTCATCAAGAGGTACGATATTTTCATTTTCTTTTAGTTGATCTGAAACATCATGACTTAATTGATGTTCATGATCTTTATTAACTTCGAGGGCAATTTTTGTGGGTATTTCTGACAATTCTACTGATAGGTTTGTAGGCTTAGATTCAACGGCTTGATCAAAAGTATGACTATTATTTTCATCCTTTTTTGTTGCATTTATATGATTATTTTTATATCGATTACGACGTGAATAATAGCTTTGCTTTTTAACTTTAGCTTTTGTATGTTCAATTTCTTGTGCGTCATCAGAATCAAAATTATCTTGAGAATTTATCTGTTTATTATTGAATATATCAAGTTTTTTATCAAAATCATTTTTATCAGGTTGTATATCGATAATATTTTCTTCAATAATAATATCATCAAGAGAATCGTCAGGATTATTTTGATATTCCAAATAGGATTGAATTGGAATTTCTCTTACAAAAAGATTTTCTTGAAGGGGTGTTTGAGTAAGTTGGGCACTATTATTTTCTACTTCAATATCAAAAGCAGCATCTGCTTTGCTTGAGAAATGTATATTATGAGATGTTAAATTTGCATCAATAACAAAATTAATTTTAATTTTATATTTTTTTTCAATATCCGTTAGCCAATTACGTTTATGGTTAAGAATATTCAGGGCAATGTTATTTGATGAAATGGAAACTGTCAAAATTCCAGGTTTTATTTTTCTAGCTTCTTCATCAATTTGTCTTATAATATGTAAGGATATATTTGCATCACTGCGTATGATGCCAGTGCCATTACATTCATGGCAAGGAATAAAGGTAAATTCTGCGATAGAAGGACGCAATCTTTGGCGTGTCATTTCCATAAGACCGAATGAGGAAATTGATCCAACTTGAATTCGTGCACGATCTTTATGAAGTAAAGATTTCAATCGTCGCTCAATTATGAAATTGTGTTTTTTATTTTCCATATCAATAAAGTCAATGACGATTAAACCAGCTAAATCTCGTAATCTTAATTGGCGAGCAATCTCATTAGCTGCTTCTTGGTTGGTTCTTAACGCAGTCTCTTCCAAATCTTTTTCTTTAATGGATCGACCAGAGTTTACATCAATAGCAACCAAAGCTTCTGTTTGATTGATGACTAAATACCCTCCTGACTTTAATTGAACAATAGGAGAGAGCATTTGGTCTATTAAATTCTCAACTTTATAATACGAAAAAAGAGATTGTTTTTGATCGCGCCAAAGATGAAGTTTATGAATGTTTTGTGGCATCAATGCGCGCATGTAATCTCTTGCCTGAGACCATGCCTCTTCACCATCAATTAAAATCTCACTTATATCTGTTGTATAATTATCACGTAGAGTTAATTTTAATAAGTTGGAATCTTCATAAATTAAGGCTGGAGCAATGGATTTCATTGTTAAATTACGAATTTCATCCCATAAATGAAGAAGATATTCACCATCTTTTAAAGTATCTGCTTTTGGACATTGAGCTCCTGCAGTACGGATGATCATACCCATATGTGCTGGAATATTAAGTTCTGTAATAATGTCTTTTAAACGTTTTCTTTCAGAAGGAGAGGTGATTTTTCTTGAAATTCCTCCTGTTCTTAAGGAATTAGGCATTAAAACACAATAACGACCAGCTAAGGATAGATAAGTGGTTAGGGCAGCACCTTTATTTCCACGTTCTTCTTTAACTACTTGAACCAAGATAATTTGACGTTTATGAATGACTTCTTGGATTTTATAATTTTTGACAAATTGATTGGAAGTATTTTCTTGTTCTTCATAATAAGAAGGCTGATCGAAATTTTGCTCTTCATCTGGAGGTAACGTTTCGTGAATTTTATTTAATTCTTGTAATTCCAGTAATTTTTTACGATCTGCTATAGGAATTTGATAATAATCAGGATGGATTTCATTGAACGCTAAAAATCCATGACGATTTCCGCCATAATCAACAAAAGCTGCCTGTAAACTTGGTTCTATTCGTATAACTTTAGCAAGGTAAATATTTCCTTTTATTTGTTTCTTTGCTGAATTTTCAATATCATAACCTTCAATATAATTGCTATCTAGGATTACGACGCGTGTTTCTTCTTTATAGCTGGCATCAATCAGCATTTTTTTATTCATGTTTTATAAATACTCCGGTGATTGTTACGACAATCAATCTTTTCTGAAGAAATGCTTTTTGTTGGAAACATGTTAAACTCAACATCTTAGGGAGTATGTAACCATGAAGCATTTTTAATAGGAATTTCGATTATATTTGCATTCTTGTTTATTTTTGTAATGTTATTAGTAGTTTTAAAAAGCGTCAATTTTTAATTACTTTCTTTCATATTAGACTTTCTATTTTTAATTGACATTTTTTTTTGTCATCAAAAATAAACAAAAAATATAGGATTTTAAGTATTATTCATTTATTATTTAGGAATAAAATCTTACACTATTTTAATATCTCAAAATGAGTAGTGAAAGCAAAGGTTTTTTACGTATTAAAATATGAATTATATTTTTAATAAAAATGTAAATTTTTTACAAATGATATTTAATAGCGTATTTATTTACCCTGAATAGAGCAAAGTTTAAAAAAATATGATGAATAACCTAATGGTTTGTCAAAGGGATAGGATTAAGATGGCGTTAAAAGTCTCCAGACGAAATACATTATTAGCATCAATAGGTATTTTATTTCCTTCTGTTGCATTGGGAGTGATAAAGAAAAAAGGAAATAATGTTGAAAAAGGCCATCTTGCAAATAGTTCAGTTTTACGGTTAAATCACCAGAAAAAAAAAATAAAATCACCTGCTTATATAGGAAATACACGCCCTGCGTTACCGATGGTTGTACTTGATCCTGGACATGGTGGTCGTGATCCAGGTGCTATCGGTTATTCTGGAACTTATGAAAAACATGTTGCATATGCTACGGCCGTTGAACTTGCTAATTTATTAAGGCAATCTGGACGATATCAGGTTTATTTAACGAGAAATTCAGATCATTTTATTCCTTTGGATGGTCGTGTTGATTTTGCCCAAAAAAGAAATGCGAATTTATTTATATCGATGCATGCTGATGCCTTACGTGACTCATCAGTTCGGGGTGCAAGTGTTTATACCTTATCCAATCACGCTTCTGATGCCCAATCGGCTGCTTTGGCGTCTGTCGAAAATCAAGCCGATCGTTATGGTGGTCCTAATATCCATGTAACATCTCCAGCGGTTGAAAAAATATTGGCAAGTTTAGTCAAATTGGAAACAAAAAAAGAATCAGCTACAATGGCACAAAATGTTGTTTTATCCTTTAATTCCCGTGTTGGATTATTACCTCATCCAAAAAGACATGCTGCATTTGTAGTTTTGAAATCAGTTAACATACCATCAATTCTTATTGAAATGGGTTTTATGTCCAATCGAAGGGATGAGGCCGCATTGCGTCAAATAGCGCATCGTAGACTTATTGCAACTTCCTTAAAGAATGCTGTTGATCGTTATTTTATGATTGGTGGAAGCGTTACTCATTTAACAGGCTGAAAATTAAACTTGCTTTTTATTTTAAAAAGTGATGTCATAGAGACATGAAATTTACGGTATTCTCTCTTTTGGAAAATAATTTTTTCTATTTTAGAAATAGAGAGTGGATATCTGTGTTTTGTTTGATCTTTCAACTTAGTAGCCCCTAGGTAAGATAATCTTGTAATAAGGTTATCTTATTTAGGGGGTTTTTTGTAATTTCCCTTTAAAAATTTATTTTTCTTAGGCATTTTAGGGCGTGATTTGTGTCTTAAATAGCTTAGAAAAGCATTTGGCATATGATGAGGATTTATTTAAAATGAGTATAAACCATCCTTCTTTTGGAATAATTGAAAAAGATCGTGTTATATTTTTCGATACAACGTTACGTGATGGTGAGCAATCTCCTGGTTTTTCAATGAATTTAAATGAAAAATTAAGGATGGCAAAAATTTTGGCTGAATTGGGTGTTGATGTAATTGAGGCTGGTTTTCCTGTCGCTTCTGATGGAGATTTTGAAAGCGTTCATAAAATTGCAGAGTTAATAAAGGATTCTGTTATCTGTGGATTGGCACGTTCGGGTGGAAAAAAAGATATTGAAAAAGCAGGTGAAGCGTTAAAGCCTGCTAAACGTAAACGTATTCATAATTTCATTTCGACTTCACCTTTACATATGAAATATAAATTACATATGGAACCAGAAATGGTATTAGAAGTAATTGCAGAAGGAAATAAAAAAGCAAGACAATTCACTGATGATGTTCAATGGTCCGCAGAAGATGGGTCACGTACGGAACCAGATTTTTTATGTCGTTGTGTTGAAACAGCGATAAAAAATGGAGCTACAACGATTAATATTCCTGATACTGTGGGTTATTCAACTCCTGATGATATGAGGCATATTTTTAGGGATCTGATTGAACGTGTTCCAGGTGCAGATCAGGTTATATTTTCGTGTCATAATCACAATGATTTGGGATTGGGTGTTGCAAATACCATCGCTTCATTACAGGGTGGTGCAAGACAGGTGGAATGTACAATTAATGGAATTGGCGAAAGGGCAGGAAACGCAGCACTTGAAGAAATTACGATGATTTTACGTACACGCCATGATAAATTTCCTTTTGATAATCCGATTGTCAGCGAAAAATTATTAAATGCTTCTCGTATTTTATCAACGATTACAGGGTTTGATGTACAGCCTAATAAAGCCATAGTTGGAAGAAATGCTTTTGCCCATGAAAGTGGCATTCATCAGGATGGTATATTAAAAAATGCTGAAACATATGAAATCATGACCCCTGAAAGTGTAGGTTGGAATCGATCTTCTTTAATTTTGGGAAAACATTCTGGTCGTGCTGCCTTTAAGGACAAATTGAAGTCTCTGGGATATAATGATTTTTCAGATGAAAAATTAAATGAAGCATTTCAACGGTTTAAGACATTGGCAGATCAAAAGAAAACGGTATACGATGATGATATTATGGCTTTAGTCGATGATGAAGTTCGTGATCATGAATTTTTACGTTTGATTGATATTTCTTTTCAAAGTGGGATTAGATCATCAGAGGTTTCCCTAACTATAGAAATTGATAAGCAAAATAAAATTGTTCAGTTTACAGGAAATAGCGGTTCAGTTGATGCAGCATTCAATGCAATTAGGAAAATTTTCCCCCATCCTGAAGCAACTTTATCTTTATTTTCAATTGGTGCAGTGACGCAAGGGACGGATGCTCAGGCCAAAACGACGGTAAGGCTTGAAGAAAACGGTAAAACAGTAGATGGACAAGGTACGGATGTCGATACAGTTGTTTCGGCTGTAAAAGCCTATATTCATGCCTTGAATAAATTATTAACCAAACGGCAACGTCAAAAACCTGAAATTGTAAATTAGATACTCAAGGAAACGGCGTTAAACGCCGTTTTTTTATTGATTTGATCTATTGGAATAATTTTGAGGTCTGTAATTGGGTTGTTCGTATTGGTTATTACTATTATTATAATATTGGTTATTATTGTTATAATTTGGGTAATTATTGTTATTGTAATTAGGTTTTGGTTGATTTGGTGTTGTTAGCGCACCTATTCCTGCCCCCAGAGCTCCCCCTGATAAAGCTCCAATAGCAGCTCCTTTTCCTCCACCAGCGAGTGCACCAATTGCTGCACCTGATCCTCCACCAATTAAGGCCCCTGTACCTGCTCTTCCAGCAGCACTATAACCATTATTACATGCAACAAGTAAAGATGCTGATAAAATAACTGTAGAAAGACTTAATAAGGATTTTTTGGAAATATTGTGCATATATAATTTCTCCTAGTTATGAAATTTAAATTATGAAACAAATAATTTGTCATTTTTATGTAAATAAAAATCATAATTAAAATAAATCAAAGATGTTAAGTAAATAACTTTATATGATTAAGCGGGATAGTGATATATTTAAATTAGTTAATAATTTAAATTCCGATTCGGAAATATTTAATTTGTGTAAGTTAAAATGATTTAAGGATCATTGTTGTAGGGTAAAGTTTAAAATTAGTGCTAAAAGTAAGATTTTTAGTATTTTTTATCATTAGCGCTATATAAAATTATAAAATAATATATAAGACTATATAATTTTTTGCTAGATAATGCTTGATCCATTGATTTTAAATGAGTAAGTCGAATAGATATAATTAAGTAAGTTGGTGTTGGTGATTTCTATTTTAACCTATTGATAGAAATTGAGGCCATAGTTTGGTTAAAATTATAAGTTTGCTGTCGGGAGTTTTGGATGTTTTCTCGCCTGTTTGGTTTTATGTCTGCAGACATGGCAATTGATCTTGGAACGGCTAATACATTAGTTTACGTTAAAGGTCGTGGAATTGTGTTAAATGAGCCATCAGTTGTTGCGATTGCTGATGTTCGTGGAAAGAAACAAGTTTTAGCTGTTGGAGAGGAAGCTAAAAATATGGTAGGAAGGACACCTGGAAACATCACTGCCATACGACCAATGCGGGATGGTGTTATTGCGGATTTTGAAGTAGCGGAAGAAATGATTAAACATTTTATTCATAAGGTTCATAATCGTCGTATGTTTGCTAGTCCACAAATCGTTATATGTGTTCCATCTGGATCTACTGCTGTTGAACGACGTGCAATTCAGGAAAGTGCTGAAAGCGCTGGAGCTCGACGTGTCCAATTAATTGAAGAACCTATGGCGGCTGCTATAGGGGCTGGTTTGCCTGTAACCGAACCTTCTGGAAATATGATCGTTGATATTGGCGGTGGAACTACTGAAGTTGCTGTAATTTCTTTGGGTGGTATTGTTTATGCACGTTCTGTACGTGTTGGTGGCGATCGAATGGATGACGCCATTATTGCTTATATTCGTCGTAATCATAATTTGTTAATTGGTGAAAGTTCGGCTGAAAAAATCAAGATGGAATTGGGTGCTGCTATTTCTGATCCTTCTGCTGAGGATGGAGGGCCTTGGCGTGAAGTTAAAGGACGTGATTTGATGAATGGGGTGCCAAGAGAAGTTCAGGTTTCACAAGAACAAATCGCTGATAGTTTGGCTGAACCTGTTTCTCAAATTGTGGAAGCTGTTTCTGTAGCATTAGAAAATACGCCTCCTGAATTGGCAGCAGATATTGTTGATAAAGGGATAATGTTGACAGGGGGAGGTAGTCAATTACTTCGCTTGGATGATGTTTTAAGGCAGGCTACAGGACTTCCCATTATTGTTGCTGAAAATCCTTTGGATTGTGTGGCTTTGGGAACAGGAAGAGCCCTAGAAGAAATGAAAAAACTTAGAAATATTTTAACAACAATGTATTAATTTTATATTTAAAAATAAAATCAAATAGTATAGTTAATTTTAATGGATAAGCAATATACAAATCTTTGTATATTGCTTATTGTATATGATCAAGTAAGTCGTATAAAACAAATATAGCATGTAACAAAATTCAAAAATTATAACTGTAATGATACCTATATCTATTCAGATTAAACAGGCTTTAACAAAATTAATATTACCATTATTATTTATAATGGCGATTTTAATCATGATAATAGGCCAAGCAAAACCCAAGTTAATTGAAGATGTACGTTTGAAGGTTGTTGATTTTTTATTGCCTGTTTATGTTATCGTCGAAAAACCTTGTGACATGCTTAATAAATTCTTTCAGAATTTTCATGATGTTCGAAATATTATGAAAGAAAATAAAAAATTAAAACACGAGAATAAAGAATTAAAAGGTTGGTATCATGTTGCCTTGGGTTTAGCAGAAGAAAATGTAGAGTTAAAAAAACAGTTACATTGGATCCCAGATTCAAGAATAACTTATATTACCGCCCATATCGTTGCTGATGGAAGTGGAATTTATCATAAGGCGGTTTTAGTTGTGTTACAATCAGGACATAATGTTCATGTTGGTGAAATCGCTTTAAGTGGATTTGGATTAGTAGGAAGAGTTACAGAAACAGGTGATCGTTCAGCTAGGATCTTATTAATTAATGATCCTGTAAGTCGGGTACCCGTGAATTTAACGAATTCTCATGTTCAGGCGATTATGGCTGGAGATAATACTTCATATCCTAAATTAATCTTTTATCCAGAAGACAAACCACCTATTGAGGGCGAGAAAGTTCTTACGGATAATAAGGGCAATGCTTTTCCTGCGGAAATACCGATCGGTTATGTTCATTATCTTGATCCAAGGCATCCTATTGTTGTGCCCTATACATCGCTTGATCGTTTAAGAATTGTAAGAATTTTTAATTTTAAAAATAATGAAATTAACCCTCCTGATGCACCGGGTCGGATTAACTTAACGAATAAAAAAACCAAGACAAAACCCGTCGCTAGTCCAGCATTATTAGGTCATAACTAGGAATGATCAATAAAGAGAAACATTCTGAACGTCAAATACATAAAAGAATTCCTGGAATACGACCTTCTCTGTCCCGTTTTCAGCGAATAGATTACTTTATACGTTGGCTGGTTCCCATGGGTTTTACTTTATTTATTATTTTATTTTTATCTGTTCGTTTAAATATACCGGGCCGTAATGAGTTGTTATTGCCTATTGTAAGTGCCTTTGTATACTTTTGGTCTATTTATCGTCCAACTTCAATGCCTGCTATTGGGGTGTTTTTCTTAGGTTTACTAATAGATTTATTAAATTTTTCTCCGCCTGGAATAGCTATTTTTATTTTATTAGTCATATATGGTATTGGTATATCTCAGCGTTTTCGTTTGACAAGATATAGTTTTTTACTTGTATGGTTTATTTTTTCTATAATTGTAGTTGGAGTTTTTTTTATTCAATGGCTGCTTATTTCTGTTTTTAGTTTAAGAATGTTCCCTGTTTCATACTTTATATTCGAAACGATTTTTGCTATAGGGCTTTACCCTATGTTATCAATTATATTTACTTGGGCTCATCGAACAATTGCTGATCCTGAACAGGTGTAGAAACTGCATACGGAATGAAGAAAAAAATACCTTATCGTAGCAGAAATGAACTATCGGATACGAATTCGAAACGTGTTTTTACTCGGCGAGCAGTTCTTATTTTGGCAATTCAAACAGGTATTCTCTCTTTGTTGGCTAGTCGTCTTTATAAATTACAAGTTATTGATGGTGATAAATATATTAAGATGGCTAAAAAAAATTTTGTAAGTAAACGCTTGTTATCACCACCAAGAGGGCGAATTCTAGATCGTTTTGGTACTGTTCTGGCTAATAATAAGATTAATTGGCGTGCAATGATTATTCCAGAAGAGACAGATAATGTTACTGATATTATAGAACGATTTAGCGATTTGATCACCTTAGATGAACATGATTATGCACGTATTCAATCGAATTTTGATCATCAACGTCGATTTGTGCCTATTATGTTAAAGGATTTTTTATCCCGTGATGAAATGACTGTCATCGAAGTTAACTCACCTAATCTTCCAGGTATCGTAATAGATGTAGGTACGAAAAGGCTTTATCCCTTTGAAGATTTGTTAGCTCATATTGTTGGGTATGTTGCTCCACCAAATGATAAGGATATCGCTCAAAATGGAATTTTAGCATTGCCGGGAATGCGTGTTGGAAGGGCTGGTATCGAGCAAACACAGGAAGATGTTTTGTGCGGAAAAGCGGGTGAAGTACAAGTTGAAGTTGATTCAGTTGGCCATATTATTACCGAGTTAGGGCATGTTGATAGTGTTCAGGGCCAGGATGTCGAATTAACAATTGATATAGATTTACAAAAGGATATTTCATCCGTTTTGGCTGATCAATCAGCCAGTGCAGTTGTTTTAAACTGTCAAAATGGAGAGGTCATGGCCATGGTAAGTAATCCTTCATTCAATCCTTCTCTATTTGATAGTGGTGTAAGTCACACACAATGGAAAACATGGATGGAAGATGAAAGAAGTCCCTTAACAAATAAAGCGGTGGCTGGATCTTATCCCCCTGGTTCAACCTTTAAACCGGCAGTAGCATTAGCTGCTTTGGAGGCTGGAACAATAACAGAAACAACGCGTATTAATTGTTCTGGACATTATGATTATGGCGGAAGTAGATTTCATTGTTGGAATAAATATGGACATGGATCCTTGGATTTACACGGTGCGTTGAAATTTTCTTGCGATGTATTTTTTTATGAAGTGGCAAGACGTACTGGGATGGAAGCCATTTATAATACTTGTAAAAAATTGGGACTTGGTGTTCAGTTACCTATTGAATTAACGCATGTAAAATCTGGATTGATTCCAACACCAAAATGGCGTGAGACATATAAACATCGTTGGAATATTGGTGATACAATTGTTAGTGGTATTGGTCAGGGATTTGTTCATGTTACACCTTTGCAATTGGCAACTTATACCGCCAGAATGGCGACGGGTAAAAATATTGCGCCTCATTTAATAAGAAAACGCAATAAAATACTATTGCCTCAATCTAGTCCAATGTTTTGGTCAGATTTAAATATTCAACCTAATTTTTTGCAAAAAGTTCGTTCAGGAATGTTTGCTGTTGTAAATGAATATCGAGGATCTGGTAACAAGGCAAAAATGGATTTTAATGGAAAATTATTGGCAGGTAAAACAGGTACTGCTCAGGTTAAGAGTGTTTCCCGTGCTTTAAGAGAAAGTGGTCATTTTAACTCTGCTAATTTACCATGGAAATACCGTCCACATGCACTTTTCATCTGTTTTGCACCTTATGATGATCCACAATATGCTATTTCTGTTATTGTAGAACATGGGAATGCAGCCGCTTCTGTTGCAGCACCGTTGGCACGGGATATGATGATTGCGACGTTAAAGCGTGATCCTGCAAAAAATAATGATAAAGAAGTTAATAAAGATATAAATTCTAATAATAATGAAGATACATCAAAAGATAAAAAAGTTGGATGAAGTGTAACCAAAATGGTTTTTGAAAAACGTTTATTAAGACCAGAACCCAATTTCAAGATTTTAAATAAACTTCAACGTATTAATTGGCTTTATGTCGGATTGGTTTGTTTGTTGGCAATGATCGGTTATTTTGCACAATATTCAGCCGGTGGTGGATCATCTTATCCTTTTGCATATCCTCAATTGATAAAATTCTGTGTTGGTTTTGTTATTATGATTGGGGTGGCTTTACTTCCTCCGCAGATTTTGGTCAAACTGGCATGGCCTCTTTATGGGTTGGCTATTTTATTATTATTGGCAGTTTTACATATGGGTCATGTTGGTAAAGGGGCGGAAAGATGGATTATTATTGGAGGGATTGTTATACAACCTTCAGAATTAATGAAGATTTCATTAGTTTTATTGTTATCAAGCTGGTTTTATAAAATGAACTGGCAACAAATGGGTAATCCCTTACGACTTGTTATTCCCGCTATTTTAGTTCTTATACCTGTCATGTTGGTCTTAAAAGAACCTAATTTAGGGACAGCCTTGATTATTGGTTTTATAGGTGCAACAATTTTTTTTGCCGCTGGAATGCGTTGGTATTTAATTCTTTTAGTTTTAGTCCCTGTACCCTTTTTATTTAAAATAGTTTATAATCATTTACATGATTATCAAAAAGCCAGAATTACAACTTTTTTACATCCAGAAAATGATCCCTTAGGGGCTGGGTATAATATTATCCAGTCCAAAATTGCCCTTGGTTCTGGAGGAATGTGGGGGCAGGGTTACTTACACGGAACACAAGGACAGTTAAATTTCCTGCCTGAAAAACAAACGGATTTTATTTTTACTATGATTGCAGAGGAATGGGGTTTTACAGGTGGTATTTGTGTAATCGGATTGTTATTATTAATTGTTGTTGGAGGTATGATTATTTCCATGCGATCTTGTAATCAATTTGGTCGATTATTGGGCGTGGGAATTACTATGAATTTCTTTTTTTATTGTGCGGTTAATTTATCAATGGTGATGGGAGCCATTCCTGTAGGGGGCGTTCCTTTACCTATGGTTTCTTATGGTGGCTCTGCCTTGTTAACGGTTATGTTTGGTTTTGGATTATTAATATCTGTACAAGTTCATAGAAATTCAATATTTGGTGAAGAAATTGCGAAAAAAAAGAAATAGATATGACTGGAATATTACCCGTAACTGCTAGAATAAAATCAAATTATAAGCAAAGTTTATATGAGGCTGGATTCATTCGTGTAAAAACTGGATTTTATCCATTAAACATACCAAAATCTTTGAGAAACAAGGAGTTAGTAATGTTTAGTGCTTATAATCCTGGGGGACGGCGAAAAGTAGATGGATGGAACAGAAAAATGATGGAGAAGTTATCCTTATATTTAACAAATTATTATTATGTAAAAGGTAAAGGTTCCTTAAAACAATTCTCAGAACCTTTATTTATGGTCGTTATGGATCTTAGAAAAGCAAGGGTTTTAGCAAGAAAATTCCGTCAAAATGCTATTGTGGTTTTAAAATATCAGCGTTTATCTCGTTTGGATTTTCTTGCTTAGTTTATTTAGAGAACAAAATTAACAGCCATTTGAGGTTGAACAAATTTATTAGTATTATGTCCATCAACGGTTATTGCTGATCCAACGATAACACCAATACGGGGTGAAAGGTTATATTCAATTGCTGGTGCGGTTTGAATGTCATGAAAAGCACCGTCAACATTTCGTTGATAAGAGTTCGATTTGTGAAGATAATATCCTCTAATATGAGTTCCTCTTGCCTAATCATAGACAAGATTAAAAGAAACAAGCCATTTGTTACTCAAAACCATATTCAAGGGAAAAATCCGTATTGCCAAATAAATTTGATTTTGCTTTACCCCAAAAATCCGTTTGTGTTCCATAGTTACTTATATTACATAAGTTAACAGTATTTAAAGGTTCTCTTCCAACGCCCTATATACATACACGTAATGCTCGATTGAATAATACATAAGCTGCTTGGGATTGTAGTTCAAACCTTAACATATAATTTCCAGTGTTAGCACCATCAAGGTGCCTACCAAGATACCAGTTGGGAAAATCATTCCCAGTATAGTTGTTTGAATTGGTTGGAAATGGGTATCTTTTTGATTAATCCATCGATATTGTAATTCAAAAGGTAAATCTGTGAAATGGATTGAACTTGCAGTTGTTCGCCTGTTCCACATATAACGGATTTGCGGTAATATTTAAACAGAGAGATGGTTAGTTATGGCATATTTAATAAGGTATAATTTAAAGAATAATCAGTTCTGTGTTTTGAATTTTTAGATTTACCATTGGCTTGATAGACACCTCGACTTATTGTGTTTTGTAAATAGGGTTCTAAGATAAAAGTTCTAGCTTTAACAAGGGCACCTGATGGCGATAATAGGGATTCCGTATAACGTTGATTTTTTTAAAACGGGTAGAGCCCTGTCTCATTTTCTTTTTGTTCTTGTTGAGTTTCCAGAGCTGTTTGTGTTTCTAAAGCATGAAGTTTAGTTAAGGGATAAAATAAAAAGAATAAGCCTAAATAAAAGAGGATAATTTTATACTTATGTAGAAATAAATAAAATAAAATATACAAAGCTGAAAACCTATAAATCATTCAATAATTTCACATTAGAGTAGATTTTTAGCAATCGATACAAATAATCTTAGATTCCATATAAAATCTAAGATTAAGTAATATTTATATAATTATTTTTTGTAAAATTTGAAAAACGTATAGGTAATAATCGTGCCAAATATGTCAAAAATTATTTAAAAGACGATATTTACGGCACATTGAGGTTGAACAAAATCATTGGTATTATGCCCATCAACCGTTATTGCTGCACCAGCAATGAATCCTACAGCAGGGGTAAAGTTATATTCAATACCAGGTGCCACCTGGAAATCATGTGAAGCGCCTGTAATATGTTGTAAATAACCCATATGTTTATCGTTACCTTTAATATGTGTTCCTTGTGCCCAATCATATTGGAAGTCAAAAGCCAATACCCATTCTTTTGTTAATCCATATTCAAATGCAAATCCAGCATTACCAAACAATCCTCCTCTAACAGTTCCTTCAAAACTGCTATCAGTTCCATAGTAGCTAATCCCTTTAACTGTTCGATGACCAAGAGGTTTACGTCCTACACCCCACCAACGAAATCTCAGGGCACGGTGAAAAACTTCGTAGGCAGCTTGAGCATGAATACCAAAACGAAGTGCATATTGTCCACTTCCATTGGCATCAAGGGCTCGGTCTAGTTGATCAAAATCAGCTGTTGGAAAATTCATTCCTAGGAATGTTGTAAAACTTGGTCGGTAATGTAAATTATCTTGATCAATCCAGCGATATTGAAATTCGACAGGAAGATCAGAAAAATGAACACTGCTAGATGTGGTTTTACCGTTCCAGGCATAGTTAACCTGAGGTGTGGCTTGAATTGTTAAATTATCTGTAATTCCGTATTTAATCAAGAGAAAACTGTCTGCGGAATCAGTTCTGTGTTTACTATTTTTTACACTTCCATTTGCTTGGTAAGCACCACGGCTGATAGTTGATTGAAAATAAGGTTCCAATGCGAGTACACCAGCTTTAGTAATCGCACCAGATGGAGATAAAATAGACCCTGTATAACGTTGCTCATCCAGTACTTTTGTTTGACTTGGTGCTTCCTCAATTGGTTTTGGGATTGTACTGGATTTTGCTATGCTACTTCCATAACTATATTGAGTAGTGAATAATAAAGTTATATAAAATAACAAAATATTGATTTTAAAGTTATTGAAAAACAATAAAAATAGAGATACAGGGGTTTGTGTAAAACGACGATGCATCAAAATTCCTTAATCAAAACAATTATGGGGATATCATAAAAAAAACAGGTTAAAATTTTTATGACAGAAATTTAAGTGTAAAAGATTATTTCTTCTTAAATAAAAACTTAATTTTTTAATATTAATAAATATTAAATATTCAGTTTTACTTGAAAAATAACCCTAAATAATATTAGTATATTTTTTTTTTAAAAAAAATAATTTTCGAAAAAAAAAAGTAAAATTTTTGAAAGTTTTAGTCTGTATCGTCTTTGGGTCTATGCCCAACTGTAACATCAAGTTTGATATTTTTTTTATTTCGTTTGATTGTAAGTTGTAAAATAGACCCTGGATGGGCAATGGCAACTGTTTTTATAAATGTTCTGATTGTATCAACATGTTGATCATTAATGAGTTCTACACGGTCATTAATCCTTATTCTGGCTTTATAGGCTGGACCATCTTGATCAAGATCAGTGATTCTCACTCCATTATGACTAGAATCTTCTTCGAGGGTAACGCCTAACCAACCACGGTCTATAAATCCTGTTTTACAAAGTTGAGAAACAATAGGTGCGGCAATTTCAGAAGGAATACCAAAACCGATACCGACAGAGCTTCCTGTAGGGGAAACGATAGCGGTATTTAAAGCCACAACTTGACCTGCTAAATTAAAAGAAGGGCCACCAGAATTACCGGGGTTCATAGGGGCATCTAATTGTAAAAAATCGTCAAACGGGCTGGAACCTATATCACGGCCTCGAGCTGATACAATTCCAGCTGTTACCGATGAACCCAAACCAAAAGGATTTCCAGCGGCAAGAATCCAATCTCCAACCTCTACCTTTCGGCTATCACCCCATTCAACATATGGAAGGGGAGTATCACTTTTAATTTTAATGACTGCAATGTCAGTAAGGGAATCGCTTCCAATTACTTTTGCGGTAAAGCGTTTGCCATTTGTTAAATAAACCGTAATGTCGTTTGAAGATCCAATAACATGCGTATTTGTAACAATAATACCGTGGGGATCAATAAGAAATCCTGAACCAGCCTCGGTTACTTTTCGATTGCGTGTATGTTGTCTTTGTCTGAATTCTTTCTCAAAGGGGGTACCTTTCAAGGAAGGGGGTATATGAATATTTCTGGATTGTTTTGTATAAATATTTTGTGAAACTGAGATATTAACAACTGCTGGCACAACCTTTTTAACAAGTGGTGAAAAAGTTAAAGGTCCATATTCAACTAAAGGTACCGCAGAATTATTAAAAGACGCAGATGGAACAACTGTTTTGGGTTGTTCAGTTTTATTTTTAAGTTCTTCAGCATTGGAAGAAGTTACAAATAGAAGGAAAATAAAACATATTTTGAGGTCTAGATTTAATTTCTTTTGGATATGATTCGAATATTTAGTTAATATGAACATCATTTTATATTCAAAGGATTATAAAGGTTGGATTTAAGTATTTATTCAATCTTTAAAGGATTTTCTGGCTATTTATGTTTCGGATAACGTCCTTTCATATCTTTTCTCATATCTTTCCATTCTTTTTTCCAAAAATTTTCTAAATGACGTGTAATTGCTTGTGGTCTGTTCGCAGGTGAAAGGAGACAACATTGTATTGAAATTTGGCCGTTAGCAATAGTGGGTGTTTTTTTTATACCATAAAATTTTTGTGCTTGTTCGGAAATCATGGGGATTGGTTGTGTATAATCAATTAAAAATCGGTTTTGATTCAAAGTGATATGGGTTGGAAAATATTTATTCAATTGTTGGCAAATTTCGCATTCTAGGTAGGATTTAAGTATTTTTACAACATTTTAATATTATTGATATTATTAAATTGCATGATCCAAGGCGATAACCATTTTTCAATATGAAAAATCAGCATTTCGCCAGATAAGTCAGGAATAGTTTCATCCAAATAATTTTTTGCCCAGGTACATTGTACTTGAAATTGTTTTATTGTTTTATTCCAATTGAAAATTTTTGAAAAATTATTTTTCCACTGATGGGATCAAGCGTAGTGGTTTCCTCATGACGTGCCTGATTGTAAATGAAATTAGGTAAGGTTGATAAAGAAATAGGTGCCGCAAGATAAATTATGTTTTTTTCGTGGTATGAACATTGGTAACAATTAGCATATTTTCTTTAGATAAGGGATCTTGTTGGGAAAAATAGGCAGCACTTCCTCCAGCAAAACGGAAAGATCCAATGTCATTACATTTTTGTGCCAATCGGTCAGGAAAAGCGGCACAAAGAAGAGGTGCTGGATCACCTTCTATCTGTTGTGTTGAAGGTATATCTAGTCTTTTTTTATTCTTGGCTAATCTGATGAATACGATGCCATAAATCTTTAGCTTGTTTAAATCGTGGAGAAGTATGAAGTCAAGTCAATCTGAGTTGTATATCGGAAGAAAATGAATTGTCTTGTTTAAAGGGATCGCGTTCTTCAAGTAAGGCTGCTAGATCTGTAGTTAAAGCTTTGTCTTGATTTGTTTGTGCTCTAAGCATCATGCATGCCAGACGTGGATGCGAACCAAATTAAATCACGGATTGACCAAAGTCTGTAATTTCCTCTTTTTCATTCAAGGCTCCTAATAAATTTAATAGATTACTTGCCGCTTTTAGATAACCCTTGGAAGGTAGATCAGGAAAAGTTAAATCTTTGATCGAAATTTCCATAAGTTCAGATTAGGATTGGTAAATTAATAGAAAAGAACTTAATTCGCTGAATAATATTTCAGGTTGATCGTGTAAAGCGAAACTTCTTTCCATCGTTTTGGTCCATAGACGATAAACTACCCCGTCACGCTCACGTCCAGAACGTCTAGCTCTTTGTTTGGTTGCTGTTTTAGAAATTCTTTGTGTTAAAAGACAAGAAAATCCTGTGTCTCCATTAAAATGAGCTGTTCTACGGAATCCACCATCAATGACAATACAAACACCAGGAACCGTCAAAGATGTTTCTGCAATTGATGTAGCATGGATAATGTGTCTGTTATCATTAGGTTGAAGTATGGCTTTATCTTGTTTAGTAGAGGGTAAATCACCATAAAGAGGAAGAATTTCAGTTTCTTTTATCGTGAGTAAATCTATTGTTCGTTGAATTTCTGCTACACCTGGTAAAAAAAACAAGATATTACCGTCTTGATGTCGGTGATAGACTTCTTCATTTTAGCTGCTGTAATTTAAGGAAGATCTTTGCAGGTTAAGATATCTCTTTTACGGTGGTAAATTTTAATAGGATAAGTCTTGATATAATTTGTAATAACCTTACAATCAAAAATTTTTTGTAGATTTTTTAATATTGGCGTTGCCGACATCGCTATCAAACGCAAATCAGGGCGCAGATTTTTTTATAGATTATGACATAAAGCTAGACACAAATCAGTTTCAATAAAACGTTCATGAATTTCGTCAAATATAATTGCGGCAATCTGATCTAGAAAAGGATTATTCAATAAAAATCTCAGAAATAAACCTTGGGTGACAACTTTAATTATTGTTTGTGAACTGTTTTTTTCCAATCGTGTTCGATAACCGATAACTTGACCTGTTTTCTCATTGGATAAAAAAGCTATACGATTGGCTGCAGAACGTGTTGCGATGTGGTGTGATTCTAATAAAATAATTTCTCTTTTTTCTCGCCAAGCTGATGAAAGGAGTGTTAAAGGAACCATACTTGTTTTTCCTGATCTAGGTGGTGCGACAAGAATGCAATTGGAATGGTCAAGTAAATGATCGTAAAGTTCTGGAAGTATTGATTGAATAAGTAAGGAATTAAGATCAAGATTAAACATAAATAAAAAGGAAGTTGGTTAACAGAATAAATAATTTTGATTATCCTATCATTGAAATAAGATTAGAATAATCTTTATTTATTTGAGGATTAAAAAAAAGTGCAGTTTTGGATTGCTATTATTTGGATGATACTTGGATTTTATACGCAAAATATTTTTGGTAAAGAAAGTGAAATTCTTGTTAATGCGTATGACCGTGTTAGTATCATTAGTAATGATGAATTTTATCATAATCAAGAAAGGATTTTATTTGGACTCCGTATCCAATTAAAACCAGGATGGCATACATACTGGAAAAATCCTGGGGATGCTGGGGATGCTACTTCTGTTCAATTATTAATTAATGAAAATCAAAAAAAAATAACACCCAATATTGAATGGCCAGTACCTCAACGCTTGAAGGAGGATGGTTTAACTTCTTATATATATCAAGATGATGTTATATTACCCTTTTATGTTTTTATAGATAAACATTACCAAAATCAAGATCTACATTTTCATTTTAAAGCAAGCTGGTTGATATGTTCTACAGTTTGTAAACCTGAAGAGGGTAGTTTTGTTCTGAATATACCTTATAATTTCTCCTATATTTATCCTTCAAAAGAGTCAGGGTTACTTCAAAATACTTTAAAAAAACGCCCTGAATTTTTAAATAAAAATATTTTTATTTCGCCTACAGGGACGTTGTGGGCTAATCAGGCTGATATACCCGTTCATTCGATACAAAATCTATGGTTTATGCCAGAAAAAGCGGGTTTTATCGATCACAATAAAAAACAAGTTTTCGAACTAGACTCGAATTATTTCCAACTAAAATTACCTTTATTATCTCAACAAGTTTTGACAAAGCCACTTACGGGGATTTTGGCTGTACAAGATCAAAATCTTCAGACTTATTATTGGTTAATTCACCCCAAAGTTCAAAATCAATATAAGGTTAAGGATTTAAATTTATTTTTAATCATAGGCTGTGCCTTTATAGGTGGATTTTTATTGAATTTCATGCCATGTGTTTTCCCGGTAATGGCGATGAAATTATTATCTTTAAGTCGGATGGGAAAAACAAAAATATCCTATCGCCATAAAAGTGGGTTGGTTTATGCATTGGGTGTTTTATGTAGTTTTATAGCAATTGATCTTATCTTTATTTTATTACGTTGGATGGGAAATCAGTTCAGCTGGGGTTTCCAGTTTCAATCTATTTCTTTTTTAATTTTATTATGTTGGTTATTTTTCGTTATTGCTTTAAATTTTTTAAATGTTTTTATAATTTCCATTTCATTTAGTGGATTTAAAACACAACTTTCGTCAACCTATATTGCTGATTTTTTGACAGGTATATTTGTGGTTATTATTGCGACCCCTTGTACGGCACCTTTTATGGGAATTGCAATTGCAGCAGCGTTAAATAGTTCTTTTTTTGAAAGTTTTATATTATTTACAATGATGGGACTTGGATTAGCCTGTCCTTTTTTAATCCTAGCGTACGTTTCTTATCTAATAAAATTTCTTCCAAAACCAGGACCTTGGATGGAAACCTTAAAACAATTTTTGGCGTTTCCTTTATTCATAAGTTGCGTCTGGTTAATATGGATTATTAATCAATATCAACAACCTTTTATTTTATTGATTGTTTTACTTGGTGGGGTTTTGATTGGATTCGGCGGATGGTTGTACGGTAAAATGCAACATAGTTATTATCGTACATTCAATCCATTTTCTTTGTTTTTTTTAAGGTTTTTGCTGGTCATGATTCTGGTTTTATTAGGATTATCGATTGTTTTTGTTCATTATGATCAAAAATCTGTTCAAATTTCTGATGAAAATCATTTAGCCTTTTCTTTTAAAAAAATCGAGGAATTACGAGCAAAACATCAACCCGTTTTTGTCAACATTACGGCGAGCTGGTGTTTGACTTGTTTAGTTAATGATAAAGTTGCATTGTCAAATTCAAGGGTAAAAAAGTATTTTCGAGCACATCATATTTATTATATGTTTGGGGATTGGACACATTATGATCATGAAATTCGTGTTTTTTTAAAGCAATTCGGTCGTGAAGGTGTTCCTCTTTATATCTATTATCCATCCGATGGAGATCCTAGAATTTTACCTCAAATTTTGACACCTGATTTGGTATTGAAACGGATTAAAAATAATAAATAATTAAGAGTAGTTAAACCCTTGATATAGTGTTAAATTGAAGCGAGATAATTATAAAAAAATTTTTAAAGATATCAAGGTTTATAAAATGAAAGTAGGGTTATTCATTCCATGTTATATGGATGCACTGGAACCTGAAGTTGGTGTTTCAACTTTAAAATTGTTAGAACGGTTTAACTTAGATATTACTTATCCTTTTGATCAAACATGTTGTGGACAGCTAATGACAAATACTGGCTGTCAGAAAGAGGCTGCAGCAACAGAAGCTTTATTTGTGAAAAATTTTGCTTATTTTGATTATATTGTGATGCCATCAGGAAGCTGTACGCATCAAGTGCGTGCTAATTTTACAGCAATAGAACAAACAGAAGATGTTAAACATGTAAGAAGAAACACTTATGATCTTGTTGAATTTTTACATGATATTATCAGGGTTGATGCCTTCCCATGGGCATCTTTCCCATATAAAGTTGCAATTCATTATAATTGTAATGCTTTACGTGGATTACGTCATGCAAGCATGTCAGAATTAAGGGAACCTTATTTTTCAAAACCTAAGGATTTATTGAAAAAAGTGAGGGGCGTAGAATTTGTTGATCTTGAACGTCCAGATGAATGTTGTGGTTTTGGGGGGACTTTTTCTGTTTTTGAAGAAGGTGTATCTGCTAAAATGGGACAAGATAAAGTGATAGATCAATATAAAAGTGGTGCGGAATATGTTGTTTCTGCGGATAGTTCTTGTTTAATGCATCAAAAAGGGTGTGCTCAACGAATGAAACTCCCTTTGAAATATGTCCATATTGTACAGATTTTAAATGGAGATTTACAATGAGTGTAAACATGAATTTAAATGATGATGCCCTTCAACATGAAACGGAACCAAAAGGCGCAATTATTAACGGGAATAAACCAATAGACCAACTAGAGGCGGCCAACCGTTTTATTTTAGCACAAGCTCATGAAAAAATGCATGATAATCGCTTATGGGATTTACGTAAAAAACGGGATGCACAAATGCATCTTATCCCTGAATGGGAAGAATTAAGACAACTTGCATCGGATATTAAAGAACATACGCTTGAACATTTGGCTTATTATTTGGAAATTTTTGAAAAAAATGCTAAAGCAAATGGTATACATGTTTATTGGGCAATAGATGCAGAGGAATGTAATGCAATTGCTATAAAAATTATGAAAGATCACAAGACCAGAACGCTTGTTAAAAGCAAGTCTATGTTAGGTGAAGAGTGTGGTCTTCGTCATGCCGTTGAAAAAGAAGGGATTATTGTTATTGAAACGGATTTAGGAGAGCGCATTCAGCAATTAGATAATGAAGATCCAAGTCATGTCGTAGTTCCAGCTGTTCATAAATCTCGTACAGATGTTTCGAGAGTTTTTACTAAAACCCTGAATGCTCAAGCTGGTAATAATGATATTCATTATTTGGCTGAAACACAGCGTGAAACTAATCGTCCTTATATTCTTAAAGCAGAAGCGGGTATGACAGGGGGGAATTTTCTGGTTGCGGAAACGGGGGCTGTGGTCGTGTGTACAAATGAAGGTAATGCAGATCTTTCAGCAAACACTCCAAAATTACATATTGTTACGGTGGGTATTGAAAAAGTCATTCCCAAACTTGAACATCTCGCTGTGTTTATCCGTTTGTTATCAAGAAGCGCGTTGGGTTCCCCAATTACGCAATATACCTCCTATTTTCGTGGTCCAAGACAGCAGGGCGGTGAAATGCATGTTATTTTGGTTGATAATACGCGATCAACTCGTTTGGCGGATAAACAGTTCAAGGCTGGTTTAAAATGTATTCGTTGTGGTGCCTGCATGAACACATGTCCTGTATTCCGTCGAAGTGGGGGATTAAGTTATGGAAGCACTTATGCTGGACCAATTGGTTTGATCCTTAGTCCAGGTTATAATAAACACAAATTTCGTAATCTCCCTTTTGCGTCAACCTTGAATGGAAGCTGTGCCAACGTATGTCCTGTAAAAATTAATATTCATGAACAGATTTTTACATGGCGTGTGGTTTTAGCTGAAAAGGGAGAGTTATCTTTTACTAAAAGAGTTATGATGCAGGCGGCTGGTAAAATTTTAGCACATCCCAGTTTATACAGGGCTGCGATTAGCAATGCGGATCGTGCGTTGAAATATTTACCGCATTTTCTTGTGTATAATAATTTGAACACGTGGGGCAGGCAAAGGGATTTACCTTTCACACCAAAGGAAACTTTTCATAGTTGGTATGAAAGAAATTATATGAAAAAAGGCAAAGTTCATGAGTAATCGCGATCTTATTCTTAATCGAATTCGTCATGCTTGCACTGTCGAATATGTTGAACTATCATCTGTCCCTTTTTTTCATCAAAAAAATCTTGATATCCTTGATAAATTTAAAAAAGTTTTTACTGAAATGGGTGGTGAATGGCTTGATAAGGATTTAAAAAATCCTTTAAAGGCAGTAAACGATAAATTAGCTAGTGCTAAAAATATTTGTTCAGTCGTTTCTGAAGTAAAAGGGAATTATGAAATCACCTCACAATCATCGCCAAATAGCTTGCATGATATTGATTTTGCAGTTGTAAGGGCAAGTTTTGGTGTTGCTGAAACAGGTTCAATTTGTTTGACTGAAAAAGATTTAGTCGTAAATACATTGGGCTATTTACCTCAACATTTAATCGTTTTACTTGATCCAAAAGAAATTGTTGAAAACCTTCACGATGCTTATGCTCGTCCTGAATGGAAAATCTATCATTATGCTGCATTACATAGTGGTCCTTCAGCGACCGCAGATATTGAAGGTGTCTTAATTCGTGGAGCACAGGGTGTTCGGTCACTTTCTTTATTATTATTCTAAAATCTAGTATTTTTTGAAAGTTGTAGATTGAGGTAGGGTTCCCAAGACACCAACTGGTCGTTTACTTTTATTGGAAGAAACTGATTGAGTGTTTTGGTTTTGAGTATTGGGATTATTTGTAGGAACACCATCTGGAAATACAGCACTTAAATCCTCATTTGATGGGTTTGATTTTTTTGTTACAGGTTTAGATGATGATGCAGTAGGTGTTAAAAGCTGGGGAGCAGGGCTATTATTCAAATCTTGTGACTTAATAGAATCAGATATAGGTGTACCTGTTGCATCAACGATCCATGGTTCTAGGTGGTTACGAATTTGATATTCCAATTCAACATTAACTTCTTGCATCATTTTCTGAGTTATATCATATAAATTCGCCCGACTATCTAGATTACCTTTATGATGATCCGTTTGATACGTATGATTAGTGCTGACTTGGATAGATCCAACTTTTTTATTATTTTTATTATAAATGCTTAGGGTAAGGTCAATTTGACCATAAACGGCATTGTCACTGCTTTCTTGCAGAGATGCTCTATTAATTGTAAAAACAGCTATCCCTGAATTACCACGGGGTTTAAAGCGATTATTAATCATATTATTTAAAGCAAGAGCAGGTGGTGTTGGACTTAAATTTGAAATATCTCGAGGATATTGGTTGGATGCTGACTGATCTTGAATTTTAATTTGTTCAATATTGAAAAAAATAGGGGTTAAATAATCATAAGTTAACGGTGCATATTCCATTGTATCTTTATGAGAACATGCTGTTAATCCAACCATCGGGCTGATCAATAAGAAAGCAGTAACACATAATTTCAATTTAGTTGAGAATAATTTATGCGAATTGAATGACATTTAAGCTCCTCTAGTGTTCGAAAATATTATTAATTATTCAGATTATTTTATGAAATAGAATATGATAAAATGATCTTAATACTTACCGCGAATCTTACCCTATGAAAAGATAAAAAATCCATCGCAATATTATAGATAAATCTTTTAAAGATAAAAGATATAAGTTTTTAAATAATCTATTAAAGCTTAATATGAATTATTGTAATTACGACTATAAATATGATTTTTTTTATCTAAGATATTTTAAAATTTTATTAAATTTCTTCAGTTTTTCTTATATCATTATAAAATTCTTTTATTTTATATTAAAGTCTTATTACTTAAGGATATGTAATGAAGCATTTCCAAGAATGGTTTGATTACCTTTTAAATTTTCAGTGGGTTTCATTGGGAAATAATACATTAATTCAACCTCAACGAAATAATAATGGACAGTGGAACTTAGGTGATATTTGTGTCACTGATCAAGAAATCATCGAAGCTTGCCCCTCAAAAATAATTGAAAATATTCAAGAATTTCAATTAATTCATCATTCATGGCGTGTAGCAAGGTTCAAACGTTACCGACCATTAATTTATTTTTGTGCTTTTGGTAAAAATGCAATTTTTAAATGTGTTTATCAGGCAATTTATTCCTTAATAGAATTTGGTCAATGGAGACACGATATTGCAGTTTTTACCGCCGAAGAAACAAAAGATATTTTGAAGGATCAACTTTTACCACTAGGCTTAGCCAATCAATTACATATTATTCCAGTTTCGCCAGCAACGGACATATTGGATTATACATTGGCAAGATATCGTATTGATCACCCGATTTTATGCCAAGCCCAACCATTATTATATTTGGATACAGATATTCTTTGTGACGCACCGATTGACGATCTGTTTGTTCAACTCATTGATAGTGACATGATTCATGCTTGTAAAGAAGGTTTAATTGGGGAAGGACACTTTGATTCAGGAGGTTATTGGTATGGTTGGCGTTTAATGCAGGAAGATTCTGTTTATTTTAATCCTTATCATCGTGGCTTTTCATCTGGAGCATTGTTTTTTAGTAATGTTCATATAGCTCTACCTTTTTTTGAATTGATCATAAAATCGGCTTATGGTTTTATGCAGCAACAAGGCTATAAAGATGAATTCTACGATCAGCGTTTTACCAATTATGTTTTGTTTAAATTTAAAAAAGTCGAAATTGAACATATGGCACAATGGCTTAATTTATATCGTATTCCATCCAATACGACATTAATACCTAATCATCAAAGACGATTAGGTCTTATCCATTTTTTAAATGTATCAACAGAAGATAAATTAGTTACGATGAAAAAATATATTGAATATATGCATTTCGAGAGAAAGTCTAAATTATCTTAAAAAATATAGAATTTTATAATGTCTAGATGATCTTATAAAATGTGTTATTACCTTGCTTATATAAATATAATTGAATTTAAGATTTAATAATACTGTTTATGTAAGGTTATTGATAATGATTTATATTTGATTTCGTGGGAAAACAAAATTATAATAACAAAATTCACAAGTCACAATGATGTTACCATTTTCTTCCATTGTATCTAGTTCATTTTTTGTAAAATGGTTTAGAACTTTTTTTAAATGTGAACGAGAACAGCGACAGCCATAAGAAACAGATTTGGCTTTGCCAAGGGTAAAATCTATATTGTTAAAAAGACGATAAAGTAATTTTTCTGAATCAAGGTTTTGGTCAAATAATTCTTTTATCGTAATGGTATTAGCGAGAATTGTTATGGTATTCCAATCTTTTATATCATTTTTTGAGTTTGTTTTTAATTGAATGGTATTATCGTTCGTTATTTTTTCAAGAATTAAACCACCGGCTTGCCATTGATCATTATATTTTTCGCAGAATAAACAAATCGAACAGGGAAATTGTACACTGCTTTCAAAATAATGCATAGCCATTTCGGCAAGGGTTTCCCCTTTTAATTCTACCATACCTTGGTAATTATCTTTTTTATCTAACTGATCAATGGTTAAAACAAATAATCCTTTTCCCAACAAAGTTTTAGCTGAAATTTTATTTTCATATTTATTAATTTTCTCTTTATTATAACGAATGTAAAATCTTAATTCACCTTTATGAGTACAATCAGCGACCAATAGAGAAACAATACCTTTTCCTTTAATTTGTAAAGAAAAAGATCCTTCGAATTTTAACGATGAAGCTAATCCAGCTACTAGAGCTAATGCTTCTCCACCAAGTTTTATGATACAGTCTGGATAACGGTGACGTTCAAGTAAAACATGAGCAACAGGTCCTAAGCGTATTAAACGCCCTCGTGCAGCATTAAAGAAAAAAGGTGTTATGCCTTTAGTATAAGAAGTAGTTGGGACATTCGGACGATCATGTTGATCATTAGATAGTGTCATATAATCCTCTTAAGAAAAACAAACTATAAATCCATTATCTTTTTTTATAGAGATAGGTTTAAAAGAAACATCTTACAAATTTGTTTTTTATCGAGAGCTATAATCGCGCCAATTATCACCCATTAAAGCCCAGATTAATATAGCTTTATGAGTATGTAAGCGATTTTCTGCTTCATCAAAAACAACCGATTGGGAGCTTTCGAAAACATTGGCTGTAACTTCTTGACCAATATGTGCAGGTAAGCAGTGCATAAATATTGCATCAGGTGCTGCAAGCCGCATTATTTCCTGATTAACTTGGTAGGGGGGTAATGCGTTGAGACGTTGCTGTTTCTCTGACTCATTATCGGACATACTTACCCATGTATCTGTAACAATACAATCAGCATTTTTTGCTGCTTCTTTGGGATCAGTTGTAAGATGAATATCAGCTCCTTTTGATTTGGCCCATGCTAAAACTTTTTTTGACGGAAGATAATTTGATGGTGTGGCTAATTTAAGTATAAAGTCAAATTGTGTTGCAGCTTCGATAAAAGAATTTGCAACATTATTACCATCACCAATCCATGCAATAACACGCCCTTTAATAGGCCCTTTATGTTCTTCAAAAGTCATAACATCAGCCATCACTTGACCAGGATGAGAAGCTGGAGTTAAACCATTAATTACAGGAACCGAGCTTAATTTCGCTAATTCTGTTAAATGTTCAGTACAACCTGTACGGATAACAATTCCATCGACAAACCTTGATAGGACGCGTGCTGTATCTGCAATTGTTTCACCACGATCAATTTGCATTGTATTGGTTGATAAAACGATTGGGTTTCCACCAAGTTGATGAATACCTACCTCAAAAGATACACGAGTACGGGTTGATGGTTTAGAAAAAATTAAAGCAATTGAACGTCCTTTTAAAGGTTGTGCGGGATGAGACGGATATTTTCTATCTTCTTGCATAACCTTGATTTGTTTACCGAGCGTAAGAATATCTTTCAAATCTTGTTTATCAATATCTTTAAGCTCTAAAAAATGTTTTATCCTTTTGATTTGAATAGAAGTAGGGTGTTTCATATTGCTAATACTCATTGAGTAGTTTTTAAGTTTTTACTTAATTGTTTTGCTGCAGTTTTTAAACGATTAATGCCCTCTACACACTCCTCCTTTGTGATAATTAGCGGAGGAACAACTCGCACGACATTATTTCCTGCTAATATAGTTAATAAATTTTGATGTAAAGCGGCGTTTTGAATTTCATTCGCTGAAATTGTTCCTTTGATTCCTAATAAAAGACCTTTCCCTCGAACCTCAGAAAAAATTTCAGGATAAATTAGGATTAATTGCTTTAATTGATCTGCGAGAAATTGTCCTGTTTCTTGAACATGTTCTAAAAAACCTGATTCAAGCAATATATCTAATACAGCATTTCCAGCTGCACAGGCAAGAGGGTTCCCTCCAAATGTAGAACCATGAGTACCAAAAGTCATATGTTTAGCAATTTTTTCTTTTGCAAGAAAAGCCCCCATTGGAACTCCACCAGCAATACCTTTTGCCAGAGAAAGAATATCGGGTTCAATATTAGTCCATTGATAAGCAAAAAATTTACCTGTTCGACCAACCCCGCATTGAACTTCGTCTAGTCCTAAATAAAGGTCATTTTCATCACAAATCTGACGTAACGCTTTTAAGAAGTCTTGAGAAACAACAGTGATACCGCTTTCCCCTTGAATGGGTTCAATTAGAAAACCAGCTGTATGTTTATCAACGGCTCTTTTAACTTGTTCGACATCACCAATCGGTACATGTTTAATCCCAGGGACTTGAGGGCCAAATCCTTCTAAATATTTTGGATTTCCAGTTGCAGTTAATGTTGCTAATGTACGCCCGTGAAAAGCATGATTGAAACAAATAATATCCGTTCTTTCAGGATGATTATTTTTATATTGGGCACGTCTGATGGATTTGATGAGCCCCTCATTTGCTTCCGCACCAGAATTGCAAAAAAACACACTATCGGCAAAACTTATTGCAATTAACCGTTCTGCTAATTTTTTTGCCTGTGGAATTTGATATAAGTTAGAGACATGAATAACTTTTTTTGCCTGATTAGCGATAGCTTTGCAAAGATGTGGATTATTATGTCCAAGTGAAGAGGTGGCAATTCCAGCTCCGAAATCTAAAAATCGTCGATCATCTTCTGTAAAAAGCCATACACCATTTCCATGGTCAAAAGCAAGATTGGCACGATTATAAGTAGGCATCAAAGCGGATATCATGATTACTCTTATCAATATTTGTTGTTAAATGAAGACAATTATATTTAATGATAGTTAAAAAAAAGTCAATTTATTCCTATCTATTAAGGAAATGGATTAATTACCTTATATGTGAATAAGAAATGAACGAATTTATGTCAAATAAGATACAACTTCCTAACTTAAAAGAATATGCGCTTAATTATCTAGCTCGATATAATAATACTGAAGCTGGTTTAGTAAAACTTTTAAAACAAAAAGTAAATCGATGGATTAAAATAATTCAAAATGATGAAGAACAAAATTATCAACAAGTTTTACAAGAAGCTTATCATCATATTGAACAAATTGTAAAAAATTTGAAACAAAAAGGCATTATTAATGATGAAACCTTTGTTACTTCTAAAATACCTACTTTGATCAGGGCGGGCTGTTCGCTTAAACAAATCCAAAATCGACTCTTGCAAAAGGGCGTCAAACAATCTTTGATTCAATCCTCTTTAAAAGAATATCAAAATGATAATTTTGAATTATTATCAGCATTGGTGTATGTTCGGAAGAGAAAAATTGGCCCCTTTCGCAGTAAATCTATTCATAAAAAAATGAATTTAGAGGAAAGGGAACAAATGATTCTTGCAAGGCGCGGATTTTCGTTTACAATTTTAAAACAAGTTTTATCGATGAATCAATCAGAGGCAGAGGAGTATTTAGATCAAATACGTTCTTTGTAATGGGAAATGAGATCTATCTATTTTCTTCGGGCATTTTTTGCAATATGTTTTATCATACCTTTGTTAACTGCCTGTGGTGGTAAATATAATGGGTCTTTGCAGTGCGCACCATATGCTCGTAAAATTACAGGGGTTGATTTGCAAGGTGCAGCTTATAGTTGGTGGTATCAGTCAAAAGGTAAATATTACCGTACGAAACGACCAGAACCAGGTGCTATTTTGGTTTTTCGCAAAACATCAAGACTTCCCTATGGGCATGTTTCTGTTGTAAAAAAATTAGAAAATTCTCGTACAATTATTGTTGACCATGCAAATTGGGAGGCACAACGTATAGATCATAAAGCACCTATTGTTGATGTTTCTTCAAGAAATGATTGGTCTTTAGTAAAGGTATGGTGGGCACCCACGGGAAAAATAGGTACAAAAAAATATGCAACTTATGGATTTATTATTCCAAATAAATCATAATTAATATAAATTTTATACGCATTTGTAATTTTGTATTGTAAATAAAAAATAGAATAATTAAGTTTAGTAAACTATGATAATTGCTGTTGTAAATTGTTAAAACTGAATTGGTTTGTTAAATATTTTTTCTTTGTGTGAAATGGTATAGGGAATAAAAGAATTATGGGCAGTATGAGTATTTGGCATTGGCTGATTGTTTTAATTGTGGTCTTGTTGGTTTTCGGATCAGGTAAGATTTCAACATTAATGGGCGATTTAGCCAAAGGTATTAAGGTTTTTAAGAAAAATATAGCTGAAGATGAATTAGCTTCTTCTTCATCTCAATTAAAAACTAATGCTTTGCCTCAATCCAATAAAGATGATGCTTCTGTTCCTTTTCACGATCACAAAGATAAATCCTCTGTATCTTCTGAAATGCATTAATTGTTACAAATTAAGAAAGGATCATTTAGGTCAATAACGAAAGAAAATTCGCCGTTTATGACGATTATATATACGAACGGACAATTCATTCCAGTATCAGCACGTTGCACAGCAACAGCGTTAGGAAATTTTGATGGTGTACATCGTGGACATGTTTATCTATTAAAAAAATTACGGAAAAATTGTCCAGATCGCCAGTTATCTGTTGTTACATTTGAGCCCCATCCACGTCAACTTTTTTCGAAAAGCAAGGTTCCATTTCGTTTAACAAATTCAGAAGAAAGAAATGCAGTTTTAAAAAGTTTAGGGGTGGATTACATTTTTCAAATTACGTTTAATGAAAATTTCGCGGCATTGAGTGCAAAAGAATTTATTCATCGAATTTTATATCAATCTTTTGGTGTTTCCCATATTGCTTGTGGAAAAGGGTTTGCTTTTGGACATAATCGTCAAGGAAATACAGACTTTCTAATTTCAGAAGCTAATCAATTGAATATGGGCGTTACGCTTGTCGATCCTCTTAAAGAAGATGATCAAGTTATTTCATCCAGTCTCATTCGCTCATTAATCAAAGAAGGACAAATGGAACGGGCAATGCATTATTTGGGACGAATATGGTCTATACAAAATAGTGTACAGCATGGAGATAAAAGAGGTCGAACAATTGGGTTTCCAACGGCAAATTTACATCTTGGGGAACTGTTAGAGCCGAGATGCGGTGTTTATGCAATTAAAGTTCTTTTACCCAATCAGATAATTTATGAAGGGGTGGCAAATATTGGTTATCGTCCGACAATAGGTCAACAATCCAAAGTTTGCTTGGAAGCGCATCTATTCGATTTTAATCAAGATATATACGGGCAAACAATTACTGTTTATTTATACCATTATATCCGTGAAGAAAAACGATTTGAGGGTTTAGATGAATTAAAAAAACAGATTTCCGAAGATGTTGAACATGCTAAAAAAATCTTTAAAATGAACTATAAATTTGTTAATTCCTTATGCAGTTAATTTTAAATAATAAAGGATTACTTTTAATTTTTTAGGGATTGATTTTTATTTATAAAATCAATTGTTTCTTAACACATTTAATTAGTACTGTTAGAATGAAATCATGGCTGAATCTAAACCTACCGATCTGTATAGAGATACAGTATTTTTACCTTCAACTTCATTTCCAATGCGTGGACGGTTACCTCAAAGAGAACCGGAAATTTTGGAACGTTGGAAAAAAATAGGGTTGGATAGCGCTATAATCAAACAATCTGATCAACGGTTGAGGGAAGGTAAATCAGTTTTCACCCTTCATGATGGTCCTCCTTATGCAAATGGGCATCTTCATATTGGACATGCTCTTAATAAAATCATCAAGGATGTTGTCAATCGTTCTCATCGTATGCATGGTGAGGTTGTTCGATATATTCCTGGTTGGGATTGCCATGGTTTGCCTATTGAATGGAAAGTTGAAGAAAAATATCGTAAGGCAGGGAAAAATAAAGATGATATTCCAGTTCTACAATTTCGTGCAGAATGTAGAAATTATGCACAAAACTGGTTATCCATTCAATCTTCGGAATTTCAAAGGTTAGGGGTTCAGGCTGAATGGGATCATTACTATGCTACGATGGATTTCAGTTCTGAAGCCGCAATTGTCGAAGAAATTGGACGCTTTCTTTTAAATGGAAGTTTATATCGTGGTCTTCGCCCAGTAATGTGGAGTCCTGTTGAAAAAACAGCGTTAGCAGAGGCTGAAATTGAATATCATGATCATGTATCAACAACTATTTTTGTCGCCTTTCCTTTTGTGAAAGATCCGACCCCTAAATATTTATTGGAAAATGTTTCAGCTGTTATCTGGTCAACAACACCTTGGACAATTCCTGCAAATCGTGCCATTGCTTATAATAAAGATATTACGTATCAAATTATTAGTGTTAAAGCTGTTTGTGAGGATTCTAAAGTATCTGTTGGTGCCAGTTTTTTGATCGCCAAAGATTTGATGGCTTCTTTTTGTGAACAAGTTGGTATAACAGAATTTAAACAAGAAGCAACTGTTGAAGGCAAAGCATTAGAGGGTGCAATAGTTGCTCATCCTTTACGAGGAAAAGGGTATGATTTTGATGTGCCTTTTTTAGCGGGTAATTTTGTAACAATGGAAGTAGGAACAGGCCTTGTTCATTGTGCTCCTGACCATGGTGAAGATGATTTTTATTTATGTCAACAACATCAGATTGGTGTTACAGAATATGTTAAAGATGATGGGTGCTATGCACCCACGGTTCCTTTATTTGCAGGTATTCATGTTTTTAAAGCGGCATTACCCGTTTGTGAACAGTTAAGTTTGGTTAGGGAAGAAGCTAAAAAGACCAATAAACCTTTTGTAGGTTTAGTTGCTCAATCTTCAATTGTGCATTCTTATCCGCATTCTTGGCGTTCACGATCTCCTATTATTTATCGCGCCACGCCACAATGGTTTATTGCCATGGATGATGATAGAAAAATTCGTCAAAATGCTTTAACCGTTCTGGAGGATGTTACTTTTGTACCTGATCAGCTTCGTAATCGTTTAACAAGTATGATTGCGTCACGGCCTGATTGGTGCATCAGTCGACAACGTGCCTGGGGCGTTCCTATTGCTGTTTTTGTGAATAAATTAACTCGTGAAGTTTTACGTGATGCAGAGGTTATGCAACGTATTATTGAAGCATTTAAAACGGAAGGGGCGGATTCTTGGTACAATTCATCACCTTCACGTTTCCTTGGTGAACACTATAAAGCTGAAGATTTTGAACAGGTTTTTGATATTGTTGATGTTTGGTTTGAAAGTGGATCAACTCATGCTTTTGTTTTAGATAAAAATAAGCTTAATTTCCCAGCTGATTTATATTTGGAAGGGTCAGATCAACATCGTGGTTGGTTCCAATCTTCTTTACTTGAATGTGTAGGAACACGGGGTCTAGCTCCATATAAAACGGTTATGACAAATGGTTTTGTAATGGATGAACAAGGTCGTAAAATGTCTAAATCCTTGGGTAATGTTGTATCGCCTCAAGATGTAAATAACGAACTTGGTGCGGATATTTTACGTTTGTGGGTTATGAATTCTGATACGAATGAAGATTTGCGTATTGGTAAGGAGATTTTAAAACAGCAGGGCGAGTTATATCGTCGTTTAAGAAATACCCTACGTTGGGTTTTGGGAGGGCTTGAAGGATTTTCAGATGAAGAAAAGCTTTCTTATGATGAACTGCCCGAACTTGAACAATGGGTTTTACACCGCATTTATGAAATGAATCAAGTCATTCAAAAAGCTATCCATACGCATGAATGGGTCGGGGTTTATCCTGCTTTGCATTATTTTTGCACAAGTGACTTATCAGCTTTTTATTTTGATATTCGCAAGGATTCTTTATATTGTGATAAAAAAGAAAATACACGTCGTCGGGCTGTTCGAACCATATTAGATATTTTGCATCGTTGTTTATGCACTTGGTTAGCTCCTGTTTTATGTTTTACGGCTGAAGATGCCTGGATGGCACGTTTTGGAGAGGATAAGACAGTTCATCTGGAGAAATTTCCTTTTATTCCACAAAAATGGTTTAATGAATCGCTTGCCCAACGTTGGGTTCAGTTACGTGCTATCCGTCGGATTATTACAACGGAAATTGAGAATATGCGTCGTGATGGTGTCATTAAATCCTCTTTGCAAGCAGCTGTTGAACTAAATTTTTCAGAAGAAGAAGCTAAAATATTTGGCAAATATGATTGGGCTGAGTTGGTTATTGTTTCTCAAGTGGATATTAATATTATAACTGGGGTTGCCTCTTTATATTCAATGGATACAAAACAACTTGGGGAAGGAGATACTATTCCTCGTATTCGCGTGGCATCAGGGCATAAATGTGTACGGTGCTGGAAGATTTTGGAAGAAGTTGGTAGTCGATCTGATTATCCTGAACTTTGCTTGCGTTGCGTTGATGTCGTATCAAAATAGAAAGTTATAAAAATTTTTATGGGTAAAGTTGATTTTTCTTATTCTGATCCGCATTCAAAAAAATGGCGTTGGGGAATTTTTATTCTTTTTGCTGTTTTTATCATAGATCAGGTGAGTAAATATTGTATTTTAAATATTATCCATTTACCTGAAAAAGGGTCTATTGCTGTTATCCCTTTTTTTAATTTTACTATGGTTTGGAATAAGGCAATTACCTTTGGGATGTTGAGTCAACTTGGTTCATGGGGATCTAGTATTTTTTCTATTTCAGCATTATTGATTGCAATAACTCTTTTTATTTGGATGTTAAAAGCCCGTAAAATTTGGGTGGTTTTAAGTTTAGGTGCTATTGTTGGTGGAGCACTGGGAAATATTCTTGATCGAATACGATTTGGTGCTGTGGTTGATTTTATTCATTTTCATGTTGCAGGTTGGTCATGGTATGTATTTAATGTTGCTGATAGTGCAATTGTATGTAGTGTAATAATCTTGATCATGGATGCGTTTTTTGGTTGGGAAGGGTAGCTTAATATGATACGAAAGAGATTCATATTATTGACTATTGCTTTTGAAGATTTTTGTTAAGGAATAAAGCAGATGATGATGCGTGAATCATGTTTTAAATTTCTTGTACCTATGGGATCATTAATGGGTATAATGGTTATACTTTCTGCTTGTTCAGGACAGGATGTTTCCCGTGCATTTGGTATAAAACGTGCAATGCCAGATGAATATACTGTTACGACTCGGGCACCTTTATCAATGCCTCCGAATGATAGTTTAATGAAACCTGATGAAAATGGAGTACGGCCCCAAGAACAGTCAATACGTCAGCAAGCATTGGAAATTTTATCCCCTGATATAGCTTTAGAAGGCATGAAAGACGAAGCTAGTAAAGGGCAAACGATGCTTGTTGATGATGCTGACCGTTCAGCCAATCAAGAGCGTCATAATGAGTTAATAACTGAAAATGGTTTCGTTGATCAGGTGATGTTTTGGAAAAATGGAAAACCTTCTGATTTAGCCGTAGATAGTGCCGCTGAAAACAAACGATTACATAGCAATTTTAGTCTGGGTTTACGTTCCGATGAAGGGGCTACACCTACAACGACACAAAAATAGATTTTAATCCTATAAACGATTATATTTATTCTTATGCGTAAATTTTTGCAGATTTTATTGTAATTTGTATAGGTTTTAATTTTAAAGAATGATTATCCGTCCTTTATCCGAGCATATAATCAATTTGATTGCTGCTGGTGAGGTAATTGAGCGTCCTGCAGCAATTGTTAAAGAACTTATTGAAAATTCTTTGGATGCTAAAGCAACTAAGATTGAAGTTGCCCTTGAACAGGGTGGAATAGAATCTATTCAAGTAGTCGATAATGGATGTGGGATTGGGGTTGAGGATCTACCTCTTGCTATTTCAAGACATTGTACATCAAAATTGATTGAAGATGATCTGGTTCATATTCAAACCTTAGGGTTTAGAGGGGAGGCATTGCCTTCAATAGGGGCAGCAGCTCGATTAAAAATTATTTCTCGTATAAAAAATGCAGAAAATGCCTGGCAAATAGCGGTTGAGAATGGAAGAGTTCTTAGTCCTATTCCAGTTACTGGTCTAACAGGTACCCAAGTTATTGTTGAAGATATATTTTATGCACTTCCTGCACGAAGAAAATTTTTAAAAACGTCTCGAATTGAATATAACCGATGTGAGATGGTTATTCAACGTTTGGCAATTTCTCATCCTGAGGTTGCTTTTATTGTTGTGAAAGATAGTAAAACTGTTTTAAATTTACCTATACAATCGCAAAAAGATCGTATCTTAGCCATTTTTTCTGATCTTTATGAAGAAGAACTTATAACGCTTGATTTTAATCGTAGAGATTTAAAGTTATCAGGGTTTATAAGTGCTCCATCAGTGAATAGAGCTACAACCAATGGCCAGATTATGGTTGTCAACGATCGACCGGTGGTTGATCCTGTGATGCAAATGTCCATTCGCGTTGGATATCGTCAGGTCTTGGAAAAAGGACGTTATCCTATTGCAGTTCTTTTTTTACAAGTTCCCTTAGAACAAGTTGATGTAAACGTCCATCCTGCCAAAACTGAATTGCGTTTTGCTGATGAAATGGCTGTTCGGGCGTTGATAATTGGCAGTATTCAGAAAAGCCTAGCTATGGGAGCGGGGGCTGCCAATATTAATCCTAAAACATTAAAGATAACATCTGTAACGCAGTATCGTCCAAAAAAGGAATCAATTCAATATCCGTCTTATCAGCAAAGAAGGGACTTGGGGAAACTCTTTTTTTCAAAGAATGATAGTAAAACAGTTTTTGAAAATAGGTTGCCTTTGAATACGGCATTATCCTTTAAAGATGCAAGTAGTACTTTATCTAAGATTTCAGATGATAACTATCAGTCAATGGCAGAATCGATGCCCTTGGGGTATGCTATTGGTCAGATTTTTAAAACCTATATTTTGGCAATTACTCAAGCGGAAGAATTTGTAATTGTTGATCAGCATGCTGCACATGAACGTTTAATGCATGAAGCTTTACGGCAACAATATCTTAGCTCTGGAATAAAGATACAAGCTTTATTGATTCCCGAAGTTGTTGAGCTATCAGATATCCATTACCGTTACCTTATGAATTTTAAGGATAGCTTGACAGATTTAGGGATTGAAATTGAATCTTTTGGTGATAAAACAATTTTGGTGAGGGCATTACCGCAATTACTTGGCAATATTTCTGTTCAATCGTTATTGGTTGATTTAGCTGAAGAGTTAGAGACAGAAAGCCAATTATATACTCAAGAAATTGAAGTAGTTCATAATCAATTAGATTCTATTCTTGCTAAAATAGCTTGTCATCACAGTGTACGAGCAGGTAGAGCTTTAAATGTAGAAGAAATGAATTCCCTACTGCGTCAAATGGAGGAAACACCTAGGGCTGGAACGTGTTCTCATGGAAGGCCGACTTGGTTAAAGTGGACAAAAAAAGATATAGAAAAATTATTTCATCGCTCTTAATAAATTGATAATAAGGTAAAAGTAATTTTAGTATTATTAAAAAAAACTAAATCATTTCTGGGCAATAGAGTCAGAAAGTTGTATATAATCGAAGAATAATAACGTTTAAATAGAATAAAAAGAGAATACCGTGCATTCA
>CAMPDW010000001.1 GCA_946699565.1 uncultured Commensalibacter sp. | reverse complement strand
CGCAACCTCCGGTTTTGGAGACCGGCACTCTAGCCAATTGAGCTACACCCCTGCATAAAGTGATTTGATTATGAATAAATTCACAATCATCATATCTAGTGATATAAGAAAAAGCAATGGAATGAATAGAAAGTCAAGTAAAAAATAAATAAAAATTATTTTTTGTAAAAATAACAAAAAAAGCTTGATTTGAGATAAAAAATCATTAAAAGTTTTCTTAGATTCAATATAAGCTTTGGTTCAAGCGGGCGTAGCATAGTGGTAATGCAGTAGCCTTCCAAGCTACCGAGGAGGGTTCGATTCCCTTCGCCCGCTCCATTTTAAATTTATGGCAAGGAAATAACTGATTAAATATAAAGAAAGCAGATTTTCATCATTAAGGCGAGCATTTTTTCCTGAATATGAGTAATGTAATTGGCGTTTCTCTGCAATGTAACTTATATTATTGAATATTAAACTAATCAGCTATTCAAAATGGTTTTAGGTGGTTGATGCTGAATTTGTTGTTTTTTTATAGACAAATTTTGCTTAATAATTAAAAAAAATTATTGAATATGGTGCTAAAATTATTCGGAGGATCTATAGTCTCACCCTCTAAGGAATTTGCACAATTTGATATTCTGATTTCAGCATTAAATGCATTTTGTGTAGACGTTTTTAGCAATATTTTATGTGGTGTGGTGTTAAATAAATAGTTAAATTCTTTTTTAAGATTACATTTGTTTATGCCAATGTGAAGGACACAAATACTATTCGGTTAACGGTTTTGGTGCAGCAGCTGATCAAATTGTCTATTGCTCAGCATTGAGTTGGTGCTTTTTCGCTACAATATTGACGTAATTGTGTCGTAGTTTTGCTTGATTTATAATTATGCTGAATAGTAAATGTGATGTAAGGCATTAGTAGTCATAATTATCCGGCCGTGAAATGAACTGTTATCCTAGCCTGCATTGTTACATAACGAGATTTGCTGTGTAATTTTAATGTTATCACTAACATCTGACTGTTATGCGAATTATTTGATTTTTTGATGATTAAATCGCATACTAGGCTAAGTCGCAAATAGATAGTTTAAAATCGCTAGTAAATTCAATGTGATTTGAATAGCATTTCTACAAATTTTTTAAGAATCTGAAAAGAGCTTGTTCAGATGTTTCTTTATTTATACTGAGGTTTTTATAATTAAGCTGATGTTCTTTTTTTAATAACGTATTTATTATTTTTTTCATTCTTTTAGCTGTTTTTCTAATGTAGATAATTATAGGTGTTTTCATGTGAATGCTAGATTGAAATGATAATCATTATCACTTAGGCTCGTAATATAGCTTTTATTGATTCACAAGATACGTATCAAATTTTTGATAATGAGGGCGCGTATGGACCTTTTATTGATCAAAGAAGTTAGATGCTGTTGCTGGAAAATTAGAATGCGCTAATTAATTGAGATTTTTCAGAGGATTATTTCAAGCTTTGCGAAAAAATCTTATCTATCGTGACTTTTCGGTAGTTCTTGGGCTTGTATGAAGAGAGTAGCCAGTTTGATGATTAAGTACGGTAATTATATAAGAAAAATTTAGACTATAGATATAAGTTATCACTATGCTTGATTGATATAAGTTAATTCGACTTTTCATTTTTTCATTGTCAATTAATCAGTTTTGTCCAATGGACAATTTTATTTTCTCTCAATAAAAAGTAGATAAATCTCATAATTTTTCATGGTTTTTCAATAATATTGATAATCATATATCAAATATAATATCATAGTTTTAAATTTTATAGTTAATTAGATAAAAGTTTAACTGACTTAATTAATTATGGAGAGAGTTTTAATGTCTTCGTATGAAGGTATGGAAAATGATATAGCACAAAATATTTTTATTATAAAATACTTAGTTCGGTATTATTTGATTTACTATCTTTAAACTGCTTCGGACGCTGAATGAGGGCGTCAGAAGATTAAAGATTTGGAAAGGCTTGTGTAATAAAACGTCCATTTTTAAGTATCAGTTATTAAATTAGGCCTATAAATTATTTAGATAATCAAAATATTATGCATGAGAGTTATGATGTGGTCAAGTCTATGGATAGCAATGTGGTTGTTTATAGCTTGCTTCGGAAATAAAATATGAAGGAAAATTATAAATTTTAATCAGGATTAGTATTAAAGCAATCAATATTACAGTCCTATTAGGAATTGGCATTGACTAGTGTTAACGTTGATGTATTACATTTGGCGGATCAAGGTTGATTACGATTGCCATGCTGTAAGCTTACCAAGTATTTTCAGATGAGGGTGTTTGACTTTCCCGAAATGATGGTAGTGGCTCAAAATAATATCAATAAGGCCTAGTTAAAGGAATACTGGCGGGTTAGAGACGGTGATCTGAATATTGATTTGATTAGTGAAAAATTTAATTTAGTTTGATGCTTTTTTATGCTGCATTTTGTTTTAGATATTGTAGTCAAAATATGGATTGTGCTAGACATCAGGTGATGTATTTATTTGTGCTTATGCAGAAGTATCGCCGATCGGTACCGAGACAAAAAGATTGTTTCTTAATTTATCTATCAATGAAAGATGAAACGTTATATCCTTACTGAAAGATTAGTTGTTTTTGTCGCTAGAAAATGGGTCGTATGAACCAGATAGTGTTATTACGATTTGGATTGTATTAGGTAATTTTCGGTTGAATGAATTTTTTGATGATCTTAGCTATTTATCTTTTGCTTCGTTTACTGCTGATTATATGTAAATATGATTAGTTTTGCACTGATATAATTTTTTTCAATTAGCTGGATTATCGTAGTGTTCAAGTTATTGTTAGAATTGTTGGTTCAACGCTTTAGGATAGGAAAACGTAGCTATAGCTATTAGGTTGCTGTTGGGGCCGTTACTTGTGGTCTTACTTTAATTTGATTAATAATCTGGGTATATTAGTGTATCTGGGTATATTAGTGTAATTGTCAGCAATGGCTTGATATTTATTATTCATGGACGGTTGGGGATGGTCGGTGCCATTTCATATGATGGCTAATGGTTTGTTATTTACTCTGTTACTTAAATATTGTTACTAAAAAAATAAGTCTAATGATGAATTATTGCCTTAGTTTGATAAACAATTGGTAATGATGGATTTAGGTGTATAGGCGAAAATATAGCCTAGATCGTTGGCATCGGTAGTGGAATAATTGGTGCCCTTTCTAGTTTGTTAAGCGGATATTTTGTTTGATATCAAGTTGTAGATAAAGCTTATTTCTATTTATTTTAAATATTGTTTACGCTCGTTATTTAAATGTTAATGATGTTATTCAAATTTAGTATAATATAGATTATTGTTAATACTTTTTTAGTTGCTATAGCTAAGACTGGAATATTTTCTCTTAATATCTGGTTTTTATAATAATTTTTACGCGACATATTAAGTGTCAGACTTAAAATTATGAATTGTAAGAAGCCTTTTTATTGTTGCCCGCTTGAACTTTCTATATTTGTGCTGATGGCTACGTTTTGATGTTGTTGGTGCTTTCTTTTTGCGTATTGTTGTATTTATTTTTATATTGATATTGAGAGTCCATATTAAAATATATGATGCTAATACGCATGATGGATTGATTTAACACATGGGGTCATTTTTTTTTGAGTCTTAATGTCCAGTTGTTGATACACTTTTATCATGTTATTATTTATTTCTATTATTTGTTATTCTTCTCCAAAAAAATATATTTTACTAAAAATTATATTAAACAGAATTGATCGTTTTAATATTTATGGTTATAAGAAACTTTCTATTAAAGACTTTTTTTGAACAAATTTATTTTAAAAAAATGTTTTTGTTTTAAATATTGATTTGCTTTAATATATAGGTTTTTAATATTATCATTTTGGACTATGAGCCTTTGCTGAAAAGGTATAATGAAGCGGGTAAAGTTTCAATTGCATTTTATAAAACGGTGAGAGAATAAGCAAAGTGAATACTGATGCAACAACTGCTGCACTTGCAGCTTCCGCCTTTACGGCAAACAATCTTAAGGGACGTTATGCGACCGCATTGTATGAACTTGCTGAAGAATGGCATGTTTTAAATGAGGTTATTACAGAGGTTGAGAGTTTGTTAAAGTTAATTTCTGATAATGATACATTAAGAAATATTTTAAATAATCCTTCCTTGGATACTAAACAAAGCAAAATAGTAATGGCTGAGTTGTTAAAAAAATGTAATTTCAGTCAGATTCTGCAAAATTTTGTTGGCGTGGTTGCAAATAATCGAAGACTTGCTGATTTAAAATCATTTTTAATGGCATTTTTTGCATTAGTTAATCTTCGTCGTGGTATTACTACCGCTGAAGTGATTACAGCTTCTCCTTTAACCGATGCGCAGCGTGCACAGTTAAAGGATCGTTTTGCTCAGGTTGGATACAATAAAGTTAATATACAAGAGCGTATTGATTCAAAGATATTAGGTGGAATTATTGTTCGTATTGGTTCAAAGCTTTATGATGCTAGTCTCCAATCACGTTTAAATCGCCTATACAATGTTATGAAGGGAGCCGCGTGATGGAAATCCGTCCCGCAGAAATTTCGGACATCCTTAAAAAACAAATTGCGTCCTTTGATAAAGAATCTGACATTGAGGAAACAGGAATTGTTCTGTCTGTTGGTGACGGTATTGCATTGGTGTATGGCCTGCAAAACGTTATGGCAGGAGAGCTTGTTTCTTTTGTCAACAGCAATTTGACAGGGATGGTTTTAAATCTGTCTATTGATCATGTTGGTGTTGTTATTTTTGGTAATGACAGTCAAATTCGTGAAGGTGATAATGTCACCCGTACCAATCGGGTTGTTGATGTGCCTGTTGGTAAAGGATTATTGGGGCGTGTTGTCGATGGATTGGGAAACCCCATTGATGGTAAGGGACCTTTAAAAGATGTTGAACGTCGTTTGGCTGATATAAAAGCCCCTGGGATTATTCCGCGTCAATCTGTATGTGAATCAATGTTGACAGGAATTAAGGCGATTGACGCTTTGGTTCCTATTGGACGCGGACAGCGTGAATTAATTATTGGTGATCGCCAAACAGGTAAATCAACGATTTTAGTTGATACAATGATTGCTCAGAAAAGTATGAATGCTTTAAAGGATCCTAAACAAACCCTTTATTGTATTTATGTAGCCATTGGTCAAAAACGCTCCACAGTAGCCCAAGTCGTTCGAACACTGGAAGAACAAGGTGTTATGGATTATTGTATTATTGTTGCTGCAACTGCATCTGATGCAGCTCCAATGCAATATATCGCACCTTATGCGGCAACGGCGATGGGTGAATATTTCCGTGACAATGGTATGCATGCCTTGATTAGTTATGATGATTTATCTAAACAAGCTGTTGCCTATCGTCAAATGTCATTATTGTTACGTCGTCCTCCTGGACGCGAGGCTTATCCTGGCGATGTGTTTTATTTACATTCTCGTTTATTGGAACGTTCTGCGAAAATGTCAGATGAACGTGGTGCAGGCTCATTGACTGCTTTACCTGTCATTGAAACACAGGCAGGTGATGTTTCTGCTTATATTCCAACAAATGTTATTTCAATTACGGATGGGCAAGTTTTCTTGGAAACTGAATTATTCTATCGTGGTATTCGTCCTGCGGTTAATGTTGGTAATTCTGTTTCTCGTGTTGGATCTGCAGCACAAAGTAAGGCAATGAAACAAGTTGCTGGTAGTATTAAGTTGGAACTAGCTCAATATCGTGAAATGGAGGCTTTTTCTCAGTTTGCTTCTGATCTTGATGCTTCAACACGTAAACTTCTTGAACGTGGTGCAAGATTAACTGAATTATTAAAACAGCCACAAAATTCTCCTTATACGATGGAAGAGGAGGTTGTTGTCTTATATGCTGGAACTCGTGGTTATACTGATGAAATATCAGTTAGTAAAATTCAGGAATTTGAACATCAATTTATTGAATTTATGCGTTCTACGGGTGCTGAAATATTGAAAGGGATTCGGGAAGAGCGCCAGATTACTAAGGAGTTGGAAGAAAAATTGGCGGCATTTTTGAAAGATTTTGTTGCTCAATTCAAACAGGCTTAGGGAACTTTGTAAATGGCTTCTTTAAAGGAATTACGTGCTCGTATTAATAGTGTCAAATCGACAAAGAAAATAACGAGTGCGATGAAAATGGTTGCGGCGGCTAAAATGCATCGTGCTGAACGGCGTTCTCGTCAGGCTCAGCCTTTTGCCACAGCAATGCAACGGATTTTAGTTAGTTTGAAGCAGTCTTTGGAAGATCGTTCTGGCCTACCAACATTATTGGCAGGCACAGGAAAAGACAACATTCATCTTATTATTTCAATGAGCAGTGATCGTGGTTTGGCGGGTGGATTTAATAGTAATATTAACCGTACCTTACGAAATAAAGTAAAGTGTTTGCAGCAGCAGGGAAAGCAAGTTAAGATTTTCCCTGTTGGATTAAAAACATATATTTATTGCCGTGGTGAATTTCCTGATTTAATTGTCGGGCCGAAGCATGCAGATTATCGTTTAGGAAGTGTTGAATATCAATCAGCCGAACAAGTTGCGGCTTATGTTCAGACATTATTAGACGAACATCAATTTGATGTTTGTACTATTTTGTATAACAAATTTAAAAATGTGATGGTTCAAACACCAACTTATTTACAGCTCATTCCCTTAGAGTTGGCTGTTGCTGATGGTGCAGAACAAAATATTTCAAACAAACAGGACATTGCTTTCCAAATAACAAGTCAAGTCGATTACATGTTTGAACCAGAAGCAGAAGAAGTGTTGCATCGTTTGTTGCCTGAAAATTTAAAAATTCAAATTTTTGCTGCAATGTTGGAGACCAATGCTGGTGAGCAGGGAGCTCGAATGACGGCTATGGATAGTGCAACACGCAATGCTGGTAAGGCTATTGATAAGTTGAGTTTATATTATAATCGGACGCGTCAGGCCAATATTACGAATGAACTTACTGAGGTTATATCGGGTGCAAATGCTGCCTGATTGTTATAAATTATACTGCTAGGAGCTGACCTTATTATGTCGGATACCGCAATTAAAGAAAGTAATGCAACAATGGGTGATTCAGGAGCGGGGAATCAAGAAAATCAAGCATCAAAAAGCAATTCTGTAGGAAAAGTTACAGAAATCAAGGGTGCTGTTGTTGACGTACAATTTACAGGTGAACTTCCTTATATTTTAAATGCGTTAACGTGTAAGGTCGGAGATCATACGCTTGTTTTAGAGGTTGCCCAAGAAATTGGTGATAATCAGGTACGCTGTATTGCGATGGATTCAACGGATGGAATGGTTCGTGGAATGGAAGTTGTTGATACAGGAAGCCAGATTTCAGTTCCTGTCGGTCATGAAACCCTTGGACGTATTTTAAATGTTATTGGTGAACCTATTGATGAAATGGGTCCGATTCAAACGGCGAAACGCATGCCTATTCATCGTAAAGCGCCTTCGTTTGAAGAGCAAGGAATAACAACTGAAATTTTGCAAACAGGGATTAAAGTGGTTGATTTGCTTTGTCCTTATTTGCGTGGTGGTAAAATTGGTCTGTTCGGGGGTGCTGGTGTTGGTAAAACCGTTTTAATTCAGGAATTGATAAATAATATTGCGATGGGACACGGTGGTGTTTCCGTTTTTGCTGGGGTTGGTGAAAGAACCCGTGAAGGTAATGATTTGTATCATGAAATGATGGATGCAGGCGTTATTAAAATTAAAGACGGAAAAACAGAAGGTTCAAAAGTGGCACTTGTTTATGGTCAGATGAATGAACCTCCTGGAGCGCGTGCACGTGTGGCATTATCAGGTTTAACCGTTGCGGAATATTTCCGTGATGAGGCGGGGCAAGACGTTTTATTCTTTGTTGATAATATTTTCCGTTTTACTCAGGCTGGATCTGAAGTTTCTGCCTTATTAGGGCGTATTCCTTCCGCAGTGGGTTATCAACCAACATTAGCAACAGAAATGGGTGCATTGCAAGAACGTATTACTTCTACTCAGAAGGGTTCTATCACGTCTGTGCAAGCTATTTATGTTCCTGCAGATGACTTGACTGACCCTGCACCAGCAACAACCTTTGCGCACTTGGATGCAACAACGGTTTTGAATCGTTCAATTGCTGAGTTGGGTATTTATCCTGCTGTGGATCCTCTAGATTCGACGTCACGTTCTTTGGATCCTCGTATTGTTGGTGGGGAACATTATGAAGTAGCACGACGGGTACAAGAAATTTTACAAAATTATAAATCTTTGCAAGATATTATTGCGATTTTGGGAATGGATGAGCTTTCTGAGGAAGACAAAAAAATTGTTGCACGTGCCAGACGTATTCAACGTTTCTTGTCCCAACCTTTCCATGTTGCGGAAGTCTTTACGGGTATGTCTGGAAAATTGGTGCCTGTAAAAGATACGGTTCGTTCTTTTAAGGAAATCGTTGATGGTAAGCATGATGATTTACCAGAAGCTGCTTTCTATATGGTAGGAACTATTGAAGAAGCAGTTGCAAAAGCTGAAAAATTAAAACAAGAAGAGAAATGAACGGTTAATAGTCATAAAGGGAGATAATTGATGTCAATCGAACTTGAAATTATTAGTCCAGAGAAAGTTGTTCTTTCTCAGGTAGTTGATATGGCTGTTCTACCTGGTTTAGAAGGGGATATTGCCGCAATGAAAGGTCATATCCCTATGATTCTTCTTCTTCGTGCTGGGGTTATTGATCTTTATCAGGATAATAAAGTAATCGATCGTCTTTTTGTTGAAGATGGATTCGCAGAAATGAAAGAAACAGGTTGTACTGTTTTAGCCAAGTGTATTCGGAAATTAAATGAACTTTCTGAACAAGAAGGAATTGAACGTTTAGCGAAGCTACAACAGGAATATAACTCTGCTTCTAATAGCAATGATACTGTCAAACAACGTGAGTTGATAGATCAGATACAAGGAGCTAACGTTATTATCGATTTAGCAGCTTCGCATAAACATAACCAGACACTTTAAACAGGCAAGGTTTTATCTGCCTCGATAGGCAGGTACATCTTGTGAAGGGATCCAAACATTCGTAGGAGGGGTAGAGGTTTGCCAAAAAATATCAATAGGTATTCCCCCTCTTGGGTACCAATATCCCCCAATGCGCAACCATTTGGGTTTAAGTAATTTCGTTAGGGTTGATGCAATTTCAATTGTACAAGCTTCATGGAATGCCCCATGATTTCTGAAACTTGATAAATAAAGCTTTAAAGATTTACTTTCGACAATCCATTTATTTGGGATGTAGTCAATAACAAGATATGCGAAATCTGGTTGTCCAGTAATAGGGCATAAGGATGTAAATTCAGGTACAGTAAAGCGAATAGTATAATCATACTCTTGATAAGGTGCTGGAACTTTTTCGAGTTTTGCATCCGATGGCGATTTTGGAAGGGGTATATTTTCACCCAATTGAGTTAAAAAATTTTTAAGTTTATTAGTTTTATTCATCGTTTAAACTTTGTAACTAATAGTTATATGTTGCTGAAAAAAGATTTATTAAATTAATAAATCTGATGGATGGTTTTATCATACTTATTTAAAATTTATATAAATAGGTTCAAATTTATTTAAATTTTATTATGGATTTGAGCCTGTTGATTTATGTCAATATGGATGTGCTTATTCTAATGGAAAAAATATTTTCTATTATAGTTAGTTGAAGAATTTTCTGTTCGTTGGAATTTGATTTTATTTATTTTACGTGATGAGTGACTTATCCAATATTAATAACGAAATTATTGTTTTTAACCAAATTTAGCGGAGGCTATGAATATCTTCAATATATTATTGAAAAGCTTACTTAGTGTTTGTTTAAAAATGATGATAAAATTTTGCGTAATTCATTGTTTTTTCCTATTGATAATTTGAAATTAATATTAAATAGTTTTATTAATTTTGCGTATAAACAAAATATATACTCTATAAAGACATAAAAAATGCACTTTGGAGAAAGTTTAAATTATCAAAAATTATATCCTTTATGATAATGTTTTCGTGTAATGGATTTCTATGAAATATTTTAAAGAATTCTCTGCTCCTCAGTTAATATCAAATAATCATTCTTTACAGAAAATGGTAGATTCTCTTTTGAAGGAAAATTTTGTGACTATGGACACAGAATTTGTTCGTGAATCTACTTATTGGCCTGAATTATGCTTAATGCAAATTGCAGGAAGTCATCAGGTTTATTTAATTGATACTTTATCAAAAGATATGGATTTATTTTTATTAACTCCATTGTTACAAGAGCCTTCGATTATAAAAGTTTTTCATGCTGCACAACAGGATTTAGAAATTTTTTTACATCTTTTTGGTTTTTTACCCGCACCCATCTTTGATACCCAAATTGCTGCGATGGTTGAAGGGTATGGAAATCAAATAGGTTATGACTCACTGATTGAATCTTTATTGGGTTACAAAATTGATAAATCCTATCGTTTTAGTGATTGGTCTCTTCGTCCTTTAAGTCAAGCTCAACAGGATTATGCGATTGCTGATGTGATATATTTATGGGATGCATATCAGATTCTGTTAAAGAAATTACAAGAAAATAATCGATTAAGTTGGGTCACTTCGGAAATGAAACGTTTATCTAAAAAGGAATTTTATTTGCCATCTATTGAGAAAATTTGGAAAAAATTAGGTGCAAAAATTCGGAATAGTCGTTCTCTGGCTTGTTTATATCATTTGATTCAATGGCGTGAAACACAGGCTCAACAGATTAATGTTCCCAGGCATCATGTATTGAGGGATGAAAGCCTTATTGCAATTGCCATAGCTTTACCTGATTCCTTAAAAGCATTAGAAAAGATAAGATCAATTAATAAAGATTTTGCGAATAGTAATGAGGGATATTCTTTATTAGAAGTGGTGAAAAAGGTAAAATCTATTGAGCCAGAATTGCTGCCAACTCCTTTTTCATTAAAAAATAATGGCAAGAAACCTTCTGAGGCATTAGTATCTTTATTAAAAGTTATGTTGCTAGCAAAATGCGAAATTTATAAAGTTGCACCAAAACTTGTTATTAATTCGAAAGATATTGAAAAAATCGCTTTGGGGAAACGAGACCTTGAGGTTTTTACTGGGTGGCGAGATAAAATTTTTGGTCAAGATGCAGTGGATTTGTGTAATGGGAAGCTGATGATCAGCGTAAAAAATGAAACATTGGAATTTAAAAGAGTTTAAATTTTGGTTTTAAAAAATTATTTGTTATGTGTGAGCTAACATAGCTAAGGTGAAAATTTATGGAATGGACTGATGAAATAGTTGCGCGTTTGCGTGAGTTGTGGGGTAAAGGGTTATCTACGGCAGAAATAGGTCGGCAATTAAACGTAACGAAAAATGCTGTTGTTGGTAAAGCACATCGATTAGGATTAAAGGGACGCCCTTCTCCGATTCGTAAATCAAGTGCGGTTAAAAATACAGAAATTAAATTATCAAAAGCGTCATTAAATAAAAAAGATGAACTAAAAAAACCGAAAGAAGAAGTAAAGCCTATTGAAATAAAGGAAATTGCTGGGGTTAAAAAGGGCGAGAAAAAAAAGGACGTGGAAACTAAGTCTAAAAAACCGAAAAAACTAGACTTTATTTCTCTAGATGAACTACCTTCTTATCGGAAATCCAATACGGAATGTTGTTGGCCTATTGGAGACCCTGGCGATAAGGATTTCCATTTTTGCAAAGCTCCAATCGTTCCTGGAAAACCTTATTGTTTGGAACATGTCCAAATTGCTTATGTCAAATTAAAAGATCGAAAAAATCAAGCTTCTTGATCAAGGTAATATCCTTGTCTTATTATTTAATTTTAATAAGAAAGGATATTAAAATGTATTACAGATTAAACTGAATTGTCGGATGATTTATTTTCTTTAGGCGTAATTTTTTCATTTTCAGTTGTTTGTTCTAATCCTGATGATGTCTGTTTTAATTTATCGGTTACGATCATTTCGACTTGTCCAGTAATTTGCCCGCCTTCTTCAACTTTTATACGTCTACATTTTGCTTTACCATGTAACCGTCCGTTTGCTGTAATGATCAAATTTCCTTGGGCAACAATGTCACCTTCTAAATTTCCTGTAATTTCAATGTCTTGTGCGTCTACTGTTCCATGGAAATGACCAGATTGTTGTACAATTAATTTTTTTAATTTAATATGAGAGGTTTCAACTATGCCCTCAATAATAAGAGTTTCGACGTCATTGAATGTACCTTGTATATGAATTCCCTGACCGACAACCAAAGTTCTACGATTTAAAGAGGAATCATTTTTATAAGAATGTTCATTATTATTTAAAAGTGAGTTGCGATTTATCAGTTTTTTTTCAAGTATGGGGGTTAAATTATTCATTATAAGACAAGTCTTTCATTTTAAGGTACAACATAAAATTTAAGTAACTTTGGGTCACACGGGTTATTTTGTTGTTTAATAATAGGTTCTTGTATAGTTTGTAAAGCGAAGTATAAAAGATTAAATAGAAATAAATTATTCTTAAGTCAAAAAGATAAGAGGATTTTTTAAATACGATAAATGATTCTAATTATAATAATTTCTTTTTAATCTGTCTGGCAAGTACAAAGAAATAGCATTGTTAGAATATAGAATAAACAAATATAATTGAATAAATTATATGAAAGGAAAGAATTTTCTATGCGTGGATTTAAAAATCTACTTGGTCGTAAAAAAGAAGATGATGTGGAGTTTGATGTCGCAGGAATCGGTAATGCGATCGTCGATATATTGACACGAGTAGATGCATCGTTTCTAGATAAACAGAAAATGGTTCCTGGAAGCATGAGTTTGATTGATGCTAAACGTGTCAAGGAATTAAAAAGTTTGATCAAGCCAGAAAAACAAATGAGTGGAGGGTCTGTGGCAAATACATGTTTTGTTGCAGCGTTAATGGGTGCAAAAACAGCCTATTTGGGTAAGGTTGCTGATGATTCTGTAGGGAAACGTTTTGCAGAAGATATTCAACAAGGTGGTGTTTATTTTCCTTCAACAGTTTTAAAATCATCAACGCATAATAATTTATATACTGCACGTTCCATTATTTTTGTTACACCTGATGGACAACGTACAATGAATACTTATTTGGGTGCTTGCACCCAATTTGCACCAGAAGATGTTAATGAGGAAGTTATTAGTCATGCTAAAATTACTTTATTAGAAGGATATCTTTTTGATGGTGAATTGGCCCAAAAGGCATTTTATCACGCTGCTGATGTTTCTCATAAAGCGGGAAGAAAAATTGCTTTAAGTTTGTCAGATTCGTTTTGTGTAAAACGGCATTTGGTACAATTTAAAGATTTTATATCCAATCATGTTGATATGGTTTTTGCAAATCAATTTGAGATTTGTGCTCTATATGAAACGGATAATCTAGAAAAAGCTATTGAATATGCGGAAAAAGATACCCCGATTGCTGTGATTACATGTGGTGAGAAAGGCAGTGTTATTCTTGTAAATTCTGAACGGATAGAAGTGGCTAGTGTGCCAACGATTGTTGTTGATACAACGGGTGCAGGTGATGCTTACGTTGCGGGCTTTTTGGCGGGATGGACAACAGATCGGACGTATGCTGAATGTGGACGATTGGGAAGTGTTGTCGCTGCTGAGGTTATTTCCCATGTTGGTGCAAGACCCCTTCCTGAATTAAAAGAAGTCATGAATTTCTAAGTTTTTATGACTTTATTTGATGAAAATAACTTTTGTTATTAGATTACTTATTATTTAGATAAAAAATGATATGTATGTTTTGTTTTAAAGCGAGACATACATATTTGTATTATTGGAGAATATAAAAAATCATGGAGATCCGTAATATTGCAATCATTGCGCATGTTGATCATGGCAAGACAACGTTGGTTGATCAATTATTACAACAGTCTGGAACGTTTCGTGAAAATCAGCATGTGGTTGAACGTGCAATGGATAGTAATGATTTGGAACGTGAACGGGGAATTACAATTCTTGCTAAATGTACATCTGTTGTTTGGAAAAATGTAAGAATTAATATTATTGATACCCCAGGACATGCTGATTTCGGGGGTGAGGTTGAACGTATCTTGTCGATGGTTGACGGAACGGTTGTTTTGGTTGATGCTGCTGAGGGAGCCTTGCCACAGACAAAATTCGTGGTTGGTAAAGCTTTGAATCGTGGTTTACGTCCTATTGTCGTTGTTAATAAAGTCGATCGTTCAGATTCTCGTGCTGATGAAGTTCATAATGAGATTTTTGATCTATTTGCAGCGATGGGCGCTAATGATGAACAGCTAGATTTTCCAATGCTTTATGCATCTGGGCGTCAGGGATGGGCTGATTATACGATTGAAAATCATAAAGAAGATTTGAGTGCACTTTTTGATTTGATTATTAAATATGTCCCTTCTCCAATGGTTAATCTTAATGCGCCTTTTGCGATGGTGGCATCTATTCTAGAATATGATAATTTTTTGGGTCGTATTTTAACAGGACGCGTAGAGCATGGTACTGCGAAAGTCAATATGCCAGTCCGTGTTTTACGGCAAGATGGTACGGTCGTTGAAACGGGTCGTTTAACTAAATTATTGGCATTTAGAGGCTTAGAACGTGTTTCTGTTGAAGAAGTACAGGCGGGTGATATTGTAGCTGTTGCTGGATTATCTGATACAACAGTTTCAGAAACAATTGCTTCACCAGAAGTTAAAGAACCTTTACACGCCACACCGATTGATCCGCCAACTTTATCTATGACTTTTCGTATTAATGATGGACCTTTAGGTGGACGCGAAGGAAAAAAAGTAACATCTCGTCAGATTCGTGAACGTTTATATCGTGAAGTTGAGGGTAATGTTGCCATTCGTGTTACGGATAACGCTGAAAATGATGCTTTTGAAGTGGCGGGACGTGGAGAATTACAGTTGGGCGTATTGATTGAAACAATGCGTCGGGAGGGTTTTGAATTAACCATTGGTCGTCCAAAGGTTTTAACCAGAGTTAATGAAGAAACAGGTGAAAAGGAGGAACCTTATGAGGAGGTTCTTATTGACGTTGATGAACCTTATTCTGGCGTTGTTGTTGAAAAAATGTCCTTACGTAAAGGCATTATGCAGGATATGAATCCATCAGGATGTGGAAAGGTCAGATTAACATTCTCAATTCCATCGCGGGGTTTGATTGGATATCATAGCGAGTTTTTGACTGATACGCGTGGAACGGGGATTATGAATCGTCTTTTTTCAGGATATGGCCCTTGGGCTGGCCCTATTTCTGGACGCCGTAATGGTTCCTTGATTTCTGCTGAAAATGGTGTTGCTGTTCAATATTCCCTATTTTCTTTACAGGATCGAGGAGTTCTTTTTATTGAGCCTTCTGATAAAGTTTATGTTGGAATGATCATTGGTGAACATTCTCGTGAAAATGATTTGGATGTAAATCCAATTAAAGAGAAGAAATTAACTAATATGCGTGCTGCGGGTAAGGATGAAGCACTTTTATTAACGCCTGCAAGAAAAATGTCCTTGGAACAGGCCATTGCTTATATTGAGGATGATGAATTGGTTGAGGTGACTCCATCTGCCATTCGTCTTCGTAAATCCTATCTTGATCCATATGAACGGAAACGTCATGTGAGACAAAAAGTTGAGAGCTAGATAAAAATATAAAATTATTCAAATAACTAATTTCATATGTAACAATTTGTAACTTGATTTTAGATAAAGGCATTCTTATAATTAATTAAATAAAGGAATGCTTTTCATTTATTTTCTTAAAGGAAATAAAATAAGACAAAATTAAGGCGTAATTGTTAAAAATAGCAAAAATAGTGTAATTTTAATGTAAGACAAATATAAAAGAATATGCTAATTTTTTTGCATATCGGATATAATGATTTTCGATAAATTTTAATATGATATTTGATTGGGAATAAAATGAAATTATTTGCTCGTCGTCTTTCTTTTGCTTTTTCAACAGCAGCAGTATTAGGTTTTGCAGCACCAGCTTTTGCACAAGAAGCTTCTCCAGCAGCTCCACCAGCAGCACCAACATCTGCACCAACATCTGCACCAACATCTGCACCAACAACAGCACCAACATCTGCTCCAGCATCTGTAGCTCCAGCAGGTGATGAAGCTGCTGCACCGGCATCTCATGCAAAAAAAGCTCATCATTGCAAAGATAAATGCAAACATCATGCTCGTCATGGTAAAAAAGTTCATCATGCAAAAAAAACAGCAGCTCCAGCGGTTTCAGCAGGTGATGAAGCTCCAGCAGCAAACTAATTATTTCATATAACTAGCTTTGTAGGAAGGCAGAATGGTTTAAACTATTCTGCTTTTTTATATTTATATGTAAATACGGTGATAACGATTTCCCAAAGACGTCAGAATTTCATATCCAATTGTATTTGCATTCTGTGCAATAAGTTCAATGGGAGAATGGGGGCCAATAATTTCTATTTCATCTTGTAATTGAATCGTATTATCGGATAAAGGTGAAATATCAATACATAAACAATCCATTGAAATTTTACCAACAATAGGTAAGGGAATTTCAGGATAATGAACATGTCTAACATAAGCTTTATTGCTTAAAGAGCGGGAAAAACCGTCTCCATAACCAATTGCAATAATGGCAAGTTTTAAAGGTCTATGGGATATATAGGTGGCTCCATATCCAATCGGTGTATTTTTGGGGATTACTCTTATTTGTAAGATTTTACTTTTCAAGGTCACAACAGGATTCATAGGGTTTTTTTGATTTGGAACAGGATTGAGTCCATATAAGGCCGCACCAGGACGTGTCAGATCAAAATGCCATGCTTCTCCTAGAAAAATTCCACTTGAAGCAGAAAGACTCGCTGTGACAGAAGGAAAAAACTTTTTGAAAAATTTGAATTTTTTCAACTGTAAAAGATTATTCGGATGTTTTGGTTCATCAGCACATGCCAGATGGCTAATTATTAAAACGGGATTAAAAGGGGATAATGCTTTTTGTTGCAGTATTTTCAAATCATTTTCATTCAAACCTAAGCGTGACATTCCTGTGTCAAATTGTATTGCTGCGGGATAATTAATATTCGCTTCTTTACAAATTTGAACCCAGATTTTTATTTGATTCAAATCATTTAAAACGGGAGTTAGATGATGCTTTATAAAAGGACGAGCATCACGTGGAAATAAACCATTTAATATAAAAATATTATAGTCTTGATTTAGAATCGATCTTAAAGCGATTCCTTCATCCAAATAGGCAACAAAAAAATTTTTACAACTTGTTTTTTTCAAAGCTTTAGCAATGGGTAACATCCCTAATCCATAACCATCTGCTTTGATAACAGCTGCACAATGTGCAGGTTTCACTTTTTGAATAAGATAATTATAGTTTGCAATAATCGCATTGAGATCAATGGATAAAGTTGTTCCTGCATGTTTTGTAAAAAGATTAGAGTTTAGAGATGTATAGGGCTGTAACATTATTAAGACCTTAAGGCTTAAATTTATAATTTTGTTGGAATTCCATGCGTGGTTGAATGTTCAAAATGTAAAGGTAAATCAGGATTGACAATATTATAAAGCTCATAGGCAGCCATGGCAGCTTCACTAAAACTTTGTAGGATCAGTTTTAATTTACCAGGATATAAAGCAATATCACCAATTGCAAAAATTCCCTTTCGACTGCTTTCACATGTTGAAGGGGTAACAGGAATTCTTCCTTGGGTTATTTCAATATTCCATAATTGTAGAGGGCCAAGATCTGTCGTTAATCCAAAAAAAGCGAGGAGATGATCTGTAGGAATGAATTTAACATGATTATCTAATGAAATTACATCAACTGTTTTTAAAACACCATTTTCTCCATGTAATTGATAAAGTTGGTAAGGGACGAGTTTGTTAATTTTCTTGTTATGAATTGCAGCTTCTAAACGGGATATGCTTTCCGGAGAAGCACGGAAACGGTCTCGTCTGTGGATTAAAGTGATGGATTTGGCTTTATCTTTTAAAGCAAGTGCCCAGTCAACGGCAGAATCTCCCCCACCAGCAATGACAATATTTTTACCTGTAAATTGTTCACTTTTCTGAATGTAATAATGAACAGTTTTGGCTTGTTCATATATTTCAATGTTTTCTAAAGGGGGACGGTTGGGACCGAATGAACCAGCACCAATAGCGATAATGATCGCTTTAGCTTGAATAATATTATTCTTATTTGTTTTTAATGTGAAATTTCCTATTTGACCTTCTATTTCTATTACTTTATTAGATAAAAGACGAGGAATCGAAAAAGGTTTAATCTGTTTTTCAAGCGAATCTATTAGGGATTGAGCACAAATATTGGGGTGAGCGGGAATATCATAAATAGGTTTTTCTGGATAAAGAGCAGAACATTGCCCCCCGACTGTATCTAAGGTATCAATAAGAATAGATTTCATTTTTAGCATGCTGCATTCAAATGCTGCAAACAGACCAGCAGGACCCGCACCAATAATGGCGACGTCGGTTGTAATAGATGGTTTAGTCATTATATTAGCCTTTTAAAGGTAAAAAATGAAAAGATATGATGTCAAAACAAATAATTTTGTTTATAAAAATAGATATAAGTTATATTTTTTGTAAAAATTTTATAAAATAAAGTAAATTAAAATATTATATATTATACTGTTAAAATTATATATTATCCTATTAAACTTTAAAGTTATAAATACTCATGTTTCTTGACTGAGATATTGAGATGTTATTATTAAGATTTACATATTATGATAATAAAAACCTATCATCTACCCAATTTACAGGCCACTATAGATTTAGCACAAAAGATTGCTTACATTAGCAGGGCTGAAGATGCTATTTTATTATCAGGTCCTTTGGGAATTGGGAAAACTTCGTTTGCGCGATCTTTTATAAGGTCAGTCTGTCAAGATTTTAAGATGGAAGTGCCAAGTCCTACCTTTACCCTTGTACAACATTATAATTGCCCTGTTTATAATTTATATCATTACGATCTATGGCGACTCGATCATGAAGATGATTTAATAGAGTTGGATTGGGAAGATGCAAGGGAGGGCGTTGTTTTGGTTGAATGGCCAGAGCGTTTAAATAATTTTTTGCCAGAAAAGGCATTACATATTGATTTTTCCCTACATTCCACAACTATGCGTTGTGCAACTTTATCGGGGTGGGATGATCGTTTAAATTTAATTGAATAAGTATAAGTTTATTTTAAATAAGAATGTCAAAATTTATTTCCATTCCTTTTAATGTCGCTTTTTTGGATCTTATTGCACAAAAATGGATAAAGGAATTTGGTAGTGAACAGTCATTTATATCGCGTGGAATGATTATTGTTCCCAATCAAAGAACTGTTAAAGCGTTAATCAATAGTTTTATTAAAGTCAATAAAGGTAAACCTTTACTTTTACCTAGGATTATTTCGATTGGCACAATTGATGAAGATGAATTGTCTTTTAATTGTAAACAAGAATTATTACTATATCCTGCTGTCAATCCTATAAGAAGAATATCTATTTTAACAGCTTTAATTATACAAATGCGAAGTCAGTTTGACAATTATATGCAGGCTGGGGAAGCATGGAACTTGGCAAAATCTCTTGCTGATCTGATTGATGAGGCTGAATGGGTAGAATGCGATTTAAAAAAAAGCCTTTCAAAAGCTGTTGGGGATGAATTTGCCCAGCATTGGCAGGATATATTAAAATTTTTATTCATTATTACAGAATATTGGCCTCAGTGGCTAGATGATAATCATCTTATGAATCCCGTTGCCAGAACAATAGCTTTATTAAAAACACAAATAAAAATCTGGCATGAATCATGTTATCAAGATCCAGTTTGGGCGGTTGGTTTTGCTGATGCTCGCCCAATTATTATTGAGTTTTTATCTGCTATCATGCAATTACCGCGTGGGCGTTTGATTGTTTCGGAATTACAAGAGGGTTTATCAGAAGAAAGCTGGAATAATTTACCGGTAACTCATCCTTATGCTGAAACGGTTAAGATGTTTAGAGGATTAGAGATCCAACGAACTGATTTTGAAAAATGGGATCAATATTGTCTTCAAACAGTTACGAGAGAGCGGATTCAAGCTTTTCAAGAAATTTTATTACCTGCTGAGCAATTGGATAAATGGTACAGTCATCAGTGTCCGGTTGATTTAAAGGGTTGTTTTTTGATTGAACCTTTAAATCAGCAGCAAGAGGCGATATCCATCGCCTTGATCATAAGAGATGCACTGGAAACACCTCAAAAAAAAATTGCGTTAGTTACTCCAGATCGTAATTTGGCAAGGCGTGTTTCTCTGGAATTAGGGCGTTGGGGGGTTATTGCTGACGATAGTGCTGGAGAGCCGCTTTATAAAACGGCAGGAGCTATTTTTTTAAACCTGATTTTGCAAGCATGTGTCGAGGATTTTACATCTTTATCTTTACTTTCCTTGCTAAAACATCCATATACATGTTGCGGTATACAAGCTAATTTATGCCGTGAATATGGCCGTTTATTAGAAGTCTATGTTTTAAGACAATTTGCGGCTTCTGGTTTATCTACAATTAAAGCTGCATTAATTCAGAAAATTGAAGAAATTAATCAATTAGACAAAGCTTTGTTAAAGAATGATTTATCGTATTTTTTATCCATTTCCCCTGAAATCATTCATTTATTGAACAGATTGGAACAAATTGTTGATATATTAACCAAAAAATCGGTTAATTATACATTAAATCAATGGGTTACTTATTTATCTGATGTTTCAGAACACCTTGCATCTAATGAGGATCAGAATGGTGAAGATATTTTATGGCGGGCAGAAGAAGGTAATGCATTGGCTGAACATTTACGTGACTTAATTATCGAAACAGATTATATGAAAGCAATGAAGCTTTCAGAATTTGCAAGCGTTTATAGGGCTTCCTATCAAGGTATGATGGTGCGTACACGTCATGTTTTACGGGGAAGAGAAGTAAAAGAACTTCATCCAAGGGTTTATATATGGGGGTTGCTGGAAGCACATTTACAAAATGTTGATACTGTTATTCTGGGAGGTTTATCTGAAGGTATATGGCCACCTGTGGTTGAGTCTGGGGCATGGTTAAGTAGACCCATGCGTGAAAAAATAGGTATGAGGTCACCTGATGTTGAAATAGGCAGAACAGCTTATGCCTTTATGGCTTTATGCTGTTCAATTCCAGAAGTTATTTTATCTTCACCATTACGGCAAGAAAATGCTCCCGTTGTTCAATCTCGTTGGATAGTACGCTTAAAAGCATGGTTAAAAGGCAGGAAAAGTAAAATTCAATCTCATTTTGCATTATTATGGATGAAGCAACTTGATCAGCCTGATGGACTTCCAAAACCAATTATTTGTCCTTGTCCCAAACCAATGCTTACTTTACGACCCAAATCTATTTCTATTACCGATGTAGAGCGATGGATTAAGGATCCGTACGAAATTTATGCAAAAAAGATTCTTAATTTACAAAAAATTGTTGGATTAGAAGAAGATTGTTCAACCCGTATTTTCGGTTTAATTGTTCATGAGGGCTTAAAAAATGCCTACAAAAAATATGGTGTATCGTGGACTTTAGAGGGAATAGAACAGGCTCTTTTAGAGGTAATGAATAAACGTCAGGATATTCTCGTTCCTTATAAAAAATGGTGGTATGCACGATTACTTAAAATCGCTCATTGGGTTTATCAACAAGAACGCAAACATCGAGATTGTCAGACATTACCTAATTTTTATCTTGAACAAGAAGGTTATTTTTCCTTTCAGTTCAATGATCAGCATGATTTTACATTAAGAGGCATTGCCGATCGTATTCAGTTAAATATAGATGGGAATGTGGAAATTTATGATTATAAAACAGGAACCACGCCTTCATGTTCTGATGTTAAAAAAGGATTGTCGCCACAATTACCTCTTGAAGCGGCAATGGCCTATTATGGTGGTTTTGATAAAATTTTGAAGAAGCGCAGTATTTTAAAACTAAAATATTGGGAATTAAAAGGAGGTATAGAAGAGGGTAAGGAAATTAATATTGATAATATTGATAAAACGACAGAAATTAATTTAGGCGATCAATATTGGAAAGCCTTGCAGAATTTAATTCTTGCCTATTTTGATGAACAACAACCTTATCTGTCCCGTCCGCGCCCTCATTTGATTAAGGAATATTCTCAATCTATAGTATCTTTTGGTGATTATAAGCATTTGGCAAGGGTTCTTGAGTGGGAAATGGGAACGTTGGGATCATGATGCAGCAACAGGAATTATCTTTTTTGAATCCTGTTGAGGAAGCAAATGATCAGCAACGTATTGCTTCTAATCCAGATTTCTCAGTCTTTGTTTCAGCATCAGCAGGAAGTGGTAAAACAAAACTCCTTGTAGATCGTTTGCTACGCTTAATGATGCCTTGGAAAGATAAAAAAGGTAAAATTCATCCTGGTACACCACCTCATAAAATTCAATGTTTGACGTATTCTAAATCTGCTGCTACTGAGATGGCGATTCGGCTGCAAAAAAAATTAAGTGAATGGATTGGTTATACAGATAAAGAGCTGGATAGGGCTTTAAAAGATTTGCAAATTAAACCTTGTCAAGCAATAAGAAAAGCAGCACGTTCCTTGTTCGCAAATATTCTTGATTTACCAGGTGGGATGCGGATAGAAACAAATCATGCTTTTTGTCAATCAATTTTACAGCGTTTTCCTCTGGAAGCTCATATTATTCCTCAGTTCAAAATTATTGAGGAAGGTGATAATCTTTTGATGTTCAGAAGAGCTTTCAATGAGAAGATTGATGATATTGCAGAGCATGATATCCAAATTCTAAGTCCCTTAATTAATAATAATAATTTCTTTGAGCTTTTACAGGAACTTCAACAAAGCCAGCATTATTTGCAACCTGTCTTAAATTTAGTGAACCAAAAGCAATTTGTCCCTTATTTACAAAAATGTTGGGGATTAACGTATAAAAATAAAGAAGATTATCTTAGCTATATTTGTAAAAATTGGTTTGATGAAAAATCACTTCGAATTTGCTTGGAACAATATCGGTCTATAAAGAGAAAGATGACTAAAACAACGGTGAACACTTTGCTTTTTTGGCTTAATCTTTCCACGGAACAACGGATTGATCAGTTGGGACTTTTGAAAGAATCATTATTGAGAAGTGACGGAAAAAAAAGAAAATTAAGTGTTGATAAAGGGGATGATGATCAAATTTTAATTTTGTTGGATCGGCAGGCTGACTATATTTTACAAGTGTCTGAAACTTTGAATCAATATGACGTTTGCCAATTTACAGAGGCTTTACTGAATGTATTTATACTAATCTGGCAACATTATCAGGAAATTAAACGTTCTCAAGGTGTTCTGCATTACAGTGATTTAATTAATTATACGTTACATTTATTGGATGATTCTGGGGCTGCTTGGGTTTTATTCAAATTGGATGGGGGATTAGAGCATATATTATTGGATGAGGTTCAAGATAACTCGGTTGAACAATGGTCTATTGCCGATAATCTTTCTTCTGAATTTTTTGCAGGAAAAGAAAGTTGGCATTCTATTTCTCATCCTAGAACGATTTTTGCCGTAGGGGATTACAAACAATCAATTTATTCCTTTCAGGGTGCCAAACCAGAAGCATTTTTTAATTTTAGAACGAAGATTGCTGAAAAAGTTAAAAATGCTGGTGAATTATGGGCTGATCCTCAATTACGTGTTTCATTCCGATCTAGCCAAATTATTTTGGATTTTGTTGATAAAGTTTTTTCTTCAGAAAATGGATTGTCAGGGGTATGGGATAATTTATCTAATCATCAATTTCAAATTCATCGTTCCGCAAGGTTAGATGCCCCAGGTAGGGTTGATATTTGGCCTTTGTCGACAATGGACGAGATTAAAGAGGAAGATCTTGAGACACTTTGGACACCTTTGAAAGAAAATCAACATTATTCAACACCGGATTTTCTTCTAGCTGAATGTTTAGCTTCCTGGATCAAAAAACAGATTGGTCGATTGCCTTCTTATGGTGGTCAACCTATAAAAGCAGGGGATATTTTAATTTTAATCAGAAAACGTTCTAACTTTTCCCGTGCTTTGATTCGAGCTTTAAAAATAAAAAATATACCTTTGGTAAATTTGGTCAAAACGCAATTATTGGATCAGATTGTTGTTCAGGATTTGCTTGTATTATGCGAGGTTCTTTTATTACCCCAAGATGATTTAACATTGGCATGTGTTTTAAAATCGCCTTTAGGAGGATTGAGTGAGGAAAGCTTGATGGAACTTTCAAGTTCTCGCTCAAAAGGGCAGACTTTATGGAATGCTTTATTTATTAGACATCTAGAAAAAGATGACTGGCAAAAAGCATGGTCGATGCTATCCCGTTTATTTGCCCGGGTTGATTATATTTCTCCTTATGCTTTATTTGTTGAAATTCTAGGCGAATACCGAGGGCGTGCAAAATTTCTTGCTCGACTAGGGGAAGAGGCACTTGAAGCTATTGATGAGTTATTATCGCAAGCTCTGCATTATGAGGAAAATCATATTCCTTCCTTGCAGGGATTTTTATACTGGTTAAAACAATCTGAACGTACCATTAAAAATGAAGCAGAAGCGGATTTGGATATGGTTCGTATTATGACGGTTCATGGCGCCAAGGGTTTACAAGGACGTTTGGTTATTTTACCTGATACGATGAATCCATCTTCTCAACAAGGAGGTTTTCAATCAGATCGGGTACTGGTTTGGAAAGAGGATTCACAAAATAATATAAAAATTCCTTTATATATTCCTAATAAGAATTATCAAATCAAAGAAAGCCAGTATTATATTAGGGCAAAAAAGGAACTCGATGAAGAAGAAAGTAATCGCTTATTATATGTTGCTTTAACGCGTGCGAGTGAATGGCTATTGATTTGTGGCTGGGATGAGGCAAAGTCGAAAAAAAAAGTTGGCAAATTAATTGATGACGAAAAATTAAGGAAAACTTGGTATAATGTTTGTGGTAAAGCACTAAATCAATTACCTGATGTGCAATCCTGCGCTTTTCAGAAAAAATGGGAGGGCACTCATTATTATATAGAACAAAAGATAGCGTTCTTTTCGAATACCACGGTTTGTCCATCAAATTCCTTAGAAAATCAAGTTTCCGAACAAATTAAGTTACCTCATTGGTTGAAGCAGAAAGAAGGTGTGATTTCTTTACCTATTGAAGATGCTTCTTTAATCCACTATATCCCCAGTAGACCGGAAGGTGTGTTATTGGGGGATGTTCCTGCTTTAATCTCCCCTGTAAAAATAAAAAAAAATAAAGATCCTTTTTATCGGGGGCGTATTATCCACGCTTTATTACAATATCTTCCTGCCTATTCTAAAGAAGAACGTTTCAATCTGGCCTATCAATGGTTACATCAGAGAAATTTCAAATTATCTGTGCAAGAGCTAGAAATAATGGTTTTAAAGATTATTGAACTTATTGAACGTCCAGAACTTGCACCTTTATTTGATTCTCAAAGTTTGGTTGAGCAACCGATTACAGGAATAGTGAATGATTTGGTTATTACCGGTAAAATTGATCGTATGCGTATTATATCTCGTAAAATATGGTTATGTGATTTTAAATCAGGGGAAAGAATTCCTAAAACGCCAGAGACAGTACCTAAAACCTATTTACGACAAATGGCATCTTATTGGGTATTATTAAAAGAAATTTATCCCAATCATCAGATTAAACCATTCTTAATTTGGACAGATGCATTAAAGGTAATAGACTTGTCCGCGGATTTACTTGAAAATTATTTGCCCAGCCGTGTTTAGGTTGTTTTAAGGTAATATTTGACATAATAGGGATTTGCCTATTTAGTTAAGAAAATAAGAATGAATATATGAGGAAAAAATGAGTGAATTTACAAAAAAAGTGACGGATCAGACTTTTGAACAAGATGTTTTAATGTCTGATCAAATAGTATTGGTTGATTTTTGGGCTGAATGGTGTGGACCATGTAAAATGATAGCACCAGTTCTTGAAGAACTAGCTAAGGAAATGCAGAGTAAATTGGTTGTTGCAAAGGTGAATGTTGAAGAAAATCCTGAAACACCAACAAATTATGGAGTAAGAGGAATTCCTACGTTAATACTTTTTAAAAATGGGGAACCTTTATCAACCAAAGTTGGGGCTTTACCTAAAGAAAAATTAAAAGGATGGATTGAATCTGCTATTCGGTAATAAATTAAAGATGATCCCAGGTAATGGGCTGAATATTATATTCTTGAAGGAGTTTGGGGAAATCTGCATGACAGAGAGTCTCCAGCTCTTTAACAGGTTCGTAATGAGGCATTAATTGATTATATAAACCTGTTTTATTAATTGCAGGGTGAAAAAAAATCTCAGAATTGCCATAAGGCAATTTTGGAATAAGTTTCTGAACACGATCAAAAGTCATATGACCACACCATGACAGGCCAAAACACCAATCCATAGATCTCATATTCGCTTTTATGATTTGTTGTTTTAAAAGCTTGCTCCAATAAAATACAAAAAGATTATTTATATTTTTTAATGAAGATGTCTGATCAATTGCCTGAAGAACAGATACAGGTTCGTGGGGTAATCTTATGCGTTGAATATTGAAATCATTGTTGGCTTTTAAGATAAGTTGAGCAATTGTCGGATGAAGATGCATATGTTTATGTACATCAACATGATCCAATGTTAACCCTGTTTTTCGAAAAGCTTCGAATTGTGCTTTGATTTCTTTACTTAATTGTTTTTGGATATCCTTATTAAAATAATAATTAATACTCATTTTGAATTGTTGTGAGGGGAAAAGTTGATCATTATCAACAAGAAGAGGGATTTCTCTTTTTGGTAATATTGATTTTCCCTCAATTACAACAATATGGAGCCCAACACGCAAGTTGGGCATCCTTTTTGCTCTTTTGATTGCATCTTCAGCTGCATTCCCACCGATCATGAGATTCGCGGTGCTAAGAATTCCTTGCCGATGTGCAATTTCGACTGCTTCATTGACTTCAACAGATAAACCAAAATCATCCGCTGAAATAAGAATTTTTCTGTTCACTAAATAACTTTATGATTAATTAAGAGGTATGGCGGTCTCGAAGGAATTGAAAAAATTCAAGGCCTTCACGCAAACGGCGTTTCATCATTTGTGGGCTAGTAATCATCTCTCCTACAATAGATGCAATTTTTGGTGTGCGAAAGTAAAATTTCTTATAAAATGTTTCAACACTATCAAAAATTTCTGTATGAGAAAGATGTGGGTAATGTAAAGGTGCAATTTGAACCCCGTGTTCATCGATTAACTCAGCATTGGATTCATCTAGCCAACCATTTTCAAGAGCCTGTTGGTGCAAAAAAGTTCCTGGATAAGGCGCAGCAAGAGAAACTTGTAAAGTATGTGGGTTGATTTCAGTTGCAAATTTAATGGTTTCTTGAATCGTTTCTTTTGTTTCTCCAGGAAGACCAAGGATAAAAGTACCATGAATTTTAATACCTAATTCGTGACAGTTTTTAGTAAATTCACGGGCAACTTCTATTCTCATACCTTTTTTAATATTATGGAGAATCTGCTGGTTACCACTTTCATAACCAACCAATAATAAACGTAATCCATTATCTTTTAAGATTTTTAATGTACTACGTGGAACATTTGCCTTAGCATTACAAGACCATGTTACACCAAGTTTACCCAATTCACGTGCAATCGCTTCAGCTCGGGGAAGGTCATCTGTAAATGTATCATCATCAAAAAAGAATTCTTTAACTTGCGGGAAATATTGTTGAGCTAGACGAATTTCAGCTGCAACATGTTCTGGACTACGAGTACGGTAACGATGACCTCCAACAGTTTGAGGCCATAAACAAAACGTGCAACGGGATTTACAGCCACGTCCTGTATATAAAGAAAGATAAGGATGTTTAAGATAACCGATGAAATAATCCTCTATATGTAAATCTCTTTTATAAACCTCTGTTACAAAAGGAAGAGAATCCATATTTTCAATGATGGCTCTATTTTTATTATGAATGATTTTACCTTGAGAATTGCGCCATGAAATTCCATCGATATCTTTGAAATCACGTCCTTCTGCCACTTCTTTTAAAGTAAAGTCGAATTCGTTACGTGCAACAAAATCAATGACGTCACTTTTTTCAAGGCTTTCTTGCGGTTGAACAGCAACTTTTGCTCCAACCATACCAATTTTTAAGGAAGGATTTGCATCTTTAAGCATTTTTGCTACTTTAACATCCGAAGAGAATGATGGTGTAGATGTATGCATTATAACCAAATCACGATTTTTAATATCTACAAGGATTGGTTCCATGGTTATTTTTGCTGGTGGAGCATCAATCAACCGGCTGTTTGGAATAAGTGCGGCAGGTTGGGCTAACCAGGTAGGATACCAGAATGATTTAATTTCACGTTTTGCTTGATAGCGGGATCCTGCTCCTCCGTCGAATCCTTCAAAAGATGGTGGTTGTAGAAACAAAGTTTTCATCATGATGGAAATAATCCTTTGATTTTATCTGTTTTTATGAGGGTTATTTTTTTAATAATTAAATTAGTTCAATTATCTAGCACTATCATTCAATCATTGGAACCTTGGTTTTTTTTTAAAGTTATTTTTTGTCCACGCCATTCAATTTCTTCTTTTATAATACTTTTCATCATGATAAATGCTGAAAGCCAATCTCTTAACGGCAAAAAGAAAGGAACAAACCTTACGTTAAGTTTAATTTTTTTATTGATTACTAAACAGCAAATGGATTGAAAAATCCAGCATCCGATGAATGAAATCCATGATTTTCTTTTAAAAGGTTTAAGAATTAAGGCTAGGGAAATCCAAAATAAAGGCAATTGAATAAAGGAACAAACATAACCTAAGGGTTCAACTGTAAAAACGGTACGATTCCATCGTAATTCATGTTCATACAACTCTTTGAAAGAGTTTTCTGGTACTGTTGTATGAACAATAGAAGGCGATAGAATGATATTTAAATTTTGTTCTTTCACTAATTGACCAAGTTTTGCGTCGTCTGCGACATAGGGTAATAATGCTTTAAAACCCCCTACTTTTTTTAGCGTAGAACGTTTAATTGCAACAGCAGCACCAAAACAGTCTTGACGTCCCAAACAACGTGAAAGAACAACACCAGGCATAAAAATATAGTTAATATGTGCACTAGCAAGTATTTGTGCAAGTGAGGATGTAAAAGGTAACCCGCTATATAAAGATGTGACTAGACCAACTTTATCATTATTTAATAATGGAATGCTTTCCTTAAGATAGTTTTGATGAGGTGTATGGATATCTGAATCCGAAATTAGCAAATAATCATATTTTGCATACGGAAACATATTGACTAAATTAGATACCTTACGATTAATTCCGTGAATTTGATTATTAATTATGAGTTCAATATCGTGGTTTGGATATTGTTCTTGAAGTCGGTGAACGATTTGAATAGCTGGATCATCTTTATTTTGGACTCCAAAAATAATTTGATAGGTTGGATAATTTTGTTCGCAGAAACTTTGAAGCGCTTCATATAATAAAGGCTCTAGGCTTGCAAGGGGTTTTAAAATAGTTACGGGTGGGAGATAAGAATTATCTGTACATTGTTTATGTTTATTAATTTTTGTTTGGAAAAAATGGATAAGGAAACAACTTATTCCAGATTGAATACATCCTAACAATGTACAGAAAGATAAAATTTTATATAATTTAGACTTTGTCTGAGAAAACCAAAACATATGGGTTGTGAAAATCAGGGGTTATTTTTTACTTTAAATGATTGTGTTTTTTTATTGAGTATTTCGATCAATCCTTGGCTACCATTTTTTGCAAGTGTTGAGCTGAAATCACCATGTTGAACAGCGATTTGACTGATATGTCCATTAAGTAATACATCAACAATTTTCCAGCCCTGAGGTGTTTTGCGTAACAAATAATTAATTTCAGTTGCAGACCCCATGTCATTTTCATCTCCAACTTTGGTTTTTATGATTTTATCACCAGTTGTTGAAGCATTTTTAATATTAGGTAGAATTTGAAAAGCTGTTCCTTTTTCTTTTGCAAAACTGGAATAGTATCTTGCGGCTGTATATTCTTTAAATGCCTGTAAAAGCTGTTCTTTTTCATTCGCAGAAAAAGAATCATAACGATACCCAATCGTGCTGCTTAGGATTGATGGAAAATCATAACAATTTGTTAATATTCTTTTTAGGGTTGTAATTTCCTGATCGGGATTTGTTTGCTGAGTATGTTGAAGTTGGCTTAAAATACGATAAAGATTAATAACAGGTGCTTTAATTGAAGTTTCTGAATCCACTGCTGAACTAGAAACTGCAGGAATAGCCGTATTTTTAGCATGAAGTGTAATAGAAGAGTTAAAACCTACAAAAGCTGTTAAATTGCTTAATAGGATAAAACGATATAATTTCATGATTTAATCTGCTTGATTATTTATGATTTAATTTTTAAAAGGAACGCCTAAGGCTTTTAGAGCAATATTTACAATAGACGGGGCATCTAAACCTGCCTCAATATATTGTGTTGTTTGGGTATTATGATTAATGAAATAATCAGGAATAACCATTGGCCTAAATTTTATTTTATCCAAAAGACCATTAAGAGCAAGATGTTGCATGACAAATGCACCAAACCCACCCGTAGATCCTTCTTCGATAGAGATAAGGACTTTATGATTTTTTGCTAATTGATCAATAAGCTCAGTATCAAGAGGTTTAGCAAAGCGTGCATTCACAATGGTTGGTGGAAGGCCATATTGCTTTAATGTTTCAGCTGCTTTAAGGCATTCAGCCAGACGTGCACCAAAGGATAAAATTGCAATACCACCTTTTTCTGTATTGGTTTGTTCACCCATTTCTTGAATGATTTTTCCTTTACCAATAGAAAGAATTTCAGCTTTTTCTGGTAAAGTAAGTCCCAATCCAGGGCCACGGGGATATCTGAATGCAATAGGACCTTCATCAAAAGCTGCTGCGGTTGCAGTCATATTTAATAATTCCACCTCATTACTAGGAGCCATGATAACAATATTGGGTAGGCATCCCAAAAATGCAATATCATAAGTTCCAGCATGGGTTGCACCATCTGCTCCAACTAATCCGGCGCGATCAATTGCAAAACGGACAGGTAATTTTTGTAAAATAACATCATGCATAACCTGGTCATAAGCACGTTGTAGGAAGGATGAATAAATAGCACAGAAAGGACGCAATCCTTCTGTTGCCAATCCTGCCGCAAATGTAACAGCATGCTGCTCTGCAATTCCAACATCAAAATAACGATCAGGAAATTTGGTTTCGAATTTATCCAAACCTGTTCCAGAGGGCATTGCAGCTGTAATTGCGATAATTTTATCATCTTTTTCAGCACATTTGATTAATTCATTACTGAATACAGAAGTATAAGATGGAGGACCGGGTGGACCCTTATTTTGTTTTCCTGTAATAACGTTAAATTTAGAGACAGCATGATATTTATCCCCAGAATTTTCTGCAGGTTTATATCCATGACCTTTTTGCGTAACTACGTGTAGTAGTACAGGGCCTATATGTTCAGCATCTCGTAGATTTCTTAAAACAGGAACTAATTGCCCCAAATTATGACCATCAATAGGTCCAACATAATAAAAACCGAGTTCTTCAAATAAAGTGCCACCCGTCATCAAGGCACGAGCATATTCTTCCGCACGTTTAGCACGTTTTTCAATACTTTGTGGCAATTTACTTGCAACTCTGGCCGCTAAATCTCTTAATCCTAAAAAGTGACGAGATGAAAGAAGCTGTGAAAGATAAACAGACATTGATCCAACAGGTGGAGCAATAGACATTTCATTATCATTGAGAATAACAATAAGCTTTTCTGCACCAGGACCAGCAACAGCAGCATTATTCATCGCCTCATAGGCCATCCCAGCGGAAATAGATCCATCACCAATGACAGCAATAACATTACGTTCTTTATATTTAGGATCAGATTGTGCTTTTAAATGATTGGCAACTGCAATACCTAATCCTGCTGAAATAGAGGTTGAAGAATGAGCCGCACCAAATGGATCATAGATGCTTTCTGAACGTTTGGTAAATCCAGACAATCCACCAGGTTGTCGTAAGGTGCGAATAAGTTCGCGGCGTCCGGTTAATATTTTGTGAGGATAAGCTTGGTGACCAACATCCCAAATTAATGAATCGTTTGGCGTATCAAAAACAGTATGCAGTGCAACAGTTAATTCAATGACCCCTAAAGAGGCCCCCAAATGTCCACCCGTTGTAGAGACAACATCAATTGTTTCCGCTCTTAGCTCCCTTGCTAGTTGTTCAAGCTGTTCAATTGAAAGATTTTTAAGATCTAATGGGGTATGAACGCGATCTAATAAAGGAAATCGTCCATATGTAGGAATGGATTTTAAATGATTAGCCGATTCATTTTCCATAAGATTTATTTTATTCTTAGGCGTTTCGGTTTGTTCATCCATGTTTTATTTCGTCCGTAACTGTTACATAATAACTTTAAATATAAATATTAATTTGTAGCTTATACTCGAGTTTAGATGATATTCAAATACACGTTATGTAAATCTACCATTTAAAGTTATAAAAATGAAACATATCTAGATAGATTTCCTCTAGTAATGATTTATGGCGGATTCTGAAGAATTTTTCAAATAAGATATCGAATTTGTTGCTTGATAATCACATCTATAAAGTAATTTAGATTTCACATCTATAGATTAAGTAAGAAAAATAATAAATTTTGTAAAATCTAAAATAAATTGCTTTTATCGTAAAGTATAATTTTAAAAAAATTATTTTTTTCTTGTTGTTAACAGTCATTTATTTTATGAATGACGCATTTCACTAGTATGTTAATATCGGTTAAACCGATTTGGGAGCTTAAATAGATGGCTGTTCCTTTAATGCAAGCGGTACGAGTCGGTAGTTATGTTGTTAAGCAACACCTTAAAGGTCATAAACGATATCCACTTGTTTTGATGTTAGAACCTTTATTGCGTTGTAACTTAGCTTGTTCTGGTTGTGGAAAAATTGATTATCCTGCTGAAATATTAAATCAAAGGTTAAGTGTGCAGGATTGTTTGGATGCTGATGCTGAATGTGGTGCACCTGTTGTAGCAGTTGCAGGTGGTGAACCTCTTTTACACAAAGAAATGCCACAAATCGTTCGGGGTCTTATTGCGCGTAAACGGTATGTATATTTATGTACAAATGGGCTGTTGCTTGAAAAAAAGATAGATGATTATCAACCCTCTCCATTTTTTTCATGGGATATTCACCTTGATGGTGACAAAGCGATGCATGATGCTTCTGTTTGTCAGCAAGGGGTTTATGATCGGGCTGTTGCCGCAATTAAACTTGTTAAATCAAAAGGGTTTAGGGTTTCTATTAATTGTACCCTTTTTGATAATGCTGATCCTTATCGTGTTGCAGCATTTTTTGATACTGTTATGGATTTAGGGGTGGATGGAATTATGACCGCTCCTGGTTATGCTTATGAAAGAGCACCTGATCAGGAACATTTCTTGAATCGTCAAAAAACTAAAAAACTGTTTCGTGAAATTTTCAGATTGGGAAAAGGGCATAAATGGCGATTTACACAATCCCCACTATTCTTGAATTTCTTGGCAGGAAATGAGAAATATCATTGTACGCCATGGGGTAAGCCCTTAAGAACAGTATTTGGATGGCAACGTCCTTGCTATTTACTAGGTGAAGGTTACGCACCAACTTTTAGCGCTTTGATGAATGATACCGCTTGGGATCAATATGGTACGGGTAATTATGAAAAATGTGCAAATTGCATGGTGCATTCTGGGTATGAAGCAACAGCGGTTAATGATGCTATTGAACGTCCATGGCATATTGCACAGGTTGCGTTGATGGGACCAAAAGTTGATGGTCCAATGGCTCCTGAAATTGATTTATCTCATCAAAGACCTGCCAAATTTGATTATAATGAACAGGTGGTGGAGTTGATGAAAAAACTACCTCAAGACATGGTTAAAAAAAGAACAACATTACGTCGTGTTAAAAAAGTTGTTTCTTAAGAAGCTTAATCAAAGAATTATATGAAAAAAAGAAAAGGCAAGCTTATTTCATTAGGCTTGCCTTTTTTATAGTTATGTAAGGAACAAATTTATTACAGAAATAAAAATAAAAATGTTAAATCATACTCAAAGTAAAATCAAGTATATCAGATTCATTAGTTTTAAAGAGTAACAATTTTGTTAGATTTTTTGTAATAGTAATTTTATTATGATTACAATTTTTGGATTTAAGTAAAATGTTCGTTTCAATACTTATTATTATATGTTTGATTTTTTTAAATGGTATTTTTGCCATGGGTGAATTAGCATTAATATCAAGTCGGAAAACACGCCTGGTTGCGATGCAACATCAAGGTGTAAAAGGTGTTGAGCGAGCTTTACGTTTAATTGATCAGCCACAGAGCTTTTTACCAACAATTCAGGTGGGGATTACATTAGTTTCAATTTTTGAAGGTGCTTTTGGTGGATCAAGAATTGAAATTTATCTTGGTTATTGGCTTAAACAGTTTTCTTTTATAGGGAGTTGGGCGGATGATTTATCTATATTGGTTGTTGTCTTGGTTATAACATTTTTCATGCTTATTTTTGGCGAGTTGGTTCCCAAACAATTGGCATTGCAAGAACCAGAAATTATTGCGGTTCGTTTATCTTGGTTATTTATTATTGTTTCAAAAATTGCATCGCCAGCCATATGGATTTTAAGTAAATCTTCAGAAATTACGCTTAAATTTTTAAGAAGACATAAAAAGATTTTAGTTTCAGTAACAGAAGAGGAATTACGGGCTTATATTGCCGAGGGAGCCAAGGTAGGGGTTCTGGAGGTTGAAGAACGTGATATGATTGAACGTTTGTTACGTTTAGCAGATCGTTCTGTAAGGGCTGTTATGCGACCAAGAAATGAAATTATCTGGGTTGATCGATCTATTACAGGGGATAAATTAAAACGTGCTTTATTTAATATTGCGCATGCTCGTTTGGTTGTTTGTGAACAAGGTATTGATAATCCTGTTGGTGTCGTGCTTGTTAATGATTTATTCAGTCAACTTTTGCAGAAAAATACATTATCTGTTAATGCATGTTTGCAACGTCCTTTGGTAGTTCCTGACAGTATGTCTGCTTTGGATGCACTTGAACGATTACGGGGAGATGCACTAGGTGTATTACTTGTTCTTGATGAGTATGGATCGTTTGAAGGTATTGTAACTGTTTCTGATATCTTTAAAATTATTGTAGGTGAAATTAATCAATCCTTTGATGCTCCCCGTTTAGAATCAGGAGTTAGTAATGAATATATTCTTGAAGGAACAACCCAAGTTGATGATGTAAAAGATCAGCTTCAATTGGGTATTTTACCTGCCGAGGGGAGCTATCATACAGTTGCTGGATTAATTCTTGCGCTTTTACGTAGAGTGCCTGTAACAGGTGATAAAGTCGTTTTTTCAGGGTGGCTTTTTGAAGTAATGGAGATGGAAAATCGGCGTATAACACGTATAAAGGCAAGTAGGAAGCCTGTTGCAAAAAATTGATTAATAATGCTTGTGACATCAATATAAGTATTTTTTGATTTATTCACAACAGTAAAATCAGACCTTTTCTTATTCATTTAAGAAAAGGTTTGTTTAGATTAATGAACTGTAATAGCCTGAGCTAATTTTAATTCATTAATAAATTTTGGCCATTTATTTTTAGCTAGCGTCTTTAAAGATGGAGAAGGTAAATCAAGTTTGTCGGAATAAATCCATAAATAGGTCAATGCCTTTTGTAAATAGTTTTTAGTTTCTTGAATAGGTATGGTTTCTATAAAGAAAAGCGGATCTTGATCTTCTTCTGTTGTATTCAACCATTTGGAAGTAACTACAGGACCAGCGTTATAACTAGCAAGTGTATGAATAAGGCTTCCTCCTTTAGGAAGTTTATCAAAGCTTTTTTGATTATAAAGTTCAGCTAAATGAATAAGATAAAGCTGTCCAATTTCAAGGTTTAATCCTGAATTCTGTAATTCATCTGGATGATGTAGAGCTATATTATTTTGTTTTTTAGCGATGTATTTTGCCGTCATGGGCATGATTTGCATTAATCCACGTGCACCATTGTTTGATACAGCTTTATTGTTAAAATTAGATTCTAAACGAATAAGCGCATAAAGAAGGGCAGGGTTAATTTTATAGCCGTTTTTCGGATGTAATTTGGGTAGAGGTAAACTTTTATTATGGTCAATCAAATTATAGTTTTTTTCGATTGTATCCATCATTTTCTTCGATATATCATTAAAGCCTACAAATTTGGACATAGCTTGAATAGAGCATAATAATGCCAGATTTTTACTGTTTTTTAACCAAATTTGTTTTAAAACCGTTTTAGCACGTTCTTGCTCACCAACTTGCAATAAAGCAAAAAATCTTTTTCCATCAAGAGTTGCTTCAATTGCATTAACATCAATTTGAGAGAGTTTTAAATCTGAAGAAAAATTAATCAGTTGAAGAAAAGATTTTAAATGATTATGGGTTGTTGTTATAGAGTGGATTTTTTCCTCTTTTAAAATCTGATTGGCTAGAATTCCATAAAAAGTGTGAATAAAAGATGCTGATCTTTTAAGCCAAATAATATATTCGTTTTGATTACCCAATTTCAAATTTGAACGGGCTGACCAGAAATAGGATCCTGCACGAATATTGGTTGTTATAATATCTGCGTTTGTGCTTTGACTAAAATACATTAAAGCTTTATTGATTTTACCTTTTTTCCAGGCAATTAATCCAGCAATATAACCAGCCAAGCCTATACAATGATTTGAAGATTGAAATGCTTTTTTCGCAAGTTTATAGGCATAATCTAAATGATTTAAGGTGAAAAGCTTTTGTGCAATTTCAGCTTGTAATTGTTCTGCATATAAGGCATTTATTCCGTGTGTTTGTTGAATAAGTTGCAAGGCACTTCTAACACCTTCGATGCCCATTGCACTACGTTCATGTACTGCACGGTCTAGTAAATTATTTCGTTTGAAAGGTTTGGTTTCAAAATTAAGTTGATCTAAACTTTGTAGGTAATTTGTTGTACTGTTTTGATTTTTAATAGAAAGATTAGAGGTGATTGGAATGGATATTTTGATGGTTGTTAAACGATTTAACCGTTTTTGAATATCAAATGCATCCGTATAAGATGTAAAGTTTTTAAGCCATAGCTTTAGTTGTCCTGCATTTGGTGTAAATTGCGGGTTGAGGTAACGCTCGGCAAGAATATCACCGAGTAATAAATTATCTGAAATTTGTATTGTTTCAGATTGAGCTGTTGTGAAATCCCCTTTTCGTTGTAGATCAAAAATATAACGAATACGCTGTTCATCCACAGTATTTAGTGGGTGAGGAAAAATGATACCATCATTACTGCTGCGAATAATATTTCTTGCTTTCGTAATGATTGTTTCTTCACGTTGATCTATTTGTTTAGGTGTAGTAGCACGAATAGGTACAATAGATACACCAGTAAACAAAGCTGCACTTGCTAATAAAGCCCGGACAGCCAAAGGGGATAAAATATTTTTCCCTTGCATAATATGTATTAATTAGGAAAGAGGATCTAATAAATCAAGGTTTATTTAGTTAAAGCAATAAAGATTATGAAAAATTAAACGTGAGTTTTTTTAAAAAATCAGATTTTCTCTTGTATTACAGCGCGTATTAACAATAAGTTTTTCCATGTTGTTTGACGAATTTTAGCATTCATATTGATTTGCATTAAATGATGTAGTGGGAAAAGTGGAATAGGTTGATGAAGATCAGAATGTGTAAAAGAATGCCAGTGATTTTTAAATTGATTGAAATTGGATGGACTTTGTAAAAGGGTTTTTGCCGCTAGTTGTCCAAGCGTCAAAATATAACGAGGTTGATAAAGTGTTATAATCCTGTATAGAAAGGGTAAACATATGTCCAGTTCATTTTTTGAAATTTGCCTTCCTCCAGGTGGACGCCAAGGGATAAGTGGACATCGGAAACAACTTTGAAGAGAAAGATCAATATTTTCTAACATTTGGTTAAGCCAGAAATTTCCTGTTCCTGAAAAGACTTCACCATTACGGTCTTCATCTGCATCTGGGATGTCGCCAATAATGTAAAAAGAAGCTTCTGGATTACCTGTGGCAAGAATGGTATTCATCGCGGTATTTTTTAAAGAACATTCTTTAAAAGCTAAAATAGCTTGATTTATTTCTTGTAAATTATTGCAAGTAAAGGCAGGATGTTGATTTATTTTGGTGGTATTTTTGATTGAAACAGATTGTTTTTTAGAAAAAGGAAGAGTAGGAATAGTTTTCTTATTCTCTAAATGGTTGATGCTTACGGTGTCTAATGTTTCATCGATACCCCATTCGGAATATAATTGTAAAAGTGATAAATGATTATACATTTTGGATTACAATGAATATCATGATGCCCAGTAAAGTTTTATATACTTATATTTCAGTTTGTTGAGAAGATAGTGATTATGCAACGCCAACGCTTTTTTTGCACTCTATTTATGTCTGTTTTTTTGATAACTGGAAGCAGTTTAACGTCAAAAGCATTAATTATTGCTAAAGATCCTGAACCTGTTATCCCTTTAGAACATAAAGAGGGTGGATATGGCGATTTCTTATCTGCTTTTTATGCCTCTCAAACAGAGGATAGTGTAACAGCAGCCCGCGCTTATAATCAAGTCCTTAAAAAGGATCCGAATGATAACAATATACGCGAGCGTGCTTTTTATTACAGTGTTATTTCTGGTAATCCAGCAGCTGTTTCCTTAGCAAAAAAAGATGATAAGGATTTTATATCCACTTTAGTTTTGAAAAATAATGCTATTCTTCAGGGAAAATGGAAAGATTCTTTAAATTATTTTACTGTACCACCATCAGATTTATTGGGACAAACAACATATATGTTGTTACGGCCATGGTGTTTATATGGAGCTGGGTATTATAGTCAAGCGGATGCTTTATTTCAACAGGAAATCAAAACATCATCAATCAGTGGGATTTTTTTAATTCATTATGGTGTTGCTCAATTTTTATTGCATCATGATAAAGAAGCAGGGGAATTATTCGAAAGAGCCAATCAGATTTTTCCGGGTGCTGACTTATTATTAATGCGTGCGTATGGACATTGGCTTTATCAACATCATCGGATTGGTAAAGCTGATGCTATGGTTGACAATTTGATTGATGTCTTGCCTTTTTTATCTATATCGAAAAATAACTTGCGTCATTACTTAACCGAATTTCCTATTCATAATGCACAACAAGCTGTTGCTCAGGTTTATTTGGCAATTGCATCATTAATTCAGCAAGATTTGGCGAATATAAATATTGATGAAAATGATTGGAATGCAAGGGTTTCTTATAAAATTGCCCTTCATACAGAACAAATTTTTTTACAATTTGCTTTACAGCTAAATTCAAATTTATCTGAAGCAAAAATCATGTTGTCCAATATTTTGACTGAACAACATCATCCGGAATTAGCACGTCAAATTTTGCTCCCTGTTCGTGAGGAAGATCCTTTAAAAACGAGTGTACAATTACAGCTTGCACGCTTTGATTCTTTATTAAATCATTATGATCAGGCGGAAGAATCCTTGGAAAAGTTATTAAAAAATTATCCACATGAAATTATTATATGGCAAACTTTAGGAGATATTTATCTTGAACAAAAAAACTATCAAAAAGTTATTTCATCTTATAGTAAAGTCATCGGATTAAAGAAAAATAAAACAAAATTTGATTGGCCATTGTTTTTGGTAAGAGCTATTGCCTATGATAAAACCAATCACTGGTTCAGTGCAGAAAAAGATTTAAAAAAAGCTTTAAATTTAAATCCAAATGAACCAATGCTTTTAAATTATTTGGGATATTCTTGGGCATTGAGGCACAAAAATCTAAATGAGGCTCAACAGATGTTGCAAAAAGCCATTGATATAGATCCTGATGAAGGTGCAATTCGGGATAGTCTTGGATGGGTTATGCTGTTAAACAAACATATTGATGAAGCAATTAAGCAGTTGGAATTAGCTTCAGAAACAATTCCTCAGGATCCAGAATTAAATTATCATTTAGGCGTTGCATATTGGAAGGCCGGTCGCTATTTAGAAGCTGTTAATCAATGGAATGTTGCTTTGACTTGCAATCCTGATGAAAAAAATAAAGCACTTATTTTACATGCACTGCAAAAAGCTCATAAATCTTCACATCATTAAAGAATCATAATAATAAATGAAATTAATTTAATGTTTACAGAAAAAGCCTGCGCTAAAATTAATTTATATTTACATGTTACAGGTAAACGTTGGGATGGTTATCACTTATTGGATAGTTTAGTAGTTTTTCCTGATATTGGTGATGAATTAACGCTTTATCCATTACAGGATAATTCAAAGCAATTCGTCCAATTAAAGCTCACGGGACCTTTTGCCAGGCAACTAGCCCATGAGGATCTTCATAATAATTTAATTATAAAAGCAGCTTATAAACTTAGAGAATATGTAAAAGGCGATGTAAAACCTGTTACAATTCAGTTGAAAAAGATTCTCCCTGTTGCCTCTGGTATTGGTGGTGGATCTTCAGATGCAGCTGCTACTTTACGTTTATTAATGCGTTATTGGAATATTAAGCTAGAATTAAAAGAATTATTAAAAATTGCACTTGAATTAGGGGCAGATGTTCCTGTTTGTCTAAATCCTGTTACACAACGTATGCAGGGAATAGGTGAAGATATTTCAACAGGTTTTCAAATTCCTTCTTTTGGCATGGTTTTAGTTAATCATGGGGAAGCGGTGTCTACTGTGGAAGTATTTAAAAAAAGGGATTCTATTTTTTCAGAGACAGTTAATTTAAATCAAGATTTTGATTGTGTGGATACATTTATTAATCTTTTATCAACTTATAATAATGATTTACAAAAGCCAGCTATTTTATTAAATTCTAATATTAAGAAAGTACTAAAGGAGATTAAGGATTTACCCAATTGCCGTTTAGCAAGGATGAGTGGATCTGGAGCAACATGCTTTGGATTGTTTGAAACAGTTGAACAAGCAGTAGAAGCGGCAAAAATTTTATCATTAAAACATTCTTGGTGGATTTGGGGCGGCAAAGGGAATCAAAAATAAAATTATTTAATTTGTTAGCATAATATAAGAATATTTAATTTGTAAAGAAGGTTATAAATGGCTATTGACGTAAATATACGTATAATTGATGATCGTAGAAAAACAGTTTTGACTTTTTCACCGGATAGTGGTGTTAAGGGAGATTTGGAATTAAATTTATTAGAATTAGAAAATTTAATTCAGGCTTTGGGATCCGTTCATTGGATGATGGTAGAAGGTCAAAAATTAGCGGATATTACGGGTGTAACAATCAAGCCTGCCTATCAAACAAAATGGGCTATTCAAAAAAATGTTGTTAAAGGTGAAACTTTGCTCGCTTTTCAACATCCTGGATATGGTCCTGTAGGGTTTGTGTTAACGGATCCTCAAATCAAAGAATATTTAAAGGCATTACAAAAAGGGTTAAAAATCAAGAAATAGTTGATTAAATTGATTTAGATATATTTAAAGGCGACAATACCTATAACGATTAATAAACAAAGTAAGGTTGTAACCCATATTAGACGTTTTTCGATAAAATTCTGAATGGGTGCACCGAAGAAATAAAGTAATATTGCTTCAAGGAAAAAACGAAAACCACGTGTAACGAAACTTGCAATTATAAAAGATAAAAGAGGAAAATGGGATGCTCCAGCTGTGATTGCTATGAATTTGTAAGGAATAGGTGTAAGTCCTTTTATGAGAATAATCCATACGCCATAGGTATTAAATTTTTCCTGTAAAGTTATGAGTTGATGTTCTGCATGATAAAAATGAATAATAGGCATTGCAAAATAATGAAGTAAAAATGCCCCAATAATCCAGCCTAATAACCCACCTATAACGCTACTTAAAGTAGTGGAAAATGCGTAAAGCCATGCTTTACTACGCCGAGCAATAATCATTGGACACAGAAGCACGTCTGGCGGAATTGGAAAAAAGCTTGCCTCTGAAAAAGCCGATAGCATAAGCCAATAAATGGCATATTGGCTTGCTACTAAGTGTAAAACACGTATATAAAGCTTTTTAAGCATATATATTCTTTAATAATGATTAAATGGACTATTTAATAAGCATAATTACAGCATATAATCCGTGAGGATCACGATTATGTAAAGTAATATCTCCTCCTTGACCTCGAATTATATTACGGGCAATGGAAAGTCCAAGTCCCGTTCCTCCAGTAGAACGATTTCGACTGCTTTCCATGCGAACAAAAGGTTCAAAAACATATTCAAGGTCTTTTGATTCTAATCCAGGACCATTATCTTCAATCATAATAAAAACATGTTTATTTTTCTGGGCGTGCAGAGATAAAAAAGGTGGTTTTAAAGTCAAAGTAACTGAAACATTCCCACCATAATTCAACGCATTGCTCATAAGATTTTGTATGGCTCTTTTTAAACTGATCGGTCGTGCTTTTAATGTAATATCAGGTAAAGGATGGCAAAGCTCGATTTGATCACATTTATCTGGATGAGTTTCTTGTAGTTCATGGATAAGTGTTTGCAAAAGACTGGTTAGATCAAGATTAATGATTGGTTCGTGATTTGTATTATCACGTCCAAAAGCCAGTGTTGCATCTATCATTTTTTCCAATTCATCAAGATCAGAAATAAATTTTTTTTGTAAATGAGGGTCAATAATAAATTCTGATCTTAATTTTAGGCGTGTGATGGGAGTTCGTAAATCATGACCAATCGCAAGTAATAATTGAGTTCGATCATTAACGAAACGGTTTATACGACGGGCCATATCATTAAATGCTCTGGCTGATTGTGCAATTTCCTTTGGACCTGATTCGATTAATGGTGGGGCATTGACATCTTGACCCAAACGTTCTGCCGCAGCTGCAAGTGTGCTGACGGGTGCGATTAAGCGTCTTACGCCCCACAAAGTCAAAAAGCTTGTCGCAGTGGCCATGACAAAAAAGCTGATTGGAAACGTTGCTGATTTAAAGGGGTTAGGCGTTGTTAATTCATAAAGAATATTAAGCCATTGTTTGTCATCAGGCAGTTGAAAAGCGATAGCATTTTTATGTGTTGAAGGATCAGATGCAGCGATAATTTTAATGGGTCTTAGTTCAGGTGGAAATAAAATTGTCGTAAGGAGATGTGAAACTGTTTGCTCTAATTTAGGTGAAGGAGGATTGATTCCGTGTAAGTTGGGTTGATTTGAAAGAAAAATAGTAAAACCATGAATGGGGTCAAGATCATTAATTTCATCTACACGATCTTTACTATCCATCTCCGAGATATCACGATATATAGCTGTAGCACGATTAATGGCTTCTTGTTCCTGCGTAAGGCGGTTAAAGTCTAATCGGTCAAGGGTATTGATTAATAATCCGCACGCTTCAATAAGTCCCATGCCAAAAATTAGTAATAAAGCGGTTCGTGTTGCTAGGGAGTAAGGCCATAAATACCTTTTTTTTTGATTAGGATGGGACATATTGCACAGGTAAGGCTAATATATAACCGCCTCGATGAACTGTTTTTATAATTTTGGGTTGACGACTATCGTCGTGTAATTTTCGACGAAGTCGACTCAGAGTTACATCAATGGTTCGGTCTGTTGGAGGAAGTTGATGACCATATAAAATTTCAGATAAGGTTTCTCGTGTTACAATTCCTGGAGCCTGTTCAATTAGTGCAAGTAAAAGGTCATATTCTTTACTAGTTAGTGAAACTTCAACATTTTGTGGGTTTAGTAATTGCCGATGAATCGAATTGATGGTCCAGTCCCCAAATTGTATCGTTTTTCGTGCAAAGGAATGCTGGATTGATTGCTTACGTTGTGAACGATGTAAAACGGCGTGGATTCGTGCCAATAATTCTCGTGGATTGAAGGGTTTAGCCATATAGTCATCTGCACCTAATTCAAGTCCAATAATACGGTCTGCCTCATTACCCATGGCAGTTAACATAATAATAGGAATATCAGCTTTTTCCCTTAGCCAATGAGCAATTTCAAAGCCACTTTCCTTTGGAAGCATAAGGTCAAGAATAACAAGATCAAAATGATTGTTTTTCCAAATTTGTCTTGTTTGTTCTCCATTATAAGCAAAGGAAACTTCAAAAAGATGTTTTTGCAGGAATTGAGAAAGTAGATCTACAATTTCGTGATCATCATCTATAATTAAAAGATGTAGTGTTTGTTCCATAAGTAATTGAATATAATTTTACAAATAATGATTGTTAAAGTTTAGTCGAAGTGTAATGGTGATAAAAGATAAAAATTTGAATAAAGATGGTTTGTTTTAAATAAATTTATTTTTAGCACAAATTTTTAGTAATTACGGAATATATTAGGTGTGAAAGATATATTTAAATGATTGTAGATGTTGAAGCCAAAGAAGCGTGGGATCAATTAAAAGAGGATAAAAGAGCATTACTTGTTGATGTGCGAACGCCAGAGGAATGGGAAAAAGTCGGTTACCCAGATCTTTCCTCTTTAGGTAAGGAAGTTATTAAAGATAGTTTGCAAGACAAAATAGGACGTAAAAATAATAGCTTTATTCAGAATTTAAAAAATTGTTCTATTGAACAAAATCAACCCTTATTTTTTATATGTTTGATCGGTGGAAGAAGCAGAATTGCCGCTTCATTAGCACAAGAAGCTGGTTTTAAAAATGTATACAATATTAAATTTGGTTTTGAGGGGCCAGCAAATGAGAAAGGGAAAAGAGGTTTGGTTGCCGGTTGGCTTGCTTCTAAATTACCTTTTAAAAAATCAGTTTGAAAAAGAATTACATATTTGCAGGAGAACTGGCTTCTGCATCATAAAGAATTTCAATCACTATACACCAGGGATAGCGGTAATCATAGCTTTCACCATTGGCATTTGATATTAAACCTTGCGTATCTACAGGAATATGGGTTAATGCTACGGAATCGTTAACGTTACCACCAATAATACTAATTTCTCTTCCAAAAGGAGCCATATTTTGGTTCGTCATCACAACGATACCACAATGGGCAGGAAAGCCATAGGTTGTAGGAAGCGTATTAAATCGAATAGTATTTCGACTCCTACCTCTTGCTGTACAAATCATATCTCCTAATTTTGGAGCGTATGTGGCTGGGTCATGCCCTCTCAAAATAGAGGAACTTCCCGAAGCTGCAGCATTGATATAGGTTGAATGGTTAGGAGAATATGGAAAGCGATCATTTGCTCCAGCAATTCTCATAATATAAGAAATAAAGGCGGCAGACCAAGCATAGTTTCCATCATTTATGAAGTTGAAAACCGTCCCATTACTATTATGCTTTCCTGTATAGCTTCCTTCTTTCATACCAGGATCCATACCAATCCACCAATACTCTCCAACACGTTCCCATAAGCCCGAAGTTCGTTCGGCTTTTATATCAGGACTTGTAGGTTCTGGACGTTGAAGAGGATCTTCATCAGCAATGGGTTGATTGAACACTTTCCATTCACGTAAAGTTAAAGCAACGACTTCTTGACGTGAAAAGGGTTCATAATTTTTTATAGCGAAGTCTGGGACACGGTCATTATAATAATATTTAGCAGCGGGTTTTTGTTGAGAAGTGGTGGGTTGACTTCGTATTATACGAAGATTATTAGATGGACCACTACATGCTACAAGAAATATAAGAAGAAAAACCAGTGATATTTTATGGATCATTTTTGATCAATCATCTTAAATGTTAAAAATGTTAAGTTATATTAAAGCCTAAAAATTAATTTTTAAAATGATTTTTATTGTGTAGTTTATGTTATTCATAATAAATGTTGTTTTAAAACACTTTTATCAGAAGATAAACTTTCTTTATGATTTAATTTTTATAATTTAAAATTTTTTTTAATGAGTCTTAATTATAGTTGCAGATTAGGTAATTGAGGATTTTATGATTATAACTCACGATCTGGTCTCTTTTTTAAAGGCAAGAAATCAGTTGGATGATAAGAATATTGCTTTTGTTCCAACGATGGGGGCCTTACATGAAGGGCATCTTGCTTTAGTAAAGAAGGCTAGGGAAATAGCCAAATATTGTATTGTAACCATCTTTGTCAATCCTTTGCAATTTGATCAAAAGGATGATTTTATACGCTATCCAAAACTTGAAAATGAAGATGTAAAATTACTTGAGCAAAATCAGGTCGATTTAGTATGGTTTCCTAAGGTAGAGGATATTTATCCGCCTGATTTTGCTACACATATTGTTGTGAATGGGCCAGCTTTATTATGGGAAGGCGCTTTACGAAAGGGGCATTTTTTAGGAGTAGCAACAGTTGTTTATCGATTATTTAAATTTATTAAACCCCAATTTGCATGTTTTGGTGAAAAGGACTGGCAACAAATTCAGGTTATTCGTAGAATGGTGGCGGATTTAATATTACCAGTAATTTTGGTTAATGTTCCTATTATAAGGGAGAAAGATGGTTTGGCAAAATCATCAAGAAACCGTTTTCTTTCAGAAAAAGAAAGAATTAAAGCACCTTTTTTATATAAAACATTACAACAAACTTATGATCAGTTACAAAAAGGAGCTTATCTTTTCAGTGCTTTGGAAAAAGCACGTAGCGATCTTGAAAAGGCAGGGTTTAATCTCGATTATTTTACAGCTGTGAATAAAAATTCATTACGGGAAATTTCAAATTGGGATTCGAATGCTCGACTTATTACAGCAGCACGACTAGGAACGGTTCGATTATTAGATAATATGTGAAAGATGTTTCCGTTATTCGAAGTGAAAAATGAAAACATCTTGTATCTTATTATTAATCTATAGGTTGATCATCGCGATAAATGCGTTCTTTACGTTCATGCTGTTCTTGTGCTTCGATGGAAAGTGTAGCAATAGGACGGGCTTCCAGTCGTTTTAAACTGATAGGTTCGCCAGTGGCTTCACAATATCCATAAGTTCCATCTTCTATTTTTTGGAGAGCATTGTTAATTTTAGCAAGTAACTTTCTGGCACGATCGTGTGTACGTAATTCGATTGCACGATCTGTTTCAGAGCTTGCCCGATCATTTAAATCAATATCAACATTTTTATCTTCAGAAAGATGATTGAGTGCTTCTGTAGAATTTTGTAAAAGAGAATCACGCCAATTTTCAAGCTTTTTTTTGAAATAAGCGAGTTGGCGAGGATTCATAAATTCCTCGTCTTCAGTAGGACGATAATTATCATCAAGCGGTAACGTATTCATTATGCACCTGCTATACATATGGAATAAGTAAATTTTTTTTTAAATTACTTTTATGAAAGCTTTATAATAGCGAGTAACTATTTCGCCAAGTAAAAAATTGAAATTTCAATAAATTAATAGTTAAATAGAGAAAAATAATATTCTTCTTTTTAAAAGAGTAAATAATAATTTAAAAAAAATTTTTAAAAAAAACTTGAGATTCATTGTTGAAGAGGTCATATACTAAGCACAGTATAACGGTGGTCGTTATTTCGCGGAATATATAATATAGGTTAATTAGGACAAGTTCTGTTTACTTTTGAAACAGAATTCGTTGTTGATTGAAGCTTATGTATGTTCTAGTTTCATTTTTTTCTTTGGCCCAAGGGGGCATATTGCCCAACAGGCTGTCTACTGGTTTAGGGGTACGTGATGAACGGACTTGCTCAACTGGGGATGGTCTCGGAAACTCCGAGAAATAACCAGGTTTCAATTGATTTTTCAAAAAATATGGAAGATCGTAAAGATTATTTTATTATTAAAGATGGTATGCGTTTTGCAGGAACGCATCTTCTTATTGATTTATGGGATGCGACTAATCTGGATAATCCAGAAGAGATCAATCGTGTTTTATGCGAGGCCGCTTGTATTGCTGGGGCCACAATATTGCACAGTCATTTTCATCATTTTTCACCGAATGGTGGAGTTTCTGGTGTTGTTGTCTTAGCTGAAAGCCATATTTCCATTCATACATGGCCAGAACGAAATTTTGCAGCTCTTGATATATTTATGTGTGGTTCTTGTGATCCGTATTTGGCTATTCCTGTTCTACAACATTTCTTTAAACCGGAAAGAATAGTGCTGGATGAGCAAAGACGGGGAAAAGTGAATTTGTAAATATAGACTCGAGTTTTTGTAATAATGGTAAACACTGGGCAAAGAAAAATTGTCCAGTGTTTTATTATTTAACTAAGGTAAAGGCGAGATTTATGTCAGGAAAATGGATCGATGAATTATTATATCCAGCGTGGAAACAAAGTTTTCGTGAAGATAAAGAACTCATTCATAAACAATCTTTATTTCAAGATATTCGTATTATTGAAAATGAAGAATATGGCAGGATTTTATTTCTGGATGGTGTAACGCAAATTACTGAAAAAGATGAGTTTGTTTATCAGGAAATGTTGGTTCACGTTCCCTTATTAAGCCATGGAAATGCAAAACGTGTTTTGATTATTGGGGCTGGTGATGGGGGTGTGTTACGTCGCGTTCTACAACATCACACGGTTGAAAAAGCAGTAATGGTCGAGATTGATGGGGATGTTGTTGACTTGTCAAAAGAATTTTTACCAGGAATTTCCAAAAATTGTTGGGATGACCCAAGAGCAGAAGTGATCATTGGTGATGGTATTCAATATGTTGCGGATGCTGTGGATCAAAGTTTTGATGTTATTATTGTTGATAGTACTGATCCAATAGGGGTGGGAGAGATTTTATTTACGAATGATTTTTATCGTGATGCTGCACGAATTCTTACAGATGATGGGATCATCGTCAATCAATGTGGTGTACCCTTTATGCAAGCTGAAGAATTATATGAGACAAGTTTACGTCGTAAAAAATTCTTTTCTTATGTTTCTGCTTATGTGGTTGCTGTGCCAACTTACGTAGGTGGATTTATGACGTTAGGGATTGCAAGTAAAAAAGATAATTGGAATTCTCAATCAGCTGGAATACTAGCTCAACGTGCGAAAAATGCTAAGATTGAAGGGTTAACACGATATTGGTCTCCTGAAATTCATCTTGCTTCTTTTTGTTTACCTCCTTATATCAAGGCATATTTACCGTAATAAAATGATTAGGAAATTATAAAATTTAGTTTGAATGTTTAAATTTTGATAAGTGGTAGTGATTAATTGATTTATAATAAAAAAATCATTTGTCAGTTTAAATTTTTAAAAGAGTAGACTGATAAAAAGGAGGCAGTATGGCTGCAGCGATTATATTTTTATCAGTCTGTATAATATTATTGATTATGTTCTCAATCGTTTGTGCCTTATGGGATGTAGTCTTGGGACGTTGGAGTAAGGAAGAACAGAAAAAAAATTTTCAACAAGATCTTCATGATTTTGAGAAATAAAGGGATAATAGTTTGATAGATTCTGTTATTATAGAGGATTATTTTCAAATTGGATTGATGCGTCATCCGCCTGTTCAAATTCCTGTTGGTTTATGTTATGGACATTCTGATATTCCTTTATGTGATGGATGGGAACAATATGTTTCAATATCTGAAAATTTCAAAGTGAAATTTATTTATACTTCTCCTTTATCCCGTTGTTTAAAATTGGCTCAGACCATTTCAAGGCATTATCATATTCCTTATCAAACGGATGAACGTTTAAAAGAATTGAATTTTGGTCAATGGGAAGGAAAAAAATGGGATGAAATTCCTAAAAAATTGATTGATGATTGGGCACAAAATCCATGGACTTGGCAAATTCCTGATGGAGAATCGGGTCAGTTATTGTTAAATCGTGTTACAGAAATTTGGTTGGAAATTAAAAAACAACAGCAAAATATATTAATTATATCCCATGGGGGGCCTTTACGACTTTTAAGGCAAATCGTATTAGGTAAATCTATTGAACTTTTGGGTCCATTGCCTGATTTTGCTCAAGTTGAGCTATTTTGTTTTTCCAAACATGATTTAAGGTAAAAGCAAAATGCTTATGATGAATAAAGCTGTTGCTGTTAATACTTGTAAAGCACCGAGACTATCGCCATTATATCCTTTGATTTGTTGATATGTGATTAAACTGAAGAGTAAACTGATTGCAATTGAGGTTAAGACATATAAAATAATTAATTTCCAATTGAATAAAAGAAAACATAATCCTATTGTTATGCCTAAATGGATTAAACAGGAGATTATCGAGATAGAATTAAGCTGTGAAACTGAACTTTTAGGGTTTGTGGGTACAAGGATTAAAATAGGTCCAAGCATAGATGATCTGGAAAGAACTGCAATGATGATAATGAGGGGGACAATCTTTTGGTGAAATGAAAGCAGGGAAGTCATGGCATTGATTTGTATTCCAAGAATGATGAATAAGGTCAAAACACCGTAAGTCCCCAAACGACTATCTTTCATAATTGCTAATTTTTGTTTAGAATTATACCCTCCACCGAACCCATCAGCACAATCTGCCAGCCCATCTTCATGTAATCCACCTGTTAAGATTAGATGAAATCCCAATCCTAAAAAAGCAATTAACGACGCGGATAGGGAAGTTAAAGTAAATATATAAAGAAAAAAACCTTCTATACTTCCGATAACTGCCGAACAAATAGGCCAAATCCATACAGATCGGGCAAATGAAAATGATGAATAATCATTATAAAGACAATGCGTTGGTATTCGTGTAAAGAAAGAAAGACTGCAAAAAAAATCAATCATAACTTTCTTGGTAACAATAAGTTTATTTAGGAGAAGGTAATCCAGCTTCTTCATAAGTAGACATGCCTTTATAACAAGCTAGAGCGCCTTGTAAAATTGGAATGGTGATTGCACATCCGCTGCCTTCACCTAGTCGCATATTAAAGGCAATTAAAGGATACTGGTTTAGATTTCCAGCTAATAACAAATGTCCTTTTTCAGCAGAAAGGTGGCTGATTTTTGTATGATCAAGACCTGTTGGATTTAGCTTGTGTAAAGCTGCAACGGCACTTGTACATACGAAACCATCCAGCAATACAGGGATATTAAGGTAACGTGCGGCCAAGGTTGCCCCTAATAAAGCGGCTTCTTCATATCCACCGAAATGACGGCATATTTCCAATGGATCATTAAGAATGGTTTTATGTCCAGCCAACGCTTTATTTACGACACGTTGTTTATTTTGAATAAATTCCTGAGATTGGCTTGTACCCTTGCTGACCCATTGAATACCATCACCACCAAATAAAGCAGCACTTAAAGCGGATGCAGTTGTTGTGTTACCAATACCAATTTCCCCTAGACAAAGGAGATTAATGTTGGATGTAACGGCATTATATCCAGTTTCAACTGCCTGAAGGAATTCTTTTTCCGTCATGGCAGGTTCATAACAAAAATTCTTTGTCTTTTCAAAGTCGTTTAAAGGAATAATGCGTAATTCTGCCCCTGCGGTTTTTACCAGTTGATTGATGGCGGCATGGCCGCGTTCAATTTGGGCAACCATTAATTCCGTAATAACAGGATTATAAGGTGTGATTTTTTCTTCGGTAATTCCATGATTTCCTGCAAAAATCATGACACAAACTTTATCGAGGCAAGGTGTTTCTTTTTTTTGCCATGCTGCTAACCAAGCAACAAGATTTTCGAGTTCTCCTAAACTTCCGGGAGGTTTTAAAAGGTTATTTTGTCGTGTATAAGCAGCTTGTTCAGCCTTTTTATCTTTTTCAGGCAGTACAAGGCAATGTTTTCTCAATTCATTTATAGTTTTAAAGTGTTTCATGATTTTAATGCGATACTATGAAAAAAACAGCCAGTAATTTGATTACGCCGTCCCCCTTCTGGACCAAGGTAGTTACCTGTTCCATCACTTAAATAAGCATAGGGTTGGTCATTACCAGAGTCAGAAAGTGTAGCATAATGAAATTCATGACCATAAATACTAAGATCCCTGTCGTGGTTCGATAATTTTGCTATACGATATCCCAAATGAATTTTTGGTTTTGCATAACTGCAGCTATGGCTGAGCAGCCCACTCATTCTATGGACTTGCCCATTTTTGTCAATGAGACTTTTACCCATGATCATATAGCCACCACATTCGCCGTGAACTGGCTTTGTTTTTGCAAAAGTTTGTAAACCTAATAAAAATTGATCAGCATTTGCGATTTGTTCCGCATAAAGTTCGGGATATCCCCCTGGTAACCAACAACTATCACAATTTTTGGGTGGGATCTCGTTATTTATGGGGGAAAAGAAGTGAATAGAGATTCCTTGGCGGTACCATCCATCTAGGATGTGGGGATAGATAAAACTGAAAGCGATGTCTCGTGCAACTGCTATTCTTTGTCCTAGGGGTGGTAGGGCAATTGTTGTATGATCTGGGGGAATAGAAAACTGGGGAATACGTGATAATAAGTGATCTAGATCTATATTTTCCTCGATCAGATCGGCAAGAAAATTAAGATGATTATCCAAATCTTTATGTTCTTCAGCTTGAATTAATCCTAAATGTCTTGTCGGTAAATGCAGTTTAAGGTTGCGGGGTATACTTCCCAATACAGGAATATTGATGCGATTTAAGGCAGCTTTGGTATTATGATAATGACGAGGAGAGGCTACATTATTTAAAATAACACCAAGAAACTGAATTTTTGGATTTATATGAGCGAAACCATAAGCAATAGCAGCGGCCGATTGAGCTTGACCAGTAATATCTAAAACCAGAATAATGGGGATGTTATAACGTAATGCTAGATCGGCCCCACATCCTTTTTTACCTTCTTCATTTTCAATACCGTCAAAAAAACCCATTGAGGATTCTATAATAAATAGATCTGCATTTTCTGTTGAACTATTCAGTAAATGATCAAGCAAAGGAAATGGCATAGCCCAACTATCTAAATTAAAAGATGTGTTTTGAGTTGCGATAGCATGAAAGGCTGGATCAATATAATCTGGACCTGATTTCGCTGCACGTACATTTATATTTCTATGACGTAGGGCGGTGAGTAATCCAAGGGTAATTGTTGTTTTTCCACTTGCTGATTTGGGTGCGGCGATCATAAATCCTTTTATTGAATGGAGATGATTGTTCATATAAATATTTGGACTTAGTTATAAAAAAAATTACGGACGATTGAAATAACTTGTAAAATAAAAAGTATTTTAAGAATATTAATCATAGATCAATTTTTCTTAATTTTAAACTTAATGAAAAAATTTAATGATTTCGTGAAAAGGAAGAATATTGGGACATGTCAAAAAGCTAAAATATGGTTGGACAACTGGGGCTTGTGCAACAGCTGCGGCAAAGGCTGCTTATTTGGCGTTAAAACGTGGTTTTTTTATGGATTATGTTACAATCACCCTTCCACAAGGAAAAAGAGCTTCCTTTAAGGTTTTAAATCAGAAAATTTTGGATCATCATAGTGCGATTGCCTCGGTAATCAAAGATGCTGGAGATGATCCTGATGTTACCCATGGGGCAGAAATCTGTGTAAAAATAACAATTTTGTCTATAGAGTGTGGAATAATATTTAAGGCAGGAAAAGGAGTAGGAAGAATTACAAAACCAGGTTTAGAATTACCTGTTGGTGAACCTGCCATTAATCCAGTGCCTCGTCAAATGATTCAACTGGCATTAACTGAAGTTTTTCCTTCGCCTAATTTGGAGGTAGAAATAAGTGTTGTAAATGGTGAAATGCTTGCAACAAAGACGATGAATCCAAGATTGGGTATCATGGGTGGATTATCCATTCTTGGAACGACAGGTATTGTTGTACCATTTTCTTGTGCTGCATGGATTGCAAGTATTCATCGTGGGATTGATGTTGCACGGGCAATAGGTTTAACGCATATAGTTGTCTCTGTTGGAAATGTATCTGAGGAAACTGCCAAAAAAATTTATTTATTACCAGAATCAGCCTTTATTGAAATGGGTGATTTCGTTGGGGGTGTTTTAAAATATTTAAAAACGCATCCAGTTCAATGGTTAACTTTGGTAGGAGGAGTTGCTAAATTTACGAAATTAGCACAAGGTTATTTGGATCTGCATTCTAGCCGGTCAAAAGTTGATTTTGAACAATTGGCGAAATGGGTTTCGGATTTAAGCGCGGAGGATAGTTTTGTTGAAGAAGTTCGGTATGCCAATACTGCTTTGGAAGTTTTTATGAAATGTCATGAAAAACAATTGCCTTTGGCTGATTTTGTAGCACAAAAAGCGATGGTTATTGTAAATAAAGTACTTGATCCTGTAATTTTTAAAGTTGAAATCCTGATGGTTGATCGTAAGGGTAATTGTCTAGGGCGAACCGTTATGTAAATGAATAACGTTAGAGGTTAATGTTTATTTTGATTAATTGATAATCCTAATTTATTAGGAGTATTTAGCAAAATAAAATAATCATTTATTGTAATTTTTTTAAATAAAAGTGGGTCTAATTTTAAATGCATGTTCTTCAAAATCTGCTTTTTAATAATCATTTATCTGATATTTCAGAAAAATTATATTTTGATATCCAAAAAGGCAGTATTCAACAGACTATAAAGCATGATGGAGTTGTCTTTGAAAAAAATAGTATCATTTCTTTTGGTACATATTTTAATTATTTTTCCATAAATACATGGCGTAATTATTGTCAACTTAATGATCTTTTTTTTCAGTTACAGGGAAAAGGTAAATTTGTATTTACCTTATGGTTGACAGACATACAGCCAGATTCTTTATCTAAGCGAGTTTTAGAAAAACAAGTTGATTTAAATAAAGATCAAAATTGTTTTAATGTTGATTGTTCTTTTTTATTAAAAGAACAAGGTATTCTTCATTTTACTATAGGTACTAGAGATGCCTGTTTTATACAGGCAGGTTTTTTTTATACTAACACAAATCCTGTTAATCAGGTGCAATTAGGTATTGTCATTACGCATTATAATCGTAAACAATATTTGATTCCTGCCATTCAACGGATAAGAATGCAGCTTTTATCCAAAAATTCATTTAAAGATAACATAGACCTTGTTATCGTGGACAACTCACAAAATGTTTCAGCAGAAGAGGCGAAAGAGGCGATTATTATTCCCAATGAAAATTATGGAGGGTCAGGGGGATTTACGCGTGGATTGCTTTATTTGAAAGACCATTATTATACACATTGCCTTTTTATGGATGATGATGCCAGTTGTGAAATTGAATCAATAATCAAGACCTTTCGATTATTACAATATTCAGTTACACCGCGTTTAGCAATTGCTGGATCAATGTTATATGAAAAAGAAACAACGATTATCCATGAAAAAGGTGCTAAGTATATACCTTTAGGCTTGATACAATTACATTGTGGTCTCGATATTTCGCAATTTAAAAATATAGTTGCAACTGATTTGGATAAACAGAAACCAGAATATGGCGCTTGGTGGTATTTTGCTTTTAAAATTGAAGATGTAAGTTATTATCCGTTTCCTTTTTTTGTGAAAGGAGATGATATGCTTTTTGGAATGGTCAATCATTTTAATATTATTACCGTGAATGGTATATGTGTTTTTGGTGAAGATTTTCGTTATAAAGATGGTCCTTTACCTCGATATTTAAGCGTACGTGCTAATTTTGCATTAGCTTTGATCCATTCAGATTGCTCTTTATTAATTTATCTTTGGCGTTACATACGTTGGATATTGATTTCGATATTAACTTATCGATATGATTCTGCCCGAGCGACGAGTATTGCTTTGCAACACGTTATGCAGGGACTGAAATTCTGGGAAAGGCATCTGTCCTTTAAGGATATATCTCGGGATTTATCTGATGTGCTTTCGGCAGAAAAAATGGAAACGATGGAGTTGAAACAATTAAAACCTGAAATTAGATCTGTTTATTTTATTTCGTTAAAAAAAATCTTGATCATTTTTACTTTTAACGGTTTTTTTCTTCCAGGTTTTTTGATTAAAAATAAATTAGTCTTAAGTAAAAAAGAAATAAAACATTTCCCTTATCAGATATTCAGAAGAAGAAACGTTTTATATTATTCAAAAGAATATAAGACAGGTTATATTTCCTATTATAATAAAAACCGTTTTTTTAAAGAATTATTTCTTTGTTTAAAGTTAGCTATAGAGTTTATTCTAAAGATTGGCTACTTAAAAAAAGAATATAGATATAAATCTTCGAAATTAATGTCAGAAAAATTTTGGAGAAAAGTATATCAAAATAAAAATTAAGAATATTCAACCATAAAATTTCTTTATGAATTGTTTTTTCTAAAATTATTCTTTCTCATGTCAAAATTATACTGAGTAATTTTTGTTCAAACCTTTTTTTGGATCAAAAGCATTTAATCCAATTCCCTATATTGTATCATATGGAGATGCCTTCATAAGGAGTGTATTGCGCTAATTTGTGATGTTTTTTAAGCAAGTTGTTATTTTGAGAATTTTTTTTATGTTGCCTTTAAAAAACAATGTTAGAATCAATATTAGATTAAACTGTAGGATTAAATTTTTTTAACTTCTCTTCCCAATTTCTTTTATTGAAAAGGAGATTTTTCTTTTAAAATTTGTTTTGCAATTAAAAGATCATTAAAAATGATAGCTTTTTTCCAATGCATTTATTGTTCACGAAATTGATTCTATTAATAGTTAAAGTGGCTTTTATAAAACTAGCTATATTTAGGATGAATAGCATTAATTTTATGTTTCCCAAAAACGTAAATTTTGTAAAATTATGCATGGAGAAAATTTAATGATTAAATATTTATGAATAAAATAATAGTTAACTATAAAATAAACTTATAAGTTTTTAAAGCGTCGTTGATAGTTAATATTATATAGAGCACTTTCCATATAAATTTTATTGTCCAAAGCAGGCCCAACTATAATTAACGCAGTGCGTTGGATACGATTTGAATTTATTTGTTTTAAAATTGTGGTTAAGGTACCTTGTATAATTTTTTCATTGGGCCAACTTACACGGGCTGCAATAATAATGGGACAATTTTTGCCATAAAAAGGGATAAGGCGTTGGACAATTTCTTCAATACGATGAATGGCGAGATGGATAATGAGTGTGGCCCCAGTTTGTGCGTAGATTTCTAGTTTTTCCTTTTCTGGCATTGCCGATGCACGTCCAGAAAGACGTGTTAAGATAATGGATTGCACTACTGTTGGGATGGTTAGTTCTTTTTTTATGGCTGCTGCTGCTGCTGTAAAAGCGGGAACACCAGGTGTGAGTGTATAAGGAATGGCGTGTTTTTCAAGTCGGCGGATTTGTTCAGTAATTGCACTATAAATAGAAATATCTCCTGAATGTAAACGAGCAATATCTTTTCTCGCTTGATTTGCCTTTATAAATTCAGACTCAATTTGATCCAAATTTAGAGAAGCCGAATTAATCAATTGTGTATCAGAAGAGCAGAATTTTAGTATGTCTTTAGGGATAATAGATCCAGCGTAAAGACATACTGGGCATTGTTCTAAAAGCTTTTTTCCACGTAATGTTAGAAGGTCAACAGCCCCTGGCCCTGCCCCAATAAAATGGACGGTCATCGTGTCGAGGATCCTTTATAGGCTAAAGATAAGGTTATTCCTTTATAAATCATCTTTCGTATTAGTAAATGATCTTTTTTTTGCATAATGGCTAAAAGACAGGATTCTGAAATAGCACCAAAACCAGTTAATTTATAAATTCTCGCTGAAAAAGATTGACATTGTGGTTGAAGATTTTTGAGTGTGATGGATGGAATAAATTGAATGGGTAGTTTATAGCAATATTTTAGAATGTAAAAATTTCTATCATTTTTTTTAAAGTCGGGTACTGCAATCAAATGTAAATAGGCCTGATAATTTTGTAAGATTTCTTGTAGTGTAATAAGAATATGTTCAGCACTTGTCTTTTTTTGACTTCCCAAACCGATCAATAGAGGATTAAGGATGAGTGACGCAATATTGGGTAATGGTACGGTCGGGTCTGAAACCATGGTAAGCTCCTAAAGGTTCATAACGCTGGATTTGAAGGCGATTGATCGTTCCGCCCCATCGGTGTTGAGCTTGAAAAAGGATTTGATCGCTCTCAGTCGTTACAGAATTAATCACTAACTGTCCATAAGAATGAAGGTTTTTCCATATAGTTTCTAAAAGGTTGGGGGTTGTTAATCCACCCCCAATAAATACAGCATCAGGATGTGGAAGGTTGTTTAAAGCTTCGGGTGCTTTGCCTTCAATAATTTTTAGGGAGGGTACACCCATATTATATGCATTTTCCATGGCTCTTAAGGCTCGATCATGACGCGGTTCAATAGCAATAGCTTTACAGCTTGGATGGGTTAACATCCATTCAATGGCAATAGAACCAGACCCCGTGCCAATATCCCATAATAAGGCACCAGGATAAGGTTGTAGGGCTGATAAGGTTGCCGTACGGATATATTGTTTTGTTAACTGACCATCATGTTGAAAAAAGGAATCTTTTCGTCCATGGCAATAGGGAAGGCCTTCAAATCGATTTAATTTAAGGGCAATCATATTCAAGGGATTAATTATATTGGGTAAAGGGTCTGTAAATGAGAAAGAACGTATTTGTTCCTGCGGTCCACCAAGAGCTTCAAGAATATAGAATAAACTATAAGGTATCTGCCATTTTTTAAGATACGTTTTGACGATATGAGGTGTGTATTCATTTTCGGATAAAATAAATATTTTACGACTAGGTATTAAAGTGGGACGTAAGGTTTCTAACGCACGGCCACATAACGATATTGTTTCAATGGTTTGTCCTGTCCATCCTAATCGGTTACAGGCAAGACTATAGGAGGAAAGAGTAGGAAAACTTTGCCAATCATTGATAGATAAAGATTGTATGGCTAGGGGACCAATCCCATACCAGAAAGGATCACCTGATGCAAGAATTGCAACAGATTTTGGTTTAAGGAATTTGATTTTGTTGATAGATTTTTGAATGGGCGATGACCATATTTCTGTTTGACCTCGAATAAGAGTATTTGCTAGTTTTAAATGACGTTTTCCACCGAAAATATAAGATGCGCTTCTCAGACATCTACGTGCCTGATCGGAGAGAGAGGTGATGCCATCTTCTCCAATACCAATGATGCTAAGAAAAGGATCAATCATATCATTTACTAATTTCATTTATTAATTTTTATCCAATTATGGAAATGAATTATAGCTGAGGTTATTAAAAAAATCATGTAATCTATTTATTTAAGATTAAATTGTGATGGGTACCATTGAATGGGACAAAAAAGAAAAAAACTTTTACTTTTAGGAGGTACTAGTGAAGCCTCTCAATTAGTAAACGGCTTACAATATAATGGTTATATAGAAGTAATTTTTTCATTGGCGGGTGTAACAAAAAATCCAGTTTTACCTAAAAATGTGATGTCACGTGTGGGTGGGTTTAATGGAATAACCGGTTTGATGACGTGGTTAAAGGATAATCAAATTGATTTCTTGATTGATGCAACGCATCCTTTTGCACAACAGATGTCTAATCATGCGTGGCAGGCAGCGCAAATGTGCCAAATTCCTTTTCTAAACGTTCAACGTCCAGCATGGCAAAAACAGGATGGCGATCAATGGTTTGAAGTGAATTCAATTTCCGAAGCTATAAATATGTTGGGTAAGAAAGCACTAAGAATATTTTTAACTATTGGTAGTAAAAATCTATTACCTTTTAAGAAAAATATCATACCACATCATTATTGGATAAGAAGTATTGATAAGCCTGATGATACGATTTTACCAAGTCATGCCGAGGTTATTACTGCCAAAGGACCTTTTGATGTACAAAGCGAATATGATTTTTTACAACGATATCGTATTGAACGTATCGTTACGAAAAATTCTGGTAGTGAGATAGTATACGCAAAAATTGATGCAGCCAGAAAATTATCGATTCCCGTGATTATGATTCAAAGGCCTTTCATATCCCAATTCCCTTCCGTATCGACGACGGATGAAGCTTTGCAATGGTTAATTGAACAGCTTTAAAGTGAATTTATTTGGTTATAATCGAACGAGGTGTATAAAACCAAGAGTGTATGTTTTTTCGTGATTGGGGAATTAATTGACTGTAGCGGTTACCAATCAGAATCAGGGTTTGCATATTTCCCATGGATCCTTTGGCATCGCCTAATGTAGTTAAGTGAATATGTTCGTTTTTCTGAGAAATTGCCTGACAAAAAGCTACTGGAATATGGGTCGGTAAAATTTTCTTTAATAATTCAAAAGCTTTATCAAGTTGCCACGGTCTTGCTTTGGAAACGCTGTTATAAAGGGCTATGACAAAATCAGCCTGAGCTGCATGTTTTAAACGATGCAGTATAAGTTTCCAAGGTTTCAGATTATCGGAAAGGGAAATAGCACAAAAATCATGACCCAAAGGTGCTCCTAATTTTGCTGCCGCTGCAAACATAGCGGAAATTCCTGGTAAGATAGTTATTTTAAGTGCTTTCCATGCGGGTTTTCCATGATCAATGGTTTCAAAAATAGTACTGGCCATGGCAAAAACACCAGCATCTCCAGAAGAGACAATCCCAACTTTATGACCTTGTTCGGCAAGTGTTAATGCATGCTCAGCACGATTAAGTTCTTCACGATTATCTGATTTATGTTTTCGTACTGTTGGAATATCAAGGACGCGATCAAGATAAGGTCCATAACCGATTAGGTCTGTTAAAGTAGGCAGGATTTTTGATGCCTCAATCGTTAGTAAATCAAGATTTCCAGGCCCTAGACCAATAATGTATAGATGTCCTGTCATCTCAATTATCCTTTCCAGTAATAAGAATCAGAGAAAAATAGGGTGCTTTTTCATTCTGTATTTGTGATAATGGCAAAAAACGTTCTTGATTTTGGGTGCCACGTTCAATATAGATTGCTTTTTCAAGTAAATCGGTCAGTTGTAAAGCGGTTTTAATTTTTGCAAGATTACGACCAATTTTCATAATAACAATAGCTTCAGATTGATTCAATTTTATTAAAAGTCTATCGAGCGGTAAGGTCGCTGATAAAATGGTCAAAGTTTGATCATTGCGAACGATTGGTAAATGCAATCGGCTCCAACAACCGTTCATTGCCATAATACCAGGAATAATCTCTATGGAATATTGTTCTTGTAATCTTTCCAAAATATAAATTGCTGATCCATATAATAAAGGATCACCTTCACACAATAATCCTATATCTTGCCCCTTATCGAGTTTTTTTCGAAGGTTAAAGGCACAATGATCATAAAATGTTTCCAACATATCTTTATATTTAGGTGTATAATGGGGTATTTCTGTAGTTAAAGGATATTCAAAACGTAATTCTGGTGAATCATAAGTAAGGTAAGGTTTAGCAATTTGACGTGCATGACCTATTTCACCTTTCTTACAAAAATAGGCAATCAAGGAAAGGGAATGTAGAATACGTTCCGCTTTTTTAGTTACCAACTCTGGATCGCCGGGCCCCATGCCAATTATGAATAAATTACCTTTCATTTCATATTTCCTGTTTTTGGGCCAAAGCGTTCAACGCGGCAACGCCTATGGCACTTCCACCCTGTCTACCGGTTATGATCATATACGGTATTTTTCCCCATTCTTGCAAAGCTTGTTTTGATTTAGCCGCTCCTATAAAACCTACTGGCACTCCGATAATTGCTGCTGGTTGAGGAATTTTCTTTTGGTCTAATAAATTGATTAAATGAAATAACGCCGTTGGTGCATTACCAATGACTACAATCCCCTGTTTCAGCGTATCTCCCCACAAATGAATGGCTGCAGCTGAACGTGTATTGTTTATTTCAAGTGCAATCTTAGATGTGTTAGGATGGTTCAGGGTGCAAATAATTTTATTATTGGCGGGCAATCTGCGTCGCGTTATTCCATGCGCAACCATTTCGGAATCACAAAAAATTACAGAACCAGTAGATAGGGCCTGTTCACCCTTTTCAATAAAATTGGGACTGAATACGATATTTTTTGTTATTTCGATTCGTCCACATGCATGAATAATCCTGATGGCAATTCTGGCTTCATTTTCTGTAAATTTAGATAGGTCAGCTTCTTTTCGAATGGTGGCAAAGGAATGTTGATAAATGGACTTACCATTATGAATATAATTATAAAGAGACATAAATGTTTTTCCTAATTCATTTTAGAATGCGTTAAAAATAGGCTGTTGATTTTTGTCAAGTCTAGATCTTGGTAGATACTTTTATCATCTGCCCTGCCGTTTAAGATCAAAGTATATCCCTTAGGGGTTGCACATAGTGTCATAGGATTTTTTTGAGGAGAAGCACATCCCTTTGCACAGCCTGATATATGTAGCGTTTGTAGTTTTGAATGCCAGAAATGTATGAGTTTTTGAATATCATGCATAGTAGGTTGCTGCCCCTGAAAACAGTAGGGTTTGCCAGGACATGAAATAATATGTAAACGGATATCGTTTTGGTCTGTAATGAATGATTTTAAATCGCCATGTGCTTTTGCTGAACAATAAGGCAGGATAATGGATCGATCGGGCGTGATTTGCAATGTAGAATTTCCATACTGGTCAGAAATATCCGCCAAGACATTTAAATCATGGCTATTAAGTAATCCAAAAGGAATCCCTATATGATAGCCTTGGGGAAATTGACCGATTGAAAGTCTTTCAGATGAAGTTGAATGATTATAAGATTGTCCAGAAATAGATGTTTCTTTTAGAAATTGTTCAGTATGATCTTGGTGGAGTAAGCGGGGATAATTATGGTGATGGCAAAATTCTAAAATTTGTTTAAGCAGTTTGGGACAATGATTCAAATCGCAAGGAATGACCTGTTGTGCATATCCTAATTGTAAAATCCATTGGTTATGATAAAAACGCAGATTGATATCGGCATGATGTTGAGTTAAAGGGTATAATCCATCACCATCAATCACGAAACTGAATTTGTCACTTAGAAATTGTATAGTTTCATTTTCAATGATTTCATGGTGTACGCATTGGGCATAGAGAATAGTATCTTGATGACATGAGGGATCAATCCCTGCTAAGGGTGAAATAAGAATATTGCGCTTACCTTCTTCTAATGCATTAAGACTGCATAGATTTTCTTGATTGGCAAAGGGTATAAATTGTTGGATATGTTCGGGGGTAAATCCTCGTAATTGAAGATTGGCTTTTTGAGATAAATTTATAAAACCATTTCCTAAATCTGATGCCGATCTTGCAATAAAACGGGCTTGTCGGCTAGTTAATTTTGCAAAAAAAGGCTTAATACGACATAACCATCCATCTCCTGTCTTCATAGGATGAAAAAGCGATGGACACCATCCTCGACGTATATTATTCATCATCATCTTCCAGTTTTATGAAAACGCTATTTGATTTTGGATGCCATAAGCCACGTTTAAGAGCTTCATTAAAGCGGTTTTGAATAGATTTTTTTGCCGCTGGATTAGAATTCTGTAAAAATTGGTTAACCGTTTCATTTCCGAGAGTTGCAGTAAAAATGAGTTCAAACTGTTGATCGAAACAATAGGAAAGTGTTGCTGAAAAACTGAAAAGCGCATCGATAGAACGGGCTATTTCTGCGGCTCCACGATAGGAATGATTCATCATTGCCTTTATCCACATCGGATTGGCAACACGGCCACGTACTATACGGTTGATTTCTTCAACTAATAAACGAATTTTTGGATTTTCTGCTTTTGAAGTGTCGCCGTGATACAAGTTGGGAGTATTGTTAAAAAGCTTTGCGGCAGCAGCAAAACCGCCTTCATGGGCAGCGTAATCAGGACTATCCAAAAGATCAATTTCTGCATGGTCTTGACTGTGAAAAAAAGCCTGTGTTGTTTTTAAACGTTCTGAAAGTCCTTGTTTATCGAAGATACCATCCTGCCCATTTCCATAACGATAAGCTGAATTTTCTAACCATTTTTCGCCAAGTTCTGCTTGATCTTGCCAATCTCCAGTGTTTAAGGCATATTCAATACCGGTTCCGTATGTTCGTTGGGCTGTACCATAAATACGATTAAGCTGGGAATAACGAATTTCGGGTGGATTGTTTTGAAAAAGATAGGCCAAATAATTCCAATCTTTCTCTTCTGGACGTTGGGCAAGGGTTTGAACCGTTTGATCGAATAATGTAATTTGATCTTCAAATGCATCACGGAAAAATCCTGAAATGCGAAGCGTTACATCGACACGCGGTCGATCTAGTTTTGCCAAGGGTATGATTTCTACCGAGGTAACACGATTCGAACTTGTATCCCAAATGGGTTTAACTCCCATAAGAATATAAGCTAAGGCTAGATCTTCACCTCCTGTTCTAAGATTGGTACTGCCCCATAAATCAATGACAATATGACGCAAATGATCACCATTTTCTTGCATAAATTTTAACAAAAGCTGTTCTGCCGCTTTTTTTGCCAGAAGATAGGCGGTACGAGTGGGAATGCCACGTGGATCAACCGTATAAAGATTACGTCCGGTAGGTAAAACATCTAATCTCCCCCTTGTGGGAGCACCGGCAGGACCAGGTTGAATGTACTTTCCGTTTAAGGCGTTTAAAAGCGATTGTTTTTCTCGTTCTGCACATTGGTAAAGATTTGATTCAAGCTCTGATATTTTGATAGAGGTGTAATGTTTTATCGTTTCAAGAAGTTGTTGAATTTGAATTGGATGTTTCCCAAAAATATGTAATCCCTCTCGTATTTGTAAGTCCTTAATATCACATAAATAGGCGTCCAGATGACTAAGTGCAACCTCATCGCCGCTTTCTTTGCGATTAATACCTGTTTCAGTCAATAAACCACTGGATTCTGCCTTATCCAGAATAGCCATGAGAAGGAGTTTGCTGCGTCGATGATCCAAGCCATCCGCTTCAGCATAATCATCAATTAACCGTTCTAATTCAGCAGCATCGCCGCTAAGGATTGCTTTATTGACAGGAGGTGTTAAGTGACCAATGGTAACGGCACCAAGACGTCTTTTTGCGCAGGCAGCTTCTCCCGGATTGTTAACAATAAAGGGGTAGATGACAGGTATGCCTCCCAGTAATACAGCAGGGGAACAATGGTCAGAAATTGCGGCTGTCTTGCTTGGTAGCCATTCCAGTGTACCATGTGTTCCCAGATGAATGATAGCATCAATGGATTCTTGATAGCGTAACCATAAATAGAAAGCAATATAACCATGGCATGGTGGAATATCAGGATCATGATAAGCGTTTTTATGATTTTTTGAATCAGCCCGTTCAGGCTGGATTGCACATATGATATGACCTAATTGAAGATATCGTATGGTAAAATGACTTCCTTGCAGTGTTTCGTCTTCTTCCATTTCTGGCCAATATGTCAAGACCTTTTCTTTGAATGTTGTTGGGAGTGTGAAAAAATATCGTTTATAATCATTTAGATATAAAGTGGTTCTAGTTCCTGATTGACATAAAATTTGAGTTAGGTTTTTAGAGGAAGGAATCATTGATCCTGTTTGATATCCATTTTCTTTTAGCCATTGTAAAATATTTTCAAGGCTGGCAAAGCTGTCCAAACCAACAGCATGCCCTTCTTGTCCACTTACACCTGGATAGTTTGAAAGGATAATGGCAATTTTTTTATCATAATTATTTTTTCTGCTTAAATTAATCCATCCGGTCACACGGTTTGTAACGAGATCTATTCCTTTTTGATAAGGTTCATATTTTATTTGGTTATTTTCTTCTTTTTTAAATCCTATGGCAGTAGTTGAAATTTTACCGTCAAGTTCGGGCAAAACTACCTGAATTGCAAGATCAGTTTGAGATAGACCACGAAAACTTTTTTCCCATAATTTTTTTATATTACTAGGTTGCAAAATTTGTAGGACAGGTACGTTAATTGTATTAAAGAGGGAATGATTATAATCTTGTTGAATAGAAAAATAAGTTGCGTTTAAAATGATTGTTGGATGATGTTGATACAGATATTGTTTAACCCAATGAAAGATCTCGGGATCCTTTAATGACGTTAAATAAATTGCCTTAATATTCAGACCCTTTTTGGATAAAGATTGTGCCAGAGAAAGAATGGGTTCGATATTGTTGGCCAATAAATGAGAGCGATAAAATAAAATTATCGCTAGGTCTTGATGAACATGAAATGGATAAGGCAAAGAATATTCTCCAACCATTGGTAAAATGTGGGGAGTAATAGGTTGCTTTATTTTTTGATCAAGGTAATGGGTTGCAAGATTTAAAATCTGACTGAAATTTTCTTTTCCGCCAGCCTGAAATAGTTCCTTAAATTGATTTAAAAGGTTGGAAGGAATAATGGAAAGATTATCAAGATGGGGATTTTCATAATTTTCTCCTGAAAGAACGACCAAGGGGATGTGAAGGGTTTGACATAAATTATGGATTTCTTCCGTACCATAGCGCCATGCGTTAATTCCCCCTAATAATCTTAAAATAATGAATTTCGACTTGCTAATTGTTTGATCCAGATAAAGATCAACGGACATTGGATGACGAAGACGATTGAGAGAAATTAGGCGTATGGATGGGAAATTTTCAGGCTGTTGCATTATGCAATTTGCCATGACATTGAGGTCATTATCGGAAAAAGTTAAAAAGACAATATCAGCTGGTTCATGTTGCAAATCTTCAGCGGGTGCTTGTTCATCTAGACTTGTAATTTCACGAACCAGTATATGCATTGTTAAATTTGTGTTTCCAAAGCTGTTTGGATTGCCTTTTGATTGATGTTTTTTTGTCCAATAATGATTAATTGTCCTTGGGGATTTTCATTTTTTTTCCATGGAAGATCAAAATGATAATTGAAGCGTTTTCCAACTCCATGAATTTCAAGACGCATTGGTTTGTTGACGACCTGAACATAGCCTTTGATGCGCAGGATATCATGCAGGCTTGTAAGTTGAAGGAGTTTATTCTCCAAGGCTTTCGGACTTGAAATCGGAGGAATTTTAGCAATAAAATTTATAAAGTGATCATGCTCATGATCTTCATCAATTCCATCATGATGAGAGGGACGTGTTTGCAAATCATTTTCAGCTTCGGCATGAATGCCTAGAACTATTTCTGGATCAATTTTCCCATGTAAAATGGGTAGAATTTTTACAGCTTTTGAAATTTGTTTTTTAATTTGCAATGTTAAATTTTGAAGCTGTTCTGTCGTAATAAGGTCTATTTTGTTAAGAAGAATAAGATCAGCGGAGTTAAGCTGATCTTCAAAAACTTCCTGTAAAGGATTGTCATGATCAAGAGATGGATTGGACTGACGTTGTTGAGCAATTTTTTCAGGGTCGTCTGCGAAGCGTCCAGTAATAACAGCTGGGGAATCTACAACAGTAACAACACCATCAACAGTCATTCTAGTTTTGATATCAGGCCAGTTAAAGGCTTTGATTAAAGGTTTTGGTAATGCCAATCCTGATGTTTCAATAATGATGTGTTGCGGTGGAAAGGGACGGTTCACTAAAGCCTCCATCGTTGGTAGAAATTCATCTGCAACTGTGCAACAGATACATCCGTTTGTTAGCTCAACAATATTTTCTTCTTCACATTCAGGAACAGCACATTTTTTTAGAATCTCACCATCAATACCTAATGCACCAAATTCATTAACTATGATGGCTATTCGCTTATGGGTGATTTTTTCCATGATTGAACGTAATAAGGTTGTTTTTCCTGAACCGAGGAAGCCTGAAATAATTGTTGCAGGAATGCGAGATGGCTGCATAACATAGACCTTTAAATAGATAATTCATTGAATATTGTGTAAACTTGAATTTACGATGTTTATAAAACCAAGGCAAGAGATGTTTGGTGATATATGCAATCGCGATATATTATCGAATGCTGCAATATTTTTTGTTTTATTTAATGAGTTGAAATGAAGTATAAAAGTAAGATAACAATAAAGAACTTAGTCGTGCCAGTTTCGTTTATTGAAAGAGCAAAGAAGCTTTGTATGGAGGAAAAGCGTAAATTTAGCTATTGCTGGAGTTTCAGGATCGGTAAAGTCAACGCGCCCGTCTTTTGTAGCAAGTCTTGTTAGATTCTTCTGTTCTTGTTTTGATGGATGGTTTTCATTTGGTAAATAAAGAGTTGGAAAGATTGGGCTGTAAAGAACGTAAGTGTGCTTGAGATACATTTGATATAATTGGTTATTTTTCTTTGCTTTATAGATTAAAAAATCAAAAATGAGATAAAGTCATTTATACGCTGGAATTTGAACGAATCATAGAAGAAGCAATTGCTGGTTCTATTTCAGTTTTTTGTGAAACGAAATTGATCATTACTGAGGGTAATTATTTATATTTGGTAAAGAGGAACTGGAAAAATTATTTGATGAAAAAGGTTTGCCAAGGCATATCGACAGGAATGGCATCAGCGTTTAATTAATCAGCATTGTTATTTCGGACGCACAGTTGAAGGGGCTAAGATTTGGTTTGAATATACATACGGATGAACCGGACGCTTAGTTAATTGATAGTTGTCGTACAGGGAATGATTTGGTGATTGAGTGATTGGATGATTTTAAGAGCAGTTAGATGACAAAAGGTTTAGAAACTACTTTGTTTAGTATATTTAGCTAAAATAAGCATAATTTTATAAAAAGAATTACTGAAAAGAAAAATTTTTTTGACCTTTGAGGATAGAATTAGAAAGTAATTCATATTTTAATTAATTTGAAATGGCAAAATTTTTCAGTTCAATAATTTTTTGAGAAATTATTTTTTAAAAATGAACCTCATCAGGTAGGGTATTATCCTTAAAAAAACAGTTGAGTGAATTTAGAATTTTCGCACCGATACGTTGAGACGTTTCGTAGGTTGAACCTGCTGAGTGAGGGGTCATGATAATATTTGGTAATAAACATAGGCTTTCAGGAACATGAGGTTCATGTTCAAATACATCCAGTCCAGCACCTGCTATTTTTTTATTTTTTAAACAGTCAATCAAGGCATTTTCATCAATAATGCTGCCGCGTCCAATATTAACGATAAATCCTCTTTCACCCAGAGCTTCAAGGACTTTTTGATTAACGGCATGTTTTGATGAGGGGCCGCCACTTGCAGCGATGACGAGGATATCTGACATTTTGGCCAATTCAACTAAAGAGGGCATATAATTCCATTTGACGTTAGGGCGTTGATGACGTGCTGTATAGGCAATTTCATTATCAAAAGCATGTAAACGTTGGGCAATGGCTTGACCAATATGACCCATTCCCATGATTCCGACCTTTTTGTTGGAAATAGAGGTTCCTTGATGTGGATAGTTTCCCTTTTCCCATTCATTTTTACGGATATATTGATCTCGCAATGTTATTTGACGGGATACATCTAATAATAAGGCAATAGCCATATCTGCAACATCCTGAGTAGGTGCATTCGTGGCAATACTTAATTTAATGTTACGTTCTTTTAGTTTTTGCAAATCGACATTGTCATATCCAACCCCATGAACGGTTACGAGTTGAAGATTCGGAAGCTGATCAAGCATATGTGTTGGTGCACCAATGACACCGTTGGTTATAACAGCCTTGACTTTTTTAAGAATTTCTGAAGATTCTGGTAATTTATTTAAGCTGATATGATTGATAAATTGTGTGTTGATTTTCTCCTGAACTCGTTTGCATACAGGAACCAATTGAAGGATTTGAGGTTTTATCAATGTTTTTTCCTTTTTGAAGAAGTTTTTAAATAAGTCATGGTCGTTTGATTATGGTATATCTTTTTTGAGGGTAGGTATATTTATAAAAAGTAATAAGGATATGATCCATTTTGTTTTAGGTGGGGCTAAATCTGGTAAAAGCAGGTTTGCCGAAAATCAAGTGATGTTTTATCCAGCTCCGTGGATTTACCTTGCAACGGCACGTTGTGGGGATTATGAAATGCAAAAAAAAATAAATGAGCATCAAAAACGACGAGGTCATGGTTGGCAGACAATAGAAGAACCTATTTATCTTGTAGATAGTTTACAGGCGAATAATGCGCGCTCAATTTTGATTGATTGTTTAACCTTATGGTTAACTAATCTTTTATTGGATAATCAGAATATTGAGAAAGAAACCTGTCAGTTAATTGATGCGTTACAAGTATTTCAAGGAAATATTGTTATTGTTAGTAATGAAGTGGGACAGGGTATTGTTCCTGAAAATGAATTAGCTAGAAGATTTGTGAATGAGGCGGGAATTTTACATCAGAAAATTGCAGCTGTTGCTCATAAATTTACGATGATTGTTGCTGGATATCCTTTGGATATCAAAGCTTAATGTAAATAGGAAAATTAATATGAACAAGGAAGATCTTCGACACAAACAAAAGATGAAAAAAAGACAAGAGCTACAACAGGCCATTGTTGCTTCTAAAATAGAAGAAAAAGGGCTACTAATGGTGCATACTGGTGCAGGAAAAGGTAAGTCAACGGCTGCTTTTGGTCTTTTATTTAGGCATTTGAGTTATGGGTATAAAAGTGTTGTCATTCAATTTATTAAGGCATCCGAATGGAAAACAGGTGAACAAAGAATGGTTGAATTTTTTCCTGATTTACTTGAGTGGCATACGTTGGGAAAAGGATTTACCTGGAACACACAGGACAGACAAAAGGATATTGAATCGTGTCAAACCGCTTGGGGAACTGCGTTAACCTATTTAAACCGTGAAGAAATATCGCTGATTGTTTTGGATGAACTAAATATAGCTTTGCGATACAATTATCTTGATCCTGATCAGATTATAAGGGATTTACAACAGCGTCCAAAAATGCAGCATGTAATTATAACTGGTCGCAATGCACCTCAAAAGCTTGTTGATGTAGCTGATTTGGTCACAGAAATGAAATTGATTAAACATTCATTCAATGCTGGGATCAAGGCGCAAAAAGGGATTGAGTATTAATGGTTAAGACCCTGATGTTTCAGGGAACAGGTTCAAGTGTTGGAAAATCTGTTCTAGTTGCTGGTATTGCACGGGCCCTGACTAATAAAGGTTATAAAGTTTTGCCTTTTAAACCACAAAATATGTCAAATAATGCAGCCGTAACGGTTGATGGGGGCGAAATTGGACGTGCACAGGCATTGCAGGCTATGGCTTGTAGAGTTGATCCAATTGTTCATATGAATCCTATTCTATTAAAACCGCATAATGTACAAGGATCTCAAATTATAGTTCAGGGTAAAGTATGGGGACAGGCAACAGCAAGAGAATATCAGGAAATCAAGCCAAAACTACTAGCTTATGTGGTAGATAGTTTTAATTTATTAAAACAAAAAGCTGATATTATTTTAATTGAAGGTGCAGGGTCTGCCTCTGAAATTAACTTGCGAAAAAATGATATTGCCAACATGGGGTTTGCACAGGCAGTCAAGGCGCCCGTTATTATAATTGGTGATATTGATCGGGGTGGTGTTATTGCTAGTCTGGTTGGAACACATGCAGTTTTATCTCCAGAAGATTTAAAATTAGTTAAAGGGTTTATTGTTAATAAAATGCGTGGTGATCTATCCTTGTTTACAGAAGCGATGGAATGGATAAGTCATAGAACACAATGGAAAAATTGTGGGCTATTACCCTATCTTGATTTATTACAGGATTTACCGGCAGAAGATGCAGCTGATTTAAAAGCAACCATAGGGTTAGGTAAAACGGAAAAACTTCATATTTCTATTTTATTGTTACCTAATATTGCAAATTTTGATGATTTTGATCCCTTAAAATATGATTCCAATGTTCATCTTGAATTTGTCCCTTTGGGTAAGGCTATTCCAGCGTATTCTAAAGTTGTTATTATACCAGGTTCTAAAAATACAATTTCAGATTTAAATGCTTTATATAAAACGGGTTGGGATATTGATCTCAAGGCTCATGTGCGTCGGGGTGGATATGTTTTAGGAATTTGTGGTGGTTATCAAATGTTGGGACGTACAATTTCCGATCCTTTAGATATTGAAAAAAGCACATTAAAGTATATAGATGGGCTTGGTTTTTTTGAAAGTGATACGGTTTTATCTTCTGAAAAATATTTGAAAGAAGTTAAGGGTAATTTAATTTTTGATCACATTCGTTGTAATGGTTATGAAATGCATATGGGGCAAACCATACATAATCGTACTTATCGTCCTTTGGTTTATTTGGAAAATTTAAAAAGTGAAGGGGTTATTTCTGATAACGGTCAAATAATCGGAACTTACTTACACGGTATTTTTCAGTCTAATGAAGTCAAAAATCGTCTATTAGATTATTTTGGCAGTAAAGGAGATTATATAAATGCAAGCGAACATGTTGAAAAGATCTTGGATCGTTGGGCAGATTTTATAAATTCAAATATTTACGTTGACGATTTTATTCTTTCATGGTAACCTTTTCCTAAAAGAACCTTCTCAAAAGTATAAAGTATTGAGAAGGTCAAGTTTTAAGTCAAGTAGTTAGGTGGTTTAAGAGATTAAAAGTGATAAATCAATGCTCTTTAAATAAATTAAAGTCATTACTAAACTAATAATTATTATTCTAATATAATTATTAGTTTATTTAGACCACAAAAACTGCCTTTAGTATAACAGGAATAGAAGAGTTATCAATATAAATTTGAGTATTTAAACTAATAAATACGAATATTTTTTGTTAATCTGGCAAAAAAAAGTAAAATTAACACTATTGATAGGCTTGTTTTATAAAAAAAGAGACAGGATTGACGAATATCACAAGAAAATAATTGATTACGACCTCTTCCTATTCTCGTTATTATTATATTTTGTTCCAAATAGTGTCTTGAACATGCGAATTGAATATTAAGTGCGTAGGCCATTGCTGCTTCTGGCCAACCAGCATTTGGGGAATTATGTTTTCTGGCATCATTATAAATCAGTTTTACATTAGAAAGTAAATTTTTATCGTTGATTATGGAAATTAATAAAGCTGATAAACGAGCAGGAATATAATTTGCAAAATCATCAATTTTAGCACTAGCATATCCAAAAGAACGATATTTATATGTTAAATGACCTATCATGCTGTCAGCGGTATTAATAGATTTAAAAATAATAATTCCCGGTAACCCGCCAATGATTCCCCAAAAAATAGGGGAAATAACACCGTCTGAAAAATTTTCAGCTAGACTTTCAATTGAAGCACAACATATTTCTGAAAAATTCAGATTTTCTGTTTTTCTTCCGACAATTTGACTGACGGCAAAACGAGCTTTGATAATATCTTGTCTATCGACTTGCTTTTTGACAGCTTGGACATGTTCATACAAGGAACGTTGAGCAATAAATATACTAGCAATAATACTTGATAGGATGATTCCTATTTTGTTGGGAAATAAAGTAAAAATCAATCTTTGTAAAAAATGAGTGACAATTCCAGTAAGAGTAATGATAATAAAGATCGCTATAAAGCCATTTCTTTTTTTTGTTTTTATGGAATAATTTTGCTTATTTAATTTTTTATCTAATTCATGAATTAATTTACCTATTCCATAAATAGGATGGGGAATTTTGTTATAAATTTTTTTAGGATCACCCCATATCATATCAATAATTAAAGCGATCGTCATTATTGTTAAATTACGTGATAAAGTTGCTTGGTTGAATTTTAAAAAAAATTTCATTTAAATGAATAGAGACTTTTATTATTTGTTTAGAAATTATATTTGACTAAATGTAAATAATATTAATTTTAAATTAAATAAAGCGATTAAAGATAAATAATGAAAATTCAACATGGTGGAGCCCTAGATCAGGCCAAACTTTTATTTCCACACGTAAAATTACCATGGATTGATTTATCAACGGGTATTAATCCTTATAATTATCCTATTTCATCAATTGATTTATCTTTATGTAAAAGATTGCCCCTATCTTCAGAAGAAGATCAATTACGTCAAATTGCTGCAAATTATTATGGATGTAAAAATAAGTCTTATGTTGCTATAGCTCCTGGAACACAATTATTAATCTCCTTAATGCCATTTTTATTAAAAGCAAAAGAGGTGTATGTTTTATGTCCTACTTATGGCGAATATTTTTTTAGTTGGCAACAGGCTGGTGTCAATGTAACTAAGATTTATGATATTGATCATTTAATTGAATATTCTCAACGAGAAAATGCTGTTGCTATTTTATGCAACCCCAATAATCCAGATGGACGTCAAATAATATCTGATAAATTAACATATATTATTGAAAAGTGGGGAAAAACTGGAAATTATGTAATTCTTGATGAAGCTTATATGGATTTTATCGATAAAGGTTTGGGTTATTTATTGCCAAAACCTGGGTTAATTATTTTACGTTCGTTTGGTAAAATATTTGGTTTGGCAGGGTTGAGGTTGGGTTTTATATTATCTTCTTCAGAAATAATTCAAAAAATACGTTTTATGTTAGGGTCGTGGTCTGTACATGGAATGGCAATACAGATTGCGATAAAGGCATTACAAGATGATTTATGGATACAGCGTACCAAATCCCAATTACAAATTCAGCAAAGCCGTTTAGATTTATTATTAACCAAAGCCTCATTGCATATTATTGGTGGAACTTTATTATTTCGTTTATATTCTCATCCAAAAGCACGAAATATATGGAAAAGCTTAGCTACACAAGGTATTTGGGTGCGTCAATTTGATTATAACCCTGCTTGGTTGCGGTTTGGATTGCTTTATAGAGAAGAAGATTGGCAGCGATTGGAGCATGCTTTGATTTAAAAAATACTAAATTTATTTGAAATTAAAAAGAAACATTAATTTTTACTTCATTATTTTTATTTTAAGTTTATAATTTAAGTAATTATTTTGATTTATTAATTTTTAAAATATTATTTACGGCTATTCATACTGATAATAATTGTTACATAAATGCCTTATTATAGCCTGAATTTTATTTTGATTTAAAGGTATCAGATCATTAAAGAAGGAAAGAAAATGTTGTCAAAACGTTTAATTATCTCTGCTAGTTTTTTAGGTTCGCTGATGATGGGGACATTAATTTCTCAAGTTTATGCACAAGATCCAATTCAAACACTTCAACAAAAAGAAGATAATTTTCATAACCGTGTTACACAGCATAACCAAGCCATTCGTGATCGTATGCAGCAAAATCAAGACCGTATGGATCGTTATAGAAACTATCAAAGGGATCAAAGAGCGCGTTGGGAACAGCAAAAACAAGATTTCAAGGATCAGTTAAATGAACCTAGAAGAGATGCACAAGACCGTATGGATCGTTATAGAAACTATCAAAGGGATCAAAGAGCGCGTTGGGAACAGCAAAAACAAGATTTCAAGGATCAGTTAAATGAACCTAAAAGAGAAATGCAGTATCGTGCTGCACAAAGACGTCAAGAATTAAAAAATTTAAAAAATAATACGAAGCAAGATATTCACGATTTAACTCATCCTTTTTCCAGATAAAATATAAAAGGATAAGAATGAGGTAAAGGGGCAAAAGCCCCCTTATCTATTTACGTTTCCTTGAAGAAGCTGGTGAAGCTGTTTTTTCTTTAGATTTATATTCTGATTTTTTTCTTTCACAGAGCTTGTGTGAATCGAAATCTTTTTTCTTTCTTCGCTTAAAATCGCTGTTTCGATTCTTTACATTTGATGAGGGTGCAGAGGTTTGATAAATTTTTAACGATTTATCATTTGCAATGTTTTTACTGAAAATATCATTTTTATCTGTAGAGATTTCAAATTTCGTTATGCTATCAAAGATACGAATGTGACCAATATCTTTTTTCTGAATATTCCCAGATTTACAAAGGGTTGGGATTAACCATTTTGGGTCAGCTTTATCATTGCGTCCGATTGGGATTTCATACCATACACCATTTGTAAATGAGTATTTTTCGGAAAATTTTGACCTTTTAGTTTCTTTTCTAAAAGAAGAGGAGCGTTGTTTTTGAAGGGATAAAGCTGTAATTTCTTCTGGATTAGGAATAATTGAACGATAAAATGAAATAACAGCATTTGCAAGTTCATTAAGATTAAATTGTTGGGTTAATTTTTGAATTAAGGGTTGATCTTCTTCCATAATATCATTACTGCTTATAAGAATAGGATTCGTTAAAAGACGTTGGTTATCTTTTTCACGAATCGCCATCATATCAGGCGGATTTTCCCATGTAGCCATAACTTTGGCATGAGCGAGTAGACGTTCCGCACGATTACGCTGATTGGATGGAACAATAAGAATACATCTTCCTTTTCTGCCCGCTCGTCCTGTTCTTCCTGAACGATGTAAAAGGGTGGCTGAATTTGTTGGAAGACTTGCATGGATAACCAAATCTAAAGTGGGAAGATCAAGACCACGTGCTGCAACATCCGTGGCAACACAAACGCGTATCTGTCCTGAACGCAGACTTTTAATCGAATGATTTCTTTCTTCCTGTCCTAAATCACCCGACAAAGCTACACAGGAAAAACCCCGCTCAATCAAGGTTGATTGCATGTGACGTACTAATTCACGCGTGGCGCAAAAAACCATTGCAGTTGGGCTATTGACAAAGCGTAAATAATTGATAACAGCATTATCGACCTCTTTGGGATGAATTAAAGAGGCATGATATTCGATATCTCGATGCTGATTAACAGGAACAGTATTAATTCGTAATGCTTTTTTCTGGTAACGTTTGGCAAGGTTTTCGATATCTTTATCAATGGTTGCTGAAAATAATAAGGTTCTATGTTGAGGTGGGCATGCAGATAATAATTCCTCAAGTTCATCCCGGAAACCAAGATCAAGCATTTCATCAGCTTCATCAAGAACAATTGTATCCAAATTTGATAAATCAAGATGGTGATGACGGATATGATCACATAGTCTGCCTGGTGTTCCAACAACAATATGACAGCCTTTTTCTAATGCATAGGCTTCTTTACGGACATTCATACCGCCGATGCAGGTAATAATTTTTGCTTTTGTATTGGTATATAACCAAGATAATTCTTGATGAACCTGTAATGCCAATTCACGTGTAGGCGCAATAATTAGGGTTAATGGCAGTTTAGATGCAGAAAAAGTTTCTTTATTTTTAAGCAGGGTTGTTGCCATGGCGATGCCATAGGCGACAGTCTTTCCAGATCCTGTTTGTGCAGAAACTAATAAATCCTGATCATCATTAGATTGTTCAAGAACAGCCTGTTGAACAGGTGTTAAAGATGTATAACCTTTATTTTTTAAAGCTTTGGCAAGAGAGGAGTGAATTTGAGTAAACGGCATATAAGGATCCGAAAAGTTAGTGAATTTTTTTAAACTAAAAACAAAATAGACTCTGTTTAATTAAAAATATATTGGGTTGGTAAAGAAAAAAACGAAAGGGATAAAATAGGATTAAAATAAATGTGCATTTAAATTCGACAGAGATTACAAGAGGGTTTATCAATATTTTTTAAATTAAAATAGATTAAGTATATTTATTAAATATTTTCAATCTATTTAAAAATTTAAAAACTTATAGTGAGAGGTAAAATAATCTTTTACTACTTTGAACTTTTTTATAAAAAAGAAAATTAAAGTTCAGAATATAATATAAAAATTATTATTACGAACTGATTAAATTAATTTATTGAATACAAGTCAACCAAATTTTATAAAATATACAATATTTGTAAAATCAATCAAATTGAAAGGCAGATACGGGTTTTTGTGAAATGGAATCCTTGAAAATATATTTTTCTGTGTTTTTTTGCTGCTTCAAGGACTGTCATTAAGGGTAATAAATATTCAGCACGCAGATGTGCCACGAATGGGCTTTAGAAGCTTTTTCTCATTCAATAAAAAGCTGGTCACGTTTATGAGAGGATTGCTAGGCAACGGAATTTGCTAATCGTTGATCAAATGTATAGGCTTCATTTTTTCTCTGACCAGAAAATGAATAGGATAAATTATGATAACTTGTTCTACTTCCAAGAATTAAAATATTTTTTCTCGTAAATAAGAAAGTGCTTTTCTCATTTTTATGTGATAGGTAGGATCAGGGCTGTGGTATGGAGTGATAATTCAACAATAGCAATTTTAGTTTCTGGATATATGACTTTTAACGGTATAAAAACACTATGATCCCACCCTCTACGCATTTCAAATTTACAGAGAATATTTGCGTGTTTTAACAGGTCATAAATTTATTCAGCCAATTCAGAATTTCCGGGTGCTGAATACTGTAAATGGTAAGTATATTCTGGAAAGCCGTAATAATCATAATAAAGGGTTGGGTGGAGATGATGATGTATTCTGATGCAATCGCATTCCCAATGTGCAAAAATTACAAGAATGGAGTCAGGCTGTTGAGATAAGTTTTAAGGAAATTTATACAAAAAATTCCCTGTATTTGTCTATATATTATGGGAATCATCCATAAAAAGATATAAGGCCTTTCACTATGAGGAAGATAGCAAGCTGGTTGGGGTATCATGAATTTTTTAATCTTAAAATAATATTAAATTTTGCTGGCAACGATACTATAAATACTGCTTTCCCAAGAAGGATGATCACTAGGTGGATGTACCTCTCCTTGATCTAAATTTGTAAAATTGGTGCGTTTTAAAAGGATTTTTATAAAACGCTGTCGGTCTGCATTATCAAGTGCTTGCCATAAAGCGATCGTCCTTGTTGCTAAAAAATGCGTGGAAAAGGAAATGATAATCCTGCCTGAAGGTTTTAAAACACGATAACATTCCTTAAGAATAAAAAGAGGTTGGCGTAAATATTCTATAACAGAACATAAACAGATATAACCTATACTGTCATTATCTAAGGGGAGAACTGGATTTTTATGAATATCTTGAAGAATTTTTTTTGTTAATTGATGATTTTGTTGTAAAGCTTCCTCTTGAATATCAATTCCAATTAAATTTTGATAGGAGATAGTCGCAGGAATATGACTATTTGATCCACACATAAGATCAAGGATGGTATCGCTTTTTTGTATAAAAGTATGATATAAAGCTTCAATAACTTTATATCCACCTTGATCAATTAGAGGTGTCAGTTGATGATGAGTGTAAAAGTCAAGATCGCTTTCTGTGCTGGCAATATCAAAGGAATGAGGATGGAAATCGTGTAAATCGGACATGGCATAAAAAATTAGCGTTTTTTGTGTTTCATTGATAAATTGAGTGAAATGATTTAAGTACCAATAGTTACGTTAGAATAATAATGGATATTTCTTTTAGTAAAATGCATGGCATCGGTAATGATTTTGTCATTATCGATAATTCTGTCAATAGAATTCAATTAAATAATCGCCGTATCGCTGAATTATGTGATCGTCGTTATGGAATTGGTTGTGACCAATTGATTTTATTGTCGCCACCAAAAAATAGCAAAGCGGATATTTATGTCCGTTTCTTTAATCCTGGTGGTGATGAAGCAGGTGCATGTGGGAATGGTTCACGGTGTGTTACTGCATGGTTATATGATAAGTATCAACGTAAATATTTTGCCTTGCAAACTGTTGCAGGGTTATTGCCAACAGAAGTTATTGATCCTTATACGGTCAAGGTCAATATGGGACAACCGAAAACAAATTGGCGGGATATTCCTTTGCAACGTGACGTTGATACTCTATATTTACCATTAGCAGGCGAGCCCGTTGCTGTTTCCATGGGAAATCCACATATAACTTTTTTTGTGGAAGATCTTTCAACTGTTGATCCTGTTTTTTGTGGTAAAGTTTTGGAAAAAGATCCTCTTTTTCCAGAGGGTGCAAATATAGCATTCGTACAAATGCTGGATCGGCAAAATATGCGTATTCGTGTTTGGGAACGTGGTGCAGGTTTAACTCTAGCTTGTGGATCAGGGGCTTGTGCTTCTGTGGTAAATGCTGTTCGACGTGGTCTGGCTGATCGTCAATGTGAGGTTAGAATGGATGGGGGGAATTTGATGATTGAATGGGATGAAGCGACCAATGATGTTTTGATGACTGGTCCTGTTCATTATTCTTTTACGGGTCAGTTTAATATGAATCATTATCCTTTATGACGCAAAAAGACCATCAAAAAAAAACGCAGATCATTACTTTCGGCTGTCGTCTTAATCGTTATGAAAGCGAAGTTATGAGTCAGTATGCTGAACAGTTAGATAATGTTGTTATTGTTAATACTTGTGCTGTTACAGCTGAGGCCGAACGACAAGCCAGACAAACGATTCGTCGTGTACATCGTAAAGATGCCTATAAACGTATTATCGTAACAGGATGTGCTGCACAATTAAATCCTGAAAAATGGTCTTCTTTACCAGGCGTTCAGAAAATATTAGGAAATGAGGATAAATTAAAGGAAGAGAACTGGACAGAAAAAGCGTTATATCTGGGTAATCAGGTCTCGGATATTATGGCTGTTAAAAAAAATGCGTCTCAAATTGTTACGGATTTTACAGGACGTACTCGTGCTTTTGTGCAAATACAGCAAGGATGTAATCATCGTTGTACTTTTTGCATTATTCCCTTTGGTCGAGGACCTTCTCGGTCTATTTCTATTGAGGAAGTGGTTGATCAGGTTAAGGTTTTAACCCAACAACATTATAACGAAATTGTTTTAACTGGGGTTGATATCGCGTCTTGGGGTAAAGACTTACCACAAAAAGGATCTTTGGGTGATTTATGTAAGGAAATTTTATATCAAGTTTCAGGTTTGAAAAGATTAAGATTATCCTCAATTGATCCTGTTGGTATAGATCCTGTTTTGTGGGAACTTATTGCTGAGGAACCACGTTTCATGCCACATCTTCATTTATCCGTGCAAGCGGGTTCGGATATGATTTTAAAACGGATGAAACGCCGTCATTTAACCAGAGATGTAGGATTATTGGTTGGGCAGCTTCGTTCAGTGCGTTCGGATATTGGGTTGAGTGCTGATATTATTGCAGGCTTTCCAACCGAAAATGATTTCTATTTTCAAGAAACATATGATTTTTTAAAAACGGTTGCTATTCCTTATCTTCACATTTTTCCCTATAGTGAAAGAAAGGGAACCCCTGCTGCACAGATGCCAGCTGTAGCTGTTTCTGTACGTAAAGAACGTGCGTCTCAATTACGAATACTGGGGGCAAAACTAGCTAATTCTCACCATGAAAGCTTTGTCAATAAAACCGTTTCTATTTTAATGGAAACTCCTGATCGTGGCTATAGTGAACAATTTGCCGCAGCAACTTTAATAGGTTCAGAAGCGATTCCTGGCGAAATTATTGCTGCCCGTGTTATTGCGGGTAATTCTGATGGTATAATAGTTGAAAGAATATAAATGGCACTTGGTTTTTTTTCTCGTCTTAAACAAGGTCTTTCCCGTTCAACACAAAAATTGGGAAATAATTTAACATCTGTTTTTACAAAACGACGTTTAGATGATGAATCTCTTGAACAATTAGAAGATATCCTGATTTCTGCTGACTTTGGGCCAGAAGTTGCAGAAAATGTTATTGAGTCTTTTCGTAAAACACGTTTTGGATCAGAAGTTACAGATCAAGAAATTAAACAGGCTCTTGCGGAAGAAATTGCCAAAATTTTAAAACCCGTTGCCACTCCTTTTCAACCTAATCCAGACTTAAAACCCCATGTTGTTTTAATGGTAGGTGTAAATGGAACAGGGAAAACGACGACAATCGGGAAAATGGGACGTTTTTTTAGTGATCAGGGACTTAAAGTTATGATGGTTGCTGGTGATACATTTCGTGCGGCTGCAGTTGAACAATTACAAGTATGGGGGGATCGTGTTGGTGTTTCTGTTATTTCAGGTAAACCACAGGCTGATGCCGCCGGTTTAGCTTTTGAAGCGTTGAAACGGGCAAAAAATGAAAAAAAGGATTTGCTCTTGATTGATACGGCAGGTCGTTTGCATAATAAAAGTGCCTTGATGGAAGAGCTTGCTAAAATTATTCGTGTTATGCATAAATTTGATGAAACAGCACCTCATTCGGTTTTATTGGTTCTGGATGCTACGACAGGTCAGAATGCTATTGAACAAGTTCGTATTTTTAAAGAAATGGTTGACGTCAGTGGTTTAATTGTAACGAAATTGGATGGTACAGCACGAGGAGGTATTGTGATTGCTTTGGCTGAAAAATTCAAATTGCCTATTCATGCGGTTGGTGTAGGGGAAAAAGTAGAAGATTTACGTGATTTTTCAGCAGAAGAATTCGCCAAAGGATTGGTTGGAGATTCTGTAAAACTTTCTGTTGCCGATGCAGAAGAAGAATAAATTACAAAATATGTAATAATATTTATTATTTTATATTTATTATTTTGCAATTTTTGGCTTTAAACGAGGTTGTTTTTGTAATAGGTAAGAAAATATTTATATAAATATAGAATATGTTAAAGTTAATTTAAAAACTTTCTATTTTTTGTGTATACCAAATAATATTTTAGATGATTTAAATAATCACGCTAATTTATAATATTATTTGGTATATATAATTTAGCAAGTTAATCTAATTTTTTCATTTCACATAATAAATGATCATAATAGCGTTGAGCTGTTTGTAATCGCAATAAGCTCCCTAGATAAAATTCTTTTTTTGTTTCTGGGTAATGACTGACAATACTACTGATTACTGTTTGAAGCCAATCTGCACCGTGTTTAATATCAATAGTGATATGTTCATTATAATAAAGAACATCTCTATCAATTAAACCTAAACGTTTACAACCTTTCACTAATTTTTCATATTGGGGCGGATCAAGTACTTCGGTCATGGCCATGACTCCTAATAATTTATAATAATGACAACGATTGATTGCCCCTATCATAAAGGCATTATGACCTGATAAAGCTTCAACGCTATATAAATCAATATAATGATTATCAGGAAGTTCAATATTCTGTCGTTTTAGAACATCCTTATAAAGATTAACATGTGTTAACACATTATCCCCGTGTCCTATTTCATCCCATAAATTTTCACTGATGGTTCCCCGTGTTTCAGGTTGTGCACCAATTAAGGTATATGCAACTAAATCAAAAAAAATTAAGTTCAATGCGCTATCACTTTTTAAGAACATAAATACTTGTTCTTTAGAAGCATCATTTTGTATAAAATCAAATAATTCATGATGAGAGGCAGGGTGTTTTTTCCATACCGATGTAAGAAAATCATCAAAATTATCATATTTTGTTAAATCAGGTATTTCTTTTAAATCACGAAATTCATAATTTAACCACTGGTGTTCTATTGACTGTCTAAGATATAATATAATAGGATCGTATTGTTTTTTTGCTGCGACAGATAAAGGATGAGCTAAGTTAATCTCATAAATAAGAAAGAGCGCATTTTGGGCAACTTCCTGTGCAGAAAGAGAATGTTGTTGGTAAGCTTTTTTTAAAATTTTATCGATTGTTGATTTAAAATCAAAATTTTGAACTGGATAATCGGTATTGAGGTAAGAAAGTAGATTTTTCGTTAAATTATATTCGTCATCTTTAAGGGAGGTTTTAATTGTTAAATTATTAAACATTTTTATCTCTTTTTAAAATAAATAATTATTATTAATAAATTATTCCGTATAAAAAATAAATAAAAAAAGAGGATGATATAATAATAATCAACCTCTTTTTACTTTAGTAAATTTTTTTTAATTTTATAAAGGTATAGTTTCCTGAGCTAGGGTTGTTAGGGCAACGATACCGGGAAGGGCTTTACCTTCCAACCATTCCAAGAATGCACCACCAGCGGTTGAAACATAAGACATTTCATTGATAACGCCAGCATGTTTTAAAGCTGAAACTGTATCACCACCACCAGCAATACTTTTCAACTTTCCTGCTTTGGTTAATTTGGCTGCTTCCTGAGCAATTACGTTGGTTGCTTTGTCAAAAGGGGTGAATTCAAATGCACCTAAAGGCCCATTCCATATCAAAGTTTTAAGTTGGGTAAGGTGTTTATTCAATAATTCAACAGTTTTTGGTCCGACATCTAAAATCATTTGATCATCAGGAATTGCCTTGATATCAACTGTTCGTGTTGCTGGATCATTTTTTAATTCTGTTGCAACCACAACATCAATAGGCAATAAAATATTACAATTTTTTTCTTTTGCCTTTTTCATAATGTCATGAGCCGTTTTATGCATATCGGCTTCTTGCAAAGATTTACCAATCTTAATGCCTTGGGCGGCTAGAAATGTATTTGCCATTGCCCCACCAATAATCAACATGTCAACTTTGTTGATCATATTGGAAAGAAGATCAAGTTTTGTAGAGATTTTTGAACCGCCAATAATCGCACCAACTGGACGTTCTGGATGTTCTAAAGCGGCATTTAATGCGTTTAACTCAGCTTCCATTAAACGACCTGCAAAAGAAGGAAGGAATTTGGTAACACCCTCGGTTGATGCATGGGCACGGTGAGAGGATGAAAATGCATCATCAACATAAACATCTGCTAGAGAGGCAAGTTCTTTGGAAAGGGTTGGATCATTCTTTTCTTCACCAGCATGGAAGCGGGTATTTTCAAGTAAAAGAATATCACCGTCTTTTAAAGCGTTAACAGCTTTCTGAGCATTAAGGCCAATACAGTTGTTTGCGAAGGCAACAGGTTGCTTTAAAATGCTGGATAAAGCTTTGCTAACAGGTTTTAAAGACATTTCAGGAACAACTTTACCTTTTGGGCGAGCAAAGTGACTGCATAAAATGACCTTAGCACCTTTTTTGATAAGTTCCTGAATGGTGGGAACCAAGCGATCCAGACGGGTAGTATCGGTAATTTTGCCATCATGCATGGGGACATTTAAATCTCCACGCAAGAGTACTTTCTTACCTTTACAATCAAGATCATCAAGGGTTTTGAAAGTTTTCTGTATAGTCATTATTTTGCTTTCCCGAATGCTACAGCTGTATCAGTCATACGGGTTGAGAAACCCCATTCATTATCATACCAGCCAGCAACACGGATTAATTTACCGTTATCGATGAAAGCTGTTTGGGTAGCGTCGAATGTTGAAGAATTATAACAATGGTTAAAATCAGAGCTTACAAGTGGTTCATCATTATAACCAAGAATTCCTTTTAATTTATTTTCAGCAGCTTTTTTGAAATAGCTGTTTAATTCTTCAATCGAAGAGGGGATTTTTGAAGGAACGAAGTCCAAAGCAACATAAGATACATTTGGTGTTGGAATACGAATAGCAATTCCATCTAGTTTTCCTTTTAATTCAGGAATAACTAATGCAACAGCTTTTGCAGCACCTGTTGTTGTTGGAATAATATTTTGTGCAGCAGCACGAGCACGGTGAAGATCTTTATGTAAAGTATCAACAGTACGTTGGTCACCTGTATAAGAGTGAATGGTCAGCATGCTGCCGCGTTCAATACCAACAGTATCCTGCAATACCTTGGCAATAGGAGCAAGACAGTTTGTTGTACATGAAGCGTTGGAAATAACGGTCATGCTTCCATCAATGACATTATGGTTAACACCGTAAACGATGGTTGCATCAACATTTTTTGCAGGAGCAGAAACAAGAACCTTACGTGCACCTGCTTGAATTAATGCGCTTGCAGCTTCTTTGCTTGTAAAACGACCTGTACATTCCATCGCAACATCAACGCCTTGTAAAGGAAGTTTTGTCGGATCAGCTTCAGCAGTGATTTTAATTGGACCAATTTTACGTCCACTACGTGTTGTAATGGTCATTGTGTTATTTTCTACTTTAACATCTGCAGGAAGACGACCGTGAACCGTATCATAACGAAGAAGATGAGCATTGGCTTCCGGGCTGCCAAGATCGTTAATCAATACGACTTCGGCATCGTTACGGTCAGTTTCAATAATACTGCGTAATACTAAACGACCGATACGTCCAAAACCGTTAATTGCAAGTTTAATAGTCATGATAGCTAGACCTCCCTTAAAGGTTAAAAAGATTTTACAAGGCGAATCGTCTTGCGGAAATTAATATAAAAACTCTATATTTGTCTTTATTTTCATTTAATCACGTTTTTTTGATTATGTGAATAATTATTATTTTAATAATTTACCATAAATTTAAATTTTTGTTATATTATTAACGATTAATTTTTAATATAGGAATATTAATATTTAATTTTCAATATTTTTTAATTCTAATCTAAAATTTCTTATATAGAAGTATTTTATTATTTTCTTATTCACTTTAAAAGATTGGTAAATTACTTAAATTATAATTTCTGTGAAAAGAATTTAAGGTATGAATGCGTTCTTTAAAAATATTGTAAAATTAAGGATTAAAGTTTAATTGAAGATATTTAAATTACCTTTCACCTTTACCCCTTAAGTGAAGTTTTATGGTTTATGCACGTTATGCTTTTTTAATGCTTAGTGGTTTATTCTTTTTAAGCGCTTGTAAACTCGTTGATCAAAGATCGTTCAATCCCAGTGCTGGACGTCGACCAACTCCTTATATTCCTCCACCTCCACCTCCACCTCCACCTCCACCGGCACCACCTATTGAAATTGTTGAGGGCACCTCGCAGGATCAATGGGGCAAACCGTTAACGAATTTAGTTAAAGACGCACTTTCACGAAAAACGGACGCTTTATTTGTGATTACATCCGTAACCCCTGTTTTACCTGATCCTATCGCACAGCAAGAACAGATGAATAAACTTGCCGCTAATGAAGGAAAAGCGATTGCAAATGAAATTGTTAAAGCGGGTGCAAAAGTTGAGCAAATTCAAATGACTGCAAAGGCGGATAGGAATGTAAAGAAAAATGTTATACAAGTTACTATACAATAATTTTAATTAATGCATATTAAAATAAATCTTTATATTAAGTGTATTAAGATTAAATGGATTTAATTTTTATAAAATATTTTATTATTGCTTGATTATTTAAATCTAAATTGATTTAAAATAGGAGAATAAACTGTGTCAGATCATCTAAGATTTTCACATCCTTTTTACGCCTATTGTAAAGAGGCACTTGAAGATATCGAGAAACAGGGACGATATAGACGTTTTACACCCTTAAGCCGTCAATCTTCACATTATCCAGTTTATGATAGAAAAATAAATACGCAAAAAGAAACTCCAATTGTGGCTTGGTCTGCTAATGATTATTTAGGGATGGGGATTGAACCAGAAGTTATGAATGCAGCGATTACTGCTATTCAAAAATATGGGGCAGGGGCCGGTGGGACACGAAATATAGCTGGAACTCACCCTTTACATGAGGAACTTGAAGCTGAATTAGCAGATCTACATGAAAAAGAAGCGGGCTTATTATTCGTTTCAGGTTATGTATCCAATCAAGCGAGCTTGCAGACAATTTTAACCAGCATGTCAGGAAATTGGATTGCTTTTTCTGATCAGCAAAATCATAATTCTATGATTGCCGGGATAAAAGGTGCGAAAAGTGCCGATTGTGTGATTTTTAAACATAATGATTTGCAAGACCTTGAAAATAAGCTTGCAGCGGCACCAAAGGATGTTGCCAAACTCTTAGTTTTTGAAAGTGTTTATTCCATGGATGGGGATATTGCTGATATTGGGGCGATATGTGCGTTGGCTCGTAAATATAATGCCTTGACCTATTTGGATGAGGTTCATGCTGTTGGATTATATGGTAAAGAAGGGGGTGGTGTATCGCAACGTGATGGTGTAGCTGATCAAGTTGATATCATTGAAGGGACGTTAGCAAAAGGTTTTGGTGTACATGGAGGTTATATAACGGCAAAACGTGAAATTATTGAATATTTGCGATTAGCAGCGGCTGGATTTATTTTTACAACTTCATTACCTCCTTCTGTTGTAGCTGCAGCATTGACAAGCGTTCGTTTGGTAAGGCTACAAAATTGGCGCCGGGAAAAACTGTTTGAACGTATTCATACGTTTCAAAGAAAATTAAAAGAAGCAGACATTCCTTTTATTGAAACTGAAAGTCAAATTGTTCCAGTTATTATTGGAAACGCTGAGTTATGTAAGGAAGTCAGCCAGTGTTTGTTGGATAAATATCATATATATGCCCCGCCGATTAACTATCCAACGGTTCCAAAAGGTACAGAACGACTGCGTTTAACCCCAAATCCTTATCATACTGACGAAATGATGGATAATATGGTTAAAGCATTAAAGACTTTATTGCTTAAAAAATAAAGGGCGATTTTAATAATCGCCGTTAACTTTATAAAAAATTATTTATTGACTCTTTCGATAATTTTTTCAAGATCTTCATAGTTTACTGCGCCTTGGATTATATGTTCACCATTAATGATTAAAGCTGGTGTTCCCTCTATTCCAAGCTTATGGGTAAGTTGAAGATTGTTATTTAAAGCATTGGTAATTGAATCCGCTTTCATATCCGTTATTAATTGATCTGCATTTAATTTAAGTTTTTGAGCTATTATTTTAATTGTATTAAGATTAATATCATCTTGTGAAGTCATCAAAGACCGCATCATTGTAATATAATTATTTTGTCTAGTTGCTGCGGTAATGGCTTGAGACTGCAATTTGCTATTTTCAGAAAGAATAGGAATAATCTTTAAAATAACTTTAACATCTTTATGTTTTTTTACTAAATCAATGAGAATGGGTAACATTTTTTTACAATATCTACAATTTGGATCATAAAATTCCGTGATTGTTGTTGTTGCTTCTGGATTTCCCATAAGTCCGTCTGTTGGAAGTTGACGTATTAAAAGATTTTTATTTTCTTTTAAAGTTTGCTTACTTAAGGTGACTTTTTGTTGTTGCTGTTTAACCATTAAGGTTTGAATTCCATCTTCAAGTAAAGTTGGATCATTTTTTAAGGCCTGTCTGACAATAGAGATAATTTCCTGATGTTGTTGAGGTGAAAAACTGGTATTTATATTCTGGCTGTGACCTGTTATGGGTAATGAAACAAGTAAGGATAGAAAACTACCTGTTATTAAAGGGTAAAAAGATAAATTTTTCATAAACTATTTCCAAAGCATGTTTTATTTGCAAAATTGCAATTTTATCATATGGGTGGATAATATTATACAGAATTATATTTGTTGTGATAAATAAAGTAGTAAAATGGAATATCATTTGGTACTTTGATCTAAGTATAAATTTTGAACTCTATTTTGGTATTATCGATTTTTTAAGTGGAGCACAGCCACGTGTCAAAACGTTATCAAATTTCAAATGGTCATGTTGAATTAAAAACGACAGGATTGACCCAAAAACTATTTGGTCCTTCAAAACGAAAGTCAGCTTTGTTTAAAAAGATAGCTTGTTGTGTTGCATTAGCAATTTCAATAACGGCATGTGGTGGGGATCATCATGAGAAAAAAATATCAAAATCTGAAAATTTAAGTCATCGCATTACAGGTTACGTTGGCAGTATTGCTGCAGATGAGCCACAGGCTGCAATGCTCGCTAAGGATATTTTAATTCGTGGTGGTAATGCGGCAGATGCTGCTACGGCTTTAGGGATGGCTTTAACGGTAACACTGCCTTCTCGTGCTTCATTAGGGGGGGGAGGAGCCTGTTTGGCTTATCGTCCAGGGAAACCGGCTCAATCCATTCTTTTTATGCCCAAGCCAGGTAGCAAACCTTCCAATGATAGCGATCGTCCAGCAGCAATTCCTATGATGGCAAGGGGTTTATATTTACTTCAGGCAAATTTTGGCAAGTCGGATATTAATGATATTTTACATCTTGTCAGTAATCTTGCAGGCAATGGCGTTCCTGTTTCTGAAAGTTTGGCTAGTGATTTGGTCGCTGTTCAACAACCTTTATTTGAAGATGCATCTATAAGAAGGATTTTTACAAATTCAAATGGCCTTCCTTTGAAAGCAGGAGATATTTTGTACCAACCCCGTTTGAAAATTATTTATGACCGTTTAATTAGTGCGGGGATCGCCGATCTTTATATTGGTTCATTAGCAAGAAGTTATGCTTTGGGTTCACAGGTTGCTGGAGGTGGTTTATATCATGAGGAATTTAGAAATGCCCTTCCTGTACAAACAGCGGCTTTATCTTTAATTCAAGAACAAACCGTAACTTATTTTCTTTCACCTCCTGCTGATGGCGGGTTGGGAATGGCAATGGCTATGCGAGGTGGCCAGCAAAATAAAGGGGACATAGCTCAAGGAACGGTTGCAAGATGGAGAACTGAAAAAGGATTATTTTATACAAAATCATCCATTATGGATATGACAAAAGAAGCGCAGAATTGGCTTGATGATGGCAAAGCCGGAAGTGGAAATTTACCTGCTTTACCAGCATCAACATCTTTTACTATCGTTGATCGCGATGGTGGGGCAGTTTCATGTGCCTTAACGATGAATAATCTTTTTGGAACTGGCAGAATTGCTGGAACAACAGGAATTATTATGGCAGCCTCTCCCCGTCAACTTCCTACTCCTTTACTAACGGGTGCGATTTCAACTTTTAAACAGCGTTTTGTTGCAAGTGTTGCAGCATCTGGTCAAAATGATGCTTCTCAAGCGGCGGCAGTGACGTTAAGTTCTTTTTTAAACATTCAGGGACATAATCAGCAAGATGATGTTTCATTAAAACATTTAAATGCATCTAAGGGGCGTGTCAACGCGGTTTATTGTGCTGATGGATTACCTGGAAATGATAAGCAATGTCATGCTTATACAGACCCAAATGGTATGGGATTAGCCATTAGTCGATAATTAAATTATTATTACTACAAATTATTGAAAATTTGGTAAAAATATCAATATTATAAATGTAATTATTACAATACTATCTCTTAAACTATTTAAAGCGGAAATGTGCAAATTGATCGGAATTTAGATGATATTTTGCATTTTTTATATTCTTTAGCCTTAAGGAAATTTTAAAATAATGGATAAAAATAAAGCATTAGAAGGAGCTCTATCGCAGATTGAACGTGCTTTTGGCAAAGGTTCAATCATGAAGATGGGTGAGCAGTCTGTCGTTCAAGTCGAAGCAATTTCAACAGGCTCAATTGGTCTGGATATTGCTTTAGGAATTGGGGGTGTTCCCCGTGGTCGTATCGTTGAAATTTATGGTCCTGAGAGTTCTGGTAAAACAACGATGGCTTTACATATTATTGCTGAAGCTCAAAAAAAAGGTGGAATTTGTGCATTTCTAGATGCAGAACATGCATTGGATCCGATTTATGCACGTAAACTGGGTGTCGATATTGATAATTTGCTTATTTCTCAACCTGATGCTGGGGAGCAAGCACTGGAAATTGCAGATACATTGGTTCGTTCTGGTGCCATTGATGTTCTGGTTGTGGACAGTGTGGCGGCATTGGTTCCCCGTGCCGAATTGGAAGGAGATATGGGGGATAATCATGTTGGATTACATGCTCGCTTAATGAGCCAAGCATTAAGAAAATTGACAGGATCAGTTTCACGTTCTAATACATGTCTTATCTTTTTAAATCAGATCCGACAAAAAATTGGTGTTATGTTTGGTTCTCCTGAAACGACAACAGGTGGAAATGCATTAAAATTTTACGCTTCCGTTCGTATGGATATTCGTCGTATTGGTCAGGTCAAGGAAAAAGATGAAATTACTGGAAATCAGACACGCGTTAAAGTTGTTAAAAATAAAATGGCTCCTCCTTTTAAACAAGTTGAATTTGATATCATGTATGGCGAAGGTATCAGTAAAATGGGTGAGCTTATCGACCTTGGCGTTAAAGCTGCGATTGTTGAGAAAGCAGGGTCTTGGTTTTCTTATGACAATCAACGTATTGGTCAGGGACGAGAGAATGTGAAACAGTTCTTGCGTGAACATCCAGAAATCAGTGGAGCGATTGAACAACGTATTCGTGAACATTCTGGTATAATTGGCGAAGCTTTAATGGATGATGAAAAAAATATTTCTGCCGATTTATTAGATAATTAATTTATATTAATAAAGATTGGATAAAATTATCAGGTTCTATGATTTTTTAAAATTTAATAAAAACCTGATAGAACTACATTAGATAAAATTTTTAATTTGATTTTTAAGATGTTGAATATAATTAATAATTTTATCTTTTTATTTACAAAAAATGGATTATTTTAATTCAAACCAAGCTTCTATTTCGATACACGCATCCATGGGTAAAGATGCAACACCAAAAGCAGAACGAGCGTGGCGACCTTTATTGCCAAAAGCTTCTATAGCAAGATCAGAAGCACCATTCATAACAATAGCTTGTTGAGTAAATTCGGGTGTGCTTGCAATAAAACCACCAAGACGAATAAGTTTACTAATAGCGTCTAGCTGTCCTATTGCAGCTTTGGCCTGAGCTAAAATATTGATCATGCAGTACCGTGCGGCTTGTTGTCCAGTTGGAATATTTACTTCCCCTCCTAATTTTCCAGTTGCAAAAAGCTTTCCGTTTATAAATGGGAGTTGGCCAGAAATAATTAAGAAATTATTTGTTTTGATAGAGGGTAAATAATTAGCGACTGGGGTTGCAGGTTTTGGAAGTTCTATGTTAAGAGTAGTAAGACGTTTCTCAATAGTAGACATAATCTTATCCTTTTTAGCTTACAAGTTTAAATTTTGAGAGTTTATGTTTAGAAGAGCCGTGATTTTTAATTTCTTTTTTTGGTAAATCTAAAGGTAGTAAAGGTAGTTTTTCATTACTTGAATATAAATTATTGGGGGCATCAGGTAAAGGTTGATTTAAATAAACATCTGATAAAAGTCTGAAACTATAATCTAGAAAAGAAGTAGCATAAATTGCCCCGGGATCCCCTTCCACAGTACCAGCAATACCAAAGCGGCTATAGGCGAAGGTAGAAACAAATTCTTTCAAGGGGACACCGTATTGAAGACCAATACTAACAGCTTGTCCCAAGCTGTCTAATAACCCTTTAACCATTGTATTTTCTTTTAAAGGTGTGATTGATATTTCACCAAGTTTACCGTCTTCATATTCCCCTGTGCGTAAAAATAACCCTCGTCCAGCAATACTGGCTTTTTGCGTGATTCCTTTGTGACGGGGGGGAAGAGGTTCCCGAACACCACGAGGTAATATTGTTTTAGAGGCTAAGGGATATTCAAGGGGATGAGGACGAGGTGGCATTGAGGTTGTAAAACCAATTAATGCCTGATGCATTGTACAATGAGCCTGATGAGAAGGAGGTTGTAAAATTAAATTTCCTGATAAAGTGGCAGCCAAAGCGTTTTCAGGAGTCAATCCTTGCTTCGCCATTCTTGCAATTGTGCTCATAGCTAAGTGTCCATCTTCAGTCACGGGTGAGAAAATTGGAGCAAGTCCGCAAGCTTCAGAATTAAGCAAAATATCTTCAGGACCTGGAATTGAGAAACTGGTTTCAATTCTAGGCAAAAGAGATTTTTTTTTCTCTGAAGCAAGACTCCATATTTCTTTTGCAAGTGAGGTTAATTCAGGTAAAGCGTTCCAGTCGGGTGATAATGGTAGATAATCAGAGCCACAACCTGCCGTTGAAAGCAGAGTTGCAAAGCAAGTTAGGCAACACGCCACATCTCGACCTTGATGACTATCATAATCTAAACCAAGTTGTGCAAGACATGTATCTAAATTTGTTAAATAAAGTGTACCAGCGAAATCATGTGAATAATTTGATGTGATAGAGCTAACTGCATCTTTTTGGGTTTTATTTTGAAGTTCTGTGAAAGGAAGTTCACTATTGATAAAATTAAATTGCTGTTCATAAAGGATATGAATGCTATCGATAATAATTTGGAGGACTTTATGGTAAGCATGGGCATCAAATCCTGTTTCTGTTGATGCAAAAGCAGCTAAATTAATGGTAAAGGCAGGTTTCTGACTAATATCATTTTGCCAGATTCTTTGATTTGGACAAGCTTGCTGATAAAGCAGAATATTTTCCCAATCCGTTAACCCCCATTCTTGTATTCCAGCATTTTTTGCATAATTACAAAGAGGAAGTAACCAGCTAGTAATAACTTTATCTGTTCTAATTACATGGGATTCCAATTGATAGCTCGGGCAAAGCTGTAATATTGCGGATGCTGATTGATCTTCCCATTGAGCGGGAATGGTTACAGAATATAAAGATGCATCGGGATCAACCGCAGCTTGCAGATTACGCATCCTGACGTCATTCCAAAGGTGTCTTGTTTTCATAATAATTTAGTTTACAATTTTTTTAAGCTACTGGTAAGTCTATAAATAAGGGTGAAAAGTTATACAGATCTATGGATTAAGTGGATATTGTGGATAAAATGCACAAGGATAATCTTTATATTTTTTTATTCTTGTTTTCAAAAATAACAATGAGATAATGAAGATTAAAAGGATATCATATTTAATTTTTTTTGTGATTTTTTAGAAAAAAAGGTATATTCTTTAGCCAAACCATATTTTATGGAAATTACTTAATATTAAATATAATTTTGAATTACGCTTATGACAACATTTGGAACGCGTTTACATACGCTTTTTAAAGGGCGTTTAGTTGGTAAAGATGCTGATGGACGGTCTTATTATGAATCTCGTACATTAAATCGTCTTGGCGGGGGTGAACGTCGTCATGAACGTTGGGTTATTTATAATAAAGGTGATGATCCTTCCGCAGTACCTCCAGAATGGTGGGTATGGCTTCATTATGAAGTTGATGCTCCAGTACCAGCATCAAAACGGCATCCGTGGCAGGTTCCCTATCAACCTAATTTAACAGGAACAGCCAAGGCATATCACCCACAAGGAAGTGATTATGTAGGTGGACAAAGAGCCAAAGCAACTGGAGATTATGAAAGCTGGATTCCTGAAACTTAATAGAAAAGATCATTTATGATTTTAATGCCTTCTCAAAAAACACAGCAAGCTATTGAACTTATTACTGGCTTTGTTGTGTTGGTTGTATTTATTATGGCTGTGGTTATGGCTATTATTGGTCATGGGCAAAAAAATATTGGAGGGTATCCATTGCGAGCGTCTTTTAGTCAAATTGATGGATTAGAAGTTGGGTCAGATGTCAAATTGGCTGGTGTTAGTGTTGGACAAGTCATTCAGGAAAAAGTTGACCCCAAGAAATATAATGCTATTGTTACCTTTACGGTTAGAGCTGATATTAAACTACCTGTTGATACCGCGGCGATCATTACAAGTGATAGTTTATTAGGTGGAAAATATATTGATCTTTCTCCAGGAGGGGATGAAAAAATCCTTCAGGTGGATGAATTTTTAACTCATACTCAGGGTTCCATAAGCTTACAGCAATTATTAAGTAAATTCATTTTTTCTGTAACGGATAATATGAGTAAGACTGAAAAGAAAAAAATAGATAGTCTTGCAGATCAAACGCATAATGATAAATTACAATAATCTATTCAGTTCTGTATTTTTTATAAAATGAGGTCAATGGAGTGAAACTAGATATGCATGTATCTTCATCAGTAAATTGGCCCCAGTCAGATGGGAAATCTGTAACTTGTAAAGAAAAATTAAAAATTCTGGAAGAGAATAATGTTGAGTTAAAGCAATTTATGCAGGACGTGTTTGAGGATGCATTATTAATCGGGGTTGATGAGGAATTTATGCGAGATTTCCTTAAGAAAATGGTTGATCAGTTGCGGAGTCCGATGAAATGAAGAAAAAAATAATATGCTTAACTCTGATGCTATTAAGTCTATCTATGATTTCAAATGGATTTGCTGAAATAACAAATGATAAAAATGATTCATCCGATAAGTTGGCGGATAGCTGGTTAAGACAATCCGTTGCTGTTGTGCGTGTTTTGAATAAAGTTGAAGCCACTACAAAAATTTTAAAAATTCCAGTTGGTCAATCAGTACGATATCAAACTTTAACGATTGAAGCACAGGGTTGTATTGTCCGTCCGCCCTCTGTTCCATTTGATAGTGCAGCTTATGTTCAGGTAACCGATACAAAATTAACCTCCGTACATTTTGCTTCATGGATTTTTGCTTCTGAGCCAGGCGCATCTGTTTTTGAACATCCTTTATATAATATTAGTGCAGTAGGTTGTTTGGGTGAACAATTAAATGAATTCGTAAAAAATCAAAAGTCAACTGATAAAACAGATCAAAAATTTTCAAATCAATCCTCTGAAGCAATTGAAAATTCATTAGAACATTCTTTACAATCGCAACATTAAAAAGAATGTGGTAAGTTAATTTATAAAAATAATTAGTTTACTTGCCTTTTTCTCAAACGATTACCGTTCTAAAAATTAATCAGGCCGGATACGAAACGTGACCAATTATAATAAAAATTATATAAAATTAATTATATCTCTATTTTTTATATTGGCAGGTTTCTTCGCCTTAGCTATAGCATGGTTTTTACAATATGTTTGGACTATGATTCCCTGTAGTCTTTGCATTATTGAGAGATGGCCTTATCGTATTTTGATTGTGCTCGGTTTTATAGGATTATTGATTCCAAAACGTTATGTCTTATGGATTTTATGGGGAGGATTACTAATCTTGATGTTTAGTATTGGGGTGTCTTTTGTTCATATCGGGGTGGAGCAAGGCTGGTGGAAAAGTCCATTACCTGAATGCAATGCTTATCTTTATTCTGCTGATAATTTTTCAGATCGGTTGAATTTTATGCCTGATCGTCCAACTAAACCTTGTGATGTAGCCTCTTATCTCTTTTTCTGGATGCCGCTTTCTTTGACAATGTTAAATGGGTTATATTCTTTTTTTCTTTTTGTCATTGTTATTTGGCGGTTAATTGCAGAAAAACATGATCGGCGAATATATTTTTAACTGTTAGAATCTTTACGGATGTGAGTTAGCTTTGAAAAATTTTTATTCATTGTATGAACATAATTTGGTACGTGTGGCTTTATGTAATTTTTCGATTTGTTTGGCGGATCCCTATAAAAATAGTGAAAAAATTATTCAGTTGGCAAAACAAGCGAGTGTGGAAAAATCAGCATTATGCGTATTTCCAGAATTAGCCTTAACGGGTTATTCTATTGAAGATCTTCGATTGCAAGATACTCTTCTATCTGCAACGGTTAAAGCGATTAAGCTCATTTGTCAAGCAAGTCAAATGTTAATACCTGTTTTGATTTTGGGTGCACCGATTATTTTCAAAGGTGCCTTGTATAATTGTGCTGTTATTATCCATAAAGGTCAAATATTAGGGATTGTTCCCAAATCATATTTACCAAATTATCGGGAATTTTATGAAGCCAGACAATTTGTAAGTGGTAAAAATATTTTTAATGAAACAATTCTATTGAATGAATGTTATGTTCCTTTCGGTGTAGATCTTCTTTTTAGAGCTGAGGATTATCCTGATTTGGTTATAGGAACAGAAATCTGTGAAGATTTATGGGTTCCTATTCCGCCAAGTAGTAGTGCATGTATGGCTGGTGCTACAGTAATTGTCAATCTTTCTGCTAGTAATATTACAGTTGGTAAGGCTGATCAACGTTCCTTATTATGTCAGATGCAATCGTCACGTGGGATATGTGCTTATTTATATGCTGCGGCAGGAAACGGAGAATCAACTACCGATGTGGCATGGGATGGACAGCTTTCTGTTTTTGAGAACGGTCGTGTTCTTGCTGAAACTGAACGTTTTCCAAAAGGAGATACTTTTTTAACAGCTGATATTGATCTAGATTTGTTACGTCAGGAACGATTGCAAAGAGGTACATTTCATCAATTCCATTTAAAGTTATCACCCTATCGTATAATTTCTTTTCAACTTGATTCGATTGATAAAACAATAGGGTTACAACGCCCCTTAGAACGATTTCCGTTTGTTCCTTCTGATTACAGTCGATTAGAACAAGATTGTTATGAAGCCTATATGATTCAAGTTTCAGCTTTAAAGCAGCGTATTCAAGCCAGTCGTGCTCAAAAATTAATTATTGGTATATCAGGAGGTCTTGATTCAACGCAGGCTTTACTCGTTGCGGTTCAAGCCGCTGATGAACTTCAAATAGGTAGAAAATCTATTTATGGTTATACGATGCCTGGGTTTGGTACAAGTGATGAAACAAAAGAAAATGCTAAATCTTTGATGAAAACTTTAGGTATTCATTATGAATGTTTAGATATTACAGCTGCAGCTAAACAGATGTTGAAAGATATCAAACATCCATATGCAGAAGGTAAAGTTCTCTATGATGTGACTTTTGAGAATGTTCAGGCAGGGTTAAGAACGGATTATCTTTTTCGTTTGGCCAATTTTCATCATGGAATTGTGGTTGGAACAGGTGATTTATCTGAATTAGCTCTTGGTTGGTGTACGTATGGTGTAGGAGATCAGATGTCTCATTACCATGTCAATGCGGGTTTGCCTAAAACATTGATACAACATCTTATTCGGTGGGTTATTCACTCTCAATCATTTTCTAAAGAAACAGGTAAGATCTTAAATGCTATTTTAGATACAGAGATATCACCAGAATTAATTCCAGCTAAGGATCCAAAAATGATTCAGAGTACAGAGGCCATGATTGGTCCTTACGCTTTACAGGATTTTAATTTATATTATTTTTTACGTTATGGCTTTAAACCTTCAAAAATTGCTTTTTTGGCTTATCATACTTGGGCAAATGACAAAGGGAAATGGCCCGTTGGATATCCCAAAAATAAAAAGGTTAAATATGATCTTCCTGAAATCCGTCATTGGTTGGAAATATTTATCAAACGTTTTTTTGCTTTTAGCCAGTTTAAACGCTCAGCCATACCTAATGGCCCTAAAATTATAGATGGTGGAGGATTATCTCCACGTGGAGATTGGAGAGCACCCTCGGATGGAAATGCGAATATCTGGTTAAAAGAATTAGAGAATATACCTTTAAATTAACCTTACATAATATAGTCATTCATATAGATATAAAAAGAGCACTTTAACTAAAGTGCTCAATGGGTTATTAGTATATAAAATGAGATATTTTATGATTTAATGATTATAATTATGATGTTCTTTTTCAACGGTTTTTTCACCTAATAAACCACAGGCTGTACTAATCAATGCCCCAATTAATAAAGCAATGAAAAACCAAAAAGAAAGACGAGCTATAACTTTAACAGTCATGTCAGCTTTTTCTTTTGCTTGTTCTTTTAATGTATTTAATTGTTGCTTGGCTGCTTGAAGGTTGTTTTGTAATTCATTAAGCTTATCATTAGCCTGTTGAACAGCTTGTTGGTGCATGGTAAGAATATTATTGATTGAATGTTCTGCTTCTTTAGAATTTAAATTCGTATTATTTGTAATAGCTTTTTCAATATCATTACGATCAATGGATTGATAAATATTTTGAGCACGTGTTTTTAAATGATTGATAAGATCTGAAATAATCTGATCTGCGTTATTAGGATTAATGGTTATTTGTTTAATTGCATATTTAGTTTCTTTTTTGACCTCATTAAATTGCGAAGATAAGAAATCAGGATGTAAGGCAGGAATATCACTCTTTTTTAATGCTTCGATAACATTTTGATTTAATTGTTGGTTATTGGTATCTGTCTTAAAGTCCATTTTCTTCAATGTGGATTTACTTAAATCGAAAATGTCAGATATTCCACTGTGAGATGCAGAACCAATTCCACTGATTACAGAACCTGTTGAGGAAGCTATCGTTCCCATTGTTCCGCTAATTATGGATAAAATTGATCCCATAATCATACTTCCAATAAAAATTGAAAGGATCAAGGAAGCTGCCCAAACAAGAAAGCCATGAATAAGTCCATTAATTCCTGCCAATCTTCCAGTAATAAAAGCAGCACATGCCAAGCTTATAAGGATTGAAACTGCAGTCCAGATAATAATGGTTGTTCCTGAACCATTTATAATATCGTTGGATTTAGGGGATATCATGGAAATACCTAAACTACTTCCTAATATAAACAGTAGAATAAATACAGCCATAAAGGTGAATATACCTGCGATAATACTTCCCCAGCTGACAGATTTAATTACAACATTATTATTTTGACATTCCATTATTTACCCTCCTTATATAATTTTATATTTAAAATAATATTAACGCAAATAATTAACTAATCTATTCCATATTTTTATTTTTTTTATTTGTTGTTAAAAAATCACTAAAGCATAATTTTAATGCTTTATTTAACTTATATTAAATATTTTAATAATTTATTATTAATAAGTAATGAAATTTAAAAATGAATATACATTATTATTTGTTAATAATATTTAATTTATTTAAATCTTTATTTATTTTTCATTCCAAGGAGAAACTTCAGGGTAAATAATATCGAGCCATGGATGCCTCTTTTCAAGGTGAGAAACAACTTTAGGTTTATGGGTATTTTGTTCAGTTAAGACATTTGTCATGGATGAATAGTGGGCTCTATATTCAGCATTTGCAATATTAACCTGTGTTCCTGCAATTCCCATTTCAGCCAGACAACACCAAAGATCGTAATCTTCCCAACCCATAGCATCTTTTTGAACATAAAATCCTCCGACAGCAGCCCATGCCCATTTGGCCACTAAAACCATTGCATCAATGTAATTCCCGATGGTAAGGCGTAAAGGGTTGAAAGGGATGTCTCCACCTACAGCCTGTGCTTCACCAAAATGATGAATTTCGGGATAGGCATAACCAATATTTGTGCCTTTTAATGCATCAAGTAATATTTCACATGTATCTGGCATTAAACGATTATCAGCATCTAGCTGCATAGAATATAAGGTTTCACTTGCGGCAATACCAATATTACGGGCTCCACCTAATCCTACATTATTAATGGATTTATGAATTTGTAAACGATTGAAGCGGTTTTTATGTTGGTTAGCCCAATCTATTAATAAAGGTAATGAATCATCAGTTGAACCATCATCAACAACGATTAAATCAATATTTTTTAGGGTTTGGATATAAACGGATTCTAATGCTTCAAGAAGATAACGTTGATAATTGAAAGAAGTAATAATAACGGTTACCTCTGATTCTTGTAAATTATCATGTTGGAATAAAACAAGACTAGGAGGAATGATAGGAAGTTTACGGTTATGATAAGTGTTTCGGGTAATAAAGGTTTCACCTGCCAATGCCGCCCCTTTTTCATTGATCAAACTTTGTAATATTGTATCACATAATTTGGATTGTCTTTGAATACTAAAATTCCATAAGACATCATGATAAGCATTTTGAGCTATTTTCTTTCTCAAGCTTTTATCATCAACAAGTCTTAATAAATAAGTTTCCCATTCTTGAGCTGTTGAGGCAAGGAAACCTGTAACACCATGTTTTATACAACGTTTCAGAGGTTTTGTTGGTGAAGTAATTGAGCATACATTTGCCAAGGCGGCTTCAAAAAATTTCAATTCGCTTTTAGCATTACAAAATACATTATTAATTTCAAGAGGTGCAATTGATATATCAAAACGTGCCAATTCTTGGGGAAGGTTTTTCAATGGAACTGTATCACGCCATTCGATAAAATGTTCATAGTCCGTTAATTCTGGAAATTCATTCATATGTAAGATTGGACGATGATTTCCTGGCTCTCTAAAAAGAACAACCCGAACATTTGGACGTTGCTGGAAAAGTGAAATTAATGCTGGAATTACAAGTGCAAAATCACGTTGATGGGTTCGCGTTCCTGATGCATAGCCTATACGAATAAAATTATCATTTTTAGTTGCTTGAAAAACACGAGAGGCGAAACGTGACAGTTTAACACAATCGTCATTAAAAATATTAGGGAGAGTAAAAATTAAAGGTCCAGCGTGTTTAGGGATAAGCTCTTGTGCCATATGTTCACGCATTTCTTTTGTTGTGGCCACGGCAAAATCAGAACGTATCAAGGTTTGGCGCATATTATGAAAAGTATGAGCCGTATTTGCTTCAGTTGTACCAATAGTGCGTATTCCGTCAATGATTTCTATATGGGCGAAATGTGGTTTGAAAACTATATCATCAGCATCAAAAGCGGTTAGGGTATTACATTGTTTGCTAAGATTAAAAATACCATTAATATGACCACTAAATTCAACACGCCATAATATGATGACATTAGCCCATTGAATTTCATTAAAACTAATATCAGCGGCATTGACTACTTTGGCTTCATGACCAGCCATTATACAGGCTTCTGCATTACGGTAACATCGATAAATTACACCTGGTGTTTCTGGTTCTCCCGCTACGAATAAAACGTGTCGAACAGGATTATAATATGAAGGAGGTCTCGATTTGTGAGATGGAACCTTGGAAGGTGTATTTAAAAAAGATAAAACGCTGTTTAAATTAAAAATGATGTTTTTATTTTGCTCGTTGAAAATTATAGAGATTTTTTTGCTTAACGCTTCATTATTGTCATTTGAATTCCCGGTATTATCGAAATTATTTATATTGTTTTTATCAAAAATTGAATTAATTAAAGAATCGTAATTATAGTTTGTTAATTTTTCAAGTATAATTTTAATTTTATTTGCATTTTTTAATTTTTCCAAATTTAAATCTTCATATTGTGTATTTAAAGTATTAATTTGTTCAATTAACTCATTGGTTGATTTTTCATAATTATTAAGTTTAATTTGCTGAGCCTCAACTTCTTTTTTGAGGTAGTGATTTTTATTTTCCAATAAATTTGTTTGAATTTTGTTTTTAAAATACTCGTTATGGTTAAATTTTTTTTCATTACCATGAAGGGTAAAATACATTGACCAATAATGGTCAATAAAAGCACATTTTTTTTGAAAACGTTGAACTAATATGGGGTCATGTTTAAGGTCGAATAATTCTTTTAAATAATCATCCGTAGGATCTCCTTTATAAAGAATAGTAAGACCATTATGATGAAAAAATTCAAAATATAAATATTGAGTTTGCCAATTGATAATAACTGGATAATTTTCTTTGGCAATTGTGTTATCATTGAAAATATTATCAATAACAATTAAAGTATTTTCAGGGAAATTATTATTAATCTGAGATAGAAAAGGTGTTTTGGTAAGAAATTGATTAGAGCTATTAATATAAATTAAATCATAAGACAAAAGATCGGGATTTAAGTTTAACGGTAATAAGACGTTTAAGGTCGGATTTTCATTGTTATCAATATTTCGTTTATTACTATAACATTGACAATTTAATTCAAAAGAATTAATAATTTCAGTTATATTCGTGTAGAGGTTGTTTGAAATATCATCATCAAAAATTGCAATTTTTTGAGGATAGGTTTTTGAAAGCAGCCAAACAAGAATCGAATAATGATGATGTATTTTATTTTTTATTAAAGGAATATGAAAAAGCAGGTTTTCTGTAGAATCTTTTAATAGATTATTAAGAGAATATTGATGATTAAATTGTTTAATTACCATTATTAAAATCCTAGCAAAATTATTATATTTTTAAGCGTTATAATAAATTTAAAAGGTAAGAGCAAATAGGCATTATTTTAAAATAGTTAATATTTTTCAAATTTAAATGAGATTTTTTAAATTTGATTTTGGGTAGTATAATTGATATAGGTTAATAATTAACTATTTCAGTTTGTATTAATATAATTATTATATTGTTTTATTAATACTTAATAAGTTATAATAAATAACAAATTAATTAATTTTATAGAGTAAAGTAGATATGGCAATAATTACAATTCCAGGTGGTTCAGATTCTTCAATCGCTGTTACTGTGGATGGATCACAAGCTATTAATATGGCGAATCAGTTTAGGGAAGATATTGAAAATCATTATAACGCTCATGATATGGATATTGAGCATTTTGTTTCGACTCGAATAGCTTCTTATTCTTCATTATTAAGAGATGGAGAAACGAAAACGCATGCGGGTATTATTTCGCAAGGTGGTTCTTATAACCTTAAAAATGGATTCGATTTTCTTACAATAGGTAGTGTTGCAGGTCCGGGCAATAATTTTGTAAAGGATCCTATTGATGTTACTTCACAAATGACAGCTGGTCGTTTTATACGTGTTTTAGCTGGGATAAGTAATGTTGTAACTTATAGAGCCAATTTGGAAAGTGGTGAATTTTCTGGTGGTTCTAAAGAAGGTCCAATTCATTTTATTGGAAATAGTACTGATAATCAGGTTGGTGATTGGACAATTACTACAGGCAACGGTGATGATACAATTGAAGCTGGTAATGGCAATAATGTAATAGATGCTGGTGAAGGTAAGAATCTTATTAAACTTGGTAAGGGTAGCAATACTGTTATAGCTTCGGGTCAAGATACAATTACTGCTGAAAATAGCGGATATAATACGGTTACGATTAAGGGTGGTAATACAACAGTTAATTTAGGTGATAACAGTGTTATCAATGACGTATCTGGAAATAACGTTATGACTGTTGGAGGTGGTAGTACTGTATATGGTGGTAATACAGATACAGTTTATTTTGATGGGCAGAAAAACTTCAACCGTAATGAATTCTTGGGCGGTAGTCATAGTACCGTTACAGCTATTACAAATAATTTTGATGTTATTCATGGTAATACCAATACTTTTGATGTTACAGGTAATTTTAAGTATTTTAATGGTACCGGTGAGACTAATGTAAGTTTAACAGGTGGTGATATTGAAGGTGGTTTTTCTGAAATTTATGGTGGTAGGGGTGTTAACTTCCATTTAAACGCGCATAATCTGAAGAATGCATATGTCATGCTTATGCCAGGTGTTGGTGGTAACCAAACATTGGATGGTTCAGCTTCTTCAACTAACTTGTTAATTTACACAGATACAACTAAAGGTGCAGATACTCAACTTCTTGGTGTCGGTGGTTATGGTAATGATACGCTTGTTGGTGGTGTTGGTTCCAATACATTAACAGGTGGTGCTGGTGATAACTTGTTTATGTTCAATAAAGCAACTGATGATGGTGGTACAACATTAATTACTGACTTTGCTAAATCTAAAAATAATATCATTGAACTTGTAAATTATGGATATGATAATAACGATGTAACTCGTATTTTACAAAATGCACATGATGAAAATGGTAATGCGGTTCTTGATTTAGGTAACCACAAATTGATTCTTGGTGGTATGAAAGTTCAAGATATTAATCCAAATCAAATTTTACCACTTAATTTTAACAAATAATATTGTTAAAATTTTTTAATTTTTATTAAAAAAAAGCTTATTATTATTAGAATAATGAGCTTTTTTTATTAATTATTTTATGTAAGTCACAATTAATGTTTAAAAAAGATAGCAATATAAATTGTTTGCAGAATGAAATTGAACAAAAAAATAGGCTTATTAATGAATATTATCTTAGTCTTAAGATTTTAAATACGCAGGCTTCACAAATACAAGATCTTGAAATTCGACTTTTTGATTTACGACAAAAAATTGAATATTATGAAGATATATTTAGTGGTAAGCAAAAATCTTTTTTTTTAAGAGGGGCTTATTTTTTAATAAATAAAAATATATTTTTAAATCACGTTTTAAAACGTATTAAAAATATTTATAAACAAAATGGATATATTGGCGTTTATAAAAAAATAAATGAAAAAATTTATCTAAAAATACAAAACAAATACCCTAGAGTTGATAAAATTGTCGAAGCTTTTAAAAAAAATATCAAAACACATTCCGCTTTACCAGACGAAAAAGTTAGTAAAATTAATTTAATTATTAATAATCAATTTTCAAAAAAAACAGATTTTCAATCAGAATTAATTTTAATCGTAGCTGAGGTTGTTTTACCACAGTGTTATAAATATCGTGTCCAACAAAAAAAAGAATATTTTGAAAAATTAGGATGGAAATGTAAAATCGTTGATTGGCGTAATCAAGTTGAAGTATTATCCGTGTTACAAATATGTAAAATAGTTATTTTTTACAGGGTTCCTGGTTTTCCAAATGTTTTAGAACAAATTTCAGAATCAAAACGATTGGGTTTATCACCTTGGTGGGAAGTTGATGATTTAATTTTTGATGAAAAATTGTACTTACAATGTGGTTTTATTGAAAAATTACCTAAAAAAGAAGTTGATTTATTACTTTTTGGTTCAAGACTATTTAGAACGGCTTTATTAGCCTGTGATCATGCAATTGCTTCTACGCCAGCACTAGCTCATTATATGCAGTATGTGGGTATGAAAGAAGTTGTTGTCATTGAAAATGCTCTAGATAAGCATACTGTTGAAATAGCAGCAGAATATTACCCTGAGAGTAAAAAAACGGATTTTGATTTAATAAAAAATAAAGATGAAGTAGTTCTTATTTATGGATCAGGAACAAATACTCATAATGCTGATTTCTTGGTGGCCGCTAATGGTATTTTATCTGCATTATTGAAAGAAAAATCCTTACGATTTTGGATTGTAGGGGAAATTGAGTTACCAGAAAATTTTAAAAGTGTTGAAGATCAGATACGATTTATGCCTTTTCAATCTTTTGAACAATATATGGAACTATTAGCTCAGGCAGATATTGCTATTGCTCCGTTGGAAGACATTGGTTTTAATGACGCTAAAAGTAACATTAAATATTTGGAAGCTTCTATTCTCGGATTAGCTTCTGTGTGTTCACCTCGTCAAGCTTTTACGAAAATTATTCAAGATCATAAAAATGGTTTGTTGGCGTCATCTGAGTATGAATGGAAAGAAAAAATTTTGTTATTAGCACGCAATCCTCAATTACGTAAACAATTGGGACAGCAGGCCTATCACGATGTTATTAATCATTACAGTTTAACTAATATTATGCAAAAACAAGTGGAGCCTGTTTTTAGGAAAGTTTCAAAAAAGGGTCATGACAAGCTCAAAATATTAATTGTTAATTTACATTATGATCCATATTCTTTTGGTGGGGCAACATTAGTTGCAGAAGAAATGGCACAAAGGATAAAGGCTGAAAAAAATGTAGAAATTACTGTTTTTACCACGCGTCCTCATTCAGCATGTAAAGGTTTGCATCGTTATAAAAGTAAAGAATCTATAGTTTATTCCATTGAACTTCTTTTACAAAATAATCCAATACACAAATTTAATAATATTGAAGTTATTGAGCCTTTCGATATGGTTTTGGAAACTGTTCAACCAGATATTGTTCATTTTCATGCTATTCAAAATATGGGTTTACAGATGGTATCTTCTTGTCAACGGATGAATATTCCATATATTGTTACCTTGCATGATACATGGTGGCTTTGTAACCGTACTTTTATGTTTAAAAGCGATTACAAATATTGTTTTCAAGAAAAAATTGATCTGAATGTATGTCGTTATTGTGATCCAAATGCTTCATATTTAAATGAACGATTGATTTTGATGAAAGAAGCTTTGTCTGGTGCTTCTTTATTATTAAGTCCGAGCAAGAGTCATCGTGAATTATATGTGGCTAATGATATTGATCCAGAAAAGATTGTCGTTAATCGAAATGGGGTTAATAAGCCAAAGAAAAAAAGAATAAAACGTCCAGCAAATGCACCGTTAAGATTTGGGTTTGTTTCTGGAGACGAAATTGTAAAAGGTTTCTTCTTTGTTTTTGATGTATTCAGAACATTACAGCGTTCAGATTGGCAATTAACGATTGTAGACAGTAAAGTTAATATGGGATATCCACCAATTAATGTTAAATCATGGAATGTAAAAGGAAAAATTAAAACTGTACTGCCGTATAATGTAGATACAATTGATGATTTTTTTAATAATATTGATGTATTACTTTTCCCTTCACAATTAAAAGAAAGCTACGGTCTAACTGTTAGGGAAGCTTTATTGAGGGATGTTTGGGTTGTTTGTACTTCTCCTGGAGCTCAAGCTGAAGATGTTAGGGATGGTGTTAATGGAACCTATATCCCATTACGTGCGGATTACAAAGTTTTAAAGAAAGTGGTTGAAGATTTAATAGATCGAACATCTTTTTTTAATACTTATGTTAATCCTTATAAAGATCATATTATGACTTTTGAACAACAAGCGGATGAATTGTATCAATATTACAATCGGGTTATGCAAGAAAAGGGCAAGAAACACCTTGTTTCATGAAATATTTCCAAGCAAGTTTTGTATCAAAAGTTATGGCAAGATATTTTAATCGTTTCCACCAAACCGTATAAGGTTTGAAGAGGGAGTTATTAACATAAATTTCTAGATATTTGTCAATGTTAGATAAAGGGAAAAATTTGTTATTTTTTAAGTATTCACGATAATGATTAAGCCAAAATATTCCAAAATGATTATTACGGATAAGTTCTTTTTTAATAAAAGGCACATTGCCAGATTTTAAAATACTGTACCAATCTATATGCATAGGGTTAACTTGATATTTGTTTCTAAAGGGTCGGAAACCTTTTGGAGACCATGCAGCTTTGTAGTTAAAGTTAGGTATTTCTTGTATTACTTTACCTAATTTTAATTCGCCTTGTTGAATAATGGTAGGTTTATCCATATTTTTGAAAGGTTGTAAAAATACATTTTGGATTTTCGGATGATTAAAACTTTTGTGGTCAAAGCATAGAAACCATGATTGAAAGTGCCAATTTATTTCGTAACTTTCTATCATTCCCCATAAGTTTAAATTTAAAGTAGAAATACGTTTAAAAATTGGTTGTAAAGGATAAATTGGGCCAAATATACTATCATTTGTTAATAAAATATAATCAGCATTATCTGTTATTTTTTTCAAAATTAAATCCTGCCATGCTCCAAAATCCATGCCTTGATTGGGACGTAGATGAGGTATAATGGTATATTGTGAACAAAAATTTTGTAATTCTGCTGAAAGAATAGTTTTGCCAGATAGAATTAAATGAACTTCCCACCCACATAAATGAAGCTGTTTTAAGTAATGTTGTGTATCGGGTAATAGGTTGAAGCCTGATAAATAGGAGGCAAATAAACATATGTTCTTTGTCATAATGGATATGGTTAATTAATTATGAAATTAAAATATTATTGAATAAAATTTATATCATTTGTAATGGTAGAAGGTAAATAAAACATTTTTTAATAAAAAAGAAAAATTATTAAAATTAAAGTATAATTTTATTACATAATTACTTACATTCTTAAATATAAATTATATTATATTGAAATAATATTTTTATTTATTTTTAAATATTATAAATAATTTTGTTTATAATTAGTAAGCATGCAAAAATTTATATAATAAAAGTGATTTACTACATAAAATCATCAATTTTTTTTATTAATGTTTGCAATCGTTAATAGTTTATTATTTATAAATAATAATTGTATAAACTATTCTTAAATATAAAGAAAGATCATTTAGTTCAAAATAGTCAATATGATGATGAGTTAACAGATTGGCATATGGTACCTGTTGATGGAAGTAATGGATGATGGAAAACAGCCATTGGGCGGGTAGAAAGTAATAGTAACGATATTAAGTAGATGAAAAAAAGAAGAGGCTAATCCTTATTTACCTTAGCCAGAGCATTTATTAGAAATTAGTTAGGTATACGTATCTAGGTTATCATCAAGAGAAATTAATCAATATAAAGACAGCAGACAGATGCCAATCTTGATATAGATTAGGAAATACTAATTAGTCGTAATTGGTTGATGGATGGATTGGTTCCCTATAAGATGGTTATTGATCGACATGTCAGCAATTTAAACGCAGGATTGGGTAAAAAATTACATAAGTTCAAGAATTATATGGTGCGGGTAGAAATGTTGCTGCAAAACTTATTAATTTATATGTTGATAAATATATACTTGATGACCGTATGATTATGTCTTTTGGAGGCGGATGGATGTCGGTGTAAGTTTTTCCACGGGCCCTATTCGTTGTTTTTTTATAAATAATGCTGTTTGTGGCAATCTAAAATTGTTAAGTTAATAATGGCAGGTTTTTCGACATGGACAGATTTTGAATGAGAAATTAATATCTTATTTAAATTATTCCTCAATATTTTATTTGTGCTGGTATGTATCAGGTCAGTCGTGCGCCTTATAGTAATAGGGTAGAGCGTTGTGTTGATTGGGCGGCAATTGTTCGGTTAAAATGAAAATGCTGGTGAGAAATTTTCAGTAGAAATTAATTATCAACTACCGTATGAGGGAAAAATATTCATGGAGGACATATTACTACGGCGAATGGAGCCGATCAGTGTTGGATACGGGGTCATTATGAGGAATGAGTTTTTTTGACAAATGGTTCATCTTAATGGCATAGAGGGTCTTTATTTATGGACTTATTGGTTATCTAGGCTTTGCTTATAGTAATTCAAAGAGTTTCCAACGACAAAATGAATTTCTTGCCGCGATGATTAATATTGGTTTTTAAAAATCGCGTTTCATGGATGGTATAGGTGTTTTATTTGTGTATTAAATTATTGAGCTGTTAAGTAAGGAAAGCACAATATGATAATATAATTTCAGGGGATGTCTATTACGCAAATATTGTCCCAGAGTTGCAACAGGTATTCAGTTAGCAGAAATAATAGTAAAATTTACCTATTTAATTCATATTTATAATGGTATTATGTTTCAGTTTGATTTTCAATATGAGATGCATTTTAATGCTCAGAAGAATATTCGAAATGCGGCTGCTTTTTTTAGGATTTAGAAGTTGAATAGATTTTTAAATCTTTATTTAAAAAAAGAAAGAATAATTTACGAGTGCGTTTTTTTGTTTTATATTTTTGAGTTGTAAAATTATAATTTCATTTCAATTATTCTTTAACAATTAAAAATTTTTTAAATTAAATAATTTATTATATAAAAAGAGATAGAATTTTTTATTCTAACTCTTTTTATATAGAATTTAATCTATGTAATTACATTGCAGATTTAAAGATTTTTTCAACTTCTGCTGCTGATCCTTGACGAGGATTGGTTAAAGCACAAGCATCTTTTAATGCATTTGCTGTAAGCGTAGGAATATCTTTTTCATGAACTTTAAGTTCGGTTAGATTGGCAGGAATGTTAATATCTTTTGATAAACGACAAATAGCAGCAATACAGGCTTTTGCACCTTCCTCATCGTTCATATGATCAACATTGATATTCATTGCCTTGGCAATATCTTTTAAACGTCCAGCACATTTAGGAAGATTATATTCCTGTACGTGAGGTAGTAATACAGCATTACATACACCATGAGGCAAGCCATAAAAACCACCTAATTGGTGTGCCATTGCATGAACATACCCTAAAGAAGCGTTATTAAACGCCATTCCTGCAAGAAGTTCTGCATATGCCATATTTTCACGAGCTTTCATATCTTTTCCGTTTTTAACAGCATTACGTAAGTTTTCTTCAATTAATGTAACGGCTTTTAATGCACAAGTATCTGTAATGGGCGTTGCAGCGGTAGAAACATAAGCTTCAACAGCGTGGGTTAAAGCATCCATTCCTGTTGCAGCAGTAAGTCCAGGAGGCATACCAGCCATTAACGCAGGATCATTGACAGAAAGAACAGGTGTAACATGGGGTGTAATAATCGCCATTTTAATATGACGAACTTCATCTGTAATAATACAGAAACGGGTTATTTCACTGGCAGTACCAGCTGTTGTATTAATCGCAATTAAAGGAAGTTGAGGTTTTTTAGATTTATCAATTCCTTCATAATCTTTGATTTCCCCACCATTTGTAGCAAGAAGTGCAATACCTTTTGCACAGTCATGGGGTGAGCCGCCTCCTAGAGAAATGACGAAATCACAGTGATTTTCTTTAAGAATTTTTAAACCGTTATTAACATTAGTAACTGTTGGGTTTGGGTGTGTACCATCATAGATACTTGTTTTAATACCTTTTTGAGAAAGCAAGTCGGCAATGTCAGAAACTACGCCATTTTTACTTAAAAAAGCATCAGTAACAATTAGACCGTGTTTAAGTCCGTGTCCTTTAATATGGGAAATAGCGTCTTGTAAAGCGTTTTTGCCGATAATGTTTACAGGTGGAAGAAAGAATGTAGTACTCATAATGTTATAATCCTTTATCACCATTATAATGTTTAAAGAGATATAAGCATAATTTTATCAAATTAAAGGTTTATCTCTGAATGAATAGAAAAGGTTGTTTCTTAATAAAATTACAGTTGTAATAATATATGAAAGTAATCTCTCGATTATATAATTTAATCAAGGGATTACTTTATAAAAATAAATAATTTATTTTTATAATGATAGTATAGGGAATTTATTTCAATCCTGCAGCAACTTTCTGACCTAATTCAGGATCAATTTTGTTAAAATGTTCAAGGACGCGTTTTTGAATATCTTTTCGAACATTTTGTAAAGATTCCACAAAGTTATTGATAAGAAGATTTTTTTGTTCTGGTTTCATTAAATGAAACAATTTTCGTGGATAGCTGTAATAATCTTCATCAACACGATGATTGTATCGTCCGCCTGCACCAGAAAGATATTCAGGATAATAACATTCTGGTGTATTGGTTTGTTTTGGTGCATTTGGATCGCTATTAGGTTCATAATTGGTAGACCCTCCGCCATTATCATCAAAGCGCATATAACCATCTCTTTGATAATTATTGACTGGGCATTTTGCTGCGTTAATAGGTAAAAGTTGATGATTGGTTCCAACACGGTAACGTGCTGCATCAGCATAGGCAAATAAACGACCTTGTAGCATTTTATCAGGGGAATATCCGGTGCCAGGTACAGCATTACTTGGAGCGAATGCTGCTTGTTCAACTTCTGTAAAATAGTTGCTTGGATTACGATTTAATTCAAAATAACCAACTTCATGCAGTGGGAATTCTTTCTGTGACCAAACTTTAGTAACATCGAAAGGATTGTCTTTATGTCTTTTAGCCTGCTCAATGGACATAATTTGAATATAGGCTCTCCATCTTGGAAAATGGCCTTCTTTAATAGCATTAAATAAATCTTCTGCTAAATAATCAGGGTTAGATCCGGCAAGTTCTTTAGCTTTTTTTGGATCTAAGTTTTTAATGCCCTGTTCGGTTCTGAAATGCCACTTAACCCATGTTCTTACATTATCTTTGTTAATTAAACTATAGGTATGGCTGCCGTAACCGTGCATGCAACGATAACTAGCTGGAATTCCACGATCAGAGAAAAGAATCATAACTTGATGAAGGGTTTCTGGGGATAATGACCAGAAATCCCACATGTGATTGGGATCTTTTAAATTGGTTTGTGGATCTCTTTTTTGAGTACGTATAAAATCAGGAAATTTTATAGGATCACGAACAAAGAAAACAGGTGTATTATTTCCTACAAGATCCCAATTTCCATCTTCAGTATAGAATTTTAAAGCAAATCCCCGAGGGTCTCTTACCGTATCTGCTGAACCCCGTTCGCCACCGACTTGAGAGAAACGGGCGAATATAAGGGTTTCTTTTCCTACTTTTTCAAATATTTTTGCATAACTATATTTTGTAATATCTTTTGTAACTACAAATTTTCCATGAGCACCAGCACCTTTAGCATGTACACGTCTTTCTGGAATTACCTCACGATTAAAATGAGCAAGCTTTTCAATCAGGTGAAAATCTTCTAATAGTATTGGACCTTTTGCACCTGCTGTATGTGAATTTTGATCATCAGCAACAGGAATACCTTCAGCAGTAGTAAAAGTTTTTTTACTCATAACGGAGCTCCACTTAATTAAAAAATTTATGGTTTATTCAATATATCCATTGAATATATTAATTATATCATGATTATTAATAATTAATAATTATTATTTAGTAATTATTATGTTAATATTCATTAATTTTTGGCGGTTATTTGTCTATAAAAAATCTATCGTTCATTAGATTTTATACTTATTTGATATAGAATTTATTTAGAAATTGTGTTTTATAAAAGTAATTTTATATTAAAATCTATGTATAGTTTTATTAGAGTGTTTTTGGTTATTTGAATGAAAATATATTATATTGTTAGTAGTTTTGATGAAGGTGGGGCAGAGTTTATTATTTCTGATATTATACAGTTTTTAATGAAAATGGGACATTCGGTTACTCTGTTTGGATGTATCCCTCGAAATAAAGAAGCGACTATTTTATTAGAGAAAAATAATATCCCTTATTATCTTTTGTCAGAAAATAATCAAAATCGATATAAATCTACTTATAGCCTTCATAAATTTGTGAAGCATTCACCGCCTGACTTGTTATGGACATCTCTTACAAGAGCCACGGTTGACGGTCAATTGGTGGGTTTATGGAATCATATTCCTGTCGTCAGTTGGAAACATAGTGCAAATAGTTTATCTTTTCGTTTATTTAAAACGATTTTAATGCAAAAACTTACTCAATTATGGATTGCAGATTCAACAGGGGTTTCTTATTTTTTAAAATCTAAAATGAAAGTTTCGCCAGATCGCATTATGAAATGGCCTTTATTTAAAAATCCTCCTAATTTGCCTAAGGCTTCTATATGGGATGGTAAGGGAATTTTCCATATTGGTTCAGTTGGACGTTTACATCCAGTTAAAAATTTTTCTCTTATGATTAAAGCAATTGGATATATTAATTATCATTATCCAAAAATAGGTAAAAGAATTAAATTATCAATTGTAGGGGCTGGTAAGGAAAGGAAAAAACTGGAAAATCTTATTCATTTACTTAATGTAAAAAATGTTGAATTACTTGGTTTTTCAAATAATGTTATGGATTTTTTATCCAATCTTCATCTTTACTTGCAAACGTCGATTTATGAAGGATTATGTATTGCTGTTCACGAAGCATTGGCGGTGGGAATACCTGTTATTTCAACGGATGTGGGTGAAATGCAGTATTCATTTAGAAATAATGATATCGGAACATTAATTTTCAAAAATTCACCTGAAATTTTAGCTGAACAAATTCTTGATTTTTTTTATTATCCAGAGAAAACACAAATCTATTCAAAAAATGCGCGTCTTTATATGGAGCAGCATTATAGCCAAGAAAGTTTTGAAGAAGCAGGGAATGCTATTTTAAACCATATAGAGAATATTATTATACCTCGATATCGTGGTTTAAAATAACCTATTTCAGACTATGTTTCTTCAGATTGGACAAGTTTATTCCAATCTTGTTCATTAAGACAGATTAAACCAAGTTCTCTCGCTTTACGTGCCTTGCTTCCTCCATCATGACCTTCAATAACATAATCCGTTTTTTGTGAGATCGAACCTGTCACCTTAGCCCCAAGGCGTTCAGCAATATTTTTAGCTTCAGATCGGGTCATATTGGAAAGGGTTCCAGTAAAGACAACGGTTTTTCTAGCAAGTTTACCTGTTTGTTGATATTGAACATTTTGAATGGTCAATTCTTTTTCAAGATCATGAAGAGTTATTAAATTATGTTTCTCGGTGAAAAAAGCAGCGATTTCATCAGCAATTGCAGGACCAATACCTTCTATTGATTCAAGGTTCAATCGTTCTTCAGAGCCAATTTGACGTGCTGCAAGCATTTGTTCTTTCCAATTATGATAAGAGCTATAATGCCTCGCCAGGATTTTAGCGGTTGCGATACCTATGTGACGAATACCAAGCGCGTAAATAAAACGATCAAGCGGCATTTTCCGATGCTGGTCAATGGCTGTTAAAAGATTTTTTAAAGAAGGTTCTCCCCAACCTTTTCTTTTAAGAATGGTTTCATGGTAGTTATGTAAGCGAAAAATATCTGCGGGTTGTTGAATAAGTTTCAAATAGAAGAATTCAAGTACTGTTTTTTTACCCATACTTTTGATATTAAAAGCTTCTTTGGAACAAAAATGGATAATTCTTTCCTCAATTTGAGCTTTACAAGTTAAACCGCCGGTACAACGTCTTACAACTTCATTTTGATGTTTTTCCGCAATGGAACCACAAATAGGACAACGAGTTGGGAATTGAAAAGGTTGTGCGCGGTTTTCTGAATGAGAAGAAGGATCGACCTGTAAAATTTGGGGAATTACATCCCCTGCACGTTGTACAATTACCTTATCATGTTCTCGGATATCCTTGCGAGTGATCTCTTCTTCATTATGCAGAGTGGCACGTGTAACAATAACACCACCAACATTAATAGGTTCTAAAAGTGCAACAGGGGTTAAGGCACCCGTACGTCCAACTTGAATTTCAATTTTTTCGATGCGTGTGATGACTTGTTCAGCTGGGAATTTCCAAGCTGTTGCCCAACGAGGTGAACGTCCTATAAATCCTAATCGATTTTGTAAAGCAATAGAATTTACTTTATAAACAACCCCGTCAATATCATAGGGAAGAGCAGAACGTTGATAGATAATTTCCTGTTGAAATTTTTCTGCCTCTTGTGCGTTTTGAATAACTTTGAAAAGTGGGTTAACTGTAAATCCCCATCGTTGTAAATGGTGTAAAAAATGTTCATGTGTATCAGCGATAGGTTGGTCAGAATAACCCTGGGCGTAGACAAATAAAGAAAGAGGGCGTGAACGTGTTATTTCTGGATCTAGTTGTCTTAGGGAACCAGCAGCAGCATTGCGTGGATTAGCAAAAAGCCGTTTGTTATTTTTTTCTTGTTCTTCATTTAAGCTAAAAAAATCCTGTTTAGAGATATAAACTTCTCCACGAATTTCAATTGTATCTGGGAAATAATCAGAAAGCGTTAAGGGTAGATTTCGTAATGTTTTTATATTTTCAGTAACATCTTCCCCTGTTGTTCCATCTCCACGAGTACTAGCTTGAATTAATTTTCCATGTTTATAGGTAAGATTTATTGATAATCCATCAATTTTAGGTTCGGCAATAAAGTGAAGATTTTTAAGTTCTTTAGGGGTGAGACCTAAATAACGTTGAATACGTTTTATAAATTCTTTAAAGTCTTCAACTTTAAAGATGTTGTCTAAAGAAAGCATAGGGATTAAGTGAGTTGATTTTTTTAAACCATTGGTTGGTTTTACACCCACTGTTTTACTGGCACTATCTTGTCGAATGAATTGAGGAAAATTTTTTTCAATGGAATTAAAACGTTGGCGAAGCTGATCGTAAGTGGCATCATCGACCAAGGGCATATCTTTGTTATAATAAGCTTGGTCTAGTTTTTTTAGAAAGATGGTAAGTTGATTAAGTTCTTGCTGAGCTTGTTCAAAAGATAATTTTGAGGGTGGAATTTGATAGAAATTTGTTTGAAATTTTTGCATTTTTACTTACTTGTTTATTATTATTTATTTAATAAGCTATCAGCGGCAGAGCGTGCTGCATTCGTAATTTGATTGCCAGCAAGCATACGGGCAATTTCTTCTTTTCGTTCTTCTTGATTTAAAATTGTAGTAGTAGTATAGGTTACACCATTTCTGATAAATTTGTTAATTCGAAATTGCGTATCTCCACTCGCTGCAACTTGTGGGCTGTGGGTTACAACAAAAACCTGCATCGTTTGAGCAACATGATGAAGTTTTTCCCCAATTGCCGAGGCTGTTGCTCCACCGACCCCTGAATCGATCTCATCAAAAACCAATGCGGATAAAGTTGTGTGTTGACTTAAAACAACTTTTAATGCCAGTAAGAGTCTTGAAAGCTCACCTCCTGATGCTGCTTTGTTCAGGGGGGCAGGGGGAACGCCAGGATTGGCCGCTATTAAAAAATCAACTTGTTCTTTTCCATTTTGATTCCATGCTTCTTTACTTAACGCGATTAAGGAAACAAGAAATTTTGCTTTATCTAATTTTAAGAGTTTTAATTCATTAGTTACAGCTTGTTCAAGTCGCTTGGCAATTTTATGTCGACTTTGAGAGAGGGTTTGTACGGATACTTCAAATTGTTGTCGATGAAGTGAAACTTTTCTTTCAATTTCTTGAATTTGTGTTGTTCCAATATCAATCTGATTGATTTTTTCTTCAAATTCACACAGTAAATGCGATAACTCATCAATTGTTACACCATATTTTCGACTTGCACCCCTAAGGGAAAATAAACGTTCTTCAATTTCATCAATTTGTTGGGGGTCAATTTCGATTGTATTGATAAGATGAGTAAGAATAGTTTCTGCTTCCGCCAATGATTCCTCGGCTTGTGTAATAGACTCTAGTGCTTTTTGAATCGATTGGGTTGATTCAGAAAAGGTTATATTTTCGGGATTTGAGATAAGACGTTGTAAAATTTTGCTCGCATTCAATAACGCATAAGAAGGTTGAAGGCTTTTACGATCTTGAGGTGCAATATGATTTAAGGCGGATGCTAATAATTCCAGATGACGTTCATTTTGTTGTAGTGATCTCCGTTTCTGAACGAGTTCTTGTTCCTCTTCGGCTTGTGGGGAAAGCTTTTTTAGTTCTTCAATAGATTCACGAAGCCATTTCTCTTCTTGTAATGTTTCTTCAAGACTAGTTTTCAAGGCTGCTAGTTTTGCAGTTGATTCGATCCATTGTTGATAATGATGACGTGTATCTTGAAGAAGCTGGACAGGTGTTCCAAAATTATCCAAAATAGCAATATGATTACGGGAATCCATTAACCCAATTTGAGCATGTTGTCCTTGTATTTCTATTAAAGACTGACCGATTTCTCGGAGAAAATTAAGACTGATAAGTTGATCATTAATATAAGCACGTGAACGTCCATCTTGGGATAGCGTTCGTCGAATAACCAAGGGCTGTTCAATAATTTCTGAAATTTCATATCCTTTTTTTTCAAGCTGTTTGTAAACAGGGTGGTTTTTTTTAAGTTCAAAACATGCAGTGACAGAAGCTTGGTTAGCTCCAGTTCGGATAAGAGAAGAACTTGCTCTTTCACCTAAGGTTAAAGCAAGGCTATCCAATAAAATGGATTTTCCTGCACCTGTTTCACCTGTGAAAACTGTAAGTCCCTGACTAAATGTTAAATCTAATCGCTCAATTAAAACAACGTTATGAATGGAAAGTTGTATTAACATTGGAAATATGGTGTTAAAAACTCAGAGAAAATTTTATTAAAAAATAGAAGTGATTGAATACCATATACGTTTGAAGAATCCAATTTTTTTGCTGGTTGGTTTTTCCGTCTGTTCAGAAACAAGGTGATATTTCTTTAAGTCATTAAAGGTATAACGATACCAATGGCTGTTAGGATAGTTATAACCTAATACAGAAGCCGTTTTGCGTGCTTGATCGGTCAATCCCAATTTTAAAGATACCTCAACTAAACGATGTAAAGCTTCAGCAACATGGTTGGTGGTTTGGTAATCTAGGACAACACGTTGATAGCGTGTGATAGCCGCTTCATAGTTTTTTTGTTGTTCATAAAAACGTCCGATAAGCATTTCTTTACCTGCTAAATGATCTCGGCATAGGTCAATCTTAAGCTGGGCATCACGTGCATAAGATGTTCCAGGGAACCGTGTTACAACATCATTTAATGCACTTAGCGCTTCCATGGTTCCTTGTTGATCTCTTGTGACATCAGAAATTCGTTCATAGTAACAAAGGGCTCGTAAGTAAAAAGCATAAGGTGCATCAGGGCTATTCGGATGTAGTTGTAAGTAAGATTCGAGTTGTTTTACAGCTTCTGGATATTTGTTTTGTAGATAAAAAGCATAACCTTCCATAAGCTGAGCATTCGGGGTATAGCCAGAATAAGGAAAATTTTCTTGTAATAGTTCAAATTGTTTTGTAGCTAATTTATATTTTTTGATTTTAATTCCATCAATACCATTATTATAAAGTTGTTCTGGGGTACCTTCTCGATATGAAGTTACTGAATTATCATTCAGTTTCTTTTTATCTTTATGACCACCGCCACATGCAACAAGACTTGTTGCAAGTAATAATGGAAAAAAATGTTGTTTTAAACAATAAAATTTTTTGTGACTTACTGTAACCACAATTTTAACGACTTTCTACTTTATAAAATAGCACACTATTTAAATAATGTTTCTCTTATATCATGTCTTATATCATGTAAGAAAGGAACTTATAGAGTTTAATTAAATAAAATTTAATTTTGTTTTAAAAGTGAGGTTTTTATGCTTCTTGTTTTTGTGGATATTGATTCAATTGTATAATGGCAGATTGTTTGTTTTGTTTGCCTATATTTTGATAATTTAGGGCGTGAAAAGACCATGCATCATCATCTTTCATTAAGGCATGTAATAATTGATTATTCAATTTATGTCCTGATTTATAACCTGAAAATTTTCCATAAATTGGATAACCAATTAAGGATAAATCTCCAATAGCGTCCAGCATTTTGTGTTTAACGAATTCATTTGAACAATATAATCCTTCGGGATTTAAAATTGTATTATTGTCCACGACAATGGCATTTTGAAGACTGCCACCTTTTGCCAGTCCCATTTTATGAAGATTATCGATTTCTTCTTTAAATGTGAATGTACGACAAAACGCTATTTCTTTTTCAAAGTTTTTAGAAGTTAAATCCATATCAAATTTTTGTTTTCCAATAATGGATGCTGGGAAATCAATGGATAAGGATAAGGATAGTATTTTTTTGGGGGATGGACTTAATTCAGCATAAGCATCTTTATAGTGAACACGGATTGTTTTCATAATCTTGAGGGCTGGTTTAATAGCATAAAGCACATGTCGTCCAACCTGACTTAAAAGAGAAGAAAATTTGGCAGATGATCCATCTAAAACAGGAATTTCTGGTCCATTACATTCAATGATAATATTATTGATTTGATGCCCCGCAAGGGCGGACATGAGATGTTCAATAGTTCCGATCTTTATATCCGGATAGGCAGAAGATGCTATAACTGTGCTAAGGCTTGTATCAACTACATTTTTATAATGAGCGGGGATTTTAATATGGTTTGCATCGGTTCGGCAAAAAACAATTCCTGTACCAATGGGTGCTGGAACTAATTTCACATGGACTAATTTTCCAGTATGTAGACCTATACCTGAAAAACTAACAGGGGAGGCAATTGTGAACTGCGAAACAAAATCTTTATCATTCTCGAAATTAAAAGGTAATAATGAATTATAAGCTATGTTTACTTTTTTTGTAGCCAGTAGAACTTGCGAATAACTCATAGTTTACTCCTTAATACACTATACCTATAACTTATTAGCTCACAGGAAATTTATTATAATTTTTAATATAAGAATACTAGTCAAAGTTTATTGCATAGTGTTACGGTTTTTTTATAAAAAAAAGGTCTTGTAAAAATCAAGACCTTTTAAATAACGATTTTATTTTGATTTTCGACGTAGGAAAGCAGGAATATCGAGGCTAACATCTTCAGCAGGATGCTGCGTATTTTTGCTTATGTTTGTAGCATTAGAGACCGATGGTTCATTTTTTTCTAGGTTATTTGAAGCATTATTATTATGATGGTTTTTCCCTCTTAACGCTCCAGTAACAATTCCAAAAAGACTACGAGGTTGAATATTGGATTCTTGGTCAGGGGTTCTTGATTCTGAAAATAAACCTGAACGTGGTGATGTTTTTGACACACGTTCTGGTACAGAATCTGGTGAAGGAGGTACAGGATCATATCTAGAATCAGAATGTTTCTTTTCTTCAGATTCATTTAATTTTGGTCTTAAATCATTATTTATCTCTGCCGAGGTAGAATTATTAGTATTAGGTTCTGTTCTTACTGGTTGTTTGATTTCTTCCGAAATGGTATTTATTTCAGATTTATTATTGGCTGTATTTGTATTTAATTCATTATTTTCAGCATTAGAATTCTGCTGATCTGATTGATCTACTGAAGTTTGTTTTTCATATTGAATTGGACTGTCTATTCCAGTTGCAACCACGGAAACACGGATCTTCCCTGTAAGATTTTGATCAATAGCAGACCCAAAAATAATATTCGCATCTTCTGCGACTTCTTCACGAATACGATTAGCTGCTTGATCAACTTCAAAAAGGGTTAAATCGTCACCACCAGTAATATTGATTAAAAGACCTTTTGCCCCTGCCATTGAAGTATCTTCTAATAAAGGATTAGAAATTGCTTCTTCTGCTGCACGAATGGCTCTATTTTCTCCTTCCACTTCTCCTGTACCCATCATGGCTTTACCCATTTCAGCCATTACAGTTCGAATATCAGCAAAATCCAGATTAACTAAACCAGGAGACATCATAAGATCAGTAACGCCCTTGACTCCCATATACAAAACTTCATCTGCCATTTTGAAGGCATCTTTCCAAGTTGTATTTTCGTTTGCAGTGCGGAAAAGATTTTGGTTTGGAATAACAATTAAGGTATCAACAAACTGCTGAAGTTCTGCAATACCTGTCTCTGCAAGACGTGCTCGACGAATACCTTCAAAGGTAAACGGTTTAGTCACAACGCCAACCGTTAAAATTCCACGTTCACGAGCCATTCTAGCGATAACAGGAGCAGCCCCTGTTCCTGTGCCACCGCCCATACCTGCAGTGATAAAGACCATATGAATATTATCGAGGTGACGTGCAATTTCCTCAGCGGCTTCTTCTGCTGCAGCACGACCAATATCTGGTTTAGCCCCAGCACCCAGACCTTGGGTAAGATGAGGACCTAATTGAATGCGGTTATCGGCATGACTATTCATTAACTGTTGAGCATCAGTATTAGCTACAACAAATTCTACGCCCTTAAGGTGTAACAGAATCATATTATCAACTGCGTTGGTTCCGCCTCCGCCTACACCAATAACTGTAATACGAGGGGTGAAATCTTCATAAGTGGGCTGTGGAATGGTTAAATTGAGAGTCATGAAATCCTCGAACCGATAAATTTGGGGTTTATTTGTAAGGTTACAATAGGAAGTTACTATTATACAAAGAAAATATTTATATGTGTAGTCTAATAAACTCAATTATTTTTTTTAGGAATCTATTGTTTTTTTTATTTGAAAAGTCAAGATCTGCAAGTGTTCTACCTTCTCCAGTCGCCCAACAGAGTAATCCAGCGGCTGTTGAAAACGCCGCGGAGGTTGTGCTATCGTTAGGTAATCCAATAATATTATTTGGTTTTCCCAGTCTGATTTGGCGGCTTAAAATTCTTGCCGCTAAAGGTCCGAGTCCTTCTAAAAGCGAACTACCTCCTGTTAAAACCACTCTGCCATTGGCGGCATTACCGATATTAGCATTATCAAGACGATCACGAATAAGTTCCAATGTTTCTTCAATTCGGGGGCGAATGATTGAAATAACACGTGAAAGCGGTACTTTTGTCATGATTTCATAATCATCATCGCCGATCATTTGAATAGGCAATTGCTGGTATTCATCATTATAAGAATATTCAGCACTTCCATATTTGGTTTTTAACCATTCAGCTGTATCAATTGAAGTTGAAAGAATACCAGCAATGTCACGAGTAATGTGGGATCCTCCAATAGGAATTTGTGCCGTATAAAGTAATTGGTTTTCTCCAAAGATTCCAATGGAGGTTGTTTCACCACCCATATCGATAATGGTTGCTCCTAAATCACGTTCATCAGAGGCCATAACAGCTAATCCCGCCGCTAGTGGGGTTGAAATGATGCTTTCAATTTCAAGTTCAGCACGCATTAATACGGTAGCAAGATTTTTGAGGGATGAAGCAGAAGTACTAATAATATGTAGTTTTGTACTAAGCATTTCGCATTGATGGCCTCTTGGATCTTCAACCCCTGATGTTTCATCAACACTGAAACTTAAAGGCAGAGCATGGATAATTTCACGTCCTTCAATTTGTGCCCTTAAAATTCCTTCATTGACTAATCTATAAATATCATGATTTGTAATTTCTCTTCCTCCAATGGGCCAATCAATATTATAAAGTTGACTGTCAGGTTTTCCACCAGAAAGATTTACATAAATTTTATTAAGTCGACGTTCAGCTGCTTCCTCAGCTTGACCAACAGCAGCACGAATAGCACGTTCTGCTGTTTTAAGGTTGACAATTCCTCCTTGTTTAACGCCGTGGGAACGTCTCCAACCGTAACCAAGAACTTTTAGTTTACCGTTTGGCTTACCTTGTCCGATTAAACATGTAATTTTGGTACTTCCAATATCAAGTACACCAAAAATACCTGGTAAAAATTGTTTTCTTTCAGGCAAGTCATCGGGTGGAAAAATATTACTTTTTACTAATTGCCGAGATTGGGTAATAGTTACCGTTTGTTTTGCATGATTAGAAGAATTATAGCTATTTTTTTTATAAGTCATTTGATTCATGCACTTAATTATTTCTTAAAAAGGTTTCTTCGTTGAAGATATCTTATCATGGAAACTTTATGTCATCATTGTTATGAGAATCTAGGTTATCTTGATTGGTATCATGCTCTGAAGGCGTAATTTTTTTGTCTGTTAATATGATTAATCTATCAGGAAGTCTTAAATCAATATGTTTTAAGGGGCGATCTAACAATTGAAATTGTTTTTCATATTGCATTAACCGTTGAATAGCTGGAATTTCTTGATTTTCTGGCAACATAATCACTGTACCATTTTTAAGGTTTAAATTCCAACGTCTATTTCCGATTCGGACTGCAGCGACTATTTTATTTTTAATGTCAGGATAGGCGGATAAGATATCAATGAGATCAGACGCTGTCGTGTTGGCGCCAATACCCACAACTAAAGGTAATTTTAAAAAAGCTTGTCCATCTTTACCATTCATTCCTTCGTCATTGACAATATCGCCTTTTTTATCAATGAGCTTGAATTTGCCTTGATTTTGCCAGACTGCAAAAGGACTTCGTTCAATAATATGTACGATAAGTGTATCGGGTAATTGACGTTTAATAACAGTATGATCAACAAAGGTCAGACTATTTAAACGTTTTTGGGCATCATAAACAGAGAAATTAAGAATGGGATCCCCGACACGGATACCAAGTGCTTGTTTAATTTCGTTTTTAGAGGTTAATTTACATCCGTCAATATTTATGTGAGCCAATTTCATTGGAACAAGTTTGGCTGTTTTTGTTCTAAATAAAGAAAATTGTTGTTCAGAGGCAAATTTGTAAATAGCCCAGTTACTACCAACAATTAATCCTAGGATAATGAGAAGAAATAAAAAAGGACGAAATATTCGTCTAAAACGACGGTAGGCAATTACTTGTTTTGAAGGTCGATCATCTTGACGGTTGGGTTGTCTTTTTATATACGACATTTTGCTTTTTCCACTAAGGACGAGCAAAGCTCAGGATAGCTTATCCCACAAAATGCCGCTTGTTCTGGTAAAAGAGAAGTTTTAGTCATTCCAGGTTGGGTATTGACTTCTAAAATATATAAATCACCAGGCTGATCTTGGGTTTCATTACGATTGTCATAACGAAAATCTGTACGAGAAACAGAATCACATCCAAGAATTTTGTGAGCTTTTTGTGCATAATCTAATGCTATTTCAAAAGCTTTGGGATGAATATTTGCTGGAACTGTATGTGTTGATTGCCCGATTTGATATTTTGCTTTATAGTCATAGAATACATGCGTGTCAGATGAAATATTTGTTACAGTTAGAGCTTTGTCATTTAGAACACAGACAGTCAATTCTTTTCCAGGAATAAATTGTTCTATTAAAGCTTCCCGACCATATTTCCATTCTTTTAGAATTTTTGCCCGTTCCTGTTTTCGGATTTTGGGATCATCGGATTGAATGATATAGACACCTACTGAGGATCCTTCTTGAATAGGTTTTACGACATACGGAATAGGAAAAGGATCTTGTATGGCTAAATTCGTAACAGGAATGGTTTTTCCTTTGGCAATTGGTAATCCTGCTTCATGAAGCAGGATACGGGTAATTTTCTTGTTCATTGCAATTGCTGAAGAACAAATATTACCATGGGTATAAGGAATATTTAACCATTCTAAAACACCCTGAATAGCACCATCCTCTCCAAAATTACCATGTAACGCATTAAAGACAACATCAGGGTGATTTTTAGTCAGGAAATTAATAATCTCAACAAGGTTATCGTTCGCGACAAGATCGGTTACTTTATATCCAGTAGTTTTTAAAGCTTCTATTACATTTTTACCACTGGCTAGGCTGACTTCCCGTTCAGAGGATAATCCACCGCGAATAACGGTTACATGCTTTATTGTCATTTTATTGTTCCTTTTGAGTATAAGGAATACCTATACGTTTAATTTCCCATTGAAGTTGAATGCCAAAATCATTTAAAATGCGCTTCCTTAACTCTTCACCTAAATTTTCAAGATCAGAAGCAGTGGCTTCTCCGGTATTGATTAAGAAATTACAATGTTTTTCGCTTACTTTTGCTCCACCAAAAGCAAGCCCTCTTCCTTTAACCATATCAATTAGTTCCCACGCTTTATAGGAGGAAATTGTAGGAGATGGATTACGAAAGGTTGAACCGCCTGTTCTGGAATGTATAGGTTGGGAATTTTCGCGTTGGTTTTTTATTTCAGTCATTGTTTGGTAAATAGTATTTTTGTTTCCGGGTTTGCCTTGTAATCTTACACGGGTAACAATAGCATCGGTAGGTAAAACAGAATGGCGATAGCTTAATTGCAAATCTACAGATGAGAAATGATGGACTTCACCATCTCTTGTAACAATTTCAGCCCAGTCAAGAATAGCAGAAAGATCAGATCCATGTGCGCCAGCATTCATTTTGACTGCACCACCAATTGTTCCAGGTATTCCACTTAGAAATTCCATACCACTTAATCCGAGTTGGGCGGCGGAATCTGCAATTGTCATGTCCAAGCATGCGGCACCCGCAATTAAGCCATATTGATCAGGAATAATTTCATGGAATCCTTTGCGTAATTGAAAAGTAATTCCTTGAATTCCGCCATCACGGATAAGGAGATTAGAAGTTGCACCAATAGTTAGATAGGGCCATTCTGGAGGAATTTCTTTAAGAATATAGGATAAATCTTCAGTATTGGCTGGATGGATGAGGATTTCTGCATTTCCTCCCACCTTAAACCAGCTTCTGTTTTTCAACGGAACATCATAGGTTATACGACCCTTTAATTTAGGTAATAAATCATTGATAGTTTCTTTGGTAAAAAACTCCGTTGTCATTGTCCCGTCCTTTATTGTTTTATTTTTTTTGTAAGGCTCTTAATTGTTCAGGTAAAGCATGAGCCCAGCTAGAGATAGAACCAGCACCTAGACAAATAATAAAATCACCGGGTTTAGCAATCGCATTGATCATTTCCGCCAATTGGTCCTGATGGGGCAAAGCAACAACAGATTGGTGTCCATGAGCACGTAATCCCTCAACAAACGCTTCTTTATTAACCCCTGGAATAGAGGTTTCTCCTGCTGGATAAACATCAGCGACAATGACTGTACTGGCATCATTCATACAGGAACAGAATTCAGGAAATAAATTTTGTAATCTTGTATAACGATGAGGTTGAATGACAGCAATGACATTGTGAGAGGTTGCTTGTCGGGCGGCTTTTAAAACGGCAGCAATTTCAACAGGATGATGGCCATAATCATCAATGATAGTGATTTTATTAATCTCTGCCACCCGGGTAAAACGTCGTTGAACACCTTTAAAACCAGCAAAAGCAGATCGGATATTGTCTTCACTAATGTTCATTTCTAAAGCTACGGCAATAGCGGCAAGAGCATTTTGGACATTATGTTGTCCAAGCATTGGAATGCGGAAAGGTCCTAAATGTCTGTTAATTTGTTTTTGTCGATCTGTAAAAACAACGTTGAATGTCGTTCCTAATTTATCCATGATGATTTTTTCTGCTCGAATATCTGCTTGAGGAGAAAATCCATAGGTAACAAGACGGCGGTCTGAAAGACGAGGCAGCATTTTTTGAATGCTGGGATGATCAATACATAAGACAGCAAAACCATAAAAGGGGATGTGGGAAACAAATTGTTGGTAAGCATCTTCCATGGCTTCAACAGTTCCCCAATGATCCATATGTTCAGGATCCATGTTGGTAACCACTGCGATGACTACAGGAAGGCGTAAAAAGGAACCATCACTTTCATCTGCCTCGACGACCATCCAATCACCAGACCCCATCCTTGTATTGGTACCATAAGCTTCAATAATTCCTCCATTAATGACGGTAGGATCAAGTTTTGCATATTCAAGTAGAGTCGCAATCAGACTTGTTGTTGTGGTTTTTCCATGCGTTCCACCTACTGCAATTGACCAGCGTAACCGCATTAATTCTGCAAGCATTTCCGCTCTTTGTACGACAGGAATGAAATGGGCCCTAGCTTCCACAACTTCAGGATTGTCTTTTTTAATTGCTGAAGAAACAACGACAACTTGAGCTTTCCCAAGATTTTCCGTCTTATGACCTATTTTGATCGGGATACCTAATTTGCGTAGTCTTTCTACATTGGCATTTTCTGTAATATCAGAACCTTGGATATGATAGCCAAGATAATGCAAGGTTTCGGCAATACCGGACATACCAATACCACCAATACCAACGAAATGAATGATACCAATTGAAAGAGGAAGGGATCTCATAAGAATGCTCTTTGTTGAAATAAATTAAGATGATGATTGTGAAATAGTTTGTTCCACTAAATTGGCTAAATTATTAGCTGCATAGGGATAAGCCGTTTTATGCGATAAAGCTGCATTTTGTAATTTTTCTGGATGCGTTAATAAATCATTAATTAGTTGTGTTAGGGATAAAACAGTAAAGTTGGGTTGATTAATGATCCAGGCGGCACCTTCTTTTTCCAAAATACGTGCATTATAATATTGTTCTTTATTGGCTGCATATGGATAGGGAACCAAAATTGCGGGACGATTAGTCAAGGCAAGTTCAGCAATAGAGGAACCACCAGATCGTCCAATGACTAGATGTACTTGTTTTAACAGATTGGCAATATTAGTAAGAAAAGGGGATAATTCAGCCTGAATTTTAGCTTTTTTATAAAATTCTGAAATGGTTTTAATATCTTCTTTACAAACCTGTTGTGTAATACGCAGTTTTGTACGTAAAGAAAGAGGAAGGTTTCCAAGTGCATAAGGGACAATTTTTCCAAAAATTTTTGCTCCTAAAGATCCTCCCCAGATTAATAAATGAATTGTGTCTTTTTGAACCTTATAAGAGGTTGGATATATGGCGGTAATATCAGATCGAACAGGAAGACCTGTAATTATTATTTTATCAGAAGCGGATAAACCTTCGGTGACAGGAAAAGAAGTTGCGATTTTGGTTGCCAAGGGTGTCAGAATAGCATTAGCTTTTCCAATAATTGCATTTCCTTCGTGAAGGATAATAGCGGGTCTTCGTTTTTTAGGAAGTAAACGTGAGGCGAAAAGCGGAGGAATGGAAGGATAGCCACCAAAGCCAATAATTGCTGAAACAGGATTTTGTTTTAAAATTTTTCTTGCTTCAATAATTCCTTTTAATAAGACAAAGGAATTGCTGATTTTTTGTATAAAAGATTTCTTATTTATACCTGCACTATTAATAACAAATTGTTGAACACCATGCCATGAAGCCAATTCTTGATCGTCAATTCGTTTATCTGTTATGAAAAGAATAGGATAATTCCGTTTTCTTAATTGCATGGTAAGGGCTTTAGCGGGAAAGAAATGACCGCCTGTACCACCTGCAACAATAGCTATTTGTGGTTTATTCATCGGATTAGATTTCTTTTGCTAAAAGGCTGAAAATTATTTTTAGAAAATTGAGGTGTTTCTATTCTATGTCTAGTTAGGGCAAGCACCATACCAATTGCCAATGCTACAGACATCGCAGAAGAACCACCGTATGAAATAAAGGGTAAAGTCATGCCTTTTGTTGGAATAAGATGAAGTGTAGAAGCCATATTGATAAATGCTTGTAATCCAAAACCAGTGATAAGACCTGCTGTTGCTAAAATAATAAATGGGTCTTCTTCTTTAATCATTTTTAACAAAGAACGTACGACAATAAAACAAAATATTAAAATAATAATCATACAAACAATCATACCATATTCTTCACCGGCAACGGCAAAAACAAAGTCAGCATGTGCATCAGGTAAAAGATCTTTAACACGTCCTTCTCCAGGTCCACGCCCCATCATTCCTCCATTGCCGAAAGCACGCAGGGCTGTATCAATTTGATAATGGTCCCCAACATTAGGATGTAAAAATCGTTCAACACGAGATCGCACATGGGGAAAAACTGTATAGGCACCGATAAAGGCGGCGATCATGGCACCACAAGCGGAAAATACCGAAAATAAATTAAGACCATTGATAAAAAATTGGATTAATAAAACTACTGTAATAACGGCAAGCATTCCAATATCAGGTTGGGATTTTAAAAGGAATAGGATAACACCATAAAAAATAAAGGTAATAAGAAGGTTGGGAATATAAAACCGGTTATTCCATTGGGTTAGAAACCAGGCTGTTAAAACCGCGAAACAAGGTTTAAGGAATTCTGAAGGTTGGACTGACATTAACGGTAACGCAATCCATCGTCTGGCACCTTTGATTTCCATGCCGTGAACAAGTGTATAGGCGGTTGCAAGGATGGCGATAAAGCTGCCAATAATCCCAAGCCTTTTAATGCCTTCTACAGACAACATGGATGTAATCATAATGATTAAAGCGGCAATGCTTAGGAACATAATTTGTTTAAAAATAAACATATCTCTGGATGCGCCTATCCTTTGTGCAACCGCTGGACTGGCGGCTAGCATTAGTATATAACCGAAACCAATTAATAACCCGACACTGCCTAACATCCAGTGGTCAATATTTCGCCACCAACGTGCTAATAATGAATTATCAAGACGGGAAATGTTGGACATGATGAATTCCTGATATTGGGATGTTTAAAGGGATGATGATTCTAATTGTTTAACAAGCTGGATAAAAACATCACCTCTTTCTTCAAAACTATTGAATTGGTCAAAACTTGCACAAGCAGGTGATAACAATACGGTATGAATTTGATGTTGCTTGGCAAAAATAAAAGCTTCGGGAATAGCCTGTTCGAGAGTTTTAACAATCCTGTAATGAACATGATATTTTTTTAATGTTTCAGCTAATAAATCTGCATCTTTACCAATTAGAAGAGCCAATTTTATTTTTGGAAAATAAGGAGCAAGATCTTCTATTCCATTTGTTTTGGCTAATCCTCCAGCAATCCATACAAGTTCTTTGTAACAAGTTAGAGCTTTGGATGCTGCATCGGCATTCGTGGCTTTACTATCATTAACAAAAGTAATCGAATCAAGTGTTGCAACAGGTCTTTGTCGATGGGAAAGACCTGTAAAGGAATAAAGACTTTCTGCTATTTGTTGTCGTGAAATGCCCAAAGCAAGGGCCATTGCTGTTGCAGCCGCCGCATTTTGTGCATTATGTCCTCCTGGCAGAAATTTTGCTTGATCTAAATCAGCAATGGATCCTTTTTTATCTTGAAGGATATGATGATCAACCCACAGATCTGCATCCTTATTCGTTATGCTAGATATTTTTTGAACAGGAATAGAATTTTGGATAAGTTGATCAGCGATTGATCGGCAGTAATGGTCTTCTATTCCAATAACGGCTAAATTTTGTTTATTTTGATGATCAAAAATGTGATATTTGGCGTGAATATAACCCTGCATATTTCCATGTCTTTCAATATGATCAGGCGTTATATTTAGCAAACAAGCAATATCAGCTTTAAAACTGGATAAACGTTCAAGCATATAGGAAGACATTTCTAAAATATAAACACCATGATCTCCTAAATATGGAAGTGCCAAAGCTGCTGGTCCAAGATTACCACCGGCGGCGGATGGAATATTAGCTTCTATTAGAATATGATTTAGTAAAACTGTTGTTGTTGATTTACCATTAGTACCTGTAATGGCAACAAAACGTGCTTTGGATTCGGATTTTTTTATTGCTTGAAATAAAATTTCTGCATCGGAGAAGATTGGAATTCTTTCTATTTTAGCTAGTTTTGCAATAGGATGAGGTTTGGGTAATTGATGCGGAATTCCAGGAGATAAAATGAGTGCTTTACAATCTTTTAAAGATTCAAATGGTGCAAGATAGGGTTGTAAATTATATGGAATATCTTGACGTTTTTGCAGTTGATCATCCCAAATTTGGATTGTAGCACCCATTTGTAAAAGACGTTGCGAAGCTGTAATGCCATTTTTACCTAGTCCAAAAACGGCATAATGATCATTTTTGAATAAATCTTTTGAAAAATCCATTTTAACGTATTTTCAATGTTATTAAACCAACAATGCCTAGAATAATAGAAATAATCCAGAAACGGACAACAATTTTAGATTCAGGCCAACCTTTTTTTTCAAAATGATGATGAATAGGGGCCATCAAGAAAAATCTCTTTTTCGTTAATTTGTACCAGAAAACTTGAATTATAACGGAAATAGTCTCGATAGCAAATAATCCGCCAACAATACATAAAACGAGTTCATGTTTGATGGCAACAGCAACGGAACTGATTGCACCACCTAATGCCAGTGATCCAGTATCACCCATAAATATAGATGCTGGTTGAGCGTTAAACCATAAAAATCCTAATCCAGATCCTACAACAGCAGCACAAAAAATAGCCATTTCACTACTTTTTGGAATATAATGAATTTGAAGATAATCAGCAAAAATACTGTTTCCAACAATATAAGTAATCAAGGCGAAAACGAGAAAGCTGACAACGATTGGAACAATTACTAGTCCATCCAATCCATCTGTAAAATTAACAGCATTGCCAAAGCCAGTAATGATTGTCATTCCAAAAAGAGGAAAAAAAATCCCTAAGGGAATAAGAATATTTTTAAAGAATGGTATGGTTAGATCATTGGCAAGATAAGATGGCATTAATTGTTGAAACAAATAAGTTGCCAATAATGAAATGACAACTTCTGAACTAATTCTTGAGCGTTTGGACAGTCCATCACTATTATGTTTTGCGAGCTTTTTATAGTCATCCAAAAATCCTATAAACCCAAAGCTTAAGGTAACAAATAAAACAATCCATATGAAACTGTTTGTTATATCAGCCCATAAGAGCGTAGAAACCAAAAAGGAAAATATAATTAAAAGTCCACCCATGGTAGGAGTACCAGCTTTTTCTTTGATATGACGTTCTGGCCCAATAGCACGTATTGGTTGCCCATTGCGTTGAATCTGGTGAAGTTTGGTAATAAAACGAGGGGCCAACCAAAGCATTAGGAAAAAAGCGGTAAAGCAGGCACCAACAGATCGAAATGTTATATAACGAAAAAGATTAAGTATAGAGGCATGAGAAAGCCCATGATGCATAATCAGATTATATAGCATTAATATTTCCTTTGATTATTTTTTTGAGTTAATGCCTTAACAATTTTTCCCATATGCATTCCATGACTTCCTTTTACTAATACAGTATCCTGATCCTGTAAATTTTGTATGATAAAAGGAATTAATTGCTCTGCATTACTACACCATTTTCCTTGTAACGACTGGGGAAGTTGATCAAATACAATTTTCATAGAAGAACCACAAGTAAAAACTAAATCACTATTTTGGATTATAGAGGGAAGCAATGAAAGATGTTCTTGTTTACTATATTCTTCTAATTCAAAAATATCCCCTAATACTGTAATACGTCGGTTCGTAGCAAGTAAAGTTAACGTATTTAAAGCGGCTTGAATGGATAAGGTTGAAGCATTATAGCTTTCGTCTAGTAAAATTCCATTTTTATTGATTAAAGGTAAAATTTTACCTCTACCGACACCTGTTTTAAAATGACTTAATGAAGAGATTGCTTTCGGGATTTGTAATTTTAACATTGCCACTGTACCAAGAACAAGTGCTGCATTATGGATTAGATGTTGACCTGGTGACATCAAGGTTACAGGATAAATTTGTTGATTAATTTTGATCTGAAAAGAGGAGTAATCTGCATCGAGTACTATTACAGATTGGATTTGAAAATTGGCTTGCTCTGTAAACCCTGTTTTATAAAGATGAATATGATAATGATGTGCCTGTCTTTCAAATAAAGGAAGATCATAAATTGTTTCAGACAAAATAAGAACACCGTTTTTTGTTAAGCCAGTTATAATTTGGCTTTTTTCCAATGCAATTGCATCCAGTGTTTTCATTAATCCAAGATGGGATGAGGATACAGTGGTAATAATCGCAATATCAGGTTTTACCATGGCGACAAGCGGTGCAATTTCCCCACTGTGGTTCATGCCGATTTCGCTGATACAGTAATCAACATTATAAGGGAGCCTTGTTAGCGTAAGAGGAACGCCTAAATGATTATTATATGAACCTTCAGCAGCATGGATTTTACCAAAAGGTTGCAATGCGGTTTTAAGCATTTCTTTTGTTGTTGTTTTGCCAACACTTCCAGTAATTGCGATCGTTTTTCCTTGAAAGCGTTGTCTTGCATAAATACCCATTTGTATTAGGGCATTTAACGTATCAGGAACAATTAAAAATGTACATTGATTTTTATAGCGAGCAGGAATGTGTGTAGCAACAACACAAGATGCACCTTTGGCAATGGCTTGTTCGATATAGTCATGTCCGTTACTGTTTTCACCTTGAATGGCAATAAAAATATCACCTTTTTTCATGGTTCGTGTATCAATGGATACTCCTGTTCCATGGATGGTCTGAACAGAGGATAAGGTGCTTTTAGTGGCTTGGATAAGATCTGTTTCGTTCCAAAGAAGTGTCATAAATTTCCTGCATATTTTTGAACAATTTTCACGTCATCAAAAGGATGGATTATATTTCTGATAATTTGCCCTTGTTCATGCCCTTTCCCTGCAATAACTAAAATATCACCCGTTTGAAGTTGTTTGATTGTTTGTGCTATTGCTTCTTCTCTATCAGCTATTTCAGTAGCGTCGGGAAATCCTTTTTTAATCTCTTGACGAATTTGGGAAGGATTTTCAAATCGAGGATTGTCATCGGTAATAATAATATGATCCGCATATTTTCCAGCTTCTTGTGCCATTAAAGGACGCTTTCCTTTATCTCGGTTACCACCAGCACCGAATACAATATATAATTCGTGATGAACATGGGGGCGTAAAGATTGTAAAAGGTGAGTTAAGGCATCTGGTGTATGGGCATAATCAACATAAATTGTTGCACCATTTGGCAAAATAGCTGCCTGTTCCATTCGACCTTTTACGCCTTTCAATAGAGGGAGTAAAGGAATAAGGGTTTTAAGATGTTCAATATTTTTTGTAATAAGTGCCAAGGCAAGAAGAATATTATCGATTTGATAACGGCCCAATAAAGGCAAGGTTGTTGAAAACTGAAAATTTTGAACTGTTGTAATCGTAATTTTTTGTCCATGGGGTAAAGATTTTATATGATTTAAATGCAAGAAATTACCTTTTGTACCAACTGATCTTAAATGTTGTCTTCTATCTTTTATGATTTGCGCTAATGCTGTAAAAATTGTTTCATCCATATCGCTATTTAAGGCAGCAATTCCATTTTCGGGTAAGATATCGGTAAAAAGTCTTTGCTTGGCTTGAAAATAAGCTTCAAGATTATAATGATAATCTAAATGATCACGGGTTAAATTGGTAAAAGCGGCCGCCTTTAGTTCGATATTATCCAATCGATATTGAGCCAGTCCATGGGAAGAGGCTTCCATCGCTACGTGTGTAACATGATGTATAGCAAGTTCTTGTAATATTTGATGTAAAAGAATGGTATCAGGGGTTGTTAATATCGGTTCAGTATAGTGATAATCAGCATTATTAATAATCCCCAAAGTCCCAATACTGGCCGATTTTAGATTTTCTAATGCCCATAATTGACGAGCAAAATCAGCTGTGCTTGTTTTTCCATTGGTACCAGTAATTGCGATTTTATGGTAAGGTGTGTTGGGAAAAAATAAAGGTGTTATTTTTGATAGTAATTGACATGGATTTTTGGAATAAATAGGTGTGCATTGCTTGGGTAAAACTATATCAGAGTCTTTTGATAAAAGAATAGTATTGGCACCCTGCTGGATTGCTTGTTGAATAAACTGCTGTCCATCAAATTTGCTCCCCGGAAGGGCAGCAAAAAGATAATCTTTTTTTACTTTACGACTGTCTAATGTAATCCCTTTGATTTCATGATCTGGAGATGTTAGGGATATGTTCAGCCATGATTGTAATGAATGAAGTGAAACCATAAAATAAACAACCTATTCTGAAGGATGGGAGGAAAAGGATGGATTTAAATGCATAGATTTTATTTTTGATGTGCTTTTTTCTGATGATTAAGGTGGGGATCACCTGGATCATTTCCAGGGCCCAGAGCTCTTACACCTCTTGGTACAGAAGGATGAAGTGGAATAAATAATTTCTCTTCTATTTTACTTGTATTTTTAATATTAGGAAATAATCCAAGCATTGGTCCAATACGGGCTATAATTTTCGAAACTGTTGGTGCCGCGTTCCATCCCGCAGTTGTCCAGCCATGAGTAAATTTGGTTGGTTTTGGACTATCCAGCATGACATAAACAGCATAACGAGGATTATTCATCGGAAAAACAGCGGTAAAAGCGGAAACGTTAACATGTTTTAAATAACCACCTCCTTTACCAACCTTTTCACTGGTTCCTGTTTTCCCTCCGACGAAATAGCCTGGTACTTCAGCATTTTTACCTGTTCCTTGAGTAACATCTAATCTTAAAATTTTCCTTAAAATAAGTGAATTTTTATCGGAAAGAACCTTATCACCATCGGGGCTATCTGTTTTGGGTAAGGTTGGATCAATGATAACTTGTGTATTTGCATCATCTTGTTTAAGTAACAGGGTTGGTTTGATTAAATATCCACCATTTACAGTGGCCGCAGTTCCACGAACGATAGCTAATGGTGATTCCGCGATACCATGCCCAAAAGCAACCGTCATAATCGTCGAGATACCCCAATTTTTAGCAGAAGGTACCAAAGGACGACCCGCTTCGGGTAATTCAATAGGAACGCGAGCGAGAAAACCCATTCTTTGTAACCATGCACGTTGTTTCTCCCCACCAACATCTAAAGCAATATGGGCCGAAGCAGGATTTGACGAATAGGCAAGAACTTCAGGTAAAGAAAGATAAGGAGCAAAATGATCAGTTTTTAAATCGTGGATCGTAAATCTTCCAACCCTTACAGGTGCAGTAGCAAAACGATCCCAAATATGAATGTTTCCTACCTCCAAAGCCATAGCTGCATTTTGAAGCTTAAAGGTTGAACCAGGTTCATACATTCCGTTTGTAACACGGTTAAATCTTTGATTAGGAGGGGCTTTACTGAATAAATTAGCATCATAGTCAGGCAAGCTAACCATAGCAAGAATTTCACCTGTATGAACATCCATAATAATGCCACAAGCAGCTTCAGCCTGAAAGGTTTGCATGGCTGCCTGAACTTCTTCCTGAACAGCTGTTTGTACATGAGTATCAATTGAAAGCCTTAAAGAGGTGTGATCATTCATAAGCCGTTGATCAAGATATTTTTCGATACCGGCAATACCATGATCGTCGATATCTACACTTCCCAGAACATGGGCTGCTAATCGTCCTAAGGGATAATGTCGACGCTCACCCTCTTCAAAATAAATACCTGGAATACCAAGATTGTTAATATCTACTTCTTGTTTGGGAGAAATGTCACGGGCAAGATAAACAAATTGTTTTTTGGATGAAAGCCTTTGAATGGTTTTATTAATATCGAGATTCGGTAAAACAGATTGTAATTGATGGGCAATATCATTAGGATCAATAATTTCAATTGGATTAGCATATAATTGTGCCACAGGAAGAGAAATAGCCAAAATTTGACCATTTCGATCAATAATTGAGGCCCTATGAATTTGTGGTAATGAAAAATCCCCCGCAATAGTTCCTTTGGGATCACTTTTGGGAATAGGGGGAACTAGGGGTGCAACTTGTTGTTTCTGAGGGGGAAGTGGGGCGATAATTGTAGCAAAAATTAATTTTATTATTACTGCTCCAAAAAGAACAGTAAATCCACAGGCTGTTATAAACAGGCGGATTCGTGTTTTATCAATTTGATAAGAGGTTATTTTTTTTTTTTGATTTGGCTGTCTAAAAAATTGGTTTTCCACAGGATCTTTTTCGTAGTGCATCATTAATTTTTGACTTTAATTAACTTATTGAGAAAAAGGAACAGGAGCAGGCAAAGAATCATCATTATCATCGCCAAAAGCTGATTCAGAATGATAGCGGGTTTTTTGTATTTTATTATGAGTTGTTTTCGTCGCAACGGTGTGTTTTGTCTGAAAACTTACACTTGTTACAGGATGTGTATCTTTTTTAGAAATCGGGTTAGGTGCTGACTTTTCTTTTGCAGAGGATAGAGAGGTATCAGTGCTATCGGCGATTGAAAAATCAGAATGGATAGTAGCGGGTTTACTTGGCATATTTTTAGCTATAGTAATAGGTTTAACATTTTTCTTGATTGATTTTAGAAGATCAGGATGGTTATTTTGTGTTACATCATCATGATCATTGTTATTTTGAACTTTAATTTTTATTTTATCTTTATTAAATAAAGCTGTTTTTATAGGATTAGGTTTTTGAATAGTTTTATTTGAGGGATTAGAAGAATTGGGATGATTTTCTTTCTTTGATATTACTATTAAATTAGCAGGTTTTTTAGGCGAAGCTTTTGGTGGTGTTGGTGTTTTATCATTATCTTTATTATCGGAACCTGTTAATTGTGTAGGAAGTTCGTCTTGTTCGTCTAGTTTATTGATTTTATTGTCCGATACAATAATGGATTTTGGTTTTTCACTTGTTTTATATGATTGTCGGTGATTGGTTGCAACCGTTAGAGCAATTTGTTCACGTGTAGGATCTTTTTCTAGTTCTTTTTGAATAGGTGGAAGTTGATTGAGAAGAGTAGACATTTGCACAAATTGAGTTGGGGATAGTGGTTGAAGTTGAGGAAGAAAATTATTAGCTAATGTTTTTAATCGGTCAGGTTGATTTAACAGGGTCCATTCAGTTCGTAACATTGCTGTTCGAGATTTTAACTTTTCAGTATCGTGAATAATTTTGGCAATTTGGTGGTCTAGAACAGTCGTTTTATGTTTTTGAGTGTATAAAATCATACCAGATACACCAGAAAGTATAAAACAAAACAAAGTAAAAGGACGGATAATCATAAGCATATACTCCTTGATTCCAGTTTCAGGCAACGTTTGATTGCACGTAATTTTGCACTACGCGACCGTGGATTGCGCAAAATTTCGTTTTCTGTTGGACGGAGGGGTTTATGTGTTAAAGATTGGTATAAGAAAGAACTGGATTGTAGAGACAAGGATGAGGGATGATGCCGAGATGGACTTGCAAGGTTTCCTGTTGCCTGGTTCATGATTTCTTTGACAATTCTGTCTTCAAGCGAATGAAAAGAAATAACAATCAATTTTCCATCAGGTCTGAGTAATTTTAAAGCACTTGTCATGGCTTGTTTGATTTGAGTTAATTCGTCATTTACGGCAATTCTTAAGGCTTGAAAAGAACGTGTGGCAGGATTGATTTTATTTTTTTTAGAAGGAATAATCCTGTTGATTAAATTGGCAAGTTGGTATGTAGTTTTAAAAGGTGTATTTTTTCGGTTTTTGACAATGGATCTAGCAATACGACGTGAAAAACGTTCTTCGCCATAATACCAAAAAATATTAGTTAGTTCCGTTTCAGAAAGTTGATTAACAAGATCAGCGGCGGTTTTCCCAGATTTGCTCATACGCATATCAAGGGGGGCATCGAAACGAAATGAAAAACCTCTTTCCGCTTCGTCTAATTGAAAAGAAGAAACACCAAGATCAATTACAATTCCATCAAGGGATTGTATATTATTTTCATTGGCAAGTTTTTCCAATTGCGCAAAGTCACCTTGTAATAAGCTTAATGATGGAAAATCTTTAATGATTTCTTTACCGCGTTTAATTGCATCAGGATCGCGATCAATTCCCCAAACCTTACATTTTGTAGTAGATAAAATTGCTTTGCTGTAACTACCACCGCCAAAGGTTGCATCGATGTAAATCGCATCTTTTTTAGGTTGTAAAATATTGATCATCTCATTGAGCATAACTGGGAAATGACCATCGGTTTGGATTGATGAGTAATAGTTTATCATTTTACTTTTCCAAATGCTCAGCTTTTACTTTGTTAGTATGGGGCAGTACAATTATTTTTGTCCGTTGCATAATGGTTTTATAATGTTTTTGAGTAGTATTGGATTCCCAAATTTGGAAAATGGTTCCCAAATCCATAAAAGTAACTTTATCTGTTAAATTAGCATGTTGTTTTATAATTTCCGGAAGTAAAACTCTTTCTTCTCGGTCCAGATCCATAGGCCAGGCTTGTGCATAAATAAGTGTTGCAAGATCACTATGTTCCGTTGAAAGAATGTCAACATTATCTAAAATGGCGGAGAATTTAATAAACACAGCAAGAGACCAACACTCGATACAGGGCAAAATATGGGAAGGACGAAAAATAACAGAAATTTCTTCTTTTGATTTTTCTTCTTTGCGGAGTGTAGAGCGGAAACTAGTGGGAATAGACATTCTTCCTTTGGTATTCAGTCGATTCTGATGAGATCCAAGGAATAAATGCATTATGTTAAGGTATCCCATATAAAGTTAGAATTGTAAAATAATGGAAATATTATAGCTCTTGGGATATCATGGGTAAATATGGGAGGTCAAATAATTACGCATAAATTCACTTTATTGTCAAAGAGATTATTTAAATTATTTTTTGAGTAAAAAGTGGGATAAAGTGAGTGAATAAATGAATTTAAAGTATATTATTGAATATCTTGGAGTTTTAAAATCAGATAACCGGTAAGCCGGGTTCTGTATTTATGATATATAAATGATGATCATTCATCTTGAATACGATTCGCATCGTATTTCGCGCAACCAACCCAGGTAACAAGGCGGAAAAACCTTGATTATTTATAAATCGATTACCTCTATTAGGTTTTGCTCCCGGTGGGGTTTACCATGCCATTTCTGTTACCAGTCATGCGGTGTGCTCTTACCACCCCTTTTCACCCTTACTTGCATTGATTAAAAATCGGCAAGCGGTTTGTTTTCTGTGGCACTTTCCCTAAGGTCACCCTCGCCAGTCGTTAACTGGCACCGTTTTCCCGTGGAGCCCGGACTTTCCTCTATTTACGATGCTAGGCACGTAAACAGCGATCATCTGGTTATCTGATAAAGTCAAGATGAAAGATTTTTTTATAAAAAGCAAGAAGAATTAAAATATTTAATTAAATTTGGGTAAGACTTTTGAAATCAAAATTTTCACCATTTGGATTTTCCCCGATACGAAGAATACCGGGTTTTAAAATCTTATAGGGGGGAACGGGTAAATTATACGGAGCTGGCATATTATTATAAACTCTTCCTGCCAGGTCAAATTTTGATCCATGGCAAGCACAATTATAATGTCCCCCCAGAGAATTATTGAGTTTAAGGGTTGGTACACATCCTAGGTGAGTACATACACCGATTAAAACAGCAATTTCTGGCTGAATAGACCTATGCCAATTTTTGGTGTAGGGAGGCTGCTGTAATTCTTTACTATCTGGATCTCGTAAACGTATTAATAATTCTTGATCCTTTAAGAGAGCCAAAGTCTTAGCAGAACGATGGAGAATGAAAATGGCATGCCCCTGCCACATGACGGTAATTTGTTGTCCTTCTTTTAAGGATGAAATATCGACATCTGTATAGCTATGGGTAACGATTGTGTTTTGAGTCTTTAAACTTTCTAAAAATGGCCATATGCAAATAACACCACCAACCGTTAAAGAACTTGCAGTAAGTAAGTTTAAGAAATGACGACGAGGAACAGGTGGTGAAGAGGAAGATTGATTATCCATTACCATTTATAATAGTTTTTATTGAATTGGGTAAAAATGATTCGGTGAATCTTTATCGATTTGGATATTACCATTTAATCGATTAACACGAAAAGTAAAAACAGTAGGAAAATTTGTTCTTGTTGTCATACATTCTTGGTTATGCTTTTCATGAATTTCTACATTTAATATAGACGTGCCATCATCATTATTGATTACGGAAATTAAACATTTTAAAGGGAGATCCGTCAAATGTTTAGTTGTTATAATTTGTTTTAAATAGCTTATTATATCTTGGTTGTTTGACCAATCTATTTTTTGTTTAACAAACTGCTCAGCAAATCGATCCAACCATCCCATTTCTTGACAAAAAATAATTCCTCCAGAAAGAAGTAAGGCAACAATAACACGTTGTTTTATTCTTTTCTTTATTGAATAGTTTCGTAAAGGAGAAGGAGATTTATCAGAAGTTGTCATAAAGTCTTAAAATAATTATATATAAATTATATCTATATTGAAAAGAAAATCATTTATTTAAGATCATATTTTGATTAAATTTACAATAAGATTTTTTATGAGTTATTAAGCATTTATATGGATATTTTTTTTAATATTTGTTGCAAAAGTATTTTTGATTTTATTTATTGTCTTTTAATTTTGCCAAGCTTTGTCTAAGTCAGCAATAAACAAAGTTTAGAAAAAAGGATATAAATTCAGGTGTCAAGTTGAATGAAGCGTTTATTTAAATCATTATTATTAACCGTTTTAAAGCTAATAATAATGATTTCATGTTTATTAAGTCATATTTTCATGCCAAATATGCTTATTTTTATGAAGCAAATCATTCGCATTTTTAGGCCCCCAACTTCCTGCTGGATAATATGTTAAAGATGTCAAATTTCTGGCCCAGCCATCCAAGATTGGTTCTATCCAACGCCAGGATGCCTCTACTTCATCTCGGCGAATAAATAAGATAGGATCTCCTTTTACAACATCCATTAACAGACCCTCATAAGAATCTGGATAACGAATGTGAAACGCTGTTGGAAATTCAATATTGATGGATGTGCTACGGAGATTTGTATAGGTTTTTTTGGGATCTTTGATTTGTAGGGATAAAGAAACCCCTTCATCGGGTTGAATGCGAATAACAAGACGATTAGCTTGAGGGGGAGTACTGAAAAGTTTCCAAGCAGAAGGTTTAAATTGAATAATAATTTCACTTACTTTTTTAGCTAGTCTTTTGCCTGTTCTCAAATAAAAAGGTACACCACCCCAGCGTGCGGTGTTAATGAAAGCCTTTAAGGTAATAAATGTTTCAGTATCGCTGTGATCTTTACCTAAGTCTTCAAGATAACTAGATATTTTTTCGTTATTAAAGGTAGCCTCTGTATATTGACCTCTTATCGTATTTTCTTTGATATCCTCATCATTCATGGGTTTCAAGGAACGTAACACTTTTAATTTTTCATTTCGCAAGTCATCTGCATTAAGTGAGATGGGAGGATCCATGGCCACCATACATAAAACTTGTAAAAGATGGTTCTGTACCATATCTCGCAATGCACCTGCACCGTCATAATAACCGCCGCGTTTACCAACCCCTACGGTTTCCGCTGCTGTAATTTGTACGTAATCAATGGAATCAGAATTCCAGAGACGTTCAAAAACGGGATTGGCAAATCGTAAGGCAATAACGTTTTGTACTGTCTCTTTACCAAGGTAATGATCAATACGGAAAATATTATTTTCTGGGAAATGTCTACCAACGCGTTGGTTTATTTCTTCTGCTGTTTTTAAGGAAGTCCCAATTGGTTTTTCTAGAATAATTCTGGTTGTCGGTGTAATGAGATTTTTAAGTGCTAGATTATCGCAAATATCACCATATAATCGGGGTGCTGTGGCTAGATAGAAGATACGGATATCATTTGCCTTTTTAGCCTCGAATTTTTTTTGTAATTCTGGCCAGTTACTTTCTGTTTCGGCTCCGTTTAGGCTAACATAAGAAATTAAATTAAGAAAATTTTTGATATTTTCCGGATTTTGATAGGATTTTTGTACAAATTCGACTAGTCCATTATGAATACGTTTTTTAAAATCATCACTAGTTAAGGGGGAACGTGCTGTACCAATAATACGGGTTTGTGGGGGGAGTTGTTTATCAAGATAGCGATAATAGAGTGCTGGTAATAATTTTCTCGATGTTAAATCACCTGTAGCTCCAAAAATGATAATATCAAAAGGAGCATAGGCTTGTTCTTGTTCCATAAATTGAGTCTTTCTATTTTTACAGTTTAATTTTTAAATAATTTTTGAAACTTTGTAATGATTAAATTACATGCTGTAATATTTTTAATTGATACTATCACGGTTTTCGCATGCAGAAAGAATATTCTTTAAAAATTCCAAATGATTAAATTATAAATATTATTAAAGAGTTAAGAATTAAGCTTGATTCTATAATTATCTAATGCGTAAAAATAGAATTTTAGAAATTGACATTAAAATAGGAAACATTAATGAGTGATATAGGAAACAAGTCTGAAGTTGGTGGTATTGCAGTTGATCGTCTTCGGACAATTGTCGAACGTATTGAACGATTAGAAGAGGAACGTAAAGGTTTGGCTAATGACATTAAAGATATTTATGCTGAGGCAAAGTCTGCAGGTTTTGATATTCCTGTTATAAGACGTATTATCAGAGCCCGTAAACAGGAGCCAGCTGAGGTTGAAGAACAGGAAACTTTATTTGATGTCTATCGTCGTGCGTTGGGGATGTAATAAGATCTCGGAAAGTTTATAAAGAATAATTAGGAAATGGTTAGAGTTTGAATGGCTGAGCTGAAATTATGAATTTAATTTTTCCAGAATGGATTCCTTTATGGGTGCAATTTGTTCTTCTGATATTGGCTGTTATTTTTGGAATTTGTTTTTTGTTAATGCCTTTTGCCGTTTTTGGCTTAAAAGGACGTTTAAATTATTTAAATCAACAAATGGAAGATGTACAGGCACAGTTACGTATTTTATTAAAACGAACAGTTGATTTGCGTCCTCGATCAGAATCTAAAATACAAATTGTTACAAATAATCCATCTGATATCGAGAATTTAAAAAATCTTAGAAATGTGGAAAAAAAAACAAATAGACCAGAAAACTATGTTTATCCATTGCCGACATTTAAAAAACGTTTTATGTCATCAGATCATTTAGAGTCAAAATCATTTGATTCCGTATCATCTTCAGATGAACAAGAAATTAAAATACAAAATACTGATGTAAGATTAGAAAATGGCCGTTTACGGCAAACGCAACCAATATATGTCGAAAATAGGAGGGAGAATCAGTTGTATGATCCTCCACCACCAGAGAACGAAAAAAAAGAAGTTATTAATATAAAAAAACGAACAGAACCTATTTTGCGTTGGCCGCCGCAATAGTTGTTGGTAAAATCACCATGTCATCATGGTGAATAACTTCATTAGGACCTTCCCAGCCAAGTTGTACATTAATTTTATCGGTTTGACATCCTATAATTTGCATAATTTCTGAAGAATCATAGGCAGTGATTCCGTTACCAATAATAGTTTTATTTTTATTGGCTATTTTAATCAAATTTCCGCGTTGAAAATATCCTTCAACTTTAATGATGCCCGCTGGCAATAAGGATTTTCCTTGTTTGAGTGCCTTTTCAGCACCATTATCAATATAAAGAATACCTTTGATTCCAATACTTCCCGCAATCCAGCGTTTGCGTGCTGGGTAGGGTTTGTTATTGGCCAGAAACCATGAACATCGAGCACCTTCTTGTAAAGCTTTCAGTGGATGTTGTAATTTTCCATAGGCTATAGCCATGGCACATCCTGCCATGGTAGCTATTTTTGCAGCAGCTAATTTGGTCGCCATTCCACCAGAAGAATAACTTGTTGGGGCCTTCCCTCCCATCGCATATATTTCATGTGTAAGTTCAGGAATAATAGGAAGATGTTTTGCTTCAGGATTACTTTTGGGATCTGAAGTATATAACCCATCAATGTCAGAAAAAAGAATAAGTTGATCAGCCTTGATCATTTCAGCTACTCTTGCCGCAAGACGATCGTTGTCTCCAAAACGAATTTCAGAAGTTGCAACCGTGTCATTTTCATTAATAATGGGAATACAATTTAATTTTAGCAATGTATCAATAGCAGAACGAGCATTGCTATAATGTAGTCGCGTTTCAGTATCATCTAGGGTTAATAAAATTTGGGCTGTAATTATATCATATTTGGCAAATACCTCATTCCATGTTTGGGCAAGTTTAATTTGGCCAATTGCAGCCGCCGCCTGTTTTTCATTAAGACGTAACTTATAACGGTTAAGTTTTAAAGCATAACGTGCCAAGGCGATTGCCCCTGAAGAAACAATTAATATTTCGCAACCATTTTGGCGTAAATTGATGATATCCTGTATCAGGCTTTCTAACCATGATTGTCGAATACACGCATTTTGCTCATCTATGAGCAAGGCGCTACCAATTTTTATAACGATTCTACGGGCTTGGTTAATGTGTGGATAAGTCATTATATAGGGTTAAAAGGTTTAGATGGTGAAACCATATTCAGTTTATATTTTGTGATATAATTTTGCAAATAATACAATATTTCTTTTACGCCATTGTGGGTAACTCCAGAAAGTAAGAAGACTTTATGTCTACTTTCCTGTTCAAGTTCTTGCTGTTTTTCTAAAATTTCTTCAGGATTGACAAGATCTGTTTTATTAAGCCCAATAACTTCGTGCTTTGTAGCAAGTTTAGATTGATAAGCTTCGAGTTCTTTGCGGATGGTTTTCCAATTTTGAACTACATTATCCGCTGATGCGTCAATTAAATGAAGTAATATACTGCATCGTTCGACATGACCCAGAAAACGATCACCTAAACCATTACCTTTATGGGCATCTTCAATCAATCCAGGAATATCGGTTAAAATAAATTCTTCCGTTGGTGAGATCCGAACCATTCCTAATTGAGGATGTAAGGTTGTAAAAGGATAATCGGCGATTTTGGGGCAGGCTGCAGAGGTTACAGAAAGAAAAGTAGATTTTCCAGCATTAGGTAAACCAACTAATCCCACATCGGCAATAAGTTTTAACCTTAACCAAACCCATCGTTCTTCCCCTGGCCAGCCTTTATTAGCATGACGTGGAGCACGGTTTGTACTGGATTTGAAACGTGTATTGCCAAATCCCCCATCACCTCCATGACAAAGGGTTATTTTTTTTCCCTTTTCATCAAGATCAGCTAGTAAAGTTTCTTTATCATCTGCAAAAATTTGGGTGCCAATAGGAACTTTAATACAGATATTTTTTGCATTAGCACCGGTTTTATTTGCTCCTGAACCGTTATGACCCTTTTTGGCACGAAAATGCTGGGTATATCGGAAATCAATTAAAGTATTTAAATTGTCCACCGCTTCGAAAATAATGTCACCACCACGTCCACCATCACCCCCGTCAGGCCCGCCAAATTCAATAAATTTTTCTCGTCTGAAGGCAACTGCTCCATCACCTCCATTTCCTGATTTAATATAGATTTTTGCCTGATCTAGAAACTTCATATTTTTATACCTTATAAAATATAAGGGCCGATTCCTATTGAATCGACCCTTTGGAATAATAGTCAATACTTAAAAAATTAAATTAAGTATATTCTATTCTGCAGCGTTGCTGATTCTATCAACAGAAACATGTACGTTTCCCTTGGAACGTCTGTCAAAACGTACATTGCCATCAATAAGGGCAAAAATAGTATGGTCACGACCCAAGCCAACATTTTGACCAGGTTTAATTTTGGTTCCACGCTGACGAACAATAATATTCCCTGCAATAACATATTGGCCACCAAATTTTTTAACACCAAGACGGCGTCCAATAGTGTCGCGTCCATTTCTGGATGATCCCCCAGCTTTTTTATGTGCCATTTTCTTCTCCTATTATAAAAATGAATATGGTTTAGTTTTGTATAATTAAGCAACGTTAATTTCAGTGATACGTAAAACGGTTACAGGTTGACGGTGTCCGTTTTTACGACGGCTGTTTTGACGGCGGCGTTTTTTGAAAATAATAATTTTTTTCAAACGATCTTGAGCAATAACAGTAGCTTTAACGTTTGCACCTTTTACGAGAGGGCCCCCAATTGTACAAGTGCTTTCATTACCTATACTCAATATTTCGTTAAAGGTAACGATATTTCCAGCCTCGACATCGAGCTTTTCAACTTTTAAAACCATATTGGGCGTGACGCGATATTGTTTCCCACCAGTGCGGATAATTGCGAACATGATAAACCTTTTAATTTTTACAAACTCTCGTTAGATTTACTAACCTAGTTCCTTTTTATTATATTCTATAAATTAGAAATAATTATGATTGAAGTTTTGTTTATATTGATTTTTCAAATAAAAAGTCAATAAGTTATTTAAATTAAATATAAATAGTTAAGAAAAAAATATAATCATAATTTTGTTAAATGTTATATTTAAACTAGTTTTCCATTAGAGAATAGACTATATAGTCGACTGTTTGAAATAAAGATTGATTTTATTATGGAGAGATGCCAGAGCGGTCGAATGGGGCGGTCTCGAAAACCGTTGTGCAATTTTGTTGTACCGTGGGTTCGAATCCCACTTTCTCCGCCAGATAATTTTGATCTATATTTCAAGATATAATTAAGTAAGTGTGTTTTAGGCATAAATATTTTAATTATATTGGTTAAAATAGATCCATATTCGTAATAGTAGAGCGTAGAGCAATTAATAAAGAAGGTATAAGACCTTGTTATTTTATGGGGTAATACCATGATTAATCTGTATATAAGGGCCAGAAGTATTATGCGGGTTATTATTTTTGCAACTTATCGTGCATAACAATATTGTTATTAAAAAAGTAAATAATATTATTTTGGTATTTAAATTAATCATTATATTTTACAAATAATTTCTATTGATTAGTTTATGAATAAATGTGCTAATTATTATATTGAAATGTAGTATTATTAATAGATCACATTATTTTAACAATTATTTTCTTTAATTTTTAAAAAATAATGCTACCTATTATTTGAGTCCAAATATTTTGATTTGGAGAATTTTATATACTTTATTTATTTAAGATTAAATTTATTGGTGAATAAACATGGAATTAGAAGAGAAAAAAATATCATTATTACAATTAACATCAAAGATAGTATCGTCACATATTTCGAATAATTCAATTGATGCGGAACAGTTGCCGGGATTAATTCGTCAAGTCTATCAAACGCTTTCCACGATCGAGAAAAATGGTCATGAAACCGAGAAATTGCAACCTGTCGTTCCTGTAAAAAGGTCTGTATTTCCAGATTATATTATTTGTTTGGAAGATGGTAAAAAATTGAAGATGCTTAAAAGGCATATCCAAAGCGCCTATGGTTTAACGCCTGAACAATATCGTGAACGTTGGAATTTACCCCCTGATTATCCAATGGTTGCCCCTAATTATGCTGAGCGTCGTTCAAGTCTGGCACGTGAGATAGGTTTGGGGCGTAAAAATAATGGAGGTGAAATAAAAACCTTGAATCACATTAAAAGGGAAACTTTATAGAAGAATTAAATCTTTATTATTTACTTTATGATCGTTATAAATTAAAAACATGAAATTTAATTTTCATAACCTTAAAGGTGGAAATCATACGTGGATAGTGATTTATTATTAGAGCGTCAAAAAATGAAACGCAGATTAATTTTTTGGCGTTCTTTGGCGGTTGGTCTTTTTATTGTTTCAATTATGGCAGCTTCAGTTAAATTAATGATAAAGAGATTCGGTGATCATGACACGCAGTTAGTAAAGTTGAAAATCGAAGGTATAATAGGAAGCGATGTTTCAAAACAGGTTAAGTTAATAGATACTGCTTTGGAAAATAAATCAGTAAAAGGAATGATTTTATACGTTAATAGTCCTGGTGGTGCTGTTACAGGTGGTGAGCAGCTTTATGATGCTATACTGAATTTTTCAAAAAAGAAACCTATTGTCGTGACAATGGGTGGAATAGCAGCATCAGCAGGTTATATGATATCAGTACCTGCAAAACGTATTTTTGCTTATAATTCCACATTGACGGGATCCATTGGTGTATTGATGGAATCCCCGGATTTTTCAGGGTTGTTAAATAAAGTTGGTATTTCTTTTGATCAATTGGTTTCTGGGCCTTTGAAAGGTCAGCCATCTATGGTTAAACCTTTATCACCAGCCGGCCAAAAAATGTTGCAAGGGCTTATCGCTAATTTTTATGAGCAATTTGCAAATATGGTGGCAGCAGGACGTCATATGGATATAGCCCGTGTAAAAGAATTAGGGGACGGTCGTCCGTATAGTGGTCAACAAGCTGTTAAATTAGGTTTGATTGATCAAATTGGTAATGAAAAAGATGCCAAAAACTGGTTGATTAAAACGTATCATTTACCTGCAAATGTGAAAGTTGTTACATTAAAACCTGATTTAGATAATTATTGGGTTAGTAATTATACAAAAGCTATTCTAGGTTTTTCAATGCAATCTGTTATCCATCATGTTTTTTATAAAGAAAATTTAAATTATGGTGGTATTTTGGCAATTTGGAAGCCATAAACATAAAGAAGAATAAAAACAACTATTGAGTAAGTTAATGACTAGATCTGAATTAATTTTGGAAATTGCGTCAGCACATCCTAATTTATTATTGAAATATATAGAAGAAATCGTTTCAACAATTTTCGATGAAATAGAGGAGACTTTAGCTCGTGGTGATCGGGTGGAATTACGTGGTTTTGGAGCTTTTTTTGTTAAAAGTCGTAAAGCTCGTACAGGTAGAAATCCAAGAACGGGTGAGGCAGTGGAAGTTGAAGAAAAATATGTTCCTTTTTTTAAAACGGGTAAGGAATTAAGGGAAAGAATTAATCAGGAATAAGAATTTAAAAGAATTTTTTATGTAAAACAAAATATATAAATAAAGGGAAGTAAAAATGCAGGATACGTCATCTTTTAAAATTGTTCCTGTTATTTTATCAGGTGGTACAGGAAGTCGTTTATGGCCTTTATCCCGTGCCAGTTTCCCTAAACAATTATGGCCATTAATTACAGAAAAATCAATGTTCCAAGATACAGTTTTACGGGGTAAAGGTACCTATTTTGCCGAACCTATCATTATTTGCAATCAAGATCATCGCTTTCTGATTGCAGAACAATTAAGAGAAATTGGTATTGAAAATGCACGTATTGTTTTAGAACCCATTGGACGGAATTCTGCCCCAGCTATAGCAATTGCTAGTTTATTAGTCAAAGAACAGCATACTATATTATGGGTTATGGCGGCGGATGCTTTTATTGAAGACATTGATAAATTAATGGAATTTGTAAAACAAGCGGTTATTTTTGCACAAAATGGTAAAATCGTAACATTTGGTATATCTCCTACACGATATGAAACAGGTTATGGCTATATCAAGAAAGGTGAATGTCTTGATCAAGTAAAACAAGTTTATGCAGTTGAGATTTTTATTGAAAAACCTGATTTGCAACAAGCGCATCACATGGTTGAGTCTGGAAATTATTTATGGAATTCGGGTATGTTTTTATTTTCTGCCCAAACTATGTTGCAGGAAATGAATCATTATACCCCTGAATTGTTATCGTTGGTTAGCCAAGCCGTAAAAAAAAGACAAATAGATTTATATTTTGAACGCCTGTTCTATGATGATTTTGTTAAAGTACCAGATTTATCTATTGATTATGCAATTGCTGAAAAAACAAACTCCATGGTTGTTGTCGAGGCCAATCTTTTATGGTCCGATATTGGTAGTTGGAATGGTTTGTGGAGCGTGAGTTCTAAAGACAAAACCGATAATGTTGTTATTGGTAATGTTTTTGTGGAAAATACATATCACAGTTATATTCGTTCAGAAGAGCTTGTTACAGCAGTTACGGATCTGGATAATGTTGTTGTAGTGGTTACAAAGGATGCTGTTTTAGTTGCTGATCGGAACAAAGCGCAAAATGTAAAGAAGATTGTTCAAAAACTAAACCTTGCTAAACGGGAAGAAGCTGTCAAGCATAATCAATGTTACCGTCCATGGGGGCATTATGAGGTTTTGGCTCAAGGTAAACATTTTTTGGTTAAGCAACTAATCGTTAAAAAAGGTGCTCAATTATCCTTGCAAAAGCATCATCATCGTTCTGAACATTGGGTTATTGTTTCTGGTATGGCTGAAGTGACACAAGATAATAAAACGATTTTACTTCATGAAAATGAGAGTATTGATATTCCAGTTGGGACTGTTCATCGATTAAAAAATGCTGGTGATACTTTATTAATTGTTATTGAAGTCCAATCAGGTGCATACCTTGATGAAAGTGATATTGTAAGATTAGATGATCAATATCACCGGGTAGTATAGAAGTTACAATTCTTTCCAAATTGTAACTTCGATTTCATTCGATGTTATTTTTCAAGTGAAGATAAAAAACGTTCTGCTTCTAGAGCTGCCATACATCCTGATCCAGCGGCTGTAATGGCTTGTCGATAGGTTTTATCTTGGACATCACCTGCGGCAAAAACACCGGGAATTGATGTTTTAGTCGTGCCTGATGTCGTTTTTATATAACCTTCTTCATCGAGATCAATTTGATTTTGGAAAAGTTGAGTATTTGGTTTATGACCAATTGCAATAAAAATACCATCTATAGGTAAAGTACTAGATTGGCCTGTTATAACATTTTTTAAAGTTAGTCCAGTTACAGAAGGAGGATCACTTTCTGCAAGAATATCTTCAACAACGCTATCCCAGATAATTGAAATTTTAGGATTTTTCATTAGACGATCCTGTTGGATTTTTTCTGCACGCAAACTATTGCGACGATGAATTAAATAAACATGCGAGGCATGATGCGTTAAATAAAGAGCCTCTTCAACAGCTGTATTTCCGCCGCCTATGACTGCAACTTGTTTGCCACGATAAAAGAAACCATCACAAGTTGCACATGCGGAAATACCATAACCTTGTAATTCTTCTTCTGCTTTCAATCCTAACCATCGTGCTTGTGCACCCGTTGCAATGATAATAGAGCGTGCCTTATAAGTATTCCCCATATCTGTTAATACGGTAAATAAACCTTTTGTTTTGGTTTGTAAATGACATTCAGTAACGGTGTCATTGATGATTTTTGCCCCGACATTTTTAGCCTGTTGTGCCATTTGTTCCATTAACCATGGACCTTGAATTGCATTAGAAAATCCAGGGAAATTTTCAATTTCATTCGTAATTATTAATTGTCCACCTGGTTGTAATCCAGTTAAAATAATAGGGCTAAGATTGGCTCTTGCACCATAAATAGCAGCGGTATATCCAGCGGGTCCTGCTCCAATAATTAAAAGATCTGTAATAAAAATTTCAGCCATACGATTCGTCCTATTATTTTTAAGCTTTTATCTATATATATCTTCTATAGTATAATAATGTTTAAATTAAATTGTTAAATTGTACAAAATAACAAAGTTTTGGTGGGATAATAATTCTATGAACCAGACAGCAGATCTTGATAAAATTGATTGGCTTATTTTAGATGAGCTCCAAAAAGATGGAAGAATAACGAACATTGAATTGGCACAAAGGGTTGGTATATCAGCTCCACCATGTTTAAGACGGGTGCGCCGATTAGAAACAATGGGTATTATTCATAGCTATCATGCAGATATTGATATGAAATCAGTGGGATGGTTATTAACGGTATTTGTACTCATTGGATTGGATAGTCAAAAAGAATCGATTTTAAAAGAATTTGAAAATCAAATGGCTGATATCCCAGAAGTAAGAGAATGTCATATGGTAAGGGGTGGGGTTGATTTTTTAATCCGTTTCATTGCACGTAACACGGAAGATGAAGATCGTATTACACATCAATTAACATCTCATCCTCATATCGCAAGAGTACAGACTCTACAGGTTATTCGTACAAGCTTTTATCGACATGGTGTTCCTCTGGAATATGATTATTCATAAATTCTCGTGAATACGCAAATAATTATGATTATTATATCTTGTTTCATCAATAAGAATTTTTGCTTTGTTTAAGAAAATAACAGGCCCTCAAATTAGTATTATCATCCCATGCTACAATGAAAAAGATAATATTGTACCTTTATTTAAGGCTTTGGAAAAAGTGTTGAGAGAATGGCATTGGGAGGCTATTTTTGTTGATGATAATTCCCCTGACGGGACAATAGAAGAAATTCATAAACTTGCAAAACAAGACGCAAGGATAAGAGGCGTTTTAAGAATTCGAAAACGAGGTTTATCTTCAGCAGTTATTGATGGTGTTTTAACATCTTCTGCTGACTGTATTGCAATTATTGATGCGGATATGCAACATGATGAAACACGTTTGCCTTTGATGCTTCATGCCGTGATGAATGAACACTATGATTTTGCTGTTGGGAGCCGTCATATTGCAGGGGGAAGTAATCAAGGATTGGCTAATTTCTGGCGAAGGTTTTTATCGAATATCGGCATAAAATTAGCCCAAATTTTTTTACCTATTCCTTTGAAAGACCCTATGAGCGGTTTTTTTGTTTTGAAAAGAAATTTATTTTTAAAGCTTTTGCCATATTTAACTGGTATTGGTTTTAAAATTTTACTTGATATGATCTTGTCTTGTCCTTCAACGATTCGGGTAGCAGAAATTCCTTTCCAATTTCGTAGTCGAGTTTCTGGGCAAAGCAAATTAGGTTTTAAAATTATGATTCAATTTATCTTGATGTTAGGTCAAAAAATTATCATTAAACATTGTTTTCGGCGGTAAAATTATCAATTTATTATTCAGAGTTTTAAAGTATTAGGTATGTACAGTTTCAAAATTTTTTAATTTTATTGCCGTTATTTTTATATTTAATTCATGTTGGTTAATTTATTTATATATATATATTTCCTAGAAAAAAGCATCATAAATTTGGATCTATGGAATGTATAATAGTAAAGTTAATTTAGAATGGGTCAAAAACTTAACGATAAAATCACATGGTTTATGGTTATGGATTGGTTTATTTTTATTAACACTTGTTCGTTTAACGGTAGCAGCTTTTATTCCTCTTTCGCCAGATGAGGCTTATTACTGGCTTTGGTCAAATTATTTAGATTATAGTTTTTATGACCATCCCCCGATGGTGGCTTTATGGATTAAGATAGGTTGCCTGATTGGGGGGAAAACAGCATTTGGCGTGCGTTTTTTGGCATCTTTTGCGGCATTTTTTGGAAGTATCTTTATTTATTTTGGCACTTTGGATTTCAGTTCATCCACTGTCGATAAGAAAAAAAATGCCATTATTGCTATTTTATTTTTAAACACAACTTTGGCAATAAGTATCGGATGTGTAACCATAACACCAGATACACCTCTACTCTTTTTTATATGTGTATTTATTTGGGGATGTGGACGCTTGATTGTGACTCAAAATTCAAGGTGGTGGCTTATTATAGGAGCTGCAGCAGGATTTGCTTTATTAAGTAAATACACGACTTTACTAATAATTATAAGCCTAGGAATTTGGTGTCTTTCGACAAAAACAGGTCGATCCTATTTTAAATCGAAAGATTTATGGCTTGGTTTCTTTTTAATGATGATTATATTTTCTCCCGTTATTTATTGGAATGCTAATCATCAATGGATAAGTTTTTTAAAACAGGGTGGTCGAACCATAGATTGGAATCCAAATCGAGCGCTTCAATTTGTTTTAGAACTGATTGGGGGTCAAATAGGGCTGGCAACACCTTTAATATTTTTGTGTTTTGTTAGGGCATTTATTAATTTAACTCGTATTGTTTGGAAAAAACGACAAGAAGAGGCTTTATTATTATGGTTTTTAATTATTATTCCTTTATGTGTTTTTATACAACACGCGTTGGGTGATCGTGTTCAGGCAAATTGGGTGGGAATAGTTTATCCTGTTTTATCTATTATAACAGCAATCTATTTACATTATTGGATAAAATCTGCTTGTATTTTAGGAAATGTTATTGTTGGATTTATATATATCCAAACATTATTTTTTTGTTTTCCTGTTCCCGCTAAACAGGATCTTATTTTAAAAAGGTTGGGAGGATGGGAAAAATTGGCTCAAACAGTTTCTGATCAGATTCCACCTTCTGCTCCCGTCATTATTGACAGTTATGGTCTTGCATCAGAATTTGCGTTTTATGGGAATAAACACCCTATAATTCTGGTTGACCGTCGATGGAAATATTTCAATTTGCCAGAATATTATGGAAAAACGGGTTATCTTATACGGTCACAGCGTCGCAAGGATAATCCACCACATATTTATTTTTTGAATTTTGAAAATGAAGGAATGTTAATTAGGAAAAAACATCAAAAAATTGCTGAAATTTATAATATTTATAAGGTAAAAATAAATTATACCAAGGATAATAAACACGAAATTGTTTACCTCCCTTAAACTGTATTATGCACTATTAAGAAGCCAGCTCAATGAGTTCTTCTGATAAAGGTTTGGAAACAATATCTTCTACCTTTTTAACAAGTGTTTTTATTCTGAAAGGCTTTTCAAGACGAGGGAAAGGTAAATTATTAATACGTTGATTTACTTGAAAATTACCACTCATTAAAAGAATTTTACAGTGTTTCTGTAACATTTTTAGAATAAAGAGGTAAGGATCTCCATCTGGTAAATATACATCAATCATCATTAGATTGAAAGCTATCTTTTTGGCCAGTGATTTAGCTTCATTAAGAGAATGTGCTATTCGAATGTTTTGAATTCGATTAGTGAAACTTAGTTTGATAAGATCACCTATTTCAGGTTGATCTTCAACAATCAGAAAAGATGTATTAGAAAACATTTGGAAATCTATCAAAAATTTTATTTTATTTATTTTATATCAATAAAATACGTAAAAATAAAGTATAATTTAATATTTATTAAGAAAGTTTTAAATATTGCTAATTTTAAGTCTAGTTATGACAATATGAAATATTATTCAATTTTTGAAGAAAAAATTAATTTATAATGGCGCACCCGACAGGAATCGAACCCATAACCCCCAGATTCGTAGTCTGGTGCTCTATCCAGTTGAGCTACGGGTGCATCTTTCCTAGGTTTTTTAACCGATCTTGATTAGGTCTGCAAGTTTTTTTTTAATTTTTTATGAATTTAATGGGCAATGGCGTTTGATAATCCGTAATGTTCAGGGTGGTAAAAAGTAACCGTTGCACGACAATCAGGTGTTCCATAGGTACCGATAATATTTCTGTCTTTGGTTTTTCCTTCAAAAATCAAATTATAAGGTTTGTGATCCATATTAGTTCGGTGTAAAACAGCTACAAAATGTCTTGGTTTTTCTTTTTTATGAAATACGCCTGTTAAAACAAGAGCACCATTATCAGGTGAAAAAAGAATTTTCTTTTTCTCGATTCTTAATGCTGCCATACGATCTTGGGGACAGATTCCTTGCTGCGTTTCTAATTTCCCCAACCAAATGCCTGTTGGATGATCTTCTGCTAAATGACTGCATGCTGTTAACATGAGTAAAAAAAACGGTATTATTCGTATTTTAATCAATACTGATGTAATGACATGCTTGTTCATGGAAAACTCCAGATTAAGGAACTATAAAAAACATATTTTATTACTATATAAAATATAAATAGATTTTTTCAGATAATTTTGTTTAATTTAAAATTTTTTCATTTATTTGTGATATGAAGACGAATTTTACTGGTTGAGAAAGTAGTCAATAAAAATGGTTCAAGTAAGCGAGTTAGAACAATCCTTGCATCAAGAGAAAATTCTTATTCTTGATTTTGGCAGTCAGGTTACACAGTTGATTGCCAGAAGGGTAAGAGAAAGTGGGGTATATTGTGAAATATGGCCTTATACAAGTGAGGATCTGAAAATTCGTTCTTTTTTACCAAAAGGAATTATTTTATCAGGTGGCCCTTTTAGCGTGATACAAAAAGATTCGCCAAAAATACCTCAAGAAGTCTTTAATTTGAAAGTACCTGTATTAGGTATCTGTTATGGTGAACAAGCGATGTGTCATCAGTTGGACGGACAAGTCGAACCAAGTGACCATCGTGAATTTGGTCGGGCTTATGTGAAAATTCTTGAAGATAGTGCCTTATGTCAGGGTGTTTGGTCAAAAGGTAATTGTGAACAAGTATGGATGAGTCATGGTGATCGTGTTACTCAAATTCCTTCTGGGTTTAAGGTCGTTGGGATTAGTGAGGGAGCTCCTTATGCCATGATTGCGGATGAAGCGCGCCATTATTATGGTGTTCAATTTCATCCAGAGGTTGTTCATACCCCTCATGGTGCTGCTTTATTAAAGAATTTTACGCATATGATTGCCGGGTGTAAAGGAAACTGGACAATGGTCGGTTTTCGTGATTTGGAAATTGAACGTATACGACAACAGGTTGGTGATAAAAAAGTTATTTGTGGTTTGTCGGGTGGGGTGGATTCTGCAGTGGCAGCTGTATTAATTTATCAAGCCATTGGAGATCAATTGACCTGTATTTTTGTTGATCATGGAATGTTGCGTCAGAATGAGGCAGATGAAGTTGTTAAAACTTTTAAAGAACGTTTTAATATTCGTTTAATTGTTAAGGATGCATCTAATTTATTCCTGAATGAATTAAGTGGGATTACCGATCCAGAAGTCAAGCGGAAAACAATTGGTCGTTTATTTATTGAAGTTTTTGAACAGGAAGCAAAAAAACTGGGCGGAGCAGATTTTCTTGCGCAGGGGACTTTATATCCAGATGTTATTGAAAGTGTAAGTGTTATTGGAAATTCAGTAACAATTAAGTCGCATCATAATGTGGGTGGTTTACCAGAAAGAATGAATATGCAATTGGTTGAACCTTTACGGGAATTATTTAAAGATGAGGTTCGCGAATTAGGACGGGAACTAGGAATACCAGAAGCAATTATTGGTCGTCATCCATTCCCTGGACCAGGACTTGCTATTCGTATTTTGGGTGACGTTACGCCTGAAAGACTTGATTTGTTGCGTCGTGTTGATTCTGTTTATTTAGATGAGATTCGAAAGGCTGGTTTATATGATAAAATATGGCAAGCTTTTGCGGTTTTATTACCTATTTGTACGGTTGGTGTTATGGGTGACGGTCGAACCTATGACCAAGCTTGTGCCTTACGGGCAGTAACCAGCGTCGATGGTATGACCGCTGATGTTTATCCTTTTGACATAGCGTTTTTAACCCGGGTTGCTGGACGTATTGTTAATGAAATTAAAGGGATCAACCGTGTTACTTATGATATTACATCTAAACCACCTGGAACTATTGAATGGGAATAAATAAAATTTTATATATCAATGGCTTTATTATGATGAATTAAAATGATGTAAAAATTCTTGATAATAATGTTTTTGAGAACACTCATCTTATGTTATAAAAAGATGAGTGTTTTTAAATTTTCCAAACCTTATATGACATAAAAATAATTTTATTGCATTGTGCTTTTAAAACATCATATAGAGGTATATTCTTGCAAGTTCTACTATATATAGATAATATGATATTGGAACATTCTTTATATTTATAAGTTAAATAATAAAAAAAAATTCTTTCTAGTGTGAGGTTATGCGTTGTGAATTCGATTGATTTACTTGAAAAAAAGCCTGTTACCGCGGGTAATAGTAAAATGGATAATAATTCCTTTTTTACAGATGCCTTGGCAGGTAAAATACAGCTATACGGGCGTTATCAGGTTAAATTAGATCATTCTCGCGATGCTTTATTAACTGATTTTGGTAAAGCAACGCTTGATGACCGATATCTTGTTGAAGGAGAAAGTTATCAAGAACTTTTTGCAAGAGTAGCATCCTATTATGGCGATAATGCAGTCCATGCTCAGCGTTTATATGATTATATGTCTCAGCATTGGTTTATGCCTGCAACCCCTGTTTTATCAAATGGAGGAACATCAAGGGGATTACCTATTTCTTGCTTTTTAAATGAAGCAGAAGATAGTCTTAAAGGAATTGTAGAGCTCTGGAATGAGAATGTTTGGCTTGCCTCTCGTGGTGGTGGAATTGGATCCTATTGGGGGAATCTACGTTCTATAGGAGAAAATGTTAGCCGCAATGGTAAAACATCAGGAGTTATTCCTTTCATCCGGGTAATGGACAGCTTGACTCTGGCTATCAGTCAGGGGTCTTTAAGGCGGGGTTCAGCAGCTGTCTATTTGCCTATCTGGCATCCTGAAATTGAGGAATTTATCGAATTGCGTAGACCAACGGGCGGGGATCCTAACCGTAAGGCATTAAACCTTCATCATGGTGTCTTGATTTCAGATGCTTTTATGCGTGCCGTTGAAAATAATGAAGAATGGGCTTTGATTTCTCCAAAAGATCAATCTGTTATTCGTAAAATTTCGGCTCGTTCTTTATGGATTAGATTATTAACGACAAGGATTGAACAGGGCGAGCCATATATTGTCTTTTCCGATACTGTTAACAATGCCCGTCCAGAGCATCATAAGTTGGCAGGGTTGGAAATAAAAACCTCTAATCTTTGTGCCGAAATTATGTTACCTACTGGTATAGATCATAAGGGAAAAGAACGGACTGCTGTTTGTTGCCTGTCCTCTTTAAATCTTGAGTATTGGGATCAATGGTCAAAAAATCCTCAATTTATTCAAGATGTTATGTTGTTTCTTGATAATGTGCTGCAGGATTTTATTGATCATGCCCCTAATGAAATGGAACGAGCGAGGTATGCAGCGGCACGAGAACGTTCTGTGGGAATGGGGGTAATGGGTTTTCACTCTTTTCTTCAGGCTCATAAGATTCCATTTGAAAGCGTTATGGCAAAAGTATGGAACAAAAAAATGTTTCAATATATTCGTCAGGAAGCGAATAAAGCTTCTGTTGCTTTGGCTAACTGGCGGGGATCTTGTCCAGATGCGGCTGATTATGGAATTAATGAACGTTTTTCAAATAAAATGGCTATCGCGCCAACAGCATCTATTTCGATTATTGCAGGAAATGCTAGCCCTGGAATAGAACCTATTACGGCTAATGTCTTTTTACAAAAAACGTTGTCAGGTTCTTTTACCGTAAGAAACAGACATTTGCGTAAATTATTACAAGAAAAGGGGCAGGATACTGATGCCGTTTGGTCTTCAATTACGTTGAATAAAGGAAGTGTCCAACATTTAGATTTCCTTACGCAGGGGGAAAAGGATATTTTCAAGACAGCTTTTGAGCTCGATCAACGTTGGATCATTGAACATGCAGCAGATCGTTCATCCTTTATCTGTCAATCACAATCTGTTAATCTTTTTGTCCCAGCTAATGTTCATAAACGTGATTTACATATGATGCATTATCAGGCATGGAAAAAAGGGATGAAATCTTTGTATTATTGTCGTTCACTTTCTTTACAACGTGCTGATACAGTTAGTAATTTAGCTGTTAAAGAAGATGTTTTGAACAAGGATAAACAGGCTCAGATCAATTCATTAACAAATTATGAGGAATGTCTTTCTTGTCAATAATATTTTAAACTCGATTTTTATTATTTTATAGTCCAATCATTTCTATATTTTTTAATAATATTAAATGGAATTTAAAATATTCATGATTAAGTGTATGATGATTTCTTTTTTACAAGCTCATTAATTTTATGTAATTATTATTATTTATTGATTTTGTAATTAATACGTTAAGTAAAGGAGTGCTATATGTCGACTATTTCTCAAATTCAATTGAATGATGGTACGAATATACCAGCTATAGGGTTTGGAACCTATAAATTAAATGGACGGGACGGTGTTAAATCAATTGTTAAGGCTATTCATAATGGTTATCGTTTACTTGATTCTGCTTTTAATTATGAAAATGAGGGCGCAGTGGGTGAAGCCGTACGTCAATGCGATATTCCCCGTGATCAATTAAGAATTACTTCAAAGTTACCGGGACGCCATCATCAATATGACCAAGCTTTAGTAACCATTGAAGAATCTTTATATCGTGCTCAATTAGATTATTATGATATTTACTTAATTCATTGGCCAAATCCGATAACAGGTAAATATTTAGATGCTTGGAAAGCTTTGATTGAAGCAAAAAAAAGAGGTATGGTTCGTTCCATTGGAGTTTCTAATTTTTTACCAGAACATTTAGATCATATCATTAAGGAAACAGGTGTAACACCTTCTATTAACCAAATTGAATTGCATCCTTATTTTTCACAAGAAAAACAACATGCTTATAATAAAAAACTAGGTATTGCCACGGAAGCTTGGAGTCCATTGGGGCGTGCTAATGATGTTTTAACACACCCTTTACTCAAAGAAACAGCTCAGAAATATCATAAATCAGTAGGACAACTTATCTTACGCTGGCATGTTCAATTAGGGGTTGTACCCATTCCAAAAGCTACATCTGATGAACGGCAGAAAGAAAATCTTGATGTCTTTAGTTTTAAAATTGCTGATGATGATATGCAAAAAATTAACGGGCTTTCTAAATTTGATGGTCGTTTAAAAGGACAGGATCCTTCTAAATATGAAGAATTTTAAGATTTTTGAAAAGATTAGGATTGATTTTTAGTAAAAGCTATATTTTTACGCTGTCATATCTTCAAAAGCTTCTTCCCATGTTCCTTCTGTGGCAGCACGGCTATATTCTGTTGCACGATTTTCAAAGAAATTGGTATGTTCAATAGCATTGAGCATTTCATCCATCCAGGGAAGTGGGTTTTTGTCAATATCGTAAAGTGTATTCAATCCTAATTGGGTTAGACGGCGATTTGCAATAAAGCAGATATAATTTTTAACATCTTGAGCTGTTAACCCTTCAACGGATCCCATTTCAAAGGCAAGATCGATAAAAGCAAATTCATGTTCAACAATTGTTTTGCAAATATCAACGAGTTCTTTTTGAAAGGATACTGTCCATAAATATGAGTTTTCTTGAATGAAAGTCCGGAAAAGTTTGATAATCGATAAACAGTGAAGGGTTTCATCTCTGACCGACCAAGAAATAATTTGTCCCATTCCTTTTAATTTGTTAAATCTAGGAAAATTCATAAGGATGGCGAAAGAGGAAAATAATTGTAATCCTTCAGTAAATGCGCCAAAGACTGCCATTGTTTTTGCAATTTCTCGAGGATTATCAACCGAGAAATTCTGCATGTAATCATATTTATCTTTCATTTCTTTATATTTTAAGAATGCAGAATATTCGACTTCTGGTATACCGATTGTATCAAGAAGATAGCTATACGCAGCAATATGAATCGTTTCAATATTGGAAAAAGCCGATAGCATCATCAGAACTTCAATAGGTTTAAAAACCTGACTATAATATTTCATATAAGCGTTGTTAACTTCAACATCTGATTGTGTAAAAAATCGGAAAATTTGAGTAATGAGATTGCGTTCTGATTCGGTTAATTTTTTATGCCAATCTTTTACATCTTCTGCTAAAGGAACTTCTTCGGGTAACCAGTGAAGACGTTGTTGGGTAAGCCAGACATCATAAGCCCACGGATAGTGAAAGGGTTTATAAACTGGGTTATAAGTCATCAAATTGTAAATTTGAGTTTGACTTGATTCTTTTTGTTCCACAGTTTTGGCTCCTTATATTTTAATTTTTACATGTTTTTACCAATATATAGTTATATAAAACAATTTAATATCGATATATAGTGTTTTAAATAAAATATTCTTCTTGACTTAGATTCACTGTAATCTGTGATTTAGGTCGAAGGGAAAAAGATTAATCTTTTACCTTGTCTTAAGATTCGATTAGCTTCATTTGTAAATTCACCATTATCATTATGTAAAATTAAGCCTGGAGCAATTTGACTTCCACCTGTTGAACCCATTCGACCTTGCAAAAGAACAATACGAGGGGGTCGATTTAACTTAGGCCATAATGGGAATAAAATAACAGATCCTATTTTATAATGGTGCATAATTGCACTTGCTTCACAATAGAGGTTTGCTGAAAGGGCTAAAGTTAAAGTACCTCCTTGTCGTAAAGGACGACTTAAAGCATAAATCCATTCAGCAAGTAAACCCTTTGGCAGTTTTTTTGCAAGATTTTTATTTGGATCTGGAGATGGGCAGCTATTATACAAGTGCCAAGGTGGATTGGCGAAAACATGGTCAACATGTTCTTGACCATTCGATAAGAAATCAAACGGACGCTTGGGAAGTTTTGGTAATGTAACTTGAAGAGCTTGTAAATTAAACATTTTGTTTGCTTGGAAATTTTCATTTGCCAGATCAACAATTTCTGGATGTCGTTCAAACCCGATACCTGTAATTAAAGGAACACGATATGCGAGACACATTAATCCAGCACCTGCACCACATCCACCCTCTATGATTATTTGTTCTTTTTTTGCAGGGATACAAGCCGCCATTAAAATTGGTTCGAGAGCTGTCCTATATCCTTTTTGAAATTGTTTATAGAATATTTTTCCTTCTAATAAAGTTCCATTCGATGTGTTTTTTGATTTATGGTGCGTGAAAGGTGACGTATACGAAGAAAGCAATGGCATAAATCATGAACCAAATAAAATATGTTAGATTAATAAAACGTATTCTAGCGTAATTAGCAATGAAATGTGAATAATAATGACAAATTTTGGTTTTTATTTTTATATTTAGAGTAAATTTTTTTTGTAAATATTAATTCAAGCTGGTCGGGTTATAATTTGCAATGATATAAGTAAGATAAAAAATAAATAGAGTTTAATATTTATCAATTATTTTAAGCAGAATATGAGTGTTTATAAATATTTATTGTTGAAATAAATATGTTGGGTAAACAAAATGTATTCTGGTTTAATTAGTAATGGAATGTTAATAGTAATGATAAATTCTGTTTTTATTTTTTTAATATCCAGATTATTTTTTTGTTAATTTTAATAAAGTCAGTTGGATTTTAGTAAGCCAATTAAGACAATAAGGTAAAAATAAAATGCCTATTCAAACGGGAAATGAAGAACCTTTACAAACTTTAATTAATTATTTAGCAGATGATATGAAGGAATGTAATCATATCATTATGGATCGGATGCAAAGTTCTGTTCCATTAGTTTCACAATTGGCAGCACATTTAATTGTTGCCGGAGGTAAAAGGTTAAGGCCATTATTAAGTCTAGCTTCGGCACGGTTATGTGGTGTTAAAGATAACGGTCATGATCATCAAATTCCACGTCATGTTCGGCTAGGTGCGTGTATTGAATTTTTGCATACAGCAACTTTATTACATGATGATGTGGTAGATGAAAGTAAATTACGTCGTGGTGCTGAAAGTGCAAATGCAGTATTTGGAAATTCAGCTTCTGTATTGGTAGGAGATTTTCTTTTTTCTCGTGCTTTTCAAATTATGACGGAAGATGGTTCATTAGATGTTATGCGAATTATTTCAAAAGCATCAGCGACCATTGCAGAAGGCGAAATTTTGCAAATGACTGTACAAAATGATTTATCAACGTCTATTTCACGTTATTTTGAAGTGATTCATGGTAAAACAGCTGCCTTATTTGCTGCTTCTTGTCGTGTAGGAGCTATTATTGCTAATAATTCTAAAGAGAGTGAACGTGCTTTAGAATCTTACGGAACGAATTTAGGAATGGCTTTTCAATTGGTAGATGACGCATTAGATTATTCAGCTACGCAGGAAGAGCTGGGCAAAACGATTGGTGATGATTTTCGAGAGGGAAAAGTTACTTATCCAGTTTTAATTGCTTATAAAAAATCTGATGCTGATGAAAAAAAATTTTGGAAACGTGTTATCGAAGATGGAAATCAAAAAGAAGAAGATTTAGAAAATGCCTTAAAAATTATTCGTAAATATGATGTGATTAAGGATACTTTGAAAGAGGCAACAATATTTGCAAATAAAGCAACTGAAGCACTTAATATATTTCCAGAAAGTGAATTACATACGATTTTAAAAAATATAGCTAATTATACAGTAAACAGGCATTTTTAGGATTAAAAAAATTATTATAAAATATAATTTTGATTATAATTCATAAGGGTAAGTTTTTTTAGTAAGGCTTTGTCCTGTGTTAAAGGGTTAGTTGTATAAAAACGATTATTCATTAATTTTTCAATTTCAGGAATTTTTCCTTGATTCAAAAGATCAATTGTATGTTTTGCAACTGCAATGGCTGGATCAAGCCATTGAATAATGGGAGGTGAATTTTTGCTTAAAATATCAAGAATAAAACTATAATGGGTGCACCCTATACACATTGCATCAATTTTATCGGTATGAGGTTGATTAAACATATTGTTTAATTCTTGTTGAATTAGGTGAATATCGCAGATTTCTGTACGGAAATAATCTTCAGCAAGTTTTGCTAAAATAGGCGAACCATAAGCGATAAGTTCGCAATCTGAAGCATATTGTTTTTTGAGCTGTTGTAAATAAGGTCGTGTAATCGTGGCACGCGTAGCAAGTAACCCAATAACTTTATTTCGACTGATTCGAGCTGCCCACCGAACAGGGGGAACACATCCTACAAATTGAATATTAGGATAAGATTTGCGTAATGCGTTAAGGGCAATTGTACTGGCAGTATTACAAGCAATAATAATTAGATTGGGTTGAATAGTTTGGATAGCTTGACCGATAAGTTTAATAATACGCTCAATTAAGAAATTATCCTCTTGTTCACCATAAGGAAAAATGAGATTATCGGCAAGATAGTCAATGGATACTTGTAAAGAGGTTGCCTTCAATTGTTTTTGAAGATTTTGGACAATTCCTAAACCTCCAATACCAGAATCGAATGCAAGAATATGATAGGGCATAGGATTCAGCGGAGTATATTATAAGCGTGATTGTTTGTAGGCTAATGCCTCTTGTTCATTGCTAACTCCACCATGTTTTGCCGACCAAGCACAAGGATCCTCCAAAAAATGACGGATTTCAGAGGTATCACCGTTGGAAAAAGTTGGATATTCAGAACTTACTTCTAAAATATCCCACCATGTACAAAGTGAGTGAAGGCTTATTCCAATGTCACTCAATGTTTGATAGGCACTTGAAAACACGCCATAAAAAAAGACAACGAAGGCATGATTAACAATTGCACCCGCATCGCGTAAAGCTTTGGCAAATCCGACTTTGGAAATACCATCCGTCGTTAAATCTTCAACTAATAATGTTCTCATATTTTCAGGAACATCACCTTCTATTTGAGCATTTTTTCCAAATCCTTTTGGTTTTTTTCGGACATAAGCCATAGGGGTCATCATTCGATCAGCGAACCAAGCTGCAAATGGGATCCCAGCCGTTTCGCCACCTACAACAGCATCAAAGGATTCATATCCTACATGTCGATAAATTTTTTCGACACCTAATTCAATGATTTTAGCTCTTGCACGAGGATAAAAAATAATTTTACGACAATCAATATAAACAGGAGATTTCCATCCTGCTGTTAATAAATAAGGATCATCAGGGCGGTAATTGACAGCTTTAATTTCCAAAAGAAGCCTTGCGGTAATCAAAGCAGTGTCACGATCCCATTCAGTGACACGAGGAGAACGTAGCTGTTTTGTAGCAAAAAGTGACGTATAAGTTTGTGACATAAAAGATTACCTTATTTAAAAATAGAAAGCGAATAAACAGGTTTTGGTTATATCCTTTTTAGGAAAAAAATGCAGTATATAATATAGTTTGATAAAAAATTAAAAAAATAAATAAAAAATATATTTGCATTAAAAAATTAAAAAATTTAATGGTATTATATTTCTTTATTGATGTTAAAAGTAGAGAAAACATGGTTACTTACCTAGATCAGATTCAGCGTAAATGTGAAAGATCAGTTATTACAGCGTATCAAGGGTTAAAAGCTGTAGGAATAGAAGAAATGCAAGTTTTTCAAAGTTGTGTCCAACTTTATCTTATTTACCATCCAGAATCGTCGACAAATGAGGCTCGTTTATTGGTTTCTGAGTGGATTGATTATCATATTAATGAAAATAAGAAGAATGGAAAAACAAGAGGTTGTAATTGTAGTTAATTATTATAGTTAAGTAAAGAAAATTTTATTAAGAGAGTCTTTACTTAACTTAAAAGGGTTTATTTATTTAAGTCTCTACGAACATGTCCTGTATAAAGTTGACGAGGGCGGTAAATTCTACGTAAAGGATCATTAAACGCTTCTTTCCATTGGCTAACCCATCCAACAGTACGTGCAACTGCAAAGAATGCAGTAAACATGGATTTAGGAATTCCCATCGCTTTAAAGATGATTCCTGAATAGAAATCAACATTTGGATATAGTTTGCGTTGAACGAAATAATCATCATTTAAGGCATATTTTTCTAATTCAATAGCAAGTTCCAATAAAGGGTCATGTTTTATACCAAGTTCGTCTAAGACTTCATAACAGGTTTTTTGCATGATTTTTGCGCGTGGATCAAAGTTTTTGTAAACACGGTGACCAAATCCCATTAACCTTACATTGCTGTTTTTATCTTTTACTTTTGCAATGAAATCAGGGATATTTTCTTTTGATCCAATTTTACCGAGCATTTGTAAAACGGCCTCATTGGCACCACCATGTGCAGGTCCCCAAAGGGCAGCAATTCCAGCAGCAACGCAAGCAAAAGGATGTGACCCTGTTGAACCTGTTAATCGTACTGTGGAGGTTGAAGCATTTTGTTCATGATCAGCGTGTAAAATTAAAATAAGGTCAAGTGCTTTGCTTAGCGTAGGGTTAACTTTATAGGGTCTATCTGCACGAGCAAACAACATATTAATGAAGTTTTCAGAATATGAATAATCAGCTCTTGGATAAACGAAAGGTTCTCCCCGTGAATATTTATAAGCCCAAGCTGCAAGGGTTGGCATTTTTGCTATTAAACGAACAGCCGAAAGATCACGGCTTTCTTCATTGGAAATATCAATCCCTTCTGGATAAAATGCTGATAACCCACCAACAGTACCACATAACATGGCCATTGGATGTGCGTCACGACGGTAACCATTAAAGAAATTACGAATTTGTTCATGAAGAAGAGAATGGTTGATTAACCTTTCTTTAAAATCTTCATACTCTTTTTTATCGGGAAGTTCACCATATAAAAGAAGATAAGCAACTTCTGCAAAATTAGATTGGGCAGCTAATTGTTCAATAGGATATCCTCGATATAAAAGGATACCTTTTTCACCGTCAATAAAAGTAATTTTACTTTCACAGGCAGCAGTACATCCCAATCCTGGATCAAAAGTGAATAAACCTAGATCTTTATTAAGCTTACGAATATCAACAACACTATTGCCACTTGCTCCTGATAAAACAGGTAAAGTTGACGTTTTTCCTTGGTAGGTAATGGTGACAGTTCCATCGTCTCTAGGTGGTGAAAAAGACATACTTTCTGTATCAGATTGTTTCATACTATATTCAACCTTAAATAATATTATTCATTAAAACGCACAAATAATGCATAACTCTTACCATATCAGAAGAAGAGAAATTATTGTTTCACGTCTATGAGAGCTTTTTATTTTAGAAAAATTTTTAATTTTACGTTTTATTTTCAAGTTTTAGTTTTAATAATTATTACGTATGAATTAAAAAAGAACAAACTAATTATTTTTTTTATCAATTTTTTGTTTAGCAATAGCTTTATGGTGTTGAATGACTTCTGTAATGATGAAATGTAAGAATTTTTCGGCAAAATTAGGGTCGAGATGAGCCGATTGTGCCATTTCTCGTAAACGTTTGATTTGTTGAGCTTCTCTTTGAGGATCGGATGGGGGCATCTGATAGGTGGCTTTTAACTCTCCAACTTTTTGAGTTAAACAAAAGCGTTCTGCTAATATGTGAATTAAAGCATTATCAATATTGTCAATGCTTTGACGTAATTTTAAAAGTTCTTTTCTGGCTTCATCTGGTGATAAAGTAGGGTAAGTTGACATAAGATACTCTAATGAATTTATAAATGAATAACAATTTTTATAGGCTAATTAAATTGGAATGTCGACCCATGACAAGTGTCCTCCCTTTCCGGCGCCAGTATCCATAAAAACAGCTGTTCCTCCTGCATAACCTTTACGAGTCCAAGGGCGTCCATCTGTCGATCGACAATCATGACCGCAATAAAGGGTATAACCAGAAGGAATATGATTAATCCAATTGAGTTTTCGTATAGGATAGCTATTCGAATAGGTTTTATTAGTTGTTTCTCCATATAATGTGCGGGATAATAAAGCCGTAATAGGGGTTAAGGGATTAGGAGGTGGGGGTTCAGTTAACATTCTTGTATGAAATCCCCCATGAACAAAAATTAAATTTTTAAAAATCAACCATGCAGGTGCTTGTTCTAGTCTTTCAAGAATTTTTGATGTTAAGTTTTTATCTGGATGTTGATTAATTTGATCAATTGTGGATATTAAGGCATTGTCTTTTCGGACTTTAAATCCTTTAAGATATAGTCCTAATTTTCGGTCGTGGTTGCCGATTAGAAATAATCCTCTTTTTTCCTCTTGAACCTTTAACATAAGTGCTATGACTGAAGCGCTGTCAGGTCCATAATCAACAAGATCGCCCAATTGAATAATAAAATTGTCTGTTTCAACAGCATGACGGAAACCGGTGATATCACCATGGACATCCCCAATAATTCTTAAATATTTAAAACGATTAGATATTAAACCAAACATATAGATAGTATAAACCATAAAGTTTTTTATTTTGCATATAATATTATAAAATTGTTTTTATTAATTATTTTTTCACATTTTTTTGTTGGTAATTTTAAGCTTTATGATCTTAATTAAATATAAAAAAATTATATAGTTTTAAAAGTTAAGATTTTTAAAGGATCAGTTATGTCGCATAATCAACGTATTCAACATCAAGGGTTAAAACGGAAAATTTGTACAGCTGAAGAAGCTGCGAAATGGATTAAACCTGGGGATTTGGTCGGAACAAGTGGTTTTACAGGTTCAGGATATCCAAAAGCCGTTCCCCAAGCATTAGCTCAAATCATCAAACAGATCCATGACGCAGGAAAAGATTTCAAGATTAAATTGATTACAGGTGCCTCTACTGGACCAGAATTAGATGGTGCGCTTGCAGAAGTAAATGGTGTTTCCTATCGTTCTGCTTTCAACACTGATCCGAATATGCGTAAACGAATTAATAATGGGGATACCGATTATTTTGATATGCATCTTGGGCAAGTGGCTCCTTTGTATCGTACCGGTGTGTTAGGAGATATGGATGTTGCTATTATTGAAGTTGTAAGGATCTGTGAAGATGGTCGTTTGGTTGCTTCTTCTGCATTGGCAAACAATCAGTTGTGGTTGAATAGTGCTAAGAAAGTCATTCTTGAAGTAAATGAATGGCAAAGTACTGGATTGGAAGGAATGCATGATGTGTGGGAGGTTTCTGCTTTTTATCCTCATCAAATCATTCCGCTTTCCTCGCCTCATGACCGAATGAACCAACCTTATATGACGGTTAATTTAGATAAAGTCGTAGCTGTTGTTGAGACCAATGCCCCTGATCGAAATGCCCCTTTCAGTCCAAGTGATGAAAATGCAAAATTGATTGCTGGTCATCTTATGGAATTTTTTAAATATGAAGTGAAAAGAGGTAAAGTTCCACCTCAACTTTTTCCTTTGCAATCAGGGGTTGGTAATGTTGCCAATGCAGTGATGGAAGCTTTGGGAGATGGTAATTTTGATAATTTAACAGCTTTTACTGAAGTGATTCAGGATGGTATGTTAAATATGCTTGAATCAGGTAAAATGAAAGTAGCTTCAGCAACATCATTTTCTCTAAGTCCGGAAAAAGCTGAATATTTTAATAGCAATACGAATTTCTTTCGTGATAAAATTATTTTACGTCCTGCAGAAATCAGTAACCATGTAGGGGTTATCCGACGTTTGGGTTGCATCTCTATGAATGGGGCGATTGAGGCGGATATTTTTGGTAATGTGAATTCAACCCATATTATGGGTTCAAAAATGATGAATGGTATTGGTGGATCGGGAGATTATGCTAGAAATGCCTATGTTTCGATTTTTATGACTCCTTCATTGGCAAAAGGTGGAAAAATCTCTGCTATTGTTCCTATGGTTTCGCATGTGGATCATATTTACCAAGATGTGCAGGTTATCGTTACAGAACAGGGATTGGCGGATTTACGCGGATTATCCCCTCGTCAAAGGGCAAAATTAGTTATAGAAAATTGTACACATCCAACTTTTAAGCCTTTATTAAAAGAATATTATCAAATGGCTTTAAAGAATAATATGGCTCATACTCCGCTTCTTTTAAAAGAAGCTTTATCATGGCATGAACGTTATATTGATACAGGAACAATGTTACCTTAAAAAATTTTATAAATATTCATTTGCATAAATAAATATCTGTGCAAATGAATTTACAAATTAATAAGATCAAACGGTAATTTTAATAAGAAGTATAATTAACTGTCCCGAAATGATGGCGGTTGTAATCCAGTTGATTGGGTGTCAATTGAAAGCCAATAGCTAGTTCATAACCATCAGCAGTGCGAGAATTAGTTATAGGTAATTTAAAAAGGAGTTCTTTCGATTCAAGTCTGATTTGATCAATATTATTAGGAAAATTGACCTCGGCTGTTATTTTTTGTTTATCGATAATTTTTCCATTATGAATTGTAGCGATAAAATAAGGGATTTTAAAAGAATTTTGTTGAGCTGCGGGACCTCTTTGAATTTGTAAGGAAATATTCATTTTAATATCAATATAATCTTGATAGCTTAAGTTCTGTGCTTTTCTAGATTTGTTTTTAGCATTTTTTGGGTCATCTAAACAATTGCCGGTTACTTCCGTAATACTGGCTTTTGTAGTAAGATGAGGTAAACTGTTTTGATTGTTTTCAAAAATATAATAATCAGAAGTTGCAGGCAAAATACTTATCTTTGGACAGGCAGGCGGAAAATCATACGTCACATTTTCTGCACAGCCCCATAGAAAAAAAGTTAAAGGTAAAAAAGTAAATGAGAATTTTATTGTTTTGTTTTTTAAAGCATTTGAAAGAATCATCGCTTTCCTACCATTTTACGGAAAATAGATTGTTAACTAATTTTGAAATATATACCATAAAACAAACTGTTTTAATGTGAAATATGTTCTTTATAATTAATTTTTTAAAAACTGATACTTAATAACTGCTTGTTTACCTGTTAAAATCCCCATATAAAGTTTTATAGATTTTTAATAACTTGGAAAAAAAATGTCTGACCAATCTTCAAAAAATTCAGAAAATCATATGCGTGAGTTAAAAGTATTATTGGCTGGCCCACGAGGTTTTTGTGCTGGAGTTGATCGCGCTATTCGTGTTGTCGAAGAGGCTTTACGTTGTTATGGTCCGCCTGTTTATGTTCGTCATGAAATTGTTCATAATCGTACAGTTGTTGAAAATTTAGAAAAAAAAGGGGCGATCTTCGTTGAAGAACTTGATGAAGTTCCAGAAGATGCTCATGTTGTTTTTTCTGCCCATGGTGTACCAAAATCTGTTCCTTTAGAAGCCCAACGACGTAATTTATTATATTTGGATGCAACCTGTCCTTTGGTTTCCAAAGTTCATAGGGAGGCCGAACGTCATTATGCAAAAGGCGGAGAAAATAGTCGTCATATCTTAATGATTGGTCATGCTGGTCATCCTGAAGTTGTGGGAACAATGGGGCAGCTTCCTTCAGGTGCTGTAACGTTAATCAAGGATGCCGAAGAAGCGCGAACAGTTCAACCTAAAAATCCAGATCTTTTAGCTTTTATAACGCAAACTACACTTTCGGTTGATGATACGGCGGAAATTGTTGCGATTTTAAGAAAGCGTTTTCCTAATATAGAAGGTCCAAAACGTGAAGATATATGTTATGCGACAACAAATAGGCAAGAAGCAGTTAAAAGAATTGCTCGTGAATGTGATTTAGTCCTTGTTATTGGTGCCCCGAATTCATCTAATTCTCAGCGTTTACGCGAGGTTGCTGAACGTTCTGGGGCAAAACGGGCTATTTTATTGCCAAAACTTCAGGAAATGAATTGGAAAGATTTGGATGGTATTAAGGTATTGGGGATTACAGCGGGTGCTTCGGCTCCAGAATCTTTAGTACAGGAAATTTTAAATGCTTTGTTTAAACGTTTTACACTCAATATTGAAGAGCGTATTGTTAAAAAAGAACATGTCACCTTTAGTCTTCATACGCTCGAATAAAAGAAATATAGAGTTTATTCATGGCCGTTTATACAAACGTTACCGATCACGAACTTATAACTTGTCTTCAGAACTATAATATTGGGCAACTTGTCCGCTTTAAAGGAATTGCTCAAGGCGTTGAGAATAGTAATTTTTTAATTGAAACGACGAAAGGGAAATATATTCTTACGCTGTATGAAAAACGCATAAAGAAAGAGGAGCTTCCTTGGTATTTGGACTTAATGTTATATTTTGCTAGCCATCATATAGCATGTCCTTTACCTGTTAGTACAAGGGATGGCAATTTCTTAATCACGTTGAACAAGCGTCCGGCTGCAATTGTTACGTTTTTGCAAGGTAGTGAACTCTCAGTTATTGAGCCTGAACATTGTTATGCCTTAGGTGTGGCAATGGCAAAATTGCATAAGGTAAGTCAGGGATTTCATCATGATAAGAAAAATCATGTTGGTCCGGATAGTTGGAATGAATTATTGGAGAAGTCCGTTTATTGTGGATATGATAATCTTATTCAAGAAATCAATCCAATTTTACACAAAGTTGTTGATTCCTGGCCTAAACCGCAAAAGAATTTACCAACAGGTCAAATTCACGCAGATTTATTTCCAGATAATGTTTTTTTTCAAGATAATCAGATAAGTGGCTTTATAGATTTTTATTTTGCCTGTACTGATTTTTTAGCTTATGACTTAGCGATAACGCTTAATGCATGGTGTTTTACTGAGACGGGTGTTTATCTTTCTGAACATGCCGATGCTTTAATGGCAGGTTATCAATTTGTTCGCCTTTTAACTGATAAAGAAAAAGAATATTTTTTACTTTTTAAAATGGGTGCTGCTCTTCGGTTTTTACTAACACGTTTACATGATTTAATTTATACATCACCCATGGCGCTTGTTACACCAAAGGATCCTATACCTTATCTTTATCGCTTGCGGTATTTTCAACAAAATAAAGTATAAATTATGACAGAGGATCATGGCAATTTCCAAAAAAGTTTTGTTGAAATTTGGACAGACGGTGGTTGTAGCCCAAATCCTGGACCTGGAGGTTGGGGTGTTTTATTACGTTTTAAAGGGATTGAACGTGAGTTAAGTGGCGGTGAATCAGAAACAACGAATAATCGTATGGAGTTAACGGCAGCAGCTATGGCACTTGAAACGTTAACACGACCTTGTCAAGTGGATCTTTATACAGACAGCCAATATGTTCGTCGTGGTATTACCGAATGGCTTGAAGGTTGGAAGAAAAATGGTTGGAAGAATGCTTCTAAAAAAGCTGTTGCAAATACTGATTTATGGCAACGTTTAGAAAATGCTGCGGTTCAACATCAAATAAAATGGCATTGGGTAAAGGGGCATAATGGTTGCTTCGAAAATGAACGGGTTGACCAATTAGCCACTTTAGCGCGAAAAAAGATTCAGGAAAAAGATGGGATCAATAATTAGCGTGCTTTATTTTGTTGGAGAATAGCATCTCTGTTTCCACCGGGTTGTCCCGCAAAAGTATCATAAGAAGCATTTGCATTATAGGGAGGTTGAACAGGAGCATTAAAATAAGCTCTGATCCCCGTTCCAGGTATATTAATAGAAGGTCCATTATAAGGACGGGCAGGGGATTGACTTGGTGTTGATCCTGGCAACCCTTCACCTTTCTGTGAAGTAACATTGTCTGATTGTGTGGCAGTCATTGCATTGTCATAGTTTATAGGTTTATATTCAGACATGCCAGGCCTTGAAGGTGGAGGGGGTAAAGGTTGTGGTGCTTGATTACGTGTATTTGCTTGTGTAGAATTTCTTAATTGAGCCTGTGTCGTTAATGGAGCAATAAGTGTTGAAATACCGATTAATAATGTTAAACCGGATAAGAAACGGGAAATAATTTTAATTTGATGAGTCATAATCTTGAATCCTTCTTCATATTATACAAATAATTAATTTTTAAAAGTAATTAATTAGCAATTTTTCTTTTTTAAATAAGATGTTTTTTTGCCATATTATTTCACTTAAAGTAATTTATGGTTCGTATTATAATTTTATAATTATTTTAGCATCATTGGAATAGGTATTGGGTAAATGAGTACAGAAAATAATCAAACAATCGTTCCTTATTCTTTAAACGATCAAGAAATACAAGATTTGAACACTGCATTGGATAAATTAGAAGCTGGACAAGGTGTTTTATTACGTTTGGCTGATATTATGGGTGGTGCTGTTGGGCAAGTTATAAAATTAAGTGAAAGAGGATTAAATTTTACACCGAAAATACAAAAAAAGATTGAGCAAGTTACTAATGCTTCTATTCGACATGCTTTTGAAATATCGATTTTAGGCTTAAATTGTATTCAACATGAGGATGAATATGCAGCTGAATTAACAAATGTCTGGCGCGATCGTGTTATGAAAGCGATGGTTGCAACATCGGGTGCAATTGGGGGATTTACGGGATTAGGGGGAATGTTGCCCGATATAAGTTTTACAACTTTGGCACTTATGCGTGAAATAGCCCATATTGCACGTGAGGAAGGTGAAGATTTAAAAGATGAAGATACAAAAAAAGCTTGTCTTGAAGTTTTTGCCTTACGAACTTTTATTAATAAAGGTGTTGAAGATAAGCAACTAGGTTTTTTTTCGGCACGTTTAATGTTGCGGGGACGCCCCATGGTTTTACTGATGACTGATGTATCATACCAATATGGTTTAAGTCTTTCACAAAAATTAAGTATGCAAATGATGCCTGTTGTAAGTGCCTTATGTGGTGCGTCATTAAATATAGCTTTTCTTAATCATTATCGCTCTTTGGCTCGATTACATTTTGTAATACGCCGTCTGGAACGCGAACATGGTGCATTGGCAAAGAAAACAATTGAATATATTTGTAAAAATCATGCTAAATCTTCACAATTTTTTTAATAAATCTTGATTAATAATGAAACAGGAGTTGATCCCTTGGTTTTTATTGGAAGCGTATAAACAGAGTATTTTTCCAATGGCGGAAAGTCATGAAAGTAAAGAACTTTATTGGTGTTGTTCTAAACAAAGAGGTATTTTATTTTGTAGATTCTTTTCACCTTCTCCCCAAGCGGTTATATTGTAATATTTTAACGTGTTTCTGTAAAATAAAATATAATCGCGATTTTTTGCGGATTATTGATGGATGTGCAGTTCTATTACCTGATCGAGAGCAAATTATTTGGATTAATCCTTTAATTCGTTCTTTATATAAAGCCTTATTTGATCAGGACCATGCTTATATACTGTAAAAGTATGGGAAGGAGATGAATTGATTGGTGGATTATACGGTATATCGATAGGACAGTTTTTTGGAGAGAGTATGTTTATGCGATGTCGAAATACATCCAAAATAGTTTTGATTTATCTGTTTTTTTGTTTACGTTTGAGTGGCGTTTAATTATTGGATGCTCAATTTACGACGAAGCATGTAGCACAGTTTGGTAGCATAGAAATAGAACCATATGAAATCTATCTTCAAGAGGTTATTCATAAATCAATATTATGTGGTATGGTCAAAGTAAAAATAATCCGTTTATAATACAGGAAATTAAAGCAATGCACTCATGAGTAAAAGATCATTGATTGTTCCTTGGTCAAATTATGCTAGTTTTGAGATGGACTTAGGATAAGATCTTAAAAAAGAAACGTTTAATAATTGAGTATTATAAACTGGATCAAGAATTTAGAAGGATAGATGGATGTCGCATTTTACCAAGAATGATAAAGGCTGTATTGATCAGAAAAAGAAATATGCAAGGTCAATCTTTTTAAGTAGTTGTTTTTTTTCAATTTTTCCTGCTTATGCTCAAGAAGAACGCCCTTTATTTATGCCAAATCGTGATGTGACGGTTGTTTATGCTGTTCAACCTGAAAATTCACCTTTGGTTCAAAAAAGGAAAATTTATTTTTCAGGCGATAAAAAAATTTTTCGGATTGATGGACCTGATAATATAGGATTAACAATTATTGACCCCGGAAAGCAAATAGCAACTGTTATATCCAATAAATCTCGTATTTATACAATTATTCCAAGTAAATCAGGTAAAGGTGGTATTTTTTTGGATGACAGCCTTCATTTTAAGGAAAAAGGTTCAAAGCGAATTATTGGTATTTTGTGTCATCAATGGGAAGTGCAAGGACCAAAAGGGAATTCGGAAGTTTGTGTGACTGATGATGGTGTAATTCTTCGTCAGGAAGGAACCGATATTGACGGGATTGATGGTAAAACAGAAGCTTTATCCGTGCAATACAATCCTTTACCTGTTTCAATATTTCAGATTCCAGCAGGGTACCAACAAGTCAAACTGTCTCAACAAAGAGGAGAAAGTCCTACCCTTGTTTCACCAAATAGCAATGCCCAACCTCTTGCACCGATTCAGGCAAGAAAATCAGATAATGATGATAAAATTGATATCAGTCAAAATCCCTTTATTATCCCACAGAAAGATGTCGATGTTATTTATGCAATTGCAGGTCCTATGCCGGGACTACCCCCATTTCATCAAAGAATGAGATGGTCTGTGGAACAATGGAAACAGAGAATTGATTCTCAGGGCATAGATACTTACATGATTACGGATTATCGAACGCAGCATTTAATTGTCTTAAACCCTCAGTTAAAGAAAAAAACAGATTTAATGACACCCGGCGCGCCGATTGAATCTTTTGGAAAAAGGGCGGAAGGAAATTATGTTAAAGTTGGAGAGGCCACTGTGGCAGGTCAGTATTGTGATGAATGGGAAGTGACCGACACAGAAGGGAATGTAAATGATGTTTGTTATACCAGAGATGGGGTTATGTTACGAGTTGTACGTAATAATATTCCATTAGTTATGGCTTTGAAAGTTGTTTATGCTCACCAAGATTCCAGTTTGTATCAAATTCCTGCGGATTTAACAGAATTAAATGCTGCTCATCCGTAGGAGAGGAAGGTATGCTTAGGTTATTGATCAAGGTTATGAAGAGTCTTTAAAATATCATTCACATGATTGGTAACTTTCACTTTATGCCAAATTTTGATGATTTTACCCTGATCATCAATTAAGAAGGTTGAACGTTCAATTCCCATATATTTTCGTCCATACATTGATTTTTCAACCCATACACCATAGGCTTCAGTTGTTTTTCCTTCTTCATCGGAAGCCAAAGGAAAAGTTAGATTATATTTTTGGGCAAAATTAATTAATTTTTTAATGGGATCTCGTGAAATACCAATAACAGGAATATCCAGTTTTTTAAAGGCTGAAAGATTTTCTTCAAAGGCACAAGCTTCCTTTGTACATCCTGAAGTGTTGGCTTTTGGATAAAAATAGAGAATAAATTTTTTACCTTTTAATTTAAATAAGGAAATAATATCTCCCAGATGAGTAGGCATTTTGAAATTGGGGGCTGAAGAACCTTCTGTCAGTTGTGTCATGGTTTATTACTCTTTGATAAAAAATGAAAAAATAAATTCTAGGATAAAGGGCCTAGAAGTTTTGTAAATAATATTCGGATTTTTTCACTTATTTTATGTATTTTTTCTTCAATAAGTGAAATAGAGTCAGGTGTATACAGGACTTCTCCTAACAGTTTTTTTGACATAATTTCTATGATCATGGGAGTTACTTCTTTTTCTAACTGTTCAGGCGGGTGTTTTCCAAAAAATAACCTTAATAAACTTTGTAAAGTGCGCCAGAAAGTATCTGCATAAATTAAAAAATTAGCATCCTCATGGGATAAGTAACCTTTTTTTGCTAATTTATGAAGGGCAATTCTTGTGCAAGGGTGTCTTACTTTTTCATCTCGTGCGATAAGCTGAAAGGTTTGTGCAATGAATTCAACTTCAATTAATCCACCTTTAAGATATTTAATATCCCATATGTTGGTGGGTGGTATTTCTTTTTCTAATCTCTGACGCATGTGGATAGCATCTTGAATAATATTTTCGTTTTTAATATCCGATGAGGTCAAAGATAAAGCATTTTGAATTGATTGATCGATACGTGATCGAAGAATTTGTGATCCTCCGATGACTCTTGCTCGGGTTAACGCCATACGTTCCCATGTCCAAGCTTCTTTCTGATGATATTGCTGAAAAGAATTTAAGGAAACAGCAACGGGCCCTTTACTTCCCGAGGGGCGAAGACGCATATCCACTTCATATATTGGACCTGTATAGCTGGTATTGGTAAGGGCAGTAATAAAGCTTTGAGTTAAACGAATATAATAGGGATTGACATTTAAAGCACGAAAACTATATTTTCCGCTCTCAGGTTCGGGAAAAGTAATACTGATTGTACTTTCGGGAGGATGATCAAAAATAAGCATCATATCTAGATCAGAACCAACCGTCATTTCCCATGATCCTGCCTTGCCCAAGATAATGATGCAAATACCACCCCCTGGAATAAAACCATATTTTTTTTCATGATCCTTAATGACTCTAACCAATAATTCACTTAAAATAATATCGGCCATTTTTGTGCGTTGGATTTGGCTTTTATTAAGAGAAAGCTGATTTTCAATAAAAGAAATTGAAAGCCTGAATTCTTCACTTTGAATGATATTATGAAGAACAGGCAAAATTTCTTCTAGAGCTTGCGGACTGTTTAAATGTTCGTGTATTGTTTTCTGTAAAAGATTTGTTTTTGTTTTTAGAATATCAATATTAATTAAAGCATCCAAGGCGGCTGGATTGTTAGTGATATAATCAGCCATAAATTGCGAGGAACCAAGAATAGATGCTAATTTTTGAAATAAAATAGGGTTTCGTTCAAAAAGAGATAATAATTGGATGCCTGCGTGATGACGTGCAAGTAAACTATCAAAACGTTGTAGAACGAGTAACGGATTTCTTTGCTCGGAAAAAGCCTGTAAAATATTGGGTAAAATATTTTTTAAAATAGATCGCGCTCGTGCCGTTCTCAAAGTTCGAGGACCACTATTATTCCATGATTGTAAGATTGAAGAGGCTTCATCGGGAAAACCTTTTTCATTTAAATAATGCATTAATTCATTTTGAGGTAAATCAAGAATAAAGTTTTCTTCGTTTTCAAGTGGAGTAAAAAAACCTTCAAAAATATGGCGGACTTTTTGCATCAGTGGGAAAAGATCATAAACAAAGTTTTTGGTTTCTTCATATCCCATAAAAATACAAAATTCTTCAAAAGCCTTTTCGTTATCAGGTAGGGAATGGGTCTGATAATCAAATTGCATTTGTAGTCGATGTTCAATTTTACGTAAAAAATAATAGGCTTTAATTAAAATAGTTGCAGATTCATCAGAGATTAACTCTTTGGTTGTTAATTGCTGAATAGCTTTAATAGTTTGCGGAATACGTAGCTTAGGAAAACGTCCTCCCCAAATAAGCTGTAATGTTTGGGGTAAGAATTCAATTTCACGGATCCCGCCATATCCTAATTTGATATTTTGGCCTATGAGCCAGTGTAAAGCTTCTTGTTCTGAAACAGGTTTATCATGAGAAGGTGGATTGAGTTTTCCTTTATTTTTGTAATAATCTATTCTGTTTTTCATGGCATAAATATCTTCCATGACGGCAAAATCAAGATATCTACGCCAGATGAAGGGTTGGATAGCTTTTAAAAAAGAATATCCTCCTTCTATATCTCCAGCTACGGGTCTTGCTTTGCTCATTGCACTGCGTTCCCATGTTTGACCTAGGCTTTCATAATAGGAAATGGCAGCAGGTAAAGATACGGCGAGAGGAGAAGAGGAAGGATCAGGTCGAAGTCTTAAATCAACTCGGAAAACATACCCATCTTCATCACGGTCTTCCATAAGAGAAACTAGTTGCCGTGTTATACGAATGAAAAGTGTAGCAAGATCAGAATTATCAGGATATTTATCAGGGTCGTAAAGAATAATTAAATCAATATCTGAAGAATAATTAAGTTCTTTTCCCCCAAGTTTTCCCATACCTAAAATAATAAATCCTGAATCTTCCTGAGGATTATTCGGATGAAGAAGCTTAATTTTTTTAGCGAGATGTGCTTGTAATAAAAGATAATTAATTGCAAAATGAAGAGTAATTTCGGCAAGATAACTCAAAGTGTGCGTGATTTTTTTGAGAGTCCATATATTACCGATATCAGCAATGGCACAAGCCAGAGCAATTTTTTGTTTAGTGATCCGCAGTATTTTGGCAATACTAGTTCGTGAATCTTGTATTGATGAATTTTGTAAGCTAGTAAATGTTTTTTCACAGGCTTTATCAGGTCCATTTTCGATAAGGAATTCAAAAAAATGTATGTTTTTTAAAAGTAAATCGGCAAGGTATGGACTATTCCCACCAATAGCCTGAATAAGACGAGTGATATTGGGTTGTTGAAGAAGGGAAGGATTTTTATTATTGGTTAGCCATGTTTCTTGAACCACTTTAAAAAAAAGGTTGGCATTACGCTGATCGGCTGCTTTTGGCCAACTCTGATCAAACCAAGAAATAGAAGTTAAATTTTTATGAGACATAATGATATGATTTCTGTTATTTGGTTTTATCCAGATTTTAAATACTAAGATGAAAATGCCTATAAAGAAAGAGATAGAATTTTATAAAAAGTTAAAAATAAATTTAATATGGCGTTGGTTACGCTTATTGTTCCTTACCGGTATGTTGGGAACGGCTTTTTTGGCATTGTCTCTTCTTGTTTTTGTATCTTATATAGCTAGTTCACCTGTCAATTTGACTTTTATAGCCCGTCATTGGCTTCCTTTGCCTGTTATTGCAGGAATTGAAAAAAATAAACCTGCTGGAAAATTAATCTTTGATCAATTGATTATGAAGTGGCCTATTCAACAAAAAGGCTTTAAAGCTCCGATTACATTTGAAATAAAAGGGCTGAAGTTATTGGATGTTCATGATCAAATTAAAGATTATATTAATTTTGTCCGTGTGACCTTAGACACCCCAGCCTTACGTCATCAGAAAATTGTCCCTTTATTTATTAAATTATCAGGTTCGGATTTTTATTTAAAAAGATATCAAAATCATCATATCAATTTAGATTTGCCCGAGATAGGACCACCAACCCAATCAAAGATTAATTTTAATCTGCATAAATTATTTCATATTGAAATTGAAAATACAGCTTTATCTTTTGTTGATGAAATTAATCATACGTTTATTCAATCAAGAGGAATTGATATTGATATTCATCCATTTCAAGTAGGTAAAAGTCTAGTTGTTATAGGAAATGGCATAGCAAATTTTGATATTAATGGTCAAAGTGTGAAAATCAAAGCGGAAAGTACAACCCCTTTTAAAGAAAAATCCTTAACTGACTTACAAAAAATAAAAAAGTTTCAATGGCATATCAAGGTAGATCAAGTTAATCCAGCGCATTTTTCGGGATTAATCCCTGTTTTACATGATTTGGAATCTATTAATGTACCAATATCAGTTGATGGTTTTATTGATTTTATTATTCAACATAAAGTTTTTATGCAACCGTGTCAAACTAAACTATTTATTCGAATTGGGCAAGGGAGCATTCATGTAAGAAATAATTTCTTTTATCCTTCTTCGGGTTATGCACAAATCAATGCAAAATTTGCTTCTGATCTAGAACATCCTGTTCAAATTGATTTTCCAGCTGTTGAGTTTCAATTACGCTCTCCATTGGTTTTGAATAATCTCAAAAGTGGTCCTTTTTTATTTTTTAAAGGGTTTTTAAATTTATCTTCTATGCGTCATCCAAAGATTATTGATCTTGATCTTACAGCGGGAAGTCCATTACTGAATTTTTCAACATTAAAAGATTATTGGCCATCTTATGTTGCGATTGGCGCTTATGATTGGATTACGAAAAATATTACGGTGGGCATGGCTCATGATTTTTCAATTCATGCAAAATTAAAAAGGATGCATGATGGACATAAGGTAAAACTTGTTAAATTAGAAGGGGGTATTAAACTGGCTACAGGTTTAGAGGTTCATTGGCTAAGGCCTATTTTGCCTTTACAGCAAATGAATGCTCAGATGCGTTTTGTGGATCCTGATCGTATTTTAATTAAGTATCAAGGAGGATATCAGATTGTTCATTCTGATTATAAAAAAACAACGCATTTTCACAAATTATATATTCCATCGGGAAATATGTGGATTACAGGTTTAAGTAACCATCATGAATTAGGCCTTATTAATTTGATTATTAAAGGGGAATTACCAGACTTATTACGATTGTTATCAGAACCAAAGTTGAAATTACTTTCCCGTCATCCTTTATCTTTTAAAAAATCAAGTGGAAATTTATTATCCTATTTACATCTGGAAGTTCCCTTGAAGAAAAAAGTTAAAAGTAATCAACTTAAAATTCAGGGTCATAATGAAATTAAAAATGTTTATTTACAAAAAGTTATTTGGGGGGAAGATTTAACAAAAGCTAATTTAACAGTGGATGTAACTGAAAAACATCTTGATTTGAAAGGAAAAGGGTTTCTTTCTTATTTTCCTAGCCAGTTTGTTTACAGGCAAAATTTCACGCATCAGGATGCTCAAAGTGTTATAGAAAAAATAAAAATTGATTTAATCATTACATCTAAGCTTTTAAAGCAGGCTGGTTATGGTTTGGCCAAAAATATGATTGGACAATCGTTACTTGGTGTGGATTATACCAGATATTATAATAAAAAAGCCGAAGTAAATTTAAATTTGGATCTTTCAAAAAGTGAACTTAAATTCCCTATCTGGCATAAATTAATTGCTAATCCTGCGATGGTTTCTGGAACTATTTTATTAGATCATAACAAGTTGGTGGGTATTCGTAAACTTCAGGCTAAGGGACGTGATTTATTAATTCACGCCGATATGAATATTAAAAATAAAATTCCGACTCAATTAAATATACAACATTTTAAAACAGGCCGATCTGAAGGTAAAGCCACTATCAATTTTCCAATGACCAAGGAAGCTTTTGATGATCCTATAAAAGGTGATGTTAAGATTTCTGTTAAGGCAAATATATTGGATTTATCTCCGTTTATTGAAACATATTTCGGAAAATTTCATGAAAAACATCTTAAGCAAGATAAAAAAAATATTGCTTCTTTATCCACCTTATCGACGTCTTATCAAGATAATAAAATAAAAGGAAGACGTTGGATATTTAATTTACAAGCGCAGAAGATTTTCTATAATAAAAATGAAAGCTTGAGAGAGGTCACTGCTTATGTTGAATATAATGGCTTACGGTTAATGCGTCTTTCCTATGGGATGAGGCAACCTGTTTTAGTGACAGCATCTTTATTTCCTAAAAATTCAAATCGCCAGTTTTATTTAGATGCTCAAAATTTTGGGAATTTACTAAGTATTATTGGTATATCTAATCGAATAAAAGGAGGTCACTGTATTATAAATGGAAATTTTGATGATGCTAATCCTGAATCCTCATTTACTGGGAAAATACAAATTGATCCTTTTATAGTTGATCATGTTCCAGCAGCATTAAAACGTGTAAGTAATTTTTCTGTTTATGGATGGTTTAAAAACCAGAAAAAAGATGAATTGAATATTGATATGTTAAAAAGCGATCTTTTTTTGAATAAAGGTATTTTAAAAATTAAGCGGGGCCGTGTATATAATGCAGAATTGGGGGCTACAATAAAAGGGGATATTAATTTTGATAAAACAATTCTGGATTTACAGGGCACAATTGTTCCTGTTTATGCAATCAATAAATTATTCAGTCATTTACCAGGATTGGGCAAGTTGTTCGTGCCTGAAAAAGGTGGTGGGCTTGTCGCTGTTCCTTTTAAGATTGATGGAAAATTCAAAAAACCACAAATGGAAGTATATCCTTCTATGTTGTTGACCCCTGGTTTTTTAAGACAATTATTTTAAGAGAACATTATTTGTTAATATTGAAATCTAAAGCTCATGGCTAATTATTTTTTGGAATATTTTTTTCTTTTTATTGTTTTATTTATAGGTTTGGGTATTGCAGTTGTTTTTATGTTAAAACAATCTCTTGGAAAAAATGAACAGCAATCAGATATTCTAAAAAAATTGACTTTTTTGATAGAAAAAGAATCTTCTGTACGAATTCAAAATCAAGACCGTCAACAGCAATATTTTAATAATATGGAAAAGGAGTTGTTTGACCGTTTACAGAAGAGTCAAAACCAACTTGCCGAACAGTTGCATATGATGAATGACAGCCTGATGAAAGAGCAATCATCTTTGCGATTGGATCAGGCCAAAGCGATGCAACTTTTAACTGAGCAAAGTGCCCAGAACTTAACAGAGTTACGTCAATCGGTGACAGAAAAGCTGAATAAAGCGGTTGAAACTCAGATGCAGTCATCGTTTCAACGGGTTGTTGAACAGTTTTCCGAGATACAAAAATTAATGGGAGAAGTTAATTCTGTTACTGCTCAGATGAGTGATTTGAAACGATTATTTACAAATGTCAAAACACGCGGTGGTTGGGGTGAGGCCCAGTTACAATCAATTTTGGATGATATCTTACCAACAGGAACCTATGAAAAAAATGTGCGTATAAAAGAAAATAGCCTGGAACTAGTTGAATTTGTAGTGCATATGCCAACACAGGGCTCACACAAACCGTTATTGGCAATTGATTCAAAATTTCCAACTGAGGCATATGAACGGTTAGTACAGGCGATTGAAGAAGGAAATAATGGGGCGGAACAGGCTGCTCGTAAAACTTTGGAAAGTTGTGTAAGACAAGAGGCAAAAAAAATTGCTTCAAAATATATCGTGCCGCCAAAAACAGTAGATTTTGCTGTTTTATATGTTCCAACGGATGGACTTTATACAGAAATAGCTAGAATTCCTGGTCTTATCGATGAGATTGGTAGGGTTTATCATATTTTAATCATGTCACCCGCCTTAATGCCGCCTTTATTACGGACTATTCATCTCGGTTATGTTTCACTGGCATTAAGTGAAAAAACAGAATTTGTTTCAAGTTTATTAGGAAAAACTAGACAAGAAATGATTAAAATCGATGCGGTTTTTGAAAAGTTATCTCGTTATATAGAAAATACATCCATTTCTGTTACGGATGTCCGCCGTAAAACTCAAAAGCTTATACAGTCTTTAGAAAAAATTGGGGATAAAGAAACAGAATAAAGTAAATTATATAATTTCTTAAAGAACGATAGATATGTTTTTTTTAATATTAAACATTTTATTTAAAGGACAAAAAAAGTCATATGACTAATTAAAGTAAGGCGGGTAGGATTTTTATAAGGTGAATACAATTGTTATTATAGCATTAAAGCGCCCATATACATTTGTTGTTCTGGCTATTTTAATTCTTGTTTTTGGAGTGTTGGCTATATTTCGAACGCCAACAGATATATTTCCTGATATTAAAATTCCAATAGTCGCTGTTGTCTGGAATTATACAGGCTTGATGCCCGAGGATATGTCAGGTCGGGTTGTTTACTATTATGAACGGGCTTTAACATCCACGGTTGATAATATTGAGCATATTGAAAGTAATTCTTATTATGGACGTGGTATTGTTAAAATATTTTTTCAACCAGGTACTGATATAGCAGAAGCTCAGACACAGATAACCTCGGTTTCTCAAACGGTTTTAAAACAGATGCCAAAAGGAATAACACCGCCTTTGATTATTAAATATAGTGCCTCGTCCATTCCTGTATTGATGTTAAAGGTTTCATCCAAGACAATTACAGGGTCACAGCTTTATGATATAGCATCTAACTTAATAAGACCGGCTTTGATTTCTATTGCAGGGGCTGCATTGCCTTCACCTTATGGAGGTGTATCTAATTATGTTCAAGTTGATTTGAATCAGGCCCGATTGCTTGCTTACGGATTAACGGCCACAGATGTGGGGAATGCCCTTGGCAAGCAAAATATTGTTTTACCTGCTGGGGATCAAAAGGTTGGATTTATTGATTTTATGGTTCAAACTAATGCTAGTCCTAGGGCGGTTGATGAATTTAATAATATCCCTATCAAAAAAGTAGGTAATGCGACGGTTTTTTTAAGGGATGTTGCATGGGTGCATAGGGGAGGTCCTCCGCAAACCAATCTTGTATTAGTTAAAGGTCATAAAGCTATTCTAATGGTCGTGATGAAAACGGGAGACGTTTCAACCCTTCAAGTTGTGGCAGGAATTAAAAAATTGTTGTCAAAGGTGCAAAAGACATTACCATCGGGTGTTGATATAAATATCCTTTCTGATGCATCAGTTTTTGTCAAGGATTCCGTTCATGATGTTGTAAGGGAAATGGTCACGGCTGCATTTTTAACTAGTATCGTAGTAATTCTCTTTCTAGGTTCATGGCGATCAACCTTGATTATAGCTATGTCTATTCCTTTGGCGATTTTATCAGCTCTAATTGGTCTCGAGGTCATGCATCAAACGATTAATGTTATGACCTTGGGAGGTCTAGCTTTGGCGGTTGGAATTCTTGTGGATGATGCTACCGTTATGATTGAGAATATTGATACGCATCTGGAAAATGGTAAAACCTTATATGATGCGATTGTAAATGCAGCCAATCAGATTGTGATCCCTACCTTTGTTTCAACGCTTTGTATTTGTATTGTATGGTTTCCGTTATTTCAGCTGACCGGAGTTGGGGGCTGGTTATTCATGCCTATGGCTGAAGCAATTATTTTTGCAATGGTTGCTTCTTTTATTCTATCCAGAACCTTTGTTCCCACGATGGCCTATTATCTCTTGCGAGGACAAGTTGAAGGTTATGATATAGATGGGAAGAAACCATCTATTTTTAAACGATTTCAACAGGGTTTTAATCAAAATTTTGAAAAATTTAGAAGATTTTATCAGGTATTTTTGCAAAAACTTCTTTTTGTTAAGAAAAAATTTATCCTTATTTTTTTAAGCTTTTCGTTATTATCTGTAGGTTTATTATTTTTTGTTGGACAGGATTTTTTCCCAGAAATTAAATCTGGAGAAATGGATTTGCATATGCGAGTGCCTTTGGGTTCGAGGATTGAGGAAACAGGAAAAATATCTTATTTGGTTAATTCCGAAATTAGCCATTTATTACTAGGGAAAGTTCATGAAATAGTAAATAATTGTGGTTTGCCCTTCAGTAGTATTAATCAGGCTTTTGTTTCAACACCAACAATTGGTTCGCAAGATTGTGATATGACGATTTCATTAAATAATCCGGAATCTCCTGTTGCTGATTACCGTCAGATTTTACGGCATGGGTTGAGAGAGAAATTTCCTGGCACTGAATTTGCTTTTATGCCTGGGGATATCACTGCAAAAATTCTAAATTTTGGATTGCCTGCTCCGATTAATGTGCAAATTGTTGGACGGAATTTGGCTGGTAATTATGAATATGCAAAATATATTGCTGCAAAATTAAAACATATTCCAGGGATTGTTGATGTCAGGGTACAGCAAACGGTTTCTACACCAACCTTGATGATTAATACACGTCGTGATTTTGCCCTTAGTACGGGATTAACAGAAGCGGATGTTGCCAATAATGTATTGGCAACTTTATCGGGAAGTGGACAGGTTGCACCGACTTATTGGTTAGATACAAAGACAGGTGTGTCTCATTTAGTTAATATTCAAACCCCTCAATCGGATTTACAGAATATGAATGATTTGGAAACTATTCCTGTTAATACTTCAGAGAAGGGGGAAAAGAAAATCAAATCACAAATTCTTGGATCGTTAAGCCGTATTGAGCATATAGGGTCAGAAGGAGAAATCTCCCATTATAATATTATGCCTGTATTTGAGATTTATGCCAGTAATGAAGGGCGTGATCTTGGTGCTGTAAGTAAGGATATCAAGAAAGTCATTAATAAGGAAAAAACAACATTGCCTCGTGGTTCGACAATTGCCATTCGGGGACAGGCTACAACGATGTATGATGCGTATATGCAATTATTGGGTGGCTTGGCCTTATCCATTCTATTTGTTTATTTGATTATTGTGGTTAATTTTCAATCTTGGCTTGACCCTTTTATTATTATTACTGCTTTGCCAGGTGCCTTGGCAGGAATTTCATGGAGCTTATTTATCAGTCATAGTGCTTTGTCTGTTCCTGCATTGACAGGGGCAATGATGTGTATGGGAACAGCGACTGCCAACTCAATTCTTGTTGTTTCTTTTGCTCGGGAACGGCTTGCTGAACATGGGAATGCTATAAAAGCCGCTATTGAGGCGGGTTATGGTCGCATCAGGCCTGTTTTAATGACGGCTTTAGCTATGATTATAGGTATGATTCCAATGTCCTTCAGCAATACGCAAAATGCCCCTTTGGGAAAAGCGGTAATGGGGGGATTAACTTTGGCAACCCTTTCAACTTTATTATTTGTTCCATGTGTATTTGCTTTAGTTTATGATCGTCGTGGTTAAGTAAAGGAATAGTGGATGTCCAATTTTTCAAATAAAACCAAAGTTATTTTTTTATTAATTGGCATTTGTGTTTGTATTTATGTAATTTTTGCAATTGTTGAACGTCAGCATGATGTGATGAAACTGACAAAACAAACTGATGAGGATGCAATTCCTGTTGTGCAGTGTATTCAACCCCAAAAGGGTCCAGCCGTTCGAAGTATTACCTTGCCGGGTAATGTATCAGCATGGTACCAGGCACCGATCTATGCACAAGTATCAGGTTATGTCCAGCATTGGTATAAAGATTATGGAGCTACGGTCAAGGCGGGTGAATTGCTTGCTACAATTGATACACCTGGTCTAGACGCGCAGTATGAAGCTGCAAAAGCAAATTTAAAAGTTGCACAGACACGTTATCAACTGGCATCTGTTACAGCAAGGCGTTGGCAAGCTTTATCGGGAACTCGGGCGGTATCTCAACAGGAAGTCGACGTTCAGGTTGCTAATGCCAAAGTTCAAAAAGCCGAAGTAGATGCGGCAAGTCATGAAGTGGCACGATATGAAGCATTACAGACATTTAAAAAAATTAAATCTCCTTTTGATGGTGTTGTTACATCAAGATTAACGGACGTTGGTGATTTTGTTAATAATAATGGAGATTTAAGCCGGCAGGGAAAGGCAACTGAGCTTTTTACAGTTGCCGACATTCATAAACTTCGTATTTTTGTTGATGTGCCACAGGATTATGCTTCAATTTTGAAAAAAGGATTAAAAGCAGAATTAACTACCATTCAATACCCTGGAAAAATTATTAAAGCAGATTTTTTAACTTCAGCAAGGGCATTTAATATGGCTAGTCGGACAGTTATAACTGAATTAGCTGTTGAAAATGCTTCTCATTTATTATGGCCTGGAACATTTGTTCAAGTTCATTTTATTGCTCCTGCTGATCCCAATATTTTGATTGTTCCGGAACAAGCCTTGATTTTCCGTAGTGAAGGTATGCAAGTCGCCATTGTAGGGAATGATTATCGGGTTAGGATGCATAAAGTGAAATTAGGGAATAATCTTGGTAAATCGGTTCAGATATTGGCAGGAATAAATAAAACAGATCGGATTGTCAATAATCCGTCGGCTGGATTTCTGGACGGACAAAAGGTTAAAATTGTTGATAGTACCCCTGGATATAACGATAATTTTCAAAATAGTGAATCTGTAATTAAAAAATATGAAAATGATTCATTTAAAAAAAATGCGGTGGAATCAGGTGTGGAATAAAAATAAATGGATAAAAAAAGACTAGGTAAAATTTTGATATGCTATGGTTTTTTTTGATAGGAAGTATTTTTTTGCTGAATAGTTGTGATTTGGCCCCGCATTATCAACCTATTCATTATGCATTACCGGATAATTGGCAGGGAATAGCCCCTTTCCATATTGCCCAACCGAGTGATCAAATTCCAAAAGGTGCATGGTGGCATGTTTTTAATGACCTAGTTTTAAATCAATTAGAAAATGAACTTGATAAAAACAATCCAGATTTGCAAGCAGCAGCGGAAACCTATTTGCAAAGTCGTTCCGTTCTTGGAGAGATTCGATCAAATTTATATCCACAATTATATCTTGAAGCAGGGGGGGGGAAATATAAACAATCTTATCATCGATTATTTCGAAGCAAAACCAGTCATGCTCCGATTGAGGAATTAAATACTCAATATCAGGCATCTATTTTATGGGAAGCAGATTTATGGAGCAAAATTAAAAATGAAATCAGAATGCAACGGAACCTAGTTCAGGCACAAGCTGCTGATTATGAATCTGCAAAATTAACTTTGGAAGGGGATTTGGCAAGAAATTATATGCTTCTTCGTGGATATGATTCCCAAAATCAAGTTTTAAAAGAATCTATTCGTTATTATGAGGCTGCGGTTGATATTACTCGTATGCGTCAGGTAGGTGCTATTTCGGCGGGGATAGATGTTTCAAGGGCCGAGAACCAATTGGCAATCACCAAGGCCCAACAAACAGAAGTGCAAGCCCAACGTGATTTAACAGAACATGCGATTGCTGTTTTGATTAATCATTTTCCTTTTGATTTTCATATTAAATCTATCAATAGCAATTTAAAAGATTATATTCCTAATATTCCGATAGGAATCCCTTCGGCATTGTTACAGCGTCGTCCTGACATAGCAAGTGCAGAACGTCAAATGGCTATGGCTAATCGTTATATAGGTGTATCCAAGGCCGCTTTTTATCCTGATATTACCATTAATGCAGCGAGTGGGTTCCAGGATAAGGGATTTGGTTTGGCAAATATGGCTAATAGCATGTGGTCAGCAGCAATTCAAGGAACTTTACCCTTATTTCAAGGTGGATTACGTCGAGCAAGTCTACAAAAAAGCTGGTCTGTTTATAGACAGACATTAGATCAGTATCGTTCGGTTGTTTTAAATGCTTTTCGTGAGGTTGAAGATAATCTTACTTTGACACAAAAAATGCGATTGGAATTGAAACAAAATAAAGAGGCGTCAGAAGCAGCGTTACGGACACAGGGAATGGCTATGTCTTTATATACGGGTGGGATAACTAGTTATTTAGATGTTGTTACTGCGCAAAATGCTGCATTAACTGCCCAATTAGCGGAAGTTAAAAGTAAAACGAAATTAATGCAGTCATCTGTAGATTTGATTATAGCATTGGGTGGAGGATGGAATATTCAACAGCTTCCTCAAAAAAATCTAGCTTCTTTTGGTGTTTTGCAATATAACCATTTGGATTTAAAAGAAAAAAGATAGGATAAAAAAGATTAAGTTTGTTTAAATGTGAATAAACCTCTTGACAATTTTATAAAAAAAACTAAGTAATAAATCTCTTATCGGAACGCGGGAGATTACTTTAGCAACAAGGAAAAGCGATTTTCTTTGGGTTTTCGTGTGAACCGCGGTCTGGGTAGATTAATGTTAAGGAGAC